>JAYVQY010000062.1:0-72031 GCA_043776715.1 Cyclobacteriaceae bacterium | reverse complement strand
TGTATTCTTCGTGCCTTGGTGCCTTAGTGGCGATCTTTGTACAGGAAAACAGGATGCATTTTCAAAAGTCAAAATCCATTTCCTTAAAGAGCTCCACGTAAAAAAGCTTCGCTGATGGTTCGCACCGGCACGCGCTGCAAGGCGCCGCGCCATAGTTCGCATTAGAGTCGTTTAATTTGGGTAACTCGGCTAAGAGAGACAGACCAACAGTCCTGATCCCTTTTGGACTTTTTAGATAGTTTTTTGAACCGTAATGCATGGCTCCTTATTCTGCTACACAATACATTTGATTATACTTCCAATTCATTCAATGAGCAGTGATTATTAACTTTTTAATCCCTTAGTTTTATGAAAACAAAAATAATTTCTTTCCACATGCTTCACGCTTTCCTTATCGTATGGCTTTGCTTCTTTTCAAGTTGCAACAAATCAGAAAATACACCAGCCCCACCCCAAGAAAATGGTGATCTCGCTATTGCCTGGTACAAACTTCAATTAAAAATCATTTTGAACGCCAATCCGGCCATTTCACCCACCGTAGTGGCACGGATATTCGGCTACGAAGGTATAGGTTTATATGAATCGGTAAGACATGGAGTAATAAACTCTGTGAGTTTGAACACTTTCCTTTATCAAATGCCTTCTATGCCAGACATAGAGAACAAAAGTTACTCATGGTCAGTAAGTGCAAATGGGGCACTTGCAAATCTGGTTAGATCAATGTATCCCAACCTTACACCACAAATTAAGGCCACTATTGATTCACTTGAAAGCATTTACAATGACAAGCTCAAACCAAACATAGAATCAGCAGTGTTTGACAGATCAAAGGCCTATGGTTATTCCATTGCAGCTGCTATTTTCAATTGGTCAAAGACAGATAATGATAATCAGTCAAACGCCGGTTATGTGATACCCGTATTTGATGGCGCCTGGATTCCCACTCCTCCGGCATTTGCATTACCTGCGGCTCCTTTTCTTGGAAATGCCCGGCCACTCCTACAAGATGACGCACAAGGTGTGGCGCCGGCTGTTCCTTTTCCATACAGTGAGGATCCAGCTTCTGATTTTTATAAAATGGTTAAGGATGTGTATGATGTTTCGCTCACTTTGACTGCCGAACAAAAATCCATTGCTTTATTCTGGAACGACATTGGAGTTAATAAAGGCTATACACCTCCAGGCCACTCCATTTCGATACTTAACCTTATATTGGAAAAAGAGCAGGCTAATCTTTCTCTGGCATCAGAAGCCTATGCTAAAATAGGCATCGCTTTGAGGGAAGCAACAATTTTATGCTGGCGGTCGAAATACACTTACAACCTAATACGTCCCGTGTCTTACATCCGCAAGGTGATTAATCCCAACTGGCTTCCGTTGATTGGAACGCCTCCTCACCCGGAATATCCTGCTGCTCATGCTTACGTTACTTCGTCTGCCATGCAGGCACTTACCGGATTGTTTGGCAACAATTATCCAATACAAGATAACACCTACAATTTCCTGGGATTTTCTCCAAGAAGTTATGCCTCCTTGAATGATGCTGCAACGGAGTCGGGTATGTCTCGAAGGTTTGGAGGCATCCACTATCTTCGCTCCATTCAGACCGGGTTGACACTCGGCACTGCCTTGGGCACCAGGGTAGCTAACATCCAATTGAAGCATAATTAATACAAAAGCCCTCGGGTTTTTAAGAAAACCCTGGGGCTTTAACTAAATCCAGACTTTGAGCCTCATCAAAATAAAATGTTCATTATTTTTAGTTGTTTCACTTCTACCTACTTGTACTTATTGATTGCTTGCGATATCGCAAAGGAGAAACATCAAAATGATTTCTAAACACTCTGCTAAAATGGTTGCTACTTTCAAAACCACTTTCAAAACAAACATCGGCAATCGGTTTATTCGATGTAATCAATAAATGTTTCGCGTAATTTACTCTTTGCTCCAAAAGCCATTTTCCGGGGGGAGCTTTATATACCAATTGAAAATCGCGCTTGAACGAAGAGAGGCTTCGGTTACACAATTCGGCATAGTCTTCAAGTTGCAGATTGAAGAGGCAATTAGCTGCCATTATTTTCTGAAGACAATCTCCATTTAATGGCAATAATGTATGAAAGTGGGCTGTCAATTCTTTATTTACGGGGTTGGAAATAATAATATATAATAGTTCACGGAATTTCAATTCCAAAAGTTGTTCCGGAACGGGGATTTTTGAATTGAAATAAGGAAACATGGATTCATAAAAAGTGGTCATTGCATCATTCAACTCAATTGGAATAGCAAGATCATCTGTTGCGGCTGGTAGTTCCCCTTGTTTCAATATGGATATATTCTCCCGAAGAAATGGCTGCAAATAACTATCTGGCACAAAGAATGACATGATGCAAAGAACCTCATCAAAGAACTTTTCCTGAATACATGCGCCTTTTTTCAAAAATACCGCCTTACCAGGCGTAAGCATCCAGGAATTATTCGGAGTATGAATGACTTCTTTGCCCGTGACGATATACATGAAAAAATTATGTTGCCACCACTTGGCAATGAATTTTCTCTCTACGGGACAATTATACTTTGCAAACAAAAGTTCTTTGTAAGACAATTGATGAAAAACTTGAGGCTTTGATTTGACGATTTCGTAATAGTTTAGCATGGCTTAAAGCAATTACAATCTAACACCAAATATAATAGACCATTACCCTACATCACCCGCAGTGGGCTTTTTTCGAAGTTAACGAAATTATAGGGATTATCCCTTGTCTCGTCCAATAGGTCTATCACCAAATAAAAAAACCCCATTTAAGGGGCTTTTCATTATTATTAGCTGTCCGGACGGGACTCGAACCCGCGACCTTCTGCTAACTGTCGAGGCGAGTAATAATATTCACTCTGGAATTTCCAGGCATCCCAACTCATTGTTGTTCACAAAGTCATTAAGTTGTTCAGCCCTTTCAACCAATATTTTCTCAAGATTTCTGGTCGTTGTGTTTCCCGCTGTTATCCAAATAAGTTTGGGAGGGTGCCCCCGTAGTAAACTCATATCATAAAAATCGGAATCGAAGGTTACGATTGTAAACCCTTCTTTTTTTGCATAATCCCAAATTTGATTGTCAAGCTTATTTTCAAGTCCCAATCTCCTTACGTGTTCGGTTCCTGGGAACAAGGGATCAATCTTCCCTACTAATCGGTAAGAAATATTTTGATCTAGCAGAAGTTTCACGAAGCTATCCTTAATTTGTGTTCCCTGTCTGCAGCAAAAGCCAGGCATGCATTTATCTGCTCCTCATTCAATTCCGGGAAGTCCTCGATTATTTCCTCCTTTGTCATCCCACTGGCTAACCAACTTAGCACATCATACACGGAAATACGCGTTCCCTTGATGCACGGTCTTCCGAACCTTTTCTCCGGGACAATCTCGATGTAATTGCTATAGTTCATGTCGCTCAAATTTAATCATTTTTTGGGCATCGGTGGATCAAACTACTCGAGACAATCAAGCTGAATGCGCCGCGCCATAGTTCGGTGGTGTCTGATATGGCGCGCGAGTTGCCTTGTGACACTATGGCGCGGCGTTTCCGACGCGTGCCCAACACATCTTTGACCGACGCAGCCAATACCATTATCTTTTTCCAAGGCAATTCCAATAAGTACCTCATTGAAGAAATTCAATCTCAAGATAACCTTTCCCTCCTTGATAATCCCGCGCTGAACTGTATAAATAATGCGTTGGCTCAGCCACGATCTCTTCCGCCACTGGGTTATTATGAATATAGTCCAGTTTTTGACGAGTGAATTTAGCCTTCGTCAGTAAGATTGGATGATTGCCATCCCGCCATACTTTATAGTTCTCTACCATGTTGATCTTCTCTGCTGCATCCCTGAATAATTTCAGAAGCCATTCCTTCCTGCTTTCCTCAACCTGGTCTATCTCTTGCACAATTTTTCGTGAAGTATATTTCTTAAAGTCTCTCATAATTGACGACAGGGTTTCTCCTCTTGCACCTACAATCATGTGAAGGTGACTGGGCATAAGGCACCAGCCGTGAATGGTAAGTCCTTTCTCTTTCTGGCAGTATCGCAACGAGCTGACCACAATTTGCTTTAAAGATGGTCTGCTAAATACATCTGCCCATCCCACTATGGTTGTGGTTGTGAAATATATTCCAAGCGGATCCATGAACTTGTACTTTTCCGACATAGATCAAATGAAATCGATTTTGTTATGACAACAATTCTATATGAGCGACGGAATTCCTGACTATTTTGAAAGGATAAGTTCCCACCCACTATGCCATCATAGTTTCAATCCTACACCGGTTGCGCACGCGTCGCAGACGCCGCGCGATAGTCAATACTCAATTGGGGCATTGATCTTGACCACTACGTTGGCCACCAAAACAAAAAAGCCCTCAATTGAGGGCTCTAAAACATTTATTGGCGGTCCGGACGGGACTCGAACCCGCGACCTTCCGCGTGACAGGCGGACATTCTAACCAGCTGAACTACCAGACCATTTTCTGCTTCCCAGGCAACCTTAAATTTGGCCACCTTTAAAAACAGGATGCAAATATAGCCCTCAAATGAATCTATCCAAAAGCCAGTTTCGGAATATTCATTAAATACGTGTCTTTCGCTTACGCCCAATCATTGCTTCACTGTCAGCACGTTATCGCTGCTTAGTATAAATGGTGGTAGATAGGCTGGTATGTTGCTGAAGGGTAGCACTTCAGGTTTGATGTTGATTCCGATCACCTCTTTCATGAACTTTCTGCGGGCCTGGATCCGCCACCAGGCGTCCGGGAATTTTTGTGAAATCTCACGGCGAAGCGTTTCATCCGCCAATGCAATGCCGTCTTCAATGTTGATGGTATGGTACTCTGAACCGGTGCCAGGGATGATGTCCACCTGCAATGCCATGCCGGATTTTAACTTAATCTCAGAACCTTTAGTGACCGGGGAATGCACCCACTCATCAATGTGAATATAATGTCCCGGATTCAACGTCACCCCAAAAAATGGATCCCCGATTTCCTGGTGAACCGTTTCATATAGTTCAGCTCCCGTGATGCCAATGCCTATTAACTCATACCATTTTACCACCGCCCGGAAGTAGGGGATCGCCAATTTTTGAACATAGTCTTTTACATTGACTGGCAACTCCGTTTCATCATGGACCAACCAGCCGGCTCTTGCGTTGAGTGCACCCCAATAGCTTAGTGCCATCGTAAAAGGTTCTCCAATTTTCATGATGCGCGTAGAAGGACTTGGCAATCCATACCTCGCCCGAGGACCACTCGTGAGCATGGTGTGGGCACCATGTGGTAGTCCATTAATATTCATGAGGGTTGCAGCATGAAGCTCTGTCACTCCGGGCTGGATGCCTGACAATACATTTCTTAATCCTGTAGAAGTGCGACTTGCTGCAAATTCGAACATGGCAAGTTGTTCGGCTTCGTTGACGATTCTTAATCCATCTTCGGGATTCATGAACAGTCCATTCACATTTGTCATGATGCTTCGATCGCCGACGATTTGCAAAATGGTGTCAACGATGTAATGCGGTACCTCAAACTGGTGGTCGGGCTCATCCATTTCATCGGATGAGAAATACTTCCAACCAGCCACACCGACTCTTGTGTTTGCTGTGATCCCTTCTTCCATGAAAATGGTATGAAGACGCTTGCTCTTACTTCTGTCCTGACCCATCAAACTGAGGGATTGAAATAATATTCGCTTGATGGGCAGGGGAGCCAACTCAGCATAACCCCACCCTTCATTGCCTACCAGAAGAGCAGGAATCCCCTCTCTTCCTATGATTAAAATACTTTCTTCAAAGCGGGGATCATATCCACAGATATAAGTTGTGTTGGCATTGTGTTCTTTATCTCCATAGACGACAATGATTTCAAGTCGTTTCTGAACCATCAGTTTTCGGAGCTTCTGAAGGCGTTGCTCATAGATTGGCTTTTGCAAGACGGGCTCGACTTGAGCCATTCCAAAATCGGGGAGGGAGACTTTTTCGAGCTGAATGTTCATAGATTGGAATTAACAGCGGTAAAGGTAAACCGCTACTGGCAAAGGTAGCTTTACGATTTTTCTTTCATGCGCTGCTCAAAGTCGAAAACGGTTGTGGCTTAGCCACGAAGGCACAAAGACACAATGACCGCCATTTGAATTATCTCTTTTGATGTGTCAGTGCCTTTGTGCCCTAGTGGCTGGAATTAGCCGATGCTAGATTTCAAAAAACTGTTAATTTTGCACTTTCACTAAAAGATATAGATGAACTTATTGGATTTTGAAAAACCGATCGCCGAATTGGAATCCAAACTGCAGGACATGAAGCAACTCACCGAAGATAGCGATGCCTCGGTGACCAGCGCGATTCATGCTCTTGAAAATAAAATCCTCGAACTCAAGAAAGAGACGTTTGAAAACCTCACCGGTTGGCAACGGGTTCAGCTTTCCCGCCACCCTGATCGGCCATACACGCTCGATTATATTTACGAAATCACCACCGACTTCATCGAGCTTCATGGCGACAGAAACATAGGTGATGATAAGGCCATGGTGGGCGGTTTGGGAACCATTGACGGGCAGACATTCATGCTGATAGGTCAGCAGAAAGGCAGAAATACGAAACAGCGGCAGATGCGCAACTTCGGCATGGCGAATCCCGAAGGTTATCGCAAAGCGCTCCGCCTGATGAAGATTGCAGAGAAATTTAATAAGCCCATTATTACGTTCATCGACACGCCTGGTGCTTTTCCAGGATTGGAAGCCGAAGAACGTGGGCAAGGCGAGGCCATCGCCCGCAACCTGAAAGAGATGTTTATGTTGAAAGTGCCTGTGATTTGTATCATCATCGGAGAAGGTGCTTCCGGTGGTGCGTTGGGTATTGCCATTGGCGACAAAGTTTTCATGCTTGAAAATACGTGGTACTCGGTGATCTCTCCGGAATCATGTTCGTCTATTTTATGGAGAACGTGGGACTACAAAGAACAGGCTGCAGAAGTGCTGAAGCTTACTGCAAAAGACATGAAGGAGAATAAACTCATCGACGGCATCATCCGGGAACCTCTTGGCGGGGCGCATACAGATATCAAATGGATGGCGAATGAGGTGAAGAAGATCATCCTCTCGACTTACAAAGACTTGAATAAACTTCCGACACAAGATCTGATCAACCAACGGATTGAGAAGTTCTGTGCGATGGGGGTGGTGAAAGAATAAATGAAATGCGCTTAACCGCAGAGACGCTAAGGCGCAAAGAAAAATTCAAGCATTCTCCGTGTCTCAGCGCCTCTGCGGTTAACTGCATCCGCAAATGAATCTACACATCATCAACACTGGCTTCTTTAAACTTGACGGTGGCGCCATGTTTGGCGTCGTGCCGAAATCCATCTGGCAGAAGGCCAACCCGGCTGATGAAAATAATCTCTGTACCTGGGCCATGCGATGCCTGCTCATCGAAGATGGGTCTCAATTGATTCTCATCGACAACGGCATCGGTACCAAGCAGGATGAAAAGTTCCTGAGGCATTATTACCTCCATGGTGATGACGATCTTATAAAATCCATACATAAGGCTGGCTTTTCTGAATCGAACATCACAGATATGTTTCTTACACACCTTCACTTTGATCATTGTGGTGGAAGTGTGAAGAGTGAAAACGAAAAACTTGAGCTGACTTTCCCAAATGCAACCTACTGGTCGAATGAAGAACATTGGACATGGGCTACAAAGCCCAATGCCCGTGAGAAAGCAAGTTTTCTGAAAGAGAACATTTTTCCAATCAAAGACAGTGGGCAACTTAAAATGATTGACGTGAGCAAGCCTTCGCTTTTCAATCAATTTGAAATTTTTCTTGCGTCAGGTCATACCGACAAAATGATGGTGCCGATGATACCTTACAAAGGCCGAACCATTTGCTTTGTTGCGGACCTCATTCCTTCTGCCGCCCACATTCCTATTCCCTATGTAATGGGTTATGATACACGACCGCTTTTGAGCATGGAGGAGAAGGAACGATTCCTGAAGATCGCGGCGGAGAAGAATTACATTCTTTTTTTTGAACATGACTCCATTCATGAGTGCTGCACCGTGATAAACACCGACAGAGGTGTAAAATTGGATCACACTTTTACGCTGAGTGAGATCTAGCTATGAAGTCAATTGGTCTGGTCTTGTCGGGTGGTGGAGCAAGGGGAGTGGCACACATTGGAGTCATCAGGGCGCTTGAAGAGTTGGGGTTAAAATTCTCAGTGATATCTGGCACGAGCGCTGGGTCAATCGTCGGAGCGTTGTATGCGCATGGCCATTCAACGCAGGAAATTTTCGACATTATTCAGCAGGTGAGTATTTTCAAATCTCTGAGGCCTGCATGGACCTGGTCGGGGTTGCTGAAGATGGATGGCATGAATGAATTGCTATCGAAATATCTTCCTGAAAATGATTTCGCCAAGCTCAAAATTTCTCTCACCATCGCCGCCACTGAAATCCGCAAAGGCGAGGTAAAATATTTTTCCGAAGGTGAATTGATTCCGGCCATTCTTGCCTCGTGCAGCATACCCGCTGTTTTCGATCCATTCATTTTCAATGGAGGGATGTATGTGGATGGAGGCCTTCTTGACAACCTTCCTTCAGCACCCATTCGTCCCCGGTGTGATTTTATGATCGGCTCCCACTGCAATATGGTGAGCCCAACCTTCGATGCAACCAGCCTGAAGGTGGTGATCGAACGAAGCTTGCTCCTCGCCATTGGCGCCAATACCTCCGTAAGCAAGCAATTGTGCGATCTGGTGATAGAGCCCCCCGGATTGGACAAGTATAGTAGCTTTGATATTGGTAAGGCCAAAGAAATTTTTGACATTGGATATAAATTCACCAAGGAGAACTTCAGTATAAGTCAATTCGAGAAAGCGCTAACATGATAAAACTTCTTTATCGAATGGCGGAAATTGAGCTTAAATTTTTGCACTTAAATGATAGAAGCGATGTTGCTGCTATGGGTTAAAGTTGAGAACATTGCCAAAGTTCCGGAGGAACGATAGATATTGTAACAACGCCTGCCTGCCGAAGGCGGCCACAGGCAGGGACTTCAGTCCGTTGGATGGAGCACACATGAAGTAGTGAGTTCCGTAGGAACGGTGCATATCTACGTGTAAGATGTGTCGAGCCCAAGGCTCTCTGGTGATATTGGCACTGTACCGGATGGACTAAAGTCCATCCTTACAAAATAAAAACGAGCCTACAGCTCTCGATTAAATGATAAATTTTGATTTTCTACAGTATAAATTCTTGTTCTTTGAAAAAATGCCCTTTATGGAGTCGTATAAAAATCTTGTAGCATAAACAATGAACGGACTATCATTCCAGGAAGAGATTTTGCAAGGCATTCCGGATGAATTGCCAGAGCCCAGGGAATTTGATTCTTCCATCAACCACGCTCCAAAGCGAAAAGATATTCTCTCGGTTGACGAGAAAAAGCTGGCACTTAAAAACGCCTTGCGCTATTTTCATCCGCGGCATCATGCTGTGCTTGCCCCTGAATTTAAAAATGAACTTCAACAGTTCGGACGGATTTATATGTACCGCTTCCGTCCTGATCATGAAATTATAGCGAGGCCGATTCTCGAATATCCTTGTCACTCTTTGCAGGCAGCCGCGATCATGGTGATGATCCAAAATAATCTTGATCCAGCCGTTGCTCAACATCCACACGAGCTGATCACCTATGGTGGAAATGGGGCAGTATTTCAAAACTGGGCACAGTATCGGCTCACCATGAAGTATCTCGCTACAATGCGCGATGAGCAGACGCTCCACATGTACTCGGGTCATCCGATGGGGTTGTTCCCTTCGTCCAAAGATGCTCCACGCGTGGTGGTTACCAATGGAATGATGATTCCAAATTACTCGCGACCTGATGACTGGGAGAAATACAATGCTCTGGGAGTAACACAATATGGTCAAATGACCGCAGGCTCTTTCATGTACATCGGCCCGCAAGGTATTGTTCATGGCACCAACATTACCTTGCTGAATGCCGGCAGGAAAATAGCAAAGAGAGGAGAAGGGCTTGAAGGAAAACTTTTTCTCTCTTCCGGACTCGGTGGGATGAGTGGCGCTCAGCCAAAGGCAGGAAATATCGCAGGATGCATTTCGGTCACAGCAGAAGTGAATCCCAAGGTAGTTCAGAAAAGACATGAGCAGGGGTGGGTAGATGAAGTGACTGATAGCCTTGATGAACTTGTAAAAAAAGTAGCGGGGGCAAAACGCAAACGCTTGCCCATTTCATTTGCTTTCCTGGGAAATATCGTAGACGTGTGGGAGCGTTTTGCTTTTGAAGAAATTCATGTTGACCTGGGATCCGATCAAACATCTCTTCACAATCCCTGGGCGGGTGGATATTATCCTGTCTCGCTCACATTTGATGAGGCCAATGATTTGATGGTGAAAGATCCGGCGGAGTTCAAGAAGCATGTGCAAGGTTCTTTGCGCCGGCAGGTGACCGCCATCAACCATCATGTGGCGAGGGGGACTTACTTCTTTGATTATGGAAATGCCTTTTTGCTGGAAGCATCCAGGGCTGATGCTGATGTGATGGCAACAGACGGAATAAATTTTAAGTATCCATCCTACGTTCAGGATATCATGGGCCCGATGTGCTTTGATTTTGGCTTTGGACCGTTTCGATGGGTTTGCACTTCGGGGAAGCAGGAGGACCTTGATTATACCGACCAACTTGCAAAGGAAGTCTTGGAGGAAATATTGTTGACGGCGCCGAAAGAAATTCATTCACAGCTTCAGGATAACATTGCATGGATCGAAGCAGCGAACGTAAATAACCTCGTGGTAGGCTCCAAGGCGAGGATACTTTATGCCGATGCGGAAGGCAGGATGAAGATCGCTGCAGCATTTAACCAGGCTGTCCTTGAATGGAAGATCGGGCCGGTGGTCATTGGCCGCGACCATCATGACGTGTCGGGTACCGACAGCCCTTACCGCGAAACATCAAATATCTACGATGGCTCGCGGTATACCGCCGACATGGCCGTTCAAAATGTGATAGGTGATTCGTTCCGGGGCGCGACTTGGGTTTCATTGCACAACGGAGGAGGTGTAGGATGGGGTGAGGCAATCAACGGGGGCTTTGGCATGTTGCTGGATGGCTCAACAGATGCAGACCGCAAGCTAAAGAACATGCTTTACTTTGATGTCAACAACGGAATCGCCCGAAGGTCATGGGCAAGAAATGCGGGGGCTGTTAATGCCATCCAACGGGCCCAAAAGTTGAATCCCGATCTACAGATTACAACCGCGCACTTGGCAGATGATGCACTCATAGACAAACTCTTCTGATGTTCAGGCCCTTCTATGTTTTGATTTTTAAGATTCTTGGGTGGAAGACCAGAGGCAGTATGCCGACGGATATTAAAAAATTCGTTGTTGCCGTAGCACCCCATACAAGTAATTGGGACTTCCTGGTGGGGGTGGCAGCAAGGAGTATACTTCGAATTCAGAAAGCTCAGTTCTTGGGAAAGAGTCAGCTCTTCAAGCCACCATTCGGATGGTTTTTTCGAATGGTGGGGGGACACCCGGTGGAGCGATCTTCAAGTCAGGATACCGTGGAACAGGTGGTAAAGATTTTCAACAAGCATGAGGCTTTTGTTCTTGCGATGGCCCCGGAAGGCACGCGTAAGAAGGTAGAGAAACTAAGGACGGGATTCTATTACATTGCCAGGGGCGCCCACATTCCGATCATTCCTGTGGGTTTCGATTTCCGGCTAAAAGAGGTTGTCGTCAGTCAGCCGCTTTACCCTTCAGATGACATGGAAGGTGATATGGAGAAGATATTGTCGTTTTACCGAACGATTACAGGTAGAAACCCTGAACTGGGCCTTTCATAATTTCCTCAATCAAATCTGAGGTATTACTTTTGTACCATAATCACTAAAATAACAATGATGAAAAAAATCAACATTCTTTTATTAACGATTGTGTCGGTGATGGCATTGCAAATGGCAAATGCTCAGGTGCAAATTGGCATCGGCCTGAAGGGCGGGCTAAATTTTGCTAGCCTGAATGGAGTTAACTCTGCCAGTACTGCTTTTAGCAATAGTACAGGCTACCATGCTGGCGCGTACTTTCTATTTAAGTTTACCAAGATTGGGATTCAGCCTGAAATCATTTTTTCTAAACAAGGACACTCATTCAAAACGGGTACAACGAACTACACAGACAATATTGATTACATCAATATCCCGGTGATGTTGAAATTATACCTTGCTGGAGGTCTTAATCTTCAGGCTGGCCCACAGTTTGGCTTTGTGTCCAAGGCCACAGGAAATGTCATCAATAGTGCAACAGGGACAATCACCACGGGCCAGGACATTAAATCTTTTCTTCAGACAACGGATGTGTCGGTGGGTGTTGGTTTGGGTTGGGATTTTCCTTTCGGCCTGAACGTTGGAGCGCGTTATAATATCGGCCTCGCAGACATCAATAAATACACTGGAGGTACGATCCCCGGAGGAGTTGTTAGCTCTTTGGGTACTTCTTCCGCAAAGAACCAGGTATTTCAATTGTCGGTGGGATACAGACTGTTTAAACTTGGGAACTAAGTTCTGATATACGCTGCATTTCCCGCGGATTTCCGCAGATCGGGCCCACGCTGATTTGCGAAGATCTTTTTCTGATTTTTTTGAATTCATCTGCGGAAATCTGCGACGTATTGAATCAGCGAAAATCTGCGGGAAAGGTTTTTTGTTGTTGTGTAGATTTGAACCGTGCTGGTAAAAAATTATACCGAAGCCCTTCATTATCTCTACCAGACGCTGCCTATGTTTCAGCGGGTGGGTGCTGCTGCCTACAAGAATGACTTGACTAATACCATCAAGCTCTGCGAGGTCCTCGACAACCCACAGCAAAAGTTTAAATCCATCCACGTAGCGGGCACCAACGGCAAAGGAAGCACTTCACACATGATGGCAGCCATTTTGCAATCGGCGGGGTATAGGACAGGACTCTACACGTCTCCCCACCTGAAAGAATTTACAGAGCGGATCAAAATCAATGGAGTTGAGGTTGAACAAAAGTTTGTCGTTGACTTTGTGAATAGGCTTCATGAAGTGATGGAACAAATCCAACCTTCCTTTTTTGAGATGACCGTGGCGATGGCGTTCGAATATTTTGAGCTTGAGAAAGTAGATGTGGCAGTGATCGAAGTGGGACTTGGAGGTCGCCTTGATTCAACCAATGTGATTACACCCGAACTATCCATCATCACCAACATCAGTTTTGATCACATGGATTTGTTGGGAAACACACTCGGGAAGATCGCCTTTGAAAAGGCGGGAATTATTAAGCAGCACAAGCCAGTCATCATCAGCGAACGGCAACAGGAAGTGGAAAAAGTGTTCACTGCTAAGGCATTGGAATCTGAAGCACAACTTTCGTTCGCTTCAGATCACATTAAGCTGATGATGAAAATAGATGGAGTGTATGTCTATCGTGATGGAGTATTATGGTTAGAAGATCTTGATACCGGGCTGAAGGGAGCCTACCAAAGAATGAATATCCCGGGGGTACTGGCGGGAGTACTTAAGTTACGTGAGGTTGGATTTGAGATATCAGACCTTTCCATACGGGAAGGAATTTCAAAAGTAGTAAGCTTGACTGGCCTGAAAGGTAGATGGCAAAAGCTGCGTAACCTTCCCTTGACGATCTGTGACACAGCACATAATCCAGCAGGAATAAGGGAGATAATAGAGCAAATCAGAATAACACCTCATGATCATTTGCATTTTGTTTTCGGGGTAGTGAAAGAGAAAGACCTTACGGAAGTATTGCGCTTATTGCCGAAGGATGCGTCCTATTATTTTTGCGAAGCCAAAATCCCACGGGCATTGGACGCTGCCTTGTTGAAAACGGAGGCGAGTGCCTTTGGCCTTTCGGGAAAAGTTGTAAGGGATGTGAACGATGCATACAGGGAAGCCACCAAGAATGCAGCGGAGGGAGATTTGGTTTTTATTGGTGGAAGTACTTTTGTTGTTGCGGAAATAGAGGGACTTTAATTCATACTTAGTCAGATTTCATATGTTCCTGATGTATCCTGATGCCGTTTCACGGAGTTTCACTGAGAAATTCCAGAGTTTCACGGAGAGCATAATTATCGAAGCCCAGTTAAGTTTTCATTCTCTGTGTACCTCTTAGGCATTCTCTGTGAAACTCCGTGTGATAGCAATGTGAATCTAAAAATGACAATGTAGAATAAATCATGAAGAATAAACTTTTTCGTTTCCAGGTGATTGCCGGCCGGGACAACGTGATCGAACCGGGTAAGGATCTTTTTACAAAAATGAGGGGCAAGTGGAATGAAACTTACTTTGGAAATAAGAATCCCATTACCGTAGAACTCGCCTGTGGCAGGGGAGAGTACTCAGTGGCGCTGGCCAAACTATTTCCCGACCGCAACTATGTTGGCGTGGACATCAAGGGCGACCGTATCTGGAAGGGGAGCACGCTGGCAGTGGAGCAGAATTTATTCAACATCGCATTCCTCAGAACCAATATTCTGAATCTGGACTACTTTTTTGACGAGCAGGAGATTGATGAAATCTGGTTGACCTTTCCAGACCCCAGGCCGAAGAAGCGGGATGTAAAGCGCAGGCTTACCAATCCACGGTTTTTGGAATTGTATAAAAGAGTTTTGAGCACCTCCGGGTACCTTCGGTTTAAGACTGATAATACTGATTTGTTTAAATATACCATCGGGGAATTGAAGCTGAGAGAGGACATCCGAGACCTGGCCCAGACCGACGATGTCTACCAGTCTCCCCTGAGGCAGGAGTGCTTTGATATCAAGACCCGTTATGAGGAGATGTTTGCGTCCAAAGGAGAAAAGATCAAATATCTCCGCTTTCAATTTAGAAGGTAGGCCCCACCAGATACCAGCAACCAGACACCAGTTCCCAGCATACCTTAACATTGTCTTCACACAATTAACCGGTTATTCCAGTACTTTTGCTCAACCAAATTTCTCCGCCTTGGGCAAACAAAGAAAGCGGGAGCTTGACCTGGTAATTCTTTCTGATATTCATCTCGGCACCTACGGCTGTCACGCCGAAGAACTCCTTCGCTATCTCAAAACCATCACGCCAAAGACCCTTATTCTTAATGGCGACATCATCGATATGTGGCAATTCAGCAAGCGCTACTGGCCCAAGTCGCACATGCAAATCATCAAGCACATCACGGGCCTGCTGGCGAAAGGCTCAAAAATTGTGTACCTCACCGGCAATCATGATGAAATGCTGAGAAAGTTTGCGGGTTTCAGGTTGGGATCTTTTCAGATAGACAACAAAAAGGTAATGACCCTTGACGGGAAAAAGGCCTGGATATTTCATGGGGATGTGTTCGATGTAACGATGAAGTACTCCAAGTGGCTGGCCAAGTTGGGAGCCGTTGGCTATGACATGCTGATCTTACTCAATGCATTTGTCAATTTCGTTTTAGGAATTTTTGGCAGCGGAAAAATTTCTTTATCCAAACGGGTGAAAGACAGTGTAAAGCAAGCCCTGAAATTCATCAATGACTTTGAAAAAACTACTGCAGAAATCGCGATCTCAAGAGGATATGATTACGTAGTATGCGGTCACATCCATCATCCTGATATCAAGCGGATCGTCACGGACAAGGGAGAAGTAACTTATCTGAATTCAGGCGATTGGGTGGAAAACCTGACGGCACTCGAATTTAACCGCGGAAGTTGGAAAATCTATCACTATGCAGATGATCTTTATGCGCAGTCCATCAAGATTCCCAAGAGGTTTAAAAACAAACTGGATAATGACGAGATATTTAAAGACCTTGTCAATGAATTCCTGAATACAAAAAAGCCCTGAGCTAATTCAATGTAAGGCCGCATTTTCGGAATTAGAAAGTTTACAAAAAATGAAAATACTATATGCCATTCAAGGTACAGGAAATGGGCACCTAAGCAGGGCCGTGGACATTATCCCTGAGCTTCAAAAATATGGCGAACTGGATTTGTTTGTCAGCGGAGCACAGGCGGAGATTTCACTACCCTATCCCGTGAAGTACAAATCAAAAGGGTTGAGCTTTTTCTTTGGAAAAAGTGGTGGCATCAATTTTTACAAGACCTTTCAGAAAAACAGTTCGAAACAAGTTGTCAAGGAAATCAACGAATTTCCTGTAGAGAAATATGATCTTATTGTAAACGATTTTGAGCCTATTTCGGCATGGGCGGCACGGAGAAAAGAGATTCGGATTGTCGGCTTAAGTCACCAGTCTGCTTTACTTTCAAAAAAAACGCCCAAACCAAAAATCATGGACCCATTTGGTGAATGGTTGCTCAGAAACTATGCTCCCGTGGAAAACTATATTGGCTTTCATTTTGAGGAGTATGATAAGAACATTTTTACTCCGGTAATTCGTTCCGCCATTACGCAAGCAAAGAAAAGGGACAAGGGCCACTACACCGTTTACCTTCCGGCTTATGATGACAAGAAATTGGTGGCACTGTTGATGAAGTTTTCTTCCGTTCGGTGGCATATTTTTTCCAAGCATACATCACAGCCTTATCATGTTGGTAAAATTTCAGTCTATCCGGTGAGCAGTGATGATTTTGTGGAAAGTGTTGTCACCAGCACAGGCGTTTTATGTGGTGCAGGCTTTGAGACTCCCGCAGAAGTTATTCACCTCAACAAGAAATTGCTCGTGGTGCCCATGAAAAGTCAATACGAGCAGAAGTGTAATGCCGTTGCGTTAAAGAAATTGGGAGTGCCGGTCATGAAGAAAGTCAAGAAAGGTAACTTGAAGCGGATAGAGAAATGGCTCGACAGTAACAAATGGGTAGAAATTGATTTTCCTAAAGTAGCTGGCAAAGCAGTGGAGCGGTTGATGAAGAAATATGCTTCCAAGTGATTCAAATTAATCACTGATCAATAAACACCTGATAAACTTACGTTAACAGTCGTTGCCTATCTTTTGGCAATGAGTAAGAAGATTCTTGTGGTGGATGACGATCAGGACATCCTGGATTTGTTGGAGTACAATTTAACACGTGAAGGTTTCAAGGTTCGAACAGAATACAGGAGCAATGAAGCTGTCGCGACGTGTCTGGAATTTGACCCTGATTTAATTATTCTCGATATTATGATGCCCGAGGTTAATGGCATCGAAATCTGTAAAGAGATCAGGGCGATCCGGAAGTTCAAAAACACTTTCATTTTCTTTCTTACGGCCAAGTCCGAGAGCTACTATCAACAGGCTGCTCTGGAAACAGGAGGCGATGATTATATTGAGAAGATTATTGGGCTGCGGTCATTGACTGGAAAAATAAAAGCTGTCCTTAAGCGCAAGCTCATCATTCGGAAGAGAATCCCTGAAATACAGGTAGGTGATCTGCACATTCATCGGAGGGAAGGATCAGCGACTGTTGGAAAAAAGGAAATCCGATTGTCAAAGCCGGAGTTTGAATTGCTTTTTTTCTTTGCACAAAATCCTAAAAAGGTTATTTCTGCAGATTACCTCCTTGCCAATGTCATGGGTTCCGATGCCTTTTCCCTTGGAAGTTCAGTGGAACTGTATATTGATATGCTGATGAAAAAGCTGAACGGCCATTGGATATTCAAAATTTCAGATGGCAAATACTGGCATTTGCCACAGTAGTCTAGCTTTCAAGCTCCTCTAATATCCGGGAGAGATGGTCATAGTCTTTCAACCCAGGTGAAAGTTCGCGCGAGCCCTGTAAGGCAAAACCCTCTGCGCCGGAGTGATTCAAAAGTTCAAGAACCTGGCCATGATTTTGATTGAGGGAAAGAAGAATGGGAGGGGCGTTCTGGATCAATGAATGCAGCGCGGATGCATTGGAAGGAAGATCATTGATCAGCAAGTAGTCTACCTTGGTTTTAATCCTGGGTTCGAGCGCCTGAAAAGACGACAATTCGTTGAAAGATAGGTTTAAGATCAAATGCATGGCCAGCGAATCAACCTGCCCGACGGTGGTCATTGATGCACATAGGAGATCTGGCTGATACAGGCTTATCATGCTATCTAAATCTAAAGACGCATTTTCGGGAATTTCTAAAACGCGTTTGGGTCCCGCAATCCATCCAATCATTTCCTGGTATTGGGATGGACTTACATAATCAACATCTCCGGGATCTATGACAAACCCAAGCATGTCTACACCCATTCCGGCACAGTAGCGGGCGTCGCTCAGGTTGGTAATGCGGCTTACATAAATCACTGGTTTTTGTTGCATGGTCAAATATCAAAAAGAAAAAATAACTTTGTAAATAAGTTTGATGTATTGAAGTTCAATAAGTCCATTATACTCTTTCTGTTGCTTCTGGTGGGCTGCCAATCACAGGAGGTGCGGCCTAAGGGTGCTGCCACGGATTATTTTCCTCTCAGAGTCGGAGCTTTTTGGGTGTATAACGTTTTGGAGACTTTCATCTCTGAGGTTAATGGCCAAGTGGGTTCTTTCTACGAATTGAAAGTGGTGGTCTCGGATTCAATTCAGTCGTCAGGCCAAGTTACCTATGTCATGCGTCGGTTTAAAAGGACAGATGCATCCCAGGCTTGGACTCCGATTGAGACATGGTCAGCCCGTAAAAGTCAATTCCAGGTTGTCCTTCAGGAGGGAAATATTTCTTATGTCAAACTTGCATTTCCGTTGGTGGATGGGAAGTCCTGGAATGGAAACTCCTTTAACAACCTGGGTGGAACTGACCTTTGCCCGGACGGATCTTTTGCCTGCGAAAACTATGTGGTCGCAGATCTGGCAAAGCAATTTGAAGGGAACGGCGTTTCATTTGATAACTCCGTGACCATCGTTGAAAATAATGACAATGACCCCATCGTTAAGCAGGATGTTAGAAAATCTGTTTATGCAAAATCAGCGGGGCTGGTATATTATGAAGTAACTATATTGGAGTATTGTACCGTAGGAAGTTGTATTGGTAAAAAGATTGTGGAAAATGGAAGTGTTCTTAAGCAGACACTAAAAAATTATGGCGGGATTTAAGTGGGTCTTAATTTTGTTGACAGTTTCTTTTTCTGTCAAAGGTCAAACCAACCGTTACGTTGTTTTCTTTAAAGACAAATTTAACACACCTTATTCTCTCGATCAGCCACAAGCGTTTCTATCTGCCAGATCGATTGCCAGGAGGTCACACAATGGCGTTTCGTTAGCAGACGCCGACCTGCCAGTGAGCCCTACGTATGCTAGCCAGATCAAAGCAACGGGAGCTAAAGTATTTTTTACTTCGAAATGGATGAATGCTCTATTAATCGAAGCGAATGAAACAACGTTAGCTTCCATTGCCCAGCTTCCTTTTGTGACCAAAACAGAAATGGTTGCCCCTGGCAAAAGACTGGTAGGAGGAAGAGTTAAACAAGTGCGCCAAAAGAATGGGGGAAATGCTGATCAGGCTTCTCACACCCAGCTGGCGATGTTGGGACTTGACACCATGCACAGCCATGGATTTCATGGCGAGGGCATTATGATCAGTGTCCTTGATGGCGGATTTCCAGGAGTCAACTCGGCAATTCCTTTCCAACCTATTTTTGCAGAAGGTAGAATGATCATGACCCGGGATTTTGTTACCAACTCTGGCAACGTGTATCAATTTGATAAGCATGGCACAGAAGTATTTTCTGTGATTGCCGGCCTGATTCCTGGAGCCTTTACCGGTGGTGCATATAAGTCCAACTATTTATTGTTTGTGACCGAAGATGTGACATCCGAATATCGGATCGAGGAATATAATTGGTTGTTCGCTGCCGAGAAAGCGGATAGCGCAGGCACAGATATTATTCAATCCTCCCTGGGCTATAATCTCTTTGATGACTCAAAAATGGACTACAAGATTTCCGACCTAAATGGAAAGACTGCAATTGTTACCAAAGCAGCCATGATGGCCCGCGATCGGGGTATTGTTGTGGTGGTAAGCGCCGGTAATGACGGCAACAGTGCATGGCATTATGTGGCACCACCAGCAGATGCAGATGGCATCCTTGCAGTTGGAGCTGTGGATGCAGGTGGTACAAAAGCCAACTTCAGCGCATTCGGACCAACTGCGGATGGTAGAACCAAACCCGATGTGGTGGCCCTTGGTCAAAATACGGCGGTTATTCGCCCTGATGGAACTTTGGGCACGGCCAGTGGCACATCATTGGCGGCTCCTCTGGTGGCTAGCCTCGCGGCTGGGTTGCTCCAGGCGTACCCTGAATTGACAATGGTTGAACTCATTCAAACCATAAAATCATCGGCCAATAAGGGCAACGCTCCCAACAATCAGGTTGGCTTTGGGTTGCAAAATTACATCGCTGTAAAAAATTACCTTGAATCAACCAATTCAGGAGATGATGTATTCATTTTTCCAAACCCTACTGCGTCTTCTATGCATTTGGCTTTTAAAAAACTTCCGGAAGGCCTGGTGGAGCTTTCATTCTATGACTCGCAAGGGAAGGCCATATCTGATCCATCAACGACTCTTAATTGGCTTAACAACCCTTTGGAGATTTCACTCGCCAATCTTGTGGCAGGGAACTACTTCCTTAAAGTTAAGACCTCCACACTTCTTAAAGTCTTTCATATTGTAAAGCTTTAAAGTGTTATTTTTGGAGGATATGAAACCAATCGTAGCTCCTTCCATCTTAGCAGCTGACTTTGCATACCTGCAACGGGAGATCGTGATGATCAATGAAAGCGAGGCGGATTGGATCCATGTGGATGTCATGGACGGGGTCTTTGTACCCAATATCTCGATGGGTATACCTGTGGTTGAGGCAGTGAAGCGTCATGCGACCAAGCCATTGGACGTACACCTGATGATTGTGAATCCGGAGAAGCTAATCGAAGCATTCCGCAAGGCAGGGGCGGATATCATATCGGTTCATGTGGAAGCTTGTCCACACCTCCATAGAAATATACAGCAGATTAAAAGCCTTGGTGCAAAGGCGGGGGTAGCCATCAATCCGCACACGCCGGTGGTCGACCTGGAAAACATCATTGAGAGTATTGACCTCGTCTGTATGATGTCGGTCAATCCTGGCTATGGAGCACAGAAATTTATTGAGAATACCTATTTGAAAATTAAGGATTTGAAAGCGCTTATAAAGGCTAAAAATTCCAATGCCTTGATAGAAATTGATGGAGGGGTGAACCTGGAGAATGCACGTCCGTTAATAGAGGCAGGAGCGAATGTGTTGGTCACCGGAAATGTGGTTTTTTCGTCAGCCAGTCCAAAAGAAGTAATTCACCGGCTGAAGCGAACATAGACAGGATTTACGTGGGTAAGTGCTGATGGGATAATGAGTTAGGTGTGAAAGTCTTGAGGATCTCATCGCCAATGGCCAACAGCCAATACCTCACAATCAGTTGTGACCATTGGCAGGGGTTTTGATTTAATGAATGCAAATCTTTGTCATGAGGTATTCCACAACATCCTTCTTGTTAATGGTCTTACTGCTGGTGGGTTGTGCAAGGTCGGTCAGACGCATAGACCCTAATCAATCCATCGACCTAAGTGGCAGATGGAATGATTCTGATTCACGACAAGTATCCAACAAGATGATTTCGGACTTGCTGGCAAGTGAAAAATTCAAGGAATATGTGAAGCAGCTCGGCAAGAAGCCTACCATCATTGTAGGCCTGGTGCGAAACAAAACTAGTGAGCACATTGAGTCAGAAGCTTACATCAAGAAACTGGAGCTTGCAATTTTTAATTCTGGAGTGGCAGATCTGGTTGAATCAGATTCCTTCAGAGACAAGCTACGGCAAGAACGGGCACAGCAACAAGATTTTTCCGATCCTGCAACGATGGCAAAATGGGGCAAAGAAGTAGGTGCCAACCTGATGCTCTTTGGTGAAATGACCTCGGAGACGGATCTCTATCAGAGGGAGAGATTGGTGAACTATATCACCACACTTTTTCTTACGGATATGGAGACCAACAAACGGGTATGGTACGGTCAGGAAGAGATTAAAAAGTATGTGAAGAATTAGCTTGATTGATAGAGATCTACAGCGATGAGAAAGTTGTTTACCATACTATCAATTCTTTTTTCAGTGAGCTCCTGTGCAACCTACTATCAATCCAATCAGGCTTTTAATGAAGAATTTGAAAAGGGAGACCTTGATAAAGCTTTGTCCACCTTGCAATCGCGTTCCTCGGAAGCAGCAGGGAAGAAGCAGTTTCTTTTTTATGTAAATAATGGTCTCGTACTTTCGTTGAAAGGCCGGTATGAAGAAAGCAATGAATATTTCGAGAAGGCGTTTTTATATGGTGAAGACTATCATATCAACTACTTGAATGAAATAGGGTCCTACCTGTCCAATCCCAATTTCACGGCTTATCGGGGGGAGGATCATGAGCATCTTATGCTGCTGTATTTCAAGGCATTAAATTACCTTAAACTTGGAAAGCCAGAGGACGCGCTGGTGGAGTGCAGAAGGCTCAACTTACGCCTTCAGCAGCTTGCTGACAGATATGAATCCAAGGATAAATTCAGGAGGGATGCGTTTATTAATACGCTGATGGGAATCATTTACGATTCCGATCATGATTACAACAATGCGTTTATCGCCTATCGGAATGCGTTGGAAGTGTATCGGGATGATTACCATAGCATGTTTGATATTAATCCTCCTGAACAGCTAAAGTCTGATCTCTTGCGTACGGCAAAACTCAGTGGAATGGATGACGAATTTGAGCGTTACAAGAATGAGCTTGGAATGGAGGACTTCCGCCTGACCAATGAGGAGGGTGGTGATCTCATATTTTTTTGGCACAATGGACTCAGTCCAGTGAAGGCAGAGTGGGGCATTAATTTCTACATCGCGAGGCGCGATAACTACATCATTTTTTCCAATCCTGACCTTGGACTTACATTTCCTTTTAATATGGGAGGCTACCAGGAAAAAGACCGCAGTGGCCTTACAAGACTTGAAGTATTCAGGGTAGCCTTTCCAAAATATGTGGAGCGACCCATTTATTTTCAAAATGCTAGTTTGCAGTTGGGGGGACAAGAGTATCCTCTTCAGCTGCTGGAAGATGTAAACAAAGTGGCATTCAAATGTCTTGATGAACGTATGAATCTTGAGATGAGCAAGGCGTTGATCCGGGTGGCATTGAAAAAGTTGGAAGAATATGAAGTGAAGAAAAGCGACAGGAACTTGGGTTCCATTCTTAGCATCATCAACGCGATTACGGAGAAAGCAGATACCCGAAATTGGCAGACATTACCCCATAGCATATTCTACTCGCGGATTCCCTTGAAGGAGGGCAGCAACACAGTCACATTCAGAACCACCGATCACCAGGGGAGAAGCCAAAATCATGACTTCACTTATCAGGCAAAGAAGGGGCAAACCCATTTTCATACCTTTAGCAGTTTGGAAAGTAGTTATCCACTGTATGGATTCTATTAAGTTGAGTTAAGTTTTTACCTTTATCGGCTATTTTAGGCACTTTTAAAATCAAAGGTCTGAGACGATCCATTTACATCTCACTTCTATTTTGCGTAGTAGCCATGCTTCTTCCAAGGCTCTCGTGGGCCCAGGAAAAGGATGAAGATGCATCCGCTTTTCCACTGGATAACTTTTACGCCAAGATCAAGAAGCGCCCGCTTTCCATCCTTAGAAATGTGCGATTTGGCTTAAGCGCTGGCTATGGTTCAACGTCGTTCAACCACAAGCTTGATGGTTTCGGAATATATCAGGCGAAGGGAACCCAACCCCTGATCTTTGATTCAAAGAATACCAAAATAAACTATACAAACTGGGTAAATAACGTTGGGATTGACACGGCGAAAGTAAAACCCGGAAGCTTTTTGGTCTCTTCAGATAGTGCAAAGCTAGGCTTCAATGGAAGTGCTTTTAATATTCCTATCAAAGCAACCATTCATTATGAGTGGGGTGGGAGGTATCGGATTGGTGCCGGATATTCCTATGAACTCATGAACATTGGGAAGTTTCACGCTACCTCCTACTCGGATAAGATTTCGGATTTTCAGCCTTCCGGAAGTTCGGGTTGGATGAGTAAGTACTTCGGAATCGTTGGAGTTTCCTTTTATCGGGTAGGGGATTATCTCTTCACCGGCGATCTGGAGGTAGGTAAGTACAATCCGGGAAGTAACTTTAACACTGCCTATGTCCAAACGGGTGTTGTCTATTTTAACCTTGGGGTGACGGTAGAGCGAGAATTGTCTGAATACCTTCGATTATTTGTGAGGCCATCTTATGATGTCAAGAGTTATACATTAAACCTTCCGGAAGGCGGCAAAAGCATCAGCTACGGCATCAATGCACTTTACCTGAATGTCGGTATTTCCTATACGATCCCGGATTTACCCAAATGTTTTATCCCAGATTGTAAAATTCAAATGAACCACGCACATGGTGATCAGGAGTACCGGAGCAGGGTACATCCTTTCTACAAAAAGCAGAATCCGCAGTACGGCCAAAATCACCCCAATTTGATCAAATACAAGGGGAGGAATAAGAAGAAATTGAACCCCTACTGATTTTTTAAGAAAACTTTATTTTTACTACCAAATTCGTAGGTTTTTAACCCGTTTCAGGTACCTGGATTCACCTCTTTTTATCTATCTTCGCGCGTTAAATTATTGTTAAGCAATCGATACAAATCCAGTGGCAGAAGAGAGCAGCGGCCTACCCCCCCGGCAGAACATCATCCCGATTAATATTGAAGACGAAATGCGAGGTGCCTACATCGACTATTCGATGTCAGTCATTGTTTCGCGTGCCCTTCCCGATGTCCGAGACGGACTAAAACCAGTCCACAGACGAGTGCTTTTCGGCATGCAGGAATTGGGTGTGAACTATAACAAAGCCCATAAGAAGTCAGCAAGAATCGTGGGGGAAGTATTGGGTAAGTATCACCCTCACGGGGACGCTTCTGTATACGATACCATGGTGAGGATGGCCCAGAATTGGTCACTACGATATACGTTAGTAGATGGGCAAGGTAATTTTGGCTCCATCGACGGAGATTCTCCTGCTGCCATGCGGTACACAGAAGCTCGCTTGAAAAGAATCGCAGAAGAATTGCTTGCCGACATCAACAAAGACACTGTCGACTTCCAATCGAATTTTGATGATTCGCTCACAGAGCCTACTGTGCTCCCTGGTAAAATTCCGAATCTGCTAATCAATGGTTCTTCAGGAATTGCGGTTGGTATGGCCACCAATATGGCACCCCACAACCTCACAGAAGTGGTGGATGGAATCATTGCTTACATCGATAATCGGGAGATTACGATTCAGGAGCTGATGAAATATGTGACGGCACCGGATTTTCCAACGGGCGGGATTATTTATGGCACCTCAGGGGTTCAAGAGTCTTACCTGACTGGTCGTGGGCGAGTCGTGGTTCGTGCCAAAGCAGAGATCATCACAAACCAAAAAGGCAAAGACCAGATTGTGGTGACGGAAGTGCCATATCAGGTGAACAAGGCCATGATGATCGAGAAGACTGCGGCGCTGATCAATGAAAAGAAGATAGAAGGTATTACAGATTTGAGGGATGAATCAGACCGCGATGGCTATCGGGTTGTATATGATTTGAAGAAGGATGCAATTCCTAACATTGTACTTAATAACTTATTCAAATACACACAGTTACAGTCCTCATTTGGAATTAATAATGTAGCACTTGTAAAGGGAAGGCCACAGACACTGAATCTGAAGAGCCTCATGGTTCATTTTGTGGAACATCGCCATGAAGTGGTGGTGCGGCGGACCAAATTTGAACTGGCAGAAGCAGAGAAACGGGCCCATATCCTAGAAGGGTATCTTATTGCTTTGGATCACCTGGATGAGGTAATAGCCCTGATCAGGAATTCCAAAGATCCTGATGTTGCAAAGATTGGTTTGATGGAGCGATTCAAGCTCTCCGAGATTCAGTCAAAGGCCATCCTTGAAATGAGGCTTCAGAGGTTGACTGGCCTTGAGCGCGAGAAAATACAAAACGAATACAAAGAGGTCATGGCACTCGTTGATCGTCTGAATGAAATACTGGGCAGCGAGTCTATCCGTATGGAGATTATCAAGTCCGAGCTTCGCGAAATGAAAGAGCGATATGGTGATGCCCGGAGGACTCTTGTGGTTGCCAGTGAAGATGATATCACACTGGAAGATATGATTCCCAATGAAGAGATGGTCATCACCATCTCCAACCAGGGATATGTAAAGAGAACGCTCCTATCAGAGTATCGAACCCAGGGCAGGGGAGGCATTGGTTCCAAAGGAGTTTCGACTAAGGAAGATGATTTCACAGAGCATCTATTCATTGCACATGCCCATCAGTACTTACTGATTTTCACTGCTTTAGGTAAAGTTTTCTGGAAAAAGGTTTATGAGATTCCAGAAGGGACAAAAGTGTCCAAAGGAAGGGCCATTCAGAACCTTTTGAATATTGAACCGGGAGATTCGGTGAGGGCAGTTCTGAACGTGAAGAACATTGAAGACCCTACTTACCTTGCTGAGAATTTTGTCATTCTATGCACGGAGCAGGGAACCATCAAGAAGACGTCGCTGGAGGCATATTCCCGACCAAGGGCCAATGGTATTACAGCCATTACGGTACATGAGGGAGACCAATTGCTGGAGGCAGCCCTGACCAATGGAAAGAACCACATAATTATTGCCAAGAGTGGCGGCAAAGCGGTTCATTTTAATGAATCTGACGTTCGTCCGATGGGTAGAACAGCCTCTGGCGTAAGAGGCGTCACGCTCGATGAGCCATCTGATAAAGTGGTGGGGATGGTTTGCATCACTCACGAAGATGCTAACTTGCTGGTCGTTTCTGAAAAAGGGTATGGAAAACGTTCTTCCATTAATGACTACCGGATTACACGCCGGGGAGGAAAAGGGGTTAAGACCATTAATATCACCGAAAAAACTGGCAAGCTTGTTGCAATTAAGCAGGTAGGTGACAATGATGATTTGATGATTATCAATCGTTCTGGAATAAGTATTAGAATACAAGTAGGAGAATTGAGGGTAATGGGCAGGGCTACTCAGGGAGTTCGCGTCATTAGACTGAATGAGGATGATTCGATTTCTTCTGTAGAAAAGATTCAGAAGATCGAGGAAGTTGAGAATGGAAACCTAAACCAAACTGAAATATAAACTGAACCAACATGAAAAAGATTTTCATAGCGCTTTTTGTCGTCATCCCTGCGATGACATTTTCCCAGGTAAAACCGAGTATTCCCAAAGCTGAAAAGGCCCTATGGGCATTCAAGTTGGATGAGGGAAAAACCATCATCGATGCTACCACAATTAATCAGGAATTTATGGTTGACAAGAAAGGTCAGCCTTCGAAAAATGCGGCCAAAGCATGGTACGTGAAAGGATTGATTTATATGTCGATGGATACAACTTCTAAGGAGCAGTTCAAAAGCCTCGATCCGGATCCATATGCCGTTGCAAAAGAAGCGTTCGATAAATGCAATGCCATTGACGGTGGTAAAACGCTAACCTATGTAAACGATCCTATTTCCGGGCTTCCAGTGCTCACCGGCAACATTTATGGAAACTATGCGTATGTCTATCTCATCAAGGCCATTGCCACCTACAACCAGAAAACAGACGATAAAGATAAGCAGTTTGCAAACGCCAAATTGTCTCTTGCATTTTGTGAGAAGACATTATATTTCCAACCACAGGACACTACCGTTTTACTTTATGCAGGTGGAATCTTTGCCCCAGGCGCAAAGGAATACGACAAGGCGATCGATCTTCTAACCCGTTTCATCAAGGCAGGAGGCAAGACACCAGATGCCTACACGATGATGTCCACCATCTATAAGGACAACAAAAAGGACAATGTAAATGCCCTGAGGGTGCTTAAAGAAGGTAGGGTGAAATATCCGAACTACAAGGACCTGATGCAGATGGAATTGAATATTTATCTCAATGAAAAAAAATATGATTTGGCGAAGCAAATGGTAGAAGATGAATTGAAGGCTGATCCAGCAGGCAAAGAAAACTTTTTTCTCTTGGGCCAGCTAAATCGGGAGATGGGAGAACCGGAAAAGGCAAAGGACGCCTTTAGAAAAGTATTGGAGATTGACCCAAAGAATTTTGATGCAAGCGCCGAGTTGGCAAACCTCTACTGGGCTGAGGCCAAGATAATCAAAGACCAGATGGGTGCCTTGAGCAGTTCTAAGACTGACATGGAAAAGATGAAAAAACTTGATGTACTCTATGTGGAGAAGTTAAAAATATATCTCCCTTACATTGAGAATTGCGAAAAGCTTTCTCCCGATGACGTTACAGTGTTGTATTCATTGTTAAATGTGTATGGCGACCTCGATGATCAGCCGAAAATCGCTCGGGTAAAGAAAAAATTGAAAGCCCTGGGAGAAGATATCTAACCATAGCTTTTGAAATAATATGAATTGGCCGGCTTCTTTTGAGGTCGGCCTTTTTTGTTGATTTTTGAAATGCCTTGAGAGTGATTAGTAGCTTTATTAGACATCGTTTCGCTTGTCCAACATTACCCCAGCACTAAAACGCATCCTTACACCCGCCATGATTTGGGGTCTGGGCGTGGGCTATGTGATCTCGGGCAATTACTTTGGGTGGAACCTCGGGCTGGAGCAGGGTGGCACGCTTGGTCTGGCCATCGCCACAGGTTTTGTAATCGTGATGTACATCACCTTCACATTCAGCTATGCGGAACTCGCTTGTGCCATTCCGAAGGCGGGCGGTGCATTTGACTATGCCAACCGTTCTCTCGGCACAGACATTGGATTCATTGCGGGGATGGCCCAAAATATTGAATTCATCTTTGCGCCGCCAGCCATTGCCTTTGGCATCGGGTCATATATGAACCTGTTCTTTCCATCTTTGCCTGTCGTATTTTTTTCAATCAGCGCATATTTCATATTTACCGCACTCAACATTTATGGGTTGAAAGCCGCAGCGGTTTTTGAACTTTTGGTTACGACCATTGCAGTTGCAGGGTTGCTGCTTTTTAGCGGGATCGCCTTGCCTCATGTTGCGCTTACAAACCTATCTCTTAATTCCCTCCCTCATGGCGTTTCAGGGATATTCGCTGCCATTCCTTTTGCCATCTGGTTTTTTCTTGGGATTGAAGGTGTTGCCAACCTTGCCGAAGAGGCGAAGGATCCCAGGCACGCCATGTCGAAGGGATTCATGTTTACACTCTTCACTTTGATTGGAGTCTGTATCCTCACTTTCACGAGCGCAACGGGCGTGGGTGGTTGGGAAGCTGTGGTCTACTTGCCAGATGGCGGTACATCAGATTCACCATTGCCGATGGCCATCCAACAATTGATGGGTGCAGAGTATTGGCAATATGAAATGCTCGTCATCATTGGTTTGTTTGGACTTGTAGCTTCATTCAATGGGCTCATGCTGGCAGCGGGTCGTTCAAGCTTTGAATTCGGCCGAGTCATGGCTGCGTCCCCTTTTCTAGGTAAGATACACCCACGTTTTAAGACCCCGGCCAATGCGCTCCTGGTGAATATGGGCATTGGCATCCTGGCCCTCCTCACAGGTCGAACAGCCGAAGTAATTACTATATCAGTATTTGGCGCATTAACACTTTATTGCATTTCCATGGTTGCTCTCATCGTCCTCCGCATGAAGGAACCGGGGTTGGACCGCCCGTTTAGGGTACCGTTTTACCCTTACTTTCCAATCATCGCTCTTACAATAGCTGCAGTAGCCCTGGTGGCGGTCGCAATCTATAATTTAACCTTATGCTTGTTGTACCTGCTGATAATCGGTCTGTGCTTTGGTATATTTAAGCTCCGTAATAAACTCCGTAGCTCCTATGACTCCGAAAGCGATCGTTGAGTATGTCAAAAGTCATCCGTCAGGAAAGGTTAAGATTGCCTATGCAGACATGGATGGAATTCTTAGGGGAAAATATATATCAAAAGAGAAATTTCTTTCGGCCATAGAGGGGGGGACTGCATTTTGTGATGTGATCTTTGGTTGGGATGCAAATGATGTTGCTTACGACAACGTGACTTATACAGGATGGCATACAGGCTATCCGGATACGCCGGCAAAATTGGATTTAACAACTTTCAGAAAAATTCCATGGGAAGGCGACATACCGTTTTTTCTCGGCGATCTGTTGGATAAGAAAGAAAATCCATCCATTGTTTGCCCGCGTCAATTGTTAAAAAAAGTGGTTGGTGATTCCTGGCAGGCAGGATTTATCCCTTTGTGTTCGCAAGAATTTGAATGGTTCAACTTTGCTGAAACACCCCAAACAGTGCGCGCAAAAGGATATAAGAATCTCGAGCCACTCACTCCTGGAATGTTTGGTTACTCCATATTGCGTACCACTTTGCAAAATCCTTTTTTCACAGACCTCTTTGATTTATTAAAGAAATTTGGCGTTCCGTTGGAAGGCCTCCATACAGAGACAGGGCCAGGCGTTCTGGAAGCAGCAATCGTATATGCCGAGGCCATCGAAGCAGCCGATCGTGCCGTGCTCTTCAAAACCGCCGTAAAAGAAATCGCCTATCGGCATGGGATCATGGCCACCTTTATGGCTAAGATCAGCGCTGATCTCCCAGGCTGTGGAGGCCATGTGCATCAGAGCTTGTGGGACAAACCCACGAAAAAGAATTTGTTTTATGATGCCAGCGATAAATTAGGTATGAGCGATACCCTCCGCCATTATATCGCCGGGCAGTTGCATTGTTTGCCACACATTCTACCCATGTTTGCACCTACGGTAAACAGCTATAAACGATTGGTGGAAGGGGCTTGGGCACCTACGACACTAACCTGGGGTATTGATAACAGGACGGTCGCACTGCGTGTTCTGAAGGGCAGCAACAAGTCATGCAGGCTGGAAACCAGAGTCATTGGCGCCGACGCAAATCCTTATCTCGCCATATCTGCAGCACTGGCATCAGGGCTATATGGCATCAATAAGAAATTGAAACTAAAGCAGCCTCCCACACAGGGAAACGGGTACCTCGATTTTTCAAATGGGACCTTGCCACGGACGCTGGAAGAAGCCACTCGAAATATGAAAAACTCGGCGGTAGCAAAAGAGATTTTTGGCGAACCGTTTGTGGAACACTTTACTCAAACGCGTGAGTGGGAGTGGAAGCAACATCTGAAGGCGGTGACCGATTGGGAATACAAAAGATATTTTGAAATCATCTGAGGAGATTGGGATGCCCTTTACACTATCACATCCTGCTATTATTTTGCCGCTGGCCAAAGCATCCCCTAAATGGGTATCCCTCACAGGCCTTATTATAGGAAGTCTAACACCTGACTTTGGATATTTCATCCAGATGCCCGTGGAAAATTTGGCGAGTCATAGTCTTACAGGGTTGATATACTTTGATTTGCCTGTGGCGTTAATGCTAACTTTTGTTTTTCATAATATTGTCCGAGATCCCTTGTACAATAATTTGCCGGTGCAATTGGGGATGAGACTTTTACCTTATCAATCGTTTAAATGGAATGATTACTTTAAAACACAATGGGTGATTATCATACCATCCATTCTTCTGGGGGCGGCCTCGCATCTATTTTGGGATGGGTTCACCCATGGCAATGGATACTTCGTTCAGACCATTCACGCCTTGACAATTCCCGTGAATATTTTTGATGAATCAATTCCAATCTATAGGATATTTCGAACCTTCAGCAGCCTGTTTGGGGGGTTAATCGTTCTTTATTATTTGTTTGGAATGCCCTGTGATTATGACGCAAAATCGGAACGAAGCACTCACTATTGGACCATACTCATCCTAATTACATTATTAATTATTCTTGTCAGGCTCGTCGTGGGGTTAAAACCTTACTTAATTGCTCAGCTGGGCGTTGCAATAAACTCGGCGATCTTTGTGGCACTGATTGTTACACCCTTGATTGATAAAAAAAAATATATCTGAATGTTATACGATTCGATTGCACAATTTAACTTTCCAACGACCATTCGCTTTGGTCCGGGATCAAGTAAAGAACTGGGAGACTACCTCTCTAAGAATAATCTGTTGCGGCCTTTGATTGTGACAGATCCAATCGTTTCTCAACTGAGTTTTTTTAAACTTATTACCACAGATTTAAAGAAGAAAAATATTTCGGTTGAAGTGTTTTATGAGATCCACAAAAATCCAGTAAAGTCTGATGTGTATAAGGGCACCGACATGTATGATGGCACCCAACGTGACAGCATCATCGGCATTGGAGGGGGTGCAGCCCTGGACGTAGCCCGCGCCATCGTTTTGCGGGTTCATCATCGTGAAGATTTGTTCAAATACGATGACCTCATCGGCGGAGATGTCTATGTGACGAATGATGTGCCGCACTTCATTACCATTCCTACGACGGCTGGAACCGGAAGTGAAGTCGGTCGTAGCGCCATCATCGCCGACGACATCACGCATCAAAAGAAAATACTATTCTCGCCAAAACTTCTGGCAAAGATTATTTTTGCAGACCCAGTTCTGACCATGGAATTGCCGGCCCCCGTAACAGCTGCTACAGGCATGGATGCTCTGACCCATAATATGGAAGCATTTCTTGCTAAAATGTCACACCCGTTGTGTGAGGGAATCGCGTTGGAAGGAATTACTTTAATAAGCCAGTCACTTGAAAAGGCAGTCAATAAACCAGACCTTGAATCTAGAAGCAAGATGTTGATGGGTTCCCTCATGGGTGCCATTGCGTTTCAGAAGGGACTCGGAGTTGTTCATTCACTTGCGCATCCATTGTCTGCCCTGCTGGATACTCATCATGGCTTGGCCAATGCTGTGAACATTCCCTATGGCATGGAGTTCAACATCACTGGATGCGAAGACAAGTTTCGAAGAATTTCCAGGGCAATCGAATTGAGAACAGAGACAGGTGCCGCGGTGGTGGATTACCTATTTAAGCTGAATGCAAAGATCAATATTCCCCACAAGCTGCACGATATTGGTGTAAAATCAGAGCACATCGAAACGCTCGCTGACCTTGCTTTCGCTGATTTTGCTCATCCCAACAATCCTAAGCCAGTCAGTCGCGAAGATTTCAAGCAATTGTACTTGAGAGCACTATGAAGAAATTGGTGATTGGTTTGGCGGCAGGTAGGAAGTACGAGAACTACCTGAAATGGATTCAAAAAGAATCTGAAGTCAATGTGGTCAAGCTTAGCCATGAAGACAACAATCTTGGTCGGCTCAACGAATGTGATGGTGTCATTCTTACCGGCGGAGAGGATGTGCATCCCCGCCTCTACGGAAAGCCGGAATATGGAAATGAATACCACCTGGATGACTTTGATATTGCGCGCGATGAATTTGAGATGCAGGTAATAGACTACTCACAGCGGAATAAGGTTCCATTGCTGGGGATTTGTCGGGGACTACAAATTGTCAATGTTTTTTTTGGAGGCACTTTGATACCGGACATTCCGTCATTTGGTAAGCCAGAGCATACAAAATATGAGGAGGGAAAGGATCGCGTTCATCCCATCGCAGTCACGAAAGGCAGTTTCCTGGAAAGCATCACGGGCGTGAGGCAGGGAGTGGTTAACAGTGCGCATCACCAGAGCATGGATATAGCGGGTCATGGCCTTGTGGTTAATGCAATGTCTTCTGAGGGAATCGTAGAAGGACTTGAACTTAAAGAAAAGGAAGGGTCTCCCTATTTGTTGCTGGTTCAATGGCATCCCGAGCGGATGACGGATCAGCACAGTCCATTTTCAAAAAATATCCGTGACAGTTTCATTGGGAGTATCAGAATCAAGTAATTTGTGGCCTTTATGAAAATCATTAATCCTGCAACCGAAGAAATTATTTGTGAGCTGAGTGAAGACAGTCCAGAAACACTGGATGACAAATTACAGAGTCTCCGGTCGGCGCAACCGGAATGGCAGCGACTTTCACTGGCCGAACGGATTGGAATTATCCATTCGTTTTCTTCCTTGCTGGAAAAAAATATTGAGTCCCTGGCAAGTGTCCTTACTTCGGAAGTGGGTAAACCTCTTCAGCAATCCAGAAATGAGGTAAACGGTGCGCGTGCCCGAATTCAGTGGCTTACCGATCATGCCCAACAATATTTATCGGATGAAGTCATGACCAACACTTCAGGGATGACTGAGAAAATCATTTATGAGCCCCTTGGAGTGATTGCAAATATTTCAGCTTGGAATTATCCTTATCTCGTAGGTATGAATGTTTTTGTGCCTGCATTGCTAGCAGGAAACGCCGTTTTGTACAAGCCTTCTGAGCATGCTACCCTTACCGGGATGGAGATCGAGCGGTTGCTTAAGTTATCTGGCGTTCCTGATGATGTGTTTCACGTAGCGATTGGAGCAATGGCTGTTGGAGCGCACATTCTTGAAATGGCATTGGATGGATATTTCTTTACCGGATCATACGAAACCGGAAAGTCTGTTTATGAGAAAGTGTCAGTTAAGATGGTGCCTTGTCAATGTGAAATGGGTGGCAAGGACCCCTTGTATGTGGCGGATGACGTGGCCGATATCAAGGCTGCCGCAGAGGCGACGGCAGACGGAGCATTTTATAACTGCGGGCAGAGTTGTTGCGCGGTGGAACGCATCTACGTACATGAAAAAGTATATGATGAGTATGTGAATGAATTTACAAACGTAGTAAAAGGTTATAAAATGGGCCCGCCAACGGAGGAAGGCGTTTACCTCGGTCCGCTGACAAGAAAGCAGCAGGTAGAAGTGATTGAGGATCAAGTAAACGAGGCGGTGAAGTATGGTGCCAAGTTGCAGACAGGCGGAAAACGTGTAAGCGGTACAGGATACTACTTTGAGCCAACGGTACTCACAGAGGTCACGCATCAAATGAGTGTGATGCAGGACGAATCCTTTGGGCCCATTATCGGAATTATGAAAGTGAAAAATGATGTCGAAGCCATTGAAATGATGGCCGATACTGAATATGGACTGACGGCCGCGGTCTATACCTCGAGTGAAGAACGGGCTGTCAGCATCTTGCACCAACTCAATGTGGGTACCGGTTATTGGAATTGCTGCGACCGGGTGAGTGCTGCATTGCCGTGGAGCGGAAGAAAGCACTCTGGATTTGGCGCAACACTCAGTCATGCTGGTTTGAGGGCATTCTGCAAGCCCAAGGCTCTGCACCTTAAAGAGCGCTGACATTAAAATAAAATAAAATCCCTGTCCGGATTTTGATTCGGTGACCGTCATAAGCAAAACTAAAACTTATGATGACTACACAACAAGTTGCCAACCAACTGGTCGCATTATGCCGCCAGGGAGAAATCATGAAAGCCATGGAAGAGCTTTATTCTGATGACATTGTCAGCAATGAGCCTGCCAATGCGCCAACGAAATCAGCCAAAGGTAAGAAGGCCGTCTTCGAAAAGGGAAAGGAATTCGCATCCATGATCGAAGTCCGGCACGGCGGCTCTTTCTCGGAGCCAATCGTTGCTGGGCGGTATTTTACGGTAGCTATGGTACTCGATGCCACCTTCAAAGGAAAGGGTCGCATGAAACTGGAAGAAGTATGCGTTTACGAAGTGAAAGACGGAAAGATCGTTTGGGAGCAATTCTTCTTCTGATAGTAAAGGCCATGTTTCATGTGGGGCGTGGCCTTTTTATGTTTGAGAATTGATTTCTGTTGGCATTCATAAGGCAGGCGGTGATGCCATAAGTATTTTCAATGCCTTGTATTTAAGGATGGTAAGATCGATGACGGGCTTATTCATTTCCTTTGCAAGTTCATCCCACTGTCTTAGCTGAATGCTGATTTCAAAGTACTCATTTCCCTCAAAGATGATTGCTTCGTCGCGGTTCATTTTGCCCCCTTGAAGTTCAAGTGTTTTTTTGCTTGCTTCAGAAAGGCGGTTGTAGTATTCCTCTGACTTGTAAGTCAAATACCTTTTTGCCTGAACATGGCTCTCTACAAGCCAGGCCACCCGATCAGGAAATCCTTGGGCACGTAAGTAATCTGCACCGATCTTTTCGTGGCTTTTAACCCCAAAACCATTCATCGAATTATCAGCATTCTGACTTACACAAATATGGCCAATGTCATGAAAAAATGCCGCAAGGATGACCTCGTCAGGAAATCCACCAAGGATGGATAATTCAGCCGATTGACTCATGTGTTCCATTTGTGAAACCGGTTCTCCTATATAGTCCGCTGATCCAAATTGCTCGTAAAGCCGGAAAATTTCGTCGACAGCTTTCTGTGCCTTTTTTATGGTCATGTTATCAAAAATAGCCTCAGCAGTTTTTCAATTGATCACGGCCATTTTATCAAATGATTAATTTGTTCTAAGAAATTTCAAGTTAGGTTGATCATTGAAACGACTCAAACTGGCGAGCAGGTCTTAGTTTTGCATCTATGAACACCAAACCTGAACTTATTGTCTTTGATCTTGCGGGGACCACTGTCGAAGACAATCATGATGTCCATCGTATACTCAGGAAGGCACTGGAGAACTATCATGTAAATGTTTCCCAGGCAGAGGCAAATGCAGTGATGGGAATCCCAAAGCCTGTTGCGATTGAAAAACTGCTGAGGCTACATTATCACCCGGACATTACCACGGAACTGATATTGGATATTCACGATTTGTTTGTGAAGAACATGACCAACTTCTATCGATTCGGGCTTGGCGTCTTTGAGAAGAAGGGGGTAAGCGAGACCTTCAGGAAGTTAAAGGATGAAAACATACTGATCGCAATTGATACGGGATTTGACAGGACCATTACAGACGCTTTGATTGAGAGGATGGAATGGCTGGAGAATAAGCTCATCGATGTAAGTGTTACCAGTGAAGAAGTCGAACGGGGAAGACCCTTCCCTGACTTGATTTTCAAAGCGATGGAACTCACCGGAGTAACTGATGCATTGAGCGTTGCCAAAGTCGGCGATACGGCCTCCGATATTCAGGAGGGAAGGGCAGCAGAGTGTGGCTGGGTGATCGGAATAACAACTGGTGCATTCAGTCGTGAGGAACTCCAAAAAGAAAAGCCAACCCACCTAATCGATTCAATTCCAGAAATTATTTCTCTGTTTGCTGTGAAATAAAGAGCCGCGGGCATTCTCATTTGTTAAAATAATGTTAATTTAATATTAACATTCCTTAACATACATGAGAAAAATGTTCTTGGTTGCACTCAATCTGCTCGCCCTTCATGTGGCGGCACAAGGAGATTTGTGGTATTCTGGCGCAGTTGTTACAAAAGAGAATCAGGTGCTCGCAGGAGATATTCTGTTTCATCCCAGGTATGATTTGCTGGTCGTGCGACAAAATGACCAAACGAGTGTAATGATTGCAGGAAAGCTCAAATCATTTCAGTTTTATGATGAAAGCATCAATGTCAACAGAAAATTTATTTCGTTCTCAAACGCCGCTTTGGAGAACAAGATTTACGAGGTGGTCGTTTCCGGAGAGGTTATGGTTCTTAGAAGGGAGAAAAATACTACTGTAGAAATACCTTCAGACGAAGCTGGATTCAATTATTATTTCCTCCAAAATGGGAGCGTCAGGGACCTGCGCAAATTCAGGGCAAGTTTGTATCCTCAATTGCGTTCATTGTTGGAAGTTGAAAGGAAACACCTTCATTTGAATCCGAACGAACCTGCAGATGTTATTCAGATGATAGAACTATACAACCATCAATTCTCTAATCCTTTGGCGTCCAGATAAATTTCTCTTTTTCTTTTGAAAATAGATCATCGAGGCAATTGCAAGAAGCGATCCAATCACCGAAAGAATATAGGCCCCGTTCATAAAGAATTCCAACCAACTCAGCTGAGGCTGACCGAATTGCTTGTAGAAGAGAACGGACACGCTTCCCAGGTATCCGATTGAATCGGCCAGGTACATCACAAACCCGACCGTACCCTTTACATTAAACGCCGCCAGCAGCCTGTCAAAGAATGAGCTATTGAAGGGTATATATCCCAAATATAATCCCAGCCCAACCAACGTCATCCATTGTGGCGCGGTCAATAGTCGTTGTTCAAAGGCAAGGGTTGCCGCACCCAACATGAATGTACCCGCCAGAATCAAACAGTGAATAGCCAAAAAAGCTTTTTTGTTACCTCGTATCAAAACAATGCTGCCGATTAGTATCAGACAAATGATGCTGATGGGAACTTCCGTGATGGTGAACATCTCCGGCGATCCGCCATACCCTAACGATTGCCAGATTTCTGCGGAGAAATTATCACGGAAATCTCTGAAAGCAGTGAGCATGGCGTACAAGAAAATTACTATCACAAGACCACCAAAAAATCTCTGGATAAATTTTTTCCGTTGGCCCAAACTCATAGGCTGTCTTTTTGTGCGAAGCTTTTCATCCATTGAATCCGGAGGCGGTACTTGGTCCAAAAGCCAAAGAAAAAGTAGCAACGGCCCCAAAAAGATGAGCGATGTAACAAATGGCATCCAGGTCTCTGAAATGAACCAATCATGCACAATGAAGCTCCCAACAGACTTGCAAAGACCTGCCGCAAAAATGAAGCTAACGGCCAGCCCTGCTCCCAAAGCGTCGGTATCTCTACGTCCTTCGAGATAGCCGAACACCATGCCCCACACAAGGCCTAGTGGAAAGCCGGTCGTAAAGAGGAAGATAATATTCAATGGCCGAGGTATGATAGCGAAAAGTAGCCATGAGAGTCCTGCCGTTCCGACCATCAACAGAATTCCTGCCCGCCTTGACGACATTCTTAGCTCAGAGATTATTTTGATTCCGACGAACTTAGACAATGCATAGCCAGTTACCTGGGAAGTAACCAGCCATACCTTATAATCTATTCCCAGATATTCAATACCTTCAAAGGTGGCAACCGAGAACGTCTTTCGGAAAGCGTAGACACATGTATAAAGACAAAACGCCGAAAGACCTGCGTAAAGGGATAATGCAATTTTGTCATTGCGTCTAAGCCAATGCCGGATAACAGAATGTCTATGCAAGGATCTCATAATCGCTCAGTCAACAAATGACCCGGCCCGATACGACTGAGAGGTTTTATTAATTATATCTTCACAAAGAAATCGTTTTAGTGTTCCTTAACTTCTAAATCTTTGCGAAGTAATAATTAACAAATTATGAATCGATCAGCAGATGTGGCAATTGTCGGTGCAGGTATTGTCGGGTTGGCGCATGCTTACATGGCATTGCGCAAAGGCCTTAAAGTCGTTCTTTTTGAGAGAGAACAATTTTCAATCGGAGCCTCTGTTCGCAATTTTGGAATGATATGGCCGATCGGGCAGGAACCCGGAATTGGTCTTGATCGTGCGATGAGGAGTCGTGAGCATTGGAGAACACTCGCCGCACTAGCCGGATTTTGGTGCAATCAAAATGGATCCCTTCATCTTGCGTATGAGGAGGATGAAAAAGATGTTTTGGAAGAATTTGTCACGCTTTATAGAAATTCAGGATATCAGTGCGAATTGATCAGCCCGGTATCAACATTGAATAAAAGCGAGGTGGTAAGAAAAGAAGGATTGAAAGCTGCTTTGTGGAGCGAAACTGAAATGACGATTAATCCGCGTGAGGCAATTCGCAAGATACCCCTTTGGCTGGAGGAAAGAATGGGTCTTACACTGAGATTCGGACATGTAGTAACTGACATTCAATTGCCGGCGGTCCATACCGCCCGGGAGCTGTGGAACGTGGGTCGGGTGGTTGTATGTAGTGGTGCGGACTTTGAAACATTGTATCCGGAAGAATTTGACAAGCAGGTACTTACAAAGTGTAAGCTTCAAATGATGAAGGTAACCTTACCTGGCCCAATAGACATCGGCCCATCGTTGTGCGCGGGCCTGACGCTTCGCCATTACTCTGCATTCGCAAAATGCAAAAGCCTGAAAAGACTGGACGAGCGCTACAATCGGGAGGATCCCAAACTAAAAGAGCATGGCATTCATATCCTGGTATCACAAAATAATCTTGGTGAGCTCATCATTGGAGATTCCCACCATTATTTCAAAACAGTCGAACCTTTTGATGTTGAAGAAGTCAATGAAATTATTATCCATTATCTCTTAAAATTTCTTTCTGTTAACAAATACAAAATAGTAGAACGGTGGAATGGCGTGTATCCCAAATTTCCGGGTAATTTGAATTTACTTTTAGAACCAACACATGGAGTTCAGATTGTCAATGGATTGGGTGGAGCAGGTATGACATTGTCGTTTGGTCTCGCTGAAGAAGTTGTTTCAAAATGGTAGTGCTTGTTTCCTCAATATTTTTAAAATGTAAATTGTATTGATTCAATTTCACACGGTTATCACCGAAGGATAAACCAGCCTTAACTTTTCTCTAAAGCCCCGATCAAAATAGTATTTGAATTTTATGAGGTCATTAAACCAATGAACTCATGGAAAAAACTTTACAATTTTCAGGTGGAGACCGGCCCATCTTACAATGGATGCTGCTGGTCATTTTGTCATTAGCGCTGGCCTTTCAAGTACAGGCTCAACGAAGTGTCTCCGGAAGGGTACTTTCCGGAGAAGATCAGTCACCTCTGCCAGGAGTGAACATTCTGGTAAAGGGAAGCACAAACGGGACCATCTCGGATGCCAACGGAAACTATTCCCTCACGATTAACGGTGAGAGTGATGTGCTTGTATTTTCTTTTGTGGGTTTCATATCGCAAGAACAAGCCGTTAATAGCAGATCTACGTTTGATATTGTTCTTGCTTCTGATGCAACCCAACTATCGGAAATTGTTGTAACGGCTCTGGGTGTTGAGAAGGATATCACGAGACTGGCCTATGCTCAACAACGTGTTCAGGGAAATGAACTGATCAGGGCACGGGAACCTAATCCGCTCAATTCATTGGTGGGCAAGGTTGCGGGGCTGACCGTCGGGTCATCCTCGGAGATGCTTGGACGTCCTCAATTGGTGCTTCGGGGTGAAACGGACATATTGATAGTAGTAGACGGCGTTCCGGTAGTGTCAGATACATGGAATATCAGTCCGGATGACATTGAAACTTACAACGTGCTGAAGGGACCCAACGCAGCTGCCCTTTATGGATCGCGGGGTAGAAATGGTGCTATTTTAATTACGACCAAGAAAGGAACCCGCGATAAGCGTGGATTCTCAATTGAGTTCAATTCCAGCACGATGGTAGACAAAGGGTTTGTTACGATACCGAAAGTTCAGGATGCTTACGGTCCGGGAGAGTATAATACATATCGCTTCGGTGACGATGATTTCGGACAGAAGAATGGCTACAATCAGAATGATTATGATGTCTGGGGCCCGAAGTTTAACGGTCAGAAAATTTCTCAGTATGACAGCCCGTTTGATCCGAAGGTGGGAGTTCGGGAGGCAACTCCGTGGACGGCAAGAGGGAAGGACAATTTGCAACGCTTTCTTCAGGCAGGGGTTCTTTCGACGAATAATATCGCCATTGCCTCAAGCACCGACAAGTATGATTTCAGGGCATCTGTTTCTCACTCGTATCAGAGAGGAATTGTACCAAATACAGATTTGAACATTACCAATTTCAATGTTTCCACGGGTTACAATTTCACTCCCAAGTTGAGATTTGAATCAAACATCAATTATAACAAGCAATACACAGAAAACATACCAGACGTAAACTACGGTCCCAACAGCATTATTTATAACATCGATGTGTGGGCTGGTTCAGACTGGGATATCAACGACCTTAAAAATTATTGGCAACCTGGGAAGACAGGTGTTCAACAGCGCAATTTTGAGTATGTACGGTACAACAATCCCTGGTTTTTTGCGAAAGAGTGGCTGAGGGGCCATCACAAGACAGACGTGTATGGGTATGTATCATTAAAATACAAGATTACGGATTGGCTCGAGGCGGCTGTGAGAACACAGATATCCAGTTGGGATGTAAAGCGCACCGAGAAATTTCCCTTTTCAGCTTCGACCTATAGTCGTGATCAAAAGCAAGGAGACTACCGTGAAGACAAGCGCAATATGTTCGAAAATAACACAGACGTCCTCTTTAACATCAATAAGAACGTGACACCCGATTTTAAGATCGGCGGATTGGTGGGTGGTAATCTCAGGACGTATGCGTTCAATTCATCGTATGCAACTACAGACTATTTGAACGTACCGGGTGTTTATAATTTCGGAAATTCCAAAAATCCTGTCAAAGTTTATAACTATGAAGCCCCGATGCAGGTAATCAGCGGATACTATTCATTTGACTTTTCCTATAGAAACTACGTGACCTTGTCAACCACCGGCAGAGTTGATAAATACTCGACTTTCTATGATGGATACAACACAGGATTTTATCCATCGGTTGGTGTCAGCACAGTTTTAAATGATTATTTGCCACTGCCGGAAGCTATCTCGTTATTCAAGCTAAGGGCCTCGTACGCGAACGTGAAGAATGCATTCACTGCTTCAACGATTGGTCCTGCCTGGGACGCAAGCGGCTATGGCAATCCACTGAGCTACGGAGATACTTACCGCAGTGCTTACGACGGTCCGGTTTATAGTTCCAATACCTACACCATTTCTCGTCCATATAACAATCAAAGCGCGGCTTACTACACAACACAACTTGCCTCAACAACCCTTAAGCCAAGCGCAAACTCGTCATTCGAGGTAGGAACGACAATGAAGTTCCTCGGAGATCGACTTGGCCTGGATGTCACTTATTTCGATGCCATCAAAGGACCTGGTATTGTGAAGTCTCAATGGTCAGAAGCTTCTGGATTTACCGGTGGAACGATCAACGGAATCAAAACGGAAAAGAAAGGTTGGGAAGTGGCAATTATCGGAACGCCCATTAGGTCCTCTAAGGGATTTACCTGGAGTGTCTATGCTAATTGGTCAGCGTATGTGGAACGATTCAAGGAATTCTATAATGGCCTCACTACGCTCAACGGTGCCTATATCCCATCAGCAGACTCAAGAGTAACGTATAGCATTGGTGATCGTGTCGATGGTAACTATGGATATAATTTCTATCGTGACCCACAAGGCAATATCATTCACAAAGGGAACGGAGACATATTCAAGGATAACCTGGTAGCACAGAACCTGGGTCACTACAATCCTGATTGGGTATGGTCAATCGGCAATACAGTGAGCTACAAAAGCTTTTCCCTGAACTTCCAATTTGATGGGAGAGTCGGTGGGGTTGGCCAAGACTATGTTTATAAGAAATTGTTGCAGGGAGGACGCGAGATTTCTACCGCTGAAGGTGCCTATGGGGTTGCGCGTCTGGCTGAGTTTAATGCCAATCCTAACAATGATCCCACCGTTTCACCCACACCAACCTATGTTGGTCAGGGGGTTGCTTTGGCGTCCGATTCACCTGCTCCTAAAGTTGATCCTATCACGGGACAAATCACCAACATGGGTGCCTTACGCCTTGTTCCAAATACGACGCCTTATTCATTACAGGACTATATTGGTACGGAAACTAAGTTCGATGAACGTGTATTGATTAGCCGCAGCTTTGCGAAACTACGGCAGGTGACGATTACTTATAATTTGCCTTCAGCCGTGCTGGCAAAGACTGCATTTCGCGCAGCAAGCATTTCCCTCGTAGGAAGAAACCTCCTCTATTTTGCCACACGGACCGATGTGGATTGGGATATGTTTATCGGTACTTATTCAACTGCGCAGGATTTGCGATCTCCTACACTCAGGAGATACGGTGTCAACATTAACCTAACATTCTAAGATTACAACTATGAAATCAACTAAGATAATTTTTATACTTGCTGCAGTCTTGATACTTGGCAGCTGTCAGAATTTTGATGATCTGGTCAAGAACCAGAATTTGCCAACCTCTGCACCGCCCCAATTGTTGCTTACAGGCGCATTGGAACGCCTCAATGATCAGAATGCTTGGAATGGCAAGCAGGGTTCCATGAGCGCTGCCCAGTTTTGGTTAAGTACTTATGATTATTACGGCACCAATAATTATGATCAGGGTCCCTTTACCAGGAATACCAATAACTTCGAGTATGTGAGGACATTGAACAATCTTGTTCAGATGGATGCGGAGGCTAAGAAACTTGGCCTTGCAGACGTAAATGTTTACTCTGCTATGGGGAAATTTTTGAGGGCGTACTATTATTATCTCATCTCGCAAAAATTAGGAGATGTTCCGCTTTCGATGGCTTTGAAAGGAGTTGACAACACGGCTCCGGTTTACGACAGTCAGAAAGACGTCTTCATACAGATACTCGCATGGCTGGAACAGGCCAATTCAGAGTTTACACAATTGATTGCTGGCAATGCGCAGCTTTCAGGTGACATTTACCTTGGCAACAGCGTTGCTGCCTGGCAGAAGGTAGTGAATTCATTTACGTTACGCGTGTTGATAAGTCTGAGCAAGAAAGAAGGTGACGGGGCGCTCAATATCAAACAAAAATTTGCCAACATCGTGAACAACGCTAGCGCCTATCCGATCATGACAGGTCTTGGAGACAATCTTCAGTATACCTACAATGCTGCTTATAATAATTATCCTAAGAATCCAACCAGTCAGGGTAGAGATATCACTCGTGAAAATATCGGTGCGGTATTTCTCGGTTTGACCACCTCGCTGAACGACCCACGTACATTCATCGCCGCAACGCCTGCGCCTGGACTCATTTCATCTGGTAAATTATTTTCAGACTTTGCGGCCTATGCTGGAGCAGATGCCGGTTTGAGCATGACGGCTCTGGGTCAAAATGCTCAGGGCGGCAAATACTCCTATGTCAATCCATTGCGGTATTATGCAGATTTCGCAGGCTCGAAAGCAGAACCTGCGATCATTATTGGATATCCCGAAATGTGCTTCAATATAGCTGAAGGAATTAATCGGGGATGGTCATCTGGCAACGCCGGGCTGTGGTATGCCAAAGGAATCACTGCATCCATGAATCACCTTGGAATCAAGGAAGGTAGTTCGATCACCGTGTCGGATATTCAAAACACAATATATGGAACCGTGTCTAATATTTCAGTAACAGCATATCTGGCTCAGCCCTCAGTTGCTTATCAGAGTGGAGCGACTGGGTTGACGCAAATTTTAAATCAAAAATATCTTTCCTTCTGGCAAAACTCCAATTGGGAAGCGTTCTTCAATCAACGTCGGACTGGTATACCAGTATTTTCCAATGGACCTGGCAACGGTAATGGTAATAAGATTCCACTTAGGTGGCAGTATCCTGTTGCGGAGGGAGCGGCCAATAAATCTAATTATGATGCTTCAGTATCAAGCCAGTACAATGGCGTTGACGATCTCAACGGAAAGATGTGGATTATTCAGTAGGATTAGTTTGGTCGGTTGATACATCCGGGGGCGTGAGCCTCCGGATTTTTTCTTATTTGTTAAACTAAATTTGATATGATTAAAATTCTCACCCTTATTTTCTGCGTCATTTCAACGTTTTGCTTTTCGCAAAAAAAAGGGAAAAACGGAAAATATTATCCTCATAAACCTGGACGGAATGCGCTGGCAGGAAGTTTTTGGCGGAGCCGATAGCAGATTGATTGCAAACAAGCAATTTGTTGATGATACAACGACTTTAAGAAAAATGTATTGGTCCGAAACACCTGATCAACGGCGTAAAATATTAATGCCTTTTTTATGGAATACAATTGCCACCGAAGGGCAACTCTATGAGAATCGAAATGTTGGAAATAAAGTCAACACTAAAAACAAGATGTGGTTTTCATATCCAGGTTACAATGAAATTCTGACCGGTTTCGCGGATGATGAACATATCACAAGCAATGATCTCAATAACAATCCAAATAAAAATGTGCTTGAATTCATAAATGATGCAAATGGTTATAATGGTAAAGTTGCAGCCTTCCTGGGAAACTTTCCCGAGGATAATCAATACACAGCGCAATGGCATGTACGTGAATGCCGGGTGGATGAGATCGGAAGTCAATCCGAATGCCAAAGAGACTTTACTTAATGAGATGATGTTTCAAGTTCCGAATATTACCGGAGGTACCCGTCTTGATGGAATGACCTTTCATTTTACAATGGAATATCTGAAGAAGAATAATCCGAAAGTGTTATTTCTTTCTTTTGATGAAACCGATCACTTTGCACATGAAGGCGAGTATGATCATTATCTTGCCTCTGCTCACTATACCGACGGCTTTATTAAATCTCTGTGGGATTGGCTACAAACTCAGCGTCAGTATAAAGACAAAACTTCAATCATCATAACAACCGATCATGGGAGAGGAGACACAAACGGTGAAGACTGGAGGCACCATGGCAGCAAAGTGTTGGGAGCAGACCAGATTTGGATTGCCCTAATGGGACCAGATACTCAGCCTCTAGGCGAAATAAAAGCAGCGGGCCAACTCTACCAGGACCAGGTTGCGAAGACACTGGCCGCCTTACTGGGAATTAATTATGAGAATGATCACAAGATTGGAGACGTGTTTCCGGTAACTTCGGCGAAATAGAAATTATGAAATTTGGATTCCTGGTTCTGTTTTATTTATTGGTATCCTGTACCGTCAGGAAAAATCAAGATGCAACAAAATTCTGGACTTCTTCTGCCCCTGCAGGGCACGAATACACCCACATCAATCGCGAAGGCATAACCGTCCTGCCAAACGGACGAATCATTACACCAACAGGCAAACAGATTACCGTTGCCCCGCATCCTTTTGGACTGACCCTTAGCCCTGATGGTAAGACCATCGTTACGGCCAATTCAGGTGTTGGCCCCTTTTCAATTTCTGTGATAAAAGATTATGACATGACATCGCCATCAGTGCGGCAAATTCCTGAAGACACAGATGAAGAAGAAGGTTTGCTGGAAGCTACTTTCATGGGCCTGGCTGTTTCTCCTGACAATAGGAAAGTTTATGTGGCCGGCGGGCAACAGAACAGGATATACATCTTTGATTTGAATACAAGTAAGAAGTTAGGTGAAATTGACTGTAATAGATCCTTTGATGATTCGGATTACAGTGATGGATACATTGGTGATATGGTGTTAAGTAAGGATGGATCAAAGCTGTATGCTGTTGATCAGATCGGTTTTCGAATGATCGTCATCGAAACAAGAACGAATAAAGTCATCCATAATGTTAAAACCGGCAGGTATCCCTTCGGTATTGCACTCTCTCCCGACAATCAAACGGTTTATGTTGCCAATGTGGGAATGTTTGAATACAGCTACCTGAAAAGTCTGGACAAAATGAATCTGAAACAAACTGCTGCCAGGTTTCCAACTTCCAGCTATGGTTCCAAAGAAATGATAGAAGGCGTTAAAAATGATTCCATCGAATTTGAAGGACTTGGTGAGCCGAATGCTCCGGAGTCTTTTTCCGTCTGGAGTTTTAATGTAGGTAAATCCAAACCTGAGATAATTTCAAAAATAAAGACTGGAATTCTTGTGGGAGAGGAGATTGAAAATATTTCTGCCGTGGGTGGATCGAGTCCCAACTCCATGGTGGCGACGGATGAGTTTGTTTATGTGAGCAATGGTAGCAACGACAATATTTCCGTTATTGATGCCCATGGAGATTCGGTCATTGGAAGCATTGACATCAGGTTGGATCCACGCTTGGGGAATTTGAGAGGGATCATTCCGTTTGGCCTTGCCATTTCGCCCGATCAGAAAACCCTGTACGTGGCGGAGGCCGGGATTAACGCAGTAGGAGTGATTGATCTTGAATCAAGAAAAGTAATCGGGCACATACCAACCGGCTGGTTTCCCTCCAAGTTAAAAGTAACACCCGACGGGAAGCAGCTCATCGTTTCCAACGCCAAGGGCTACGGCAGTGGACCCAACGGAGGAAAAGACTTCAATTCTCAAGGTAAAAATTCATCGTCGAGTTATATCGGCGCCCTGATGTTGGGAACAGTTTCTGTGATCGATATTCCATCCCCACAGGAGTTGTCGAGCCTATCCGAAAAAGTTGTAACAAACAATTTCAATTTCCGGGAGGTAACCTCCACATCGGATGAAAGCCCTATCCCGGTTTTTCCTAAGGCGAAGGAATCTCCCATTGAATACATCGTATTTATTTCGAAAGAGAACCGGACCTACGATGAAGTCTTTGGGCAACAAGCAAATGGGCAAGGTGATTCATCCCTTGCGCACTATGCCTGCAATGTCTCGTTTACCAACGTTGATAAGACGATGACGGTAGACCATGCAACCGTAATGCCCAATCATCTGGCATTGGCTGAACAGTTTACCATTAGCGATAATTTTTATGTTGACGCCGATGTTTCCGCTGACGGTCATGTGTGGTTGACGAATACGTATCCTACCCAATGGATGGAAACCCACCATCCGGCGTCCTACGGCGGGAAGCGCGAGAATAAGCCTGAATCAAATGCGCCTGGCAAATTTGGAATGACTGGTGCAGCGGGTGCTATCTTTCCTGAGAGCTACAATCAGAATGGCTCCATGTGGGAACATCTTGAGAGAGGTGGAAAGGAGTTCTACAACTTTGGATTTGGCGTTGAGTTTGATGGCGGGAGTTTTGCAGACTCAACTTTTAAATATGGAGGTGTTCGTTACCTGGTGAACTACCCCTTGCCAGGGCCGCTCTACAGTCGCACGTCGAGACTGTTCCCAACCTTTAATATGGCCATCCCGGATCAATTCCGGGCGGACGTTTTTATCATGGAGATTGATGATCGATATATAAAACCAAATAAGGATCTGCCTTCGCTGTTAACTCTTCAGTTGTTAAACGATCATGGTGCAGGAGAGCGGGCCAAAGCAGGATTTCCGTTCAAGGAGAGTTATATGGCAGACAACGACCTGGCCCTGGGTAGGGTGGTGGAATACTTAAGTCACCTCCCTCAATGGAAAAAGATGTTGATCATTGTTACGGAAGATGATGCCCAGGGTGGTCGCGATCACATTGATGCCCACAGGAGTCTGCTGCTGGTGATTTCGCCCTATGCTAAGAAAAACTATAATAGTCATGTCCATTATAGTTTCGGATCAATCTTTAAAACCTTCTGGCATGTAATGGGTTTGCCTTATCTTAATCAATATGACTTCGGCGTGAATGACCTCGGGGATGGCCTTACCTCTACGCCGGATTTCAAACCATACAATGCGCTGCCGGTCGATCCACGGATATTCGACCCGAAAAAAGCTTTGATGCCCTTTGATGAGAAATTTGATTGGGAAGCCGCGCGCAATTCGCCCAAACTTGACGATCCGGAAGATATGAAGGAGGCAAGCAAGGATGATGGAAGAAAGAGGGTGAATCACTAAACCGTTACGACTACAGGCATCAGACCAATGCTTCGGCCTTCACCTTTTCGCCATTTAACTTCTTCTTGCCTTTGCTGCTCTTTGGCTTCACATTCTTCAAATCACGCTTTACCTTGTTAGCAATTTTCTTCGAAGCTTTCTTTACAACCTTCGAGGTCTTCTTAGAAGGGCCTTCTTTCTCAATTTGACCAATCGCCAGATTCAGAGAGTCCTGAATTTTGGACCGAATTTCTTTTTTTGTGATCCCTTTTTCCTTTTCTGCTTTCATAAATAAAGTCTCTTTTTCCTAAAGCTATAAATGTTAATCAGATGTTAAACCACTTAACAATAAATTAATATTGTATTGTGAAAATGGTTGATTTCAGGCTGAGATCGATCTTTTTTTTGATTTTAGGCTTCTGGAGAAACAAATTAGCATACCCGACCATTTCGCTCACCTCTGCCGTGGTTTCACTTTAGCCAGCCGTTCATTTTGTACCAATCGGCGGTTTCCTTCAGTCCTGCTTCCAGAGAATATTCTGGTGAAATGGAGAGCGCTTTCCAGAGGTGACTGCTATCGCATCGCCAGTTGGAACTGCTTAGTTCATCAAATTTTTCAAGGTTGAGGAAAGGATGTTTTCCAAAGAGTTGTTGGACTTTTTCGGATGCAGCGATCAACGCCCTAAGCGGGGCGACGGGTATGGAGAACTTGATCGTTTTTTTATTTAGTAGCGTGCGGATCACTTCGCCCAAATGCTCTTTTTCATAGTCCAATCCATCCGACACAAGGTAGGATGTATTCACTGAGGCAGAACTCATCAGTTGCATGACTGCCTTCGCAAAATCTTTTACATAAATCATTGAGATCATTTGACGATGCTTACCAACGTAAGGTTCAACCCCATGATTAATCATGTTGAAAAAGCGAAGAAAGTCCTTGTCGCGCGGACCGTACACTGCTGTTGGCTTTACAATGAGGTAGGGAAAGTGAGCCATTGACTTGATATACTGCTCTGCCTTCAATTTACTTTTTCCATACGCGGATATTGGACTTTCTTGGCCGGTATGTTGTATGGGTTCGAATGTCAAAGGGTTTCCTGGACCACAGGTAGCCAGGGAACTGACAAAAAGAAATTTGCCGACAGGCATTCCTGAATCCACCAGCGCATCCACTAGGTGCTTCGTGTATTGATAGTTGACGGTAAGAAATTCCTTTTTCCCTTTTGTGCCTGTAGTGCCTGCGTTGTGGATCACGTAGTCAAATAGGCCGTTGGCATGTATATGATCGACGCATTGTTTCCTCAATACATCAGGGGATGAAAAATCCATTTCAAAAAAACGGATTTGAGGCTGCCGCAAAAACACTTTGCTGCTGGTCGCGCGAATGCCCGCATAGACTTCGTATTCCTGTCTGAGAGCTTCTTCCACCAGAAAACTTCCGATAAAACCACTTGCCCCGGTAATCAGAATTTTTTTCCTCATAAGCAATAGTCGTTGTCGGGGTACATTATAAGAATTTGATGTAACACCTTCTCCGTTTATGTTGATGGGACTCATAATGATCCCATAACGATTGAACTTTTGCATTATGCTCTAATTGAGGACATGCTTCTGCAGAGGTAATTCCGTTCTTGATAAAAGACCTTGTCAGCTCATCCATAATGATTGCATTGACACCTTTTCCCTGAAGATCGGGGTGGACCGCGACAAGGTACAAATCACCGACCTTGTTTCTTTTCAGAGCTTTTAACAAATGAAAAATCCCGAATGGAAATAACCTTCCATTCGCTTTTTGTAATGCAGTTGACAACGACGGCATTGTAATTCCAAAAGCTACCAGTTTCCCATGTTGGTCAATAATCAAAGAGACGAAATCAGTTCGGATAAAAGAAAAGTATTGTTGAGTATAATACTTGATTTGTTTTTCGGTCAAGGGCACCACACCATATAGATGAGCGTAGGTTGTATTGATCAACTCAAAAAGCTCTTTTGCATACAGCAGTATTTCCTTTGCTTTGCGGAATTGTACCACCCGTAATCCTTGTCTTCTCTTGACCACTGCGGCAAGTCGATGCAAATTTTCCGGTACCCTGTCAGGGATTTTTACCTTGTACTCTACCCAATCTGCATCTTTTTGGTAACCTATTTTCTCGATGTATTCCGGATAATATGGGTAGTTATAAATTGTAGCCAGGGTACCTAATTGATCGAAGCCATCTACCAGCATCCCTTCGTGATCAAGATCTGTAAACCCCAATGGACCGTGAACAGCCACCATGCTTTTTTCACGTGCCCAATGTTCTACTTGTGAAAGGAGGACGGCGGCAATACTTTCATCTTCTTCAAAATCCAGCCAGCCAAACCGAAGGTATTGGTTCTTCCACTTTTCGATATAGGCATGATTAACGATACCTGCGATCCGGCCTACGACCTTTTTATTCTTGTAAGCCAACCAATATTTCGACTCACAATATTCAAAAGCAGGGTTTTTGTCTTTCCGCAAAGTAGCCTCCTCATCAAAACGCAGAGGAGGAACATAATAAGGGCTCCCTTCATACAATTTGTAAGGAAACCCAATGAAGTCTTTAAGATCTTTTGGGGTCGTTACTTCCTTAATGATTAGATTCATGGGTTGCGTACTACACGATTTCCAATTTCTTTGTTGACATGAAGATTTTATCAATGGCCTTTTCAATCTGTTCACGAGTATGTGTGGCCATCAGACTGAATCGAATCAATGAACTCTCTGCAGCGACGGCTGGAGAAGTCACGGGATTTACAAACACACCCTCTTCCAACAGCATGTTGGCCAATTGAAACGTTTTTAGATTATTTCGGATATAGATTGGAATGATGGGGGTGCAAGAATTACCGATATCAAAGCCCAGCTGCCTGAATGAATTAAGTGTGTAGTGGGTATTGACCCACAATTGTTCGATCCTTTCGGGCTCCTGTTGTATAATTCTAATGGCAGCAAGTGCGCTGGCGGTAGCGGCTGGAGAAATGCTAGCGCTGAAGATGAGGGAACGGGCGTGGTGCTTCAAAAAGTTTATGGTGGGGGCATCTGCTGCAATAAATCCTCCGATGGATGCAAGAGATTTGCTGAATGTGCCCATGATGAGATCCAGATCATGAGTGAGATTAAAATGCGAGGCTGAACCTCTCCCTTGGTTTCCAATCACGCCCAGTGCATGGGCATCATCTACCATGACGTTTGCACCATAGTGATTGGCCAGTCTGGTTATTTCAGGAAGGTTAGCGATATCACCATCCATGCTGAAAACTCCATCGATTACAATTAGTTTTAATTTTTCCGGTTCTATTGACTGAAGGACTCTCTCCAGTGAGGCCATATTGTTGTGTTTGAATTTTAGGGTCTTCGCAAAACAGAGCCTGCTTCCTTCCAGGATAGACGCATGGTCAAGTTCATCCAAAATGAGAAAGTCATTTCGCCCCAGAAGGGCAGGGATCACGCCGATGTTTACCTGAAATCCGGTACTGAATACCAATGCGGCTTCCTTACCCACAAATTCAGCCAATTTCTCTTCCAGTTCTATATGGATATCGAGGGTTCCATTTAGGAAACGTGATCCTGCGCAACCTGTTCCGTATTTGCAGATGGCTTCCTGCGCTGCTCGCTTGATGAAAGGATGATTCGTTAATCCAAGGTAGCTATTGGAACCAAACATCAGGACACGCTTACCACCAATCTGGACTATGGTATCCTGGTCTGACTCAATCACTCGAAAATATGGATAGAGCCCCATTTTCCTAAGTTTCTCCGGTGCGTCAAAGTCCAGCATCTTATTATGGAACTTCCTGGTTTTGATCACCTCACTGCAAATCGATTCAGCATCCATTTCAAAATTGTTAATTGTGCGGACGCAAGTTAATGTATAAAAGACTAAATTATCTTATATTATTTTAACTTCTTTAATTTGCTATTTTTCAATTCCCCAGCTTGAAATAAAATGGTTACAAATGCAGAAAAGCCAGATGTTTACTTCGTAGCCCATTAACATTTGTTTCATCCTCAAGCCTGCACTGGGGCAAGTCATTTGTCTCCTGAACCCGGGTACTTTTATCACCAAAACGGTTGATTCTCTAAGCTGTAACTCTTATGCCACGTTAGGGGCGAGTATGGTAAAAAGGCCACTCATCAATTTATTATAGTGCGGCAACGATAAGGATGCTTTATTGCCATCCCTTATAAACCACGATGATGAGAATGAAACTTTTTATTGCCTTGCTGATTTCAAGCAGCCTGATTGGCCGTGCTCAAATCAGCGACCCAATTGTTGACGCCATTGTAAAAGAAGCCAATGAGAATTCACAATTGGAGAAAATGGCACATGAATTATTCAATGGGATAGGCCCACGATTGGTAGGCACGCCTCAAATGCAGCAAGCGCATGATTGGGCGGTGGCCCGGTATGCGGCCTGGGGCATATCGGCCAAAAATGAAAAGTGGGGTGAATGGCGCGGATGGGAGCGGGGAATTTCCCACATCGACATGGTATATCCGCGGGTCAAATCGCTGGAAGGAATGCAACTTGCATGGAGCCCAGCCACGGGAGGCAAAGCCGTGACGGCAGAAGTAATAATCCTGGCGGATGTAACGGACTCAATCGCATTCCAGAAATGGGCACCCGCAGTGAAAGGGAAGTTTGTGATGATTTCGATGAACCAACCTACCGGAAGACCCGACTATAATTGGGAGGAATTTGGAATGAAAGAGTCTTTTGAGAAAATGAAAACGGCGCGCACCGCTCAAACAGACGCTTGGACCAACAGAATAAATAAGACCGGACTCACCACCCGCACCTTGCCTGCTGCGTTGGAGAAAGCAGGGGCACTCGGGATTATCACGTCGAACTGGTCAAGGGGATTTGGGGTTAATAAAATATTCAGTGCTGCTACAAAAAAAATACCTACCGTGGACATTTCTCTCGAAGATTATGGAATGCTCTACAGGCTGGTGGAATCTGGAACGATCCCCAAGATCAGCATTCGAACTGATTCCAAAGAGTTTGGGATGGTCCCGACTTACAACACCATGGCTGAGATGAAGGGTGGCGAAAAATCAAGTGAATACGTCATGCTGTCAGCGCATTTCGATTCCTGGGACGCGGGTCAAGGTGCGACCGACAATGGCACAGGCACATTAACCATGATGGAAGCCATGAGAATTCTCAAGAAAGTTTATCCAAATCCAAAGCGTACCATTTTAGCGGGTCATTGGGGAAGTGAAGAGCAAGGGCTCAATGGATCGAGGGCATTTGTAGAAGATCACCCGGAAATTGTACAGAACCTTCAGGCGCTATTCAATCAGGACAACGGCACTGGCCGTGTAGTGAATATTACTGGTCAGGGCTTTCTAAACTCTTATGAATTCATCAGCCGTTGGCTATCGAGGGTACCGGAAGCAATACGCACACCCATTAAGACAGAATTTCCGGGCGCACCTAGTGGCGGCGGTTCCGACAATGCATCATTCGTGGCTGTGGGTGCACCTGGAATTAGTCTGAGCTCTTTAAATTGGTCTTACTTCAATTACACCTGGCATACCAATCGCGATACCTACGACAAGATTGTGTTCGATGACGTTCGCAGCAATGCGATTCTTACAGCGATTTTGGTTTATATGGCTTGCGAAGATGCCAACAAAACTTCGCGTGAGAAAAGCGTGATGCCTCTGAATCCTAAAACCGGTGTTCCGACAACCTGGCCGGAACAGAAGAAAGCAACACGCAAGGGCGGAGTCGATTAAGATTGAAAGATTCCAAGATGGGAAAATTGGAGTTCTCAATCTTCAAATATTAGAATCTTTCAATCTTTGTTCCTGACAGTTCGGAGTGCTGGTTCTACAACTCATCATTGTTTAGTTTTGAGGATCAGTTTTCCGTGGTTATTTCGGTAAAAAAAGCAAATGAAAACATGCATAATCATCTTACTAGCATTGGCCTCAGGAAGTGCCTTTGCTCAGAATAGTTCGATCACGGTGATCGTAAAAAATGTAAAGGACGCCCCTGGAAATGTGGCTGTGGCCCTTTTTAACAATGAGAAGGATTTCATGAAAAACAGGTTTGACAGCAAGATCATCAAGGCCCATGGTGGAGAAGTTCAGATAGTCTTTGAGAACGTTCCTCCCGGCTCCTATGCCATTTCCTTGTTGCATGATGAAAATGGAAATAATGAAATGGACTCCAATATCATCGGAATGCCAAAGGAGGGTTTCGGATTTTCAAATGATGCCATGGGTACGTTCGGGCCCCCATCTTTTGAAAAAGCCAGTTTTAAGTGCCCGGTTTCCCAACCGATTACTATGAACATGAAATACATGTAAAGGATGTTCAGTGGGGTAAGTGCACGAACCTTATTACATTAGTAGCAGAAATTAATTGATAGATATTTGACCTCGTCGCCTTATTCAGGTTTTAGTAAATAAGGTGATAAGGTTGTGTCTAGTAATTATGCGAGTTACTAAGGTCAGCAGGTTTTAAGACATATCAATCGCCCATGAATAACAAAACGAATGCTTTGAACTTTCTCGGTCTTTTGCTGGGATGCTCATTGTTGATGACGAACTGCAAGCCGAAAGCAGATGACGACAGCAAATACAGTGGAGAAAAATTCAATCAGAACATTCGGTCGACAGAAGCTCGAACTCCGGAAGACGAGCAGGCCGGTTTTAAGGTACCCGATGGATTTGAAATCACTTTGTTTGCGTCTGAGCCGAACATTGATAAGCCGATCAACCTTGCATTCGATTCGAAGGGACGGATGTGGGTGACTCAATCTTTTGAATACCCGTTTCCTTCTTCAAGCACCCCCAAAGGTACAGACCGCATTACCATTCTTGAAGATACCGACCATGATGGAAAGGCGGATCTGTTTACTGACGTCGTTGACACGGTCAACATTCCCATTGGGATTCTCCCACTCGTCGACGGCGCTGTGACCTTCAGCATACCCAACATCTACAGGTACACCGACACCAACCATGATGGAAAGATTGACCAAGAAAAGATTCTTTTTGGCCGATTTGGCTATCAGGACACTCATGGCATGGTGAGCAACTTCATGCGCGGCTATGATGGATGGGTGCATGTGTGTCATGGATTTACCAACCGATCCACAGTGGCTGGCACTGACGGAGATTCCATCAGAATGGTTTCAGGCAATACATTTAGGTTTCGCCTGGATGGGAGCAGGGTAGAGCAAATGACATACGGGCAAGTGAATCCGTTTGGTTTGGTGTTTGACGCTATGGGATATGTTTATTCTACCGATAGCCATAGTTCTCCATTATATCAATTGATTCGTGGCGCGGATTATCCACACTTCGGAAAAGCAGAGATCATGGCCTTTGCTCCCGATATGAAGCCACTCGAGAAGGAGGCTACTGCGCTCTGTGGAATTACTCAATACGCGGATGTCAAGTTCCCACCGGAATTTCAAGGCAACTTTTTTATCGGCGATGCAGTAATGGGCCGGGTTCATCGATACTCTTATGAATTCAAAGGCTCTTCGCCGGTTGGTAAATCTGAAATTGATTTTGTGAAGAGTGAAGATCCGTGGTTTCGCCCGGTGAATATCAAGCTTGGTCCGGATGGAGCGATGTACATCGCTGACTTTTACAATGCCATCATCGGGCACTACGAAGTACCACTCGGCCACCCTAAACGTGACAAAATGAGGGGAAGAATTTGGAGAATCACTTACAAAGGCCAACAAAACAAAACGAAAGATTGGTCTGTCGCGCCCTTGTCAGAATTGTTGGCAGCATTGGATGTCGACAATCTTCCAACACGCATGACCTCTGCTGATGAGGTTGCAGACCGGATTGGGTCACCCGCCATTGAGGATATTAAGACGATGTTGGCTGCACCTGCAACGACTCCAACAAAATACATTCATGGGCTTTGGTTGTTGCATAGGCTGAACGGAATGAATGATGACATTCTCCAGAAAGCGATGGTCCATACTGATCCCTTGATACGACTGCATGCTTTTCGTGTGTTGGGTGAACAAAATCCTGCCCCTGAATCCTACTATCCTCTTGTCGCAAAGGCCCTTGCCGACAAAGATCCTCATGTGCAACGGGCTGCGACTGAACTAATGATGAAATATCCAACCATCGCTTCTGTTGAAGGGGTGCTCTCTTTGCAGCATCAGACCCCGGTGTTTGATACCCACATGAAGTATACAACACGACTGGCCCTGCGAAATCTACTTCGGAATGAGTCATTGCTCAAAGAAGTGGTCGCCAAAGAATGGAAAGCGGACGATGCTGCTTCGATCGCATTTGTCCTTGTGGATGTTCCCTCGTCTCCCTCTGCTCAATTCCTTGGCAAATATCTTGATCAATACGCGCTCGCAAAAGAAAAAATTCCGTTGGCTTACAAGCATGTGACTCGCTTAATGGATCTGCGCCAGTTGAATGCAATGATTGACAAGGCCATGAACAAAAATGCAGCCGACATTGACCTGAAGTCGCTGATCTTTCTGGGTATTCAGGAAGGGATGACACAGCGTGGAGTCATGGGCGACCCAAAACTATTTGAAAAGTGGGGTAAAGAAATATCAAAAGATCTAATCAGAAAATATCCTCCTGGCACATTGGCAGAGCCAGACACCATTGCCAAGCAAAAGTTCGCCATCAACCTGGCGGGTGAATATAAACTAATGTCGCTCGAGCCTGCATTAAAATCTTACTTAAGCGCACCTACCTCCAACGTGGAAGTAAAAACTTCAGCGCTCAGGGCGTTGCTGAAACAAGAGCCCGTGATGAATATGACATTGGTGGGAGATGTATTGAAGGATTCAGTCACTTTGGATTTGAAGAAAAGGGTAGTAGCTGTGGCGGGTGAATTTCCGGGACCAGCGATGAACAAAGTATTAAGCCAGGTCAGGAATGCACCTTCTGATTTGCAGATCGCCATTGTCACTGCTCTGTCCAGCACGCCAGAAGGAAAAGATATTGTCTTCCACCAAGTGCGTGAAGGGAAACTAGCATCCAGAGTTCTGTTGGATCCCAAAGTGGAAGAAAGGATTTTACTAAACATTTCTACCGGGCAGCAAAAGGAATTCAGGAGCCTCACAGCAAACCTTGACCCCATAGATAATGAAAGGCAGGCGTTGATCGAAACACGTCTGGTGGCATTCAAAGCAACAAACCCCTCTACCATTGCTCTTGATTCCGGCTCAGCGGTATTTAGCAGAAGTTGCTCAGCATGTCATCGAAGGGTCAGCTCGGTCGGCACCGGGATCGGCCCGCAGTTGCATGGAATTGGTACAAGGGGTGCATTGGCGATCGCTGAAAAGATCCTCGATCCGAACCGCAACATTTCCGAGACTTTCAGGAGCTACACGATTAAGCTTAAAGATGGCAAAGTATTGACAGGGCTCTACCGCAGAGAAGAAGGTGCTGTCATCATCTTTGCGGATTTTGCCGGCAAGGAGTTTTCCGTTTCCAAAAAGGATATCCTCGAGCAGAAGCCTTCAAAGTTTACCGTCATGCCAGACAATTTTGGATCTTCCCTGACTCAGGATGAGTTTAATGCGCTCTTAGCTTATTTGTTGAACTCCTGAAAGGATGAATCAAAATAGGAAAACGGAATCAAGAGCAACAAATTCATTCTTCACTTCTTTTCTATTTCTAATTTCAGTGATTGCAACGCCGACCAGTGGCCAAACTACAGGTAGGGACCAGGTTGCATTTGTAAAGCATACACTCACCACCGATTTCATTTCTGAAGGTGTTGCCATTGGGGATGTTAACAACGATGGCAAGATGGATATCATGGCAGGCCCTTGTTGGTTTGAAGCGCCGGATTGGAAACGGCATGAACTAGGGTCAGTGAAAAAGCTTAATCCTGAGCTGGACTACAGTCATTCATTTCTAAATTTCAGTATGGATGTGAACCTTGACGGATGGATCGATTTGATCGTCATCGATTTTCCCGGTACAACAGCGACATGGTTTGAAAATCCAAAAAATAAGGAAGGCCATTGGAAAGGAACTGTCATCTATAATACCCTTGGCAATGAATCACCTACCATGGCGGATGTGGATGGTGACGGAAGGCTCGATCTCATTGGAGCCGACACAACAGCGCGACAAATGATCTGGTTAAAGTCACCTTCACAAAGCATAACTAAGTGGGAAAAAAATATCATCAGTGAAAAGGATGCACCCGGCACAGAAATATTTTCTCATGGACTGGGTTTTGGTGACATCAACTCTGATGGAAGAAAAGATGTAATCATCCGGGAAGGTTGGTGGGAAGGCCCGGTTGACCCAAAGCAACCGAATTGGAAATTCCATCCTGCCGATCTGGGTGACGAATGTTCTCAGATGTATGTAGTGGATGTCAATGGAGACAATATCCCTGATGTCGTGAGTGCTTCGGCACATTTGTCGGGTGTATGGTGGCACGAACAAATAAAAGAATCGATACACTGGGAACAACATGTGATCAGTTATGCTTTTGCGGAATCTCATGCCGTGGCACTCGCCGATATCAATGGAGATGGGCATTTGGACATCGTAACGGGCAAGCGCGATTTACATCGAAACACCTGGCGTAAAAATCCAGGAACTCATGGGCCCCCTTTGCTATATTGGTATGAATTTACTACGACAGCACCCTATTGGATCCCACATCAGGTCGACAATGCATCTGGTGCAGGCCTCAACCTGGTAGCACAGGATTTGAATAAAGATGGGCTAACGGATATTGTCATAGCGAATTTTAAGGGAGTCTTTTATTTTGAAAACAAGAGATAAAAATATGAACGAAGGAAAAAATTATCCACTTAGCCTTGGCTTAGCCGCCATGCTTCTTCTGGTTCTGCTGAATCCGTTATCTGCGTTAGCCCAGACTGCAGGCAAAGAAGTGAAATTTAAGAAGTATCACCTCTGGGATGAATTCTATACCGAGGGTGCCACGGTAGGCGACGTCAACAAGGATGGGAAGATGGACATCGTCGCAGGCGCCCGATGGTTTGAAGCGCCCGACTGGAAAGCCCACGATATCTGGAAGCACAAGAAATTTGATTACACCAAAGGCTATAGCGATTCCTTTCTCAATTATACCATGGATGTTAATGAGGATGGTTGGATTGATTTAATCTGCTTTGATTTTCCAGGAAAGGAAGTGTATTGGCTTGAGAATCCTGCTGGTCAGGAAGTCCTGTGGAAAAGAAACCTCATTGACTCCATCGCTTCCAATGAGTCCCCGATGGTCGTCGATGTTGACAGCGACGGCAGGAAGGACCTTGTGTTTGGCAATGAGAAACTCGGACAGATGGCGTGGTTTAGTTTTTCCGTCAAGGCAAAGAAAGTTACCTGGAAGCGTAACCCCATCAGCGAACAAAATTCAAAAGGTGTTGGGTTGTTTTCGCACGGGCTTGGCTGGGGTGACATCAATGGAGATGGAGTTAAGGATGTCATGATTCGGGGAGGATGGTGGGAAGCACCAAAGGATATGAAAATTTCCCCATGGAAATTTCATGAAGCCGATCTGGGCGAATCCTGTGCCCAGATGCTGACGTATGATTTTGACAAAGATGGCGACAACGATGTATTGGCTTCTTCCGCTCATGCCTTTGGTATCTGGTGGTATGAACAAGCCTTCGACAAAGACAAGAATAGTTATTTCATCACCCATACCATTGACAGTTCCTTTTCTGAAACCCATAGCATCGTTCTCGAAGATGTTAACCGGGATGGCTTACCAGACTTCATCACCGGGAAGCGATTCTTCTCTCACCAGGGGCGGGGACCGGGCGGCCTTGAACCCGCTGTGCTCTACTGGTTTGAGTTGTTGAAAGATGGAAATCAAAAGCCCGTTTGGATACGGCATCTGATTGATGATACTTCGGGTGTGGGAATTCAATTTGTGACGGAGGACATGAACAAGGACGGTAAGCTGGATATTGTAATTGGAAACAAGAACGGCGTATTCTACTTCGAACAGCAGTAAACTGACTTTATATGAATAAGAAAATGAACATCGCGATTGTAGGTTTGGGATTTGGTGCGGAATTCATTCCGATTTATCAGAAGCATCCCAATGCAAACATGTATGCTATTTGTCAACGTACCAAAAGCAAACTGGATGAAATTGGCAATGCCTTCAAGATAGAAAAGCGTTATACGGATTTAGCGGATTTGCTGAAGGATCCCAATGTCGACGCCGTTCACATCAATTCTCCGATCCACAACCACGCCGCTCAGTCACTGGCGGCATTGCGTGCAGGAAAGCATGTGGCGTGCACCGTGCCAATGGCCACCACCGTGGAAGAATGTCGCCAGATTGTAGAAGCTGTGAAAGAGACAGGGCTGACTTACATGATGATGGAGACCGTGCTTTACAGTCGTGAGTTTTTGTTCGTCAAGGAAATGTATGACAAAGGCGAACTGGGCAAGATTCAATTCCTGCGCGCCTCGCATCAGCAGGAGATGAAAGGATGGCCCGGCTATTGGGAAGGTCTGCCTCCCATGCATTACGCGACACATTGTGTTGGGCCAGTCCTGGGATTGACCCGCGACGAAGCTGAATATGTTTCCTGCTTTGGTTCAGGAACGATCGATAAAGAACTTATCCCAAAATACAATTCACCCTTTGCGATTGAATCCTGTCATATCAAATTCAGGAAATCAGATCTATCGGCGGAAGTCACGCGTTCACTATTCAATACCGCCCGGCAATACCGCGAAAGTTTTGATGTCTATGGTTCTGAAAAGTCTTTCGAATGGACCCAGATCGAGCATGAAGACAATGTGATTCATATTGGAGAAAAACCATCGCGGGTCAAGACCCCGGATTATGCCCATTTACTCCCAAAAGAAATTGCACCTTTCACGACAGGAGGAGTTTATGACGCCGACAGCAACAAGCACCTTTCCTTTATACAAGGTGCCGGACATGGCGGCTCGCATCCACACCTTGCTCATGAATTTCTCAAAGCGCTGGTTGAAAAGAAGCAACCCTATCCAAATGCGCAGCAATCGGCAAACATTACGTGTGTCGGAATTCTGGCGCATGAATCGGCCATGAAGGGAGGAGAAATTATGCGGCTGCCACAATTCACCTTGTCTAAATAGCCCGCACATTTCAGGCAATAAAGGCAACATCGCCATCCTTGTTTGCTAAAATCTATTTTTTTGACAAATTTTGTCAAAATTGAAAACAGATATTTAAATGGAAAGCTTTGGCGATAGGATCAGGAAACTCCGAGTAGACCAGGGGTTGCCATTGAGGACTGTGGCGGCCTATCTCAAAATGGATCAAGGCATATTGAGTAAAATGGAGCGAGGCCAGCGGAAGGCATCGCGAGCTCTTGTTGTTAAATTAGCGAAGTACTTTAAAGTAAAGGAAAGTGAGTTAATCGTACTATGGCTTTCAGACAAGTTGGCCTCTGAACTTGAGAACGAAGAGGAAGCAGTGCAGGCGCTACAAGTCGCTGAGGAAAAAGTAGTCTACCTGTCAGGGAACAAACTTGATACAAAACGGGGATTCAAAATCATCCATGACTTTTTAAGTAGGGATGGGCGGGCAGCTAAAGCCTGGGTGTTTGGTTCATTTGCCAGAGGTGAATATTCGCGTAAAAGCGACATTGACTTGATGGTGCGATTTAAAAAGCCGGATCAGGTGAGTTTGTTTGACTATGCTGATATCGCTTATCAATTGGAGAAACTCCTGAAGCGGCAAGTGGACATCGTGGAAGAGGGCTATCTTCAGCCTTTCGCCCAAAAAGCGGCTCAACATGATCTGACTTTAATCTATGGATAAACCATCGGCCAAGCACAGGTTGGAGCATATCAGTAAAGCGATTCTGTTGATACAATCTTTTGTAAAGGACCAAACCCGAGATGATTTTCTAGGAGATATAAAAGGGCAGAATGCAACGCTTTATCAATTCGTGATTATTGGTGAGGCAATTCGCCACCTTGACAATGCTCTTTTGGAAAACTATGAATACCCCTGGCACCTTCCACGATCATTCAGGAATTTTATTGCCCATGAGTATCATAAGATAAAATTGGAAAGCGTATACAATACGGCAACCAATCTGGGCCCACTGCTAAAGACTATCGAAACAATTTTGAAGAATGAGTTCTAGGGTCACCAAACCAGGTTCAATTTTCAGATAGATCATGGAAGACAGCCCCTCCACCAAAGGCCGAGCTAGCAGAGTAAGAAAGAATCTGCTTTTGGGCATGGAGCTGGCCTGGGCTGCCTCGCCTCGTTCCCTTTTGCGCTATTCCATTCTTGGGATCATCAACGCGACGATGACGCCCATCTCAGTATTCCTGGGGGCTACACTTGTTAATAAAATAGCCGAAGCCCGGTTGCTATCCCTTCAATACAATGATATTCTTCCGATTGTAGCCGGGCTGTGGGTGGTGGCTGCCGTACAGCGTTCCATCGGTGCTTACATGGGATATGGCAGGAATTTATTCGTCCGTCGGGTGGAATTGGAAGCAGAGCGACGTTTGCTGGAGAAGGCTTCAAAAGTAGACCTAGGTCACTTCGACAACTCTAACTGGCATGATCGACTTGCACGGGCAAAGCGCGACGTGAATTGGAGACCCGGCGACTTGACCTGGTCTGTGTTGGGATTGTCAGGTAACATTGTGACGATCATACTCATGGCATCACTGTTGGCAAGCTTGCATTACATCCTTGTCATCCTTGCGCTGGGGGCAGCAGGGCTCTCACTTCTCCTGGAAAGCCGAGTGACCTCACGTCTTTATGCTTTCTTTTATAAGGAGACTCCAGAAGAGCGGGAGCGTGGATACCTCGGTGACCTGCTCGTGCAGCCGCGCAACACAAAAGAGATTCGGGCGTATGTGCTGGCGGATTACCTTTTGGGACGTCATCGCAAGGTCTCTGAAGAACTTTACAAAAAAAGAGAGTACGTATACAGATCCGGAACACGCATCTCATTAGTCACAGGATTGGTGACGGGCACAACCCTCGCACTGGCTTATTTGTTTGTTGCCGTGGAAGGGGTGGCTGGCACAATCGATCCGGGCGGCGTCGTGCTTGTGATTGGTGCATTCACGTCTGTGTCCACCACGCTTGGTCAGATATCAAGCACTTTCGTGGCCGTCGATCAACACACTACTTTTCTTGAAGACTACTTTTCTTTTCTGGCCATTGATCCATTAGTCAAGGTACCAGCTCAGCCGCTTGTTGTACCCAAAGACCTTGATGCAGGAATCGAGTTTGCAGAAGTAGGATTCACTTATCAGGGGGCCAATGAACCCGCTGTTCAAAACCTCAATTTACATATACGCAATGGTGAGCTCATCGCACTGGTGGGTGAGAATGGTGCAGGGAAGAGTACGCTGGTCAAATTATTGTTGCGATTTTATGATACCGATCAAGGCAGCGTCAAGGTAGGAGGCGTCGATGTAAGAGATATCGAGCCAACCGCATTGAGAAATAGAATCGGTGTCTTGTTTCAGGACTATGCAAGCTATGAGCTGTCGGTGCGTGAAAATGTAATGATGGGCCGTCCTGACATCCTTGCCGATGATGAACGGGTACTGAAGGCGTTGAAAGACTCAAGAAGTGAATGGCTTGTGAACAAGATGTCCAAAGGTCTTGACTCCAAAGTCGGAAGGCTTTTTGAAGGCGGGCACGATTTGTCGGGAGGGGAGTGGCAACGGCTGGCGTTGGCCCGCATCATGTACCGCGATGCTGACATTTGGATACTGGATGAGCCAACCTCTTCACTGGACCCCGAAGCGGAAGCGGGCATTTTCGCGGAGCTCAAAGAAAATCTAAAAGGAAGAATCGGCATTGTCATCTCGCATCGGTTTTCGACCGTTCGGATTGCTGACAGGATCGCCGTGATCGCGGATGGGAAGGTTACTGAGTTAGGTTCGCATGACGAATTGCTCAAAGCCAATGGCCGGTATGCTCAACTTTTTGAATTGCAGGCGGCGGGATATCGTTGATCATGAGTTGTTCAGTTCGAGGCGACTTGGTTTGCCATTGCTTCACCCCCAATTCTTCCTTACATTGTCCTACCATTTCTGACCCAACTTCTATCAATGAAGCAACTTGTAACTTTCGCCTGCCTTGTAATCTTTTCCATTGCCGCCCATAGCCAAACCAACAAGCGGCCCAACATCGTATTCATTATGTCTGACGATCATTCCTTTCAGACAATATCGGCCTACCAAAATTTCATTTCTAAGATTGCGCCCACACCCAACATTGACAAGTTGGCCAAAGAGGGGATGTTGTTTCACAAAGCGTTTGTAGAAAATTCCATCTGCACACCCAGCAGAGCTTGCCAGATGACGGGGCTTTACAGTCATCAAAGTGGCCAGCGTCAATTAAACGATGGCATTGATATCGCGAAAGTGTTTGTCTCCGAATTGCTTCAGAAGGCTGGTTATCAAACCGGAATGGTGGGCAAATGGCATATGCAAGTCGATCCGAAAGGTTTTGACTCATATCACATTTTGAACGGCCAAGGCCAGTATTATAATCCCGTTTTCAAGAGCCAGAATTCAGATGGAAAATATATACGGGAAGAAGGATATGCTACGACACTGATCAACGACCATGCAATAAAATTCCTGGAAACTAGAAAAGCAGATAAACCATTCTGTTTGTTCGTGCATCACAAGGCACCTCACCGTAACTGGATGCCAGACACCAAGTATTTAGATCTATATGAGAATATTGAATTCCCTAAGCCAGAGACATTCAATGATGATTTCAAGACAAGGTGCACTGCAGCATCAACACAAGCCCTATCCATTGATGAAGATATGGAGATGGTAGGCGACCTGAAGGTGAGTGAATACAAGGAGGAAGGAAAAGTAAATTTGTCGAGCCTGGGTGAATTGGATAGGATGAACCCTGCGCAACGTACAGCCTGGGATCATGCTTACGGACCAAAGAATAGAAAATTTCTGGAGCAGAATTTGAAAGGCGAGGAGTTGCTGAACTGGAAGTATCAGCGCTACATGAAAGATTATTTGCGGTGCATCAAAACCGTGGATGATGAAGTAGGACGCCTCACGGCTTACCTTGAAAAAGAAGGACTGTTGGAGAACACCATTGTCATTTATACTTCCGACCAAGGATTCTACATGGGCGACCATGGCTGGTTTGACAAACGATTCATGTATGAAGAATCCTTTCGTACACCTTTGATCATCCGTTATCCAAAAGCGATCAAGGCTGGGACTACCTCCGATGCGTTGGTGCAGAACATCGACTTTGCTCCCACGCTTCTTTCATTGGCTGGCATAGACAAGCCCAAAGAAATGAGCGGCGTTTCACTGCTGCCACTCTTTGAAGGAAAGAAGCCAACATCATGGAGAACGAGCCTGTATTATCACTATTACGATTATCCCGCGGTTCACAATGTGAGAAAACATGATGGGGTGAGAACCGATCGTTATAAGCTAATCCATTTCTATGGTAAAGGGGGCCTGGGAAGCGGCACCAGTCCGATGCAATTGATGGAAGGCTCTACTGAACGCAAAGCAATGCTCGCCTACGCCAGTTCCGGAAAGGTGGGCAATGATCCTGACATCAACTGCAATGAGTTATACGATCTTCAGAATGATCCGCATGAATTGAATAACTTGTTTGGGAAGCCAGGATATGAAACGATTACATCCAATCTGCAGTCAATTCTGGATAAGTACAGGAAAGATCTAAAAGTGGATGAGTATTGACATTGAAGTGCTGGAAGTTTTGGTCTGGGCTAAAGCCCAAGGGCCCGTCCTTATGATTAACCACGGGCTTAAGCCTTAAGCCCGTGGTTAAGTGTACAATTACTAAATGGACTTTAGTCCAAATTGAACATTGTCTTGTGGTTAATTAGCATATAATACGACTTGAAACAAAAAGTAAAAATGAAAAAGAGCATCTATATTTTAATTCTCGCAATTCTGCTATTGCCAGGAGTTACCATTGGACAGAAAAATTCAGCAGACATCCTTCCTATTGTGAGCGGCGCAAAGGTTGCCATAGTACAAACCGAAAGTGGCAAGGTGAAAGGGTATATTCACAATGGCACTTACACCTACAAGGGGATTCCTTATGGACAAGCAAAGCGATTCATGCCAGCGACCAAGCCAGCGGCCTGGGATGGAGCAAGAAGTTCGATGGCTTATGGTCCTGTTTGTCCCATGATCAGCCCTACGGCAAGTGTGGCCGATGAATCTGAGTTTGTCTATCATCACGATTGGGGGTATCCTGGTGAAGATTGTCTCCGGTTAAACATCTGGACCCAGGGAATCAATGACGGAAAAAAGCGACCGGTCATGGTTTGGCTTCACGGCGGCGGATATACTGCTGGTTCATCGCAGGAACTTCCGTCTTATGACGGTGAGAACCTTAGTAAGAAAGGAGACGTGGTGCTGATCTCGGTCAATCACAGGCTGAATGTGCTCGGCTTTCTCGATTTATCTGAATTCGGAGAAAAGTATAAATCATCTGCCAATGTTGGCATGATTGATTTGGTCTTGGCGTTGGAATGGATAAAAAATAATGTCTCCAATTTCGGCGGTGACCCAAACAATGTTACGATTTTTGGTCAGTCCGGTGGTGGCGGAAAAGTTACGACCCTGATGAATGCGCCCTCTGCGAAAGGTCTATTTCATAAGGCGATTGTTGAAAGCGGTATAGACATGCCCTTTCAGGAGACTGCCATCACAAAAAGGATCGGGTCAGCAATGCTTACCGAGTTGGGCCTGATTCCGTCCACAGTGGATTCAATTCAAAAAATCCCATTTGCAAAACTTGCTGCAGCCTCGCAGAAGGCACTGCAAAAAGTCAGGGACCAACTGGCAGCTGAAGGCAAGCCAGCGATGGGCTTTGGATTTGGATGGACTCCAACACGGGATGGTACATTTCTCTCATATCACCCATTTGCAAAAGAAGCTTTGCCCATTTCAAATGATGTACCGATGTTGATTGGATCCACTAAAAATGAGTTCATGCCTTCTATGAGGGCCAACCTTAGAAATGCCACCCTGGAACAGGTGACAAGCTACATAAAAAAGGAGCGTGGGGATAAGGCCGATGCATTTATCGCAGCAGCCAGGAAGGCCTATCCAAAGGATACAAAGCCTTCTGAGCTGATCGACATCGATTTGTTCTTCAGAACCGGAATGGTGAATCAGGCGAATATGAAATCAGCAGCGATTAATGCCCCGGTATTCATGTATTTGTTTACCTGGCAATCACCGGTGGTAGATGGAGACTATAAATCAATTCATTGCATGGAGTTGCCATTTGTATTCAACAACATCAGTCGATGCGAAGAAATGACAGGTGGTGGGAAAGAGGCATATGCATTGGCACACAAAATGAGTCAGAGCTGGATCAATTTTGCACGCACAGGAAATCCGAACCACAAAGATCTGCCCGCCTGGCAAAAATATACCGTCGCCAATGGCGCTACCATGTTCTTCGACAATCAATGTGTTGAAAAATATCATCATGATGATGACTATCTGAAATTATCAGGGTTAATACGCTAATGATTGAAATCTTGATAGCAAATCAGGTCACAAAATGTCGCCTTTGAAATAGAAAAATCAGTATCATTATAAACTCATGCTATGAAAAACACAATACACATCAGATTATTATCCCTTTTTGTTTTGGTGATCTGTCAGTACTTCGCACTAGCCCAGCCGATCGAACAGCGAATCAAAGTGGTAGTGGCTCCCGATCATTCCGACTGGACCTACAAAACAAATGAAAAAGTAAAATTCACCATCTCTGTATTGAAGGATGGAAATCCTTTGAAAGGTGCAAGGATTAAGTACGAGTATGGAATGGAGAAAATGGATCCACTAAAGATTGACTCCACCGTACTTTCTTCGGGCAGTACTTCCATCGAAGCTGGTACCTTAAAGACAGCGGGATTTCTACGTTGCATTGCGGTTGCCAAAGTGGATGGTAAGGAATATCGTGGCCTGGGCACAGCAGGCTTTGACCCAATGACCATCCAGCCGACCGTCGAAAATCCTGGCGATTTCAAAACATTCTGGGATGAGGCAAAGACCGCTTTGGCTAAAATTCCCATGGATGCGAAGATGACGCTCCTTCCTGATCGCTGCACCGAAAAAGTGAATGTCTATCATGTGAATCTTCAGAATTTCCGAGTTGGTTCCCGCCTTTACGGAATCTTGTGTGTTCCCAAAAAGGAAGGGAAATATCCCGCTCTTTTAAAAGTCCCAGGGGCCGGCGTCAGACCTTATGCTGGTGATGTAGCCATGGCTGAAAAAGGTATCATCACGTTCGAAATAGGAATCCATGGCATCCCTGTGAACATGGACCCTTCGGTATATGCAGATCTGGGAGGGAGCGCTTTAAGCGGCTACCCCAACTACAATATGGACAACCGCGACCGCTATTATTACAAACGGGTTTATATGGGATGTGTCCGTGCTAATGACTTCCTGGTGAGCCTACCACAGTTCGACGGCGCACATCTCGCTGTAACAGGTGGTAGCCAGGGTGGTGCACTATCGATTATAACGGCTGCACTTGATAGCCGCGTAAAATACCTCGCCGCATTTTATCCTGCGCTGAGTGATGTTACGGGATATCTAAATGGTAGGGCAGGGGGATGGCCGCATATGTTTGATAAGAGCAACCTGGCTTACAACAATCTGAAAGAGAAAAAGGAAACGGTGAAGTATTATGACGTCGTCAACTTTGCACGGGAATTGAAAATCCCGGGACTTTACTCGTGGGGTTTTAATGATGAGACCTGCCCCCCCACATCCATGTATGCGGCATACAACGTCATCAGTGCACCGAAGGAATTGATGCTGGCACTGGAGACTGGCCATTGGACCTACCAGGAGCAAAGGGAGAAGTTTAATGAATGGCTTTTGGCGCAGTTGAAAAAGTAATGTTTGGTTAGGTCGCGCAAAGCCTCCAAGATCGCAAAGTGAAATGCTTACAGTATGTTTTTTGAGCCTTTGCGAGAAGTAACTAAGGCCATTAATCACTTTCACATTGAAACAATTAAGAAAATCATGCCACCTCTCAGTTGCCCTCGCACTGATCTGCGGCCTGCGTGGTTTGGCCCAACAAGTCGCGCCAGCTACCATCAAAGTAGATCTTGAAAGAGAAATCGCACCGATGCGGCCGATATGGGCATGGTTCGGTTATGATGAACCAAATTATACCTACATGAAGGATGGCAAGAAGCTCCTTTCTGAAATCGCGGCAATAAGTCCTACACCCGTTTATGTTCGTGCTCATAACCTCTTAACTACTGGTGATGGCACACCTGCATTGAAGTGGGGATCAACCAATGCCTATACCGAGGATAAAAATGGAAATCCTATATACAACTGGAAGATCCTTGACAGCATCTTTGACACTTATGTCAAGCGAGGCATGAGACCGTTGGCGCAAATTGGATTTATGCCTGAAGCACTGTCAGTCAATCCACAACCTTATCAGCACAACTGGAAGCCAGGGGTGCGCTATAACGAAATCGCAACGGGGTGGGCGCATCCCCCAAAAGATTATAGCAAGTGGAATGAACTCGTCTTTCAATGGGTACGGCATTGTGTGGCGCGATATGGAAAGCAAGAAGTGGAAACCTGGTACTGGGAAGTATGGAATGAGCCTGACATTTCCTATTGGAAAGGAACGTGGGAAGAATTTTTTAAACTATATGACTATGCTGCCGCAGGGGTTAAGCGGGCCTTGCCCACAGCAAAAATCGGGGGCCCGGATGTGACGGGCGGCGGCATGAAATTTTTGGATGCCTTCTTAAAACATTGTCTTGCCGATACAAATTATGTCACTGGAAAGATCGGTTCACCGCTTGACATGATTCTCTTTCATGCTAAAGGGTCGCCTAAAGTTGTCGATGGAATGGTGCAGATGAATATCAGCCGGCAACTTAACAGTCTGGCAGATCATTTTCAGGTGATTAACACCTATCCTCAAATCAAAAATCTGCCCATTGTCATCGGGGAGTCGGACCCTGAGGGCTGTGCCGCTTGTGGTATGCAGACAAACCCTGAGAATGCTTATCGCAATGGTACCATGTATTCAAGCTATACCGCTGCCTCATTTGCCCGGCATTATTTTCTGGCAGACCAATATAATGTCAATCTGTTGGGAGCTGTTTCATGGTCTTTTGAATTTGAAGGTCAGTCGTGGTTTGCTGGCTTCCGTGACCTCGCGACGAATGGGGTGGATAAACCTGTACTAAATGTTTTCCGCATGTTCGGCATGATGAAGGGAAAGCGTGTGGCGGTGGAAGGAAACCGAATGTATTCCACGAAAGATATTCTTGCTTCGAGCGTAAGAGGGCAGACTGACATCGGAGGACTGGCCTCTAAAGATGAGCGGAGCGCGGCCGTGATGATTTGGAATTATCACGATGATGATAAACCAGCTCCTGCGGAACCAATACAAGTCACTATGAATGGTCTGCCGGTTGGTTCAGTCACCGTAACGCAGTATAGAATTGATCAGGGGCATAGCAATTCGTATGAGGTGTGGAAGAAAATGGGCTCCCCGCAAAACCCGACCAAAGATCAAATCGCAAAGCTTGAAAACGCAGGGCAGTTACAAACCATTGGAAAACCGGATAAGAAAGTTGTGAAGGAAGGAGTGTTTATATTGGATATAGCTTTGCCACGGCAGGGAGTTTCATTGTTGAAAATAGATTGGTAGACTAATCCTACTTCTATGTTAAAATCCAAGGCACAAGAAGTTTTTTCTTGTTATTTTGTATTTGATAGGCAAAGCGGAAGCAGGCTCTGCTGGAGAGCAAC
>JAYVQY010000061.1:0-29189 GCA_043776715.1 Cyclobacteriaceae bacterium | reverse complement strand
CTTCGCCCTAACAGAGGGGTGATGTATTGGGAGGAAGGTGACGATGAAAGAATCTTCTATACCGCAGGGTCTTTTCTATATGCAGTGGATGCAGCTACGGGGAAATCCATTTTAACATTTGGCGATCAAGGAAGAACGGATCTTCACGAAGGTCTTGCTGAAAACATTGGCCATGAAGTAAAAAACCTATCCGTAACTGCCACTAGCCCTGGAGTTATTTATAAGAACACATTGGTAATCGGTTCAGCAGTGTCGGAGGGTGGCGACGCCGCCCCCGGACACATCAGGGCATTTGATGTGCTCACAGGAAAATTGACATGGGTATTCCACACCATCCCTCAACCTGGTGAATCAGGATATGAAACCTGGCCGAAAGATGCTTATAAGAAACTAGGAGGATCCAACAGCTGGGGAGGCATGTCGCTCGATGAGAAACGAGGTATTGTTTATTTTGGTACCGGTTCACCTTCTTCCGATTTCTATGGAGGTATCAGAGAAGGCAGTAACCTTTTTTCGAATTGTGTCATCGCATTGGATGCATTAACCGGCAAGATGAAATGGTATTACCAGACTGTCAAGCACGATTTATGGGACCGTGATTTTCCATGCCCTCCGAACCTTGCCACCATACATCACAATGGAAAGAAAACCGATGTGGTGGTGATGTCGGGGAAAGATGGATATATATATGTGTTGGACCGTGACAATGGAACTTCAATCTTTCCAGTAGAAGAAAGATCTGTGCCTACAGCCGGTTTACCGGGTGAACATCCTTTTCCCACTCAAAAATTTGTGTTGAAGCCAAAGCCATTGATGAAGCAATTGGTTACTGAGGACGACCTTACTGACATTTCTCCTGAATCCCATGACTTTGTAAGGAAGAGATTCCTGGAATTTCCAAAAATGGAAAGTCAGTTTGAGCCACCCAATGAAAAGGGAACATTGCTCTATGGATACAGTGGCGGTGCAGAATGGGGTGGTAATGCCACGGACCCTGACGGTATTCTTTACCAAAATTCGAACCATGCCCCCTGGGAATTAAAGATGATCGATCAGGCAACCCGGGAAAAAGACCTTGTCACCCTGTCTCCTGGAAATGCTTTGTACGTCAAAAATTGTTCGGCGTGCCATGGTTTGGATAAAAAAGGAATCTCTTCAGTAATTCCCAACCTCGTTGATGTGGGAAAGAAACGATCTCAAGTTGAAATCAACGACATTATACGAATTGGAAATGGCAGGATGCCCTCTTTCCCCAACCTCTCGGATGACAACAGGAAATCCATCATAGGATTCTTGCTGAACAATGAGGTCATACCACAGAAGATGGTCAGCGCACCAGATAAGAATGCTGTTGCAAAGGTTGAGAACCCTGACTTCCCGTATGTTCCTGAGTATAGCATCAGAACCTGGCAGCGCTTCACAGACCAGAATGGATACAATGCTGTCAAGCCTCCGTGGGGAACTTTGAATGCAATTGATTTGAATACCGGTGAATATCGCTGGACAGTACCTTTGGGAGAGTTTCCTGAACTCACGAAAAGAGGAATACCCATCACTGGCACAGAGACTTATGGCGGCCCTGTGGTAACAGCCAGCGGACTTATCTTTATTGCCAGCACGAGAGATGAACGGATTCGGGCCTTCGATAAGAAGTCAGGCAAAGTATTATGGGAATATCAACTGCCTGCCGGAGGCTTTGCGACACCGATTACCTATGAAGTGGATGGGAAGCAATACATTGCACTAGCAGCTGGAGGAAACAGGGGCGCTAAACCGGGTGGTTGGTATATCGCCTTTGCACTGAAATAGATTCAGGAGGTTTGTCTGACAAGTAAATAACCGAAGTAAAACAGACGTAAATATCTTTTTAATGTACTTAGTCTTTGCGTCTCCGCACCTCTGCGGTAAAAAACCAGAACTTACATTATAGGATCTTTCATTACTAAAATAAATATATCATGAATAGGAGAGAAGCACTCAAAGCTGCCGGCCTCGCAACCGGAATGGCCGCAGCACCTGGTCTCGCATTTTCCTCAGAAAAGAAAGCTGCTGGGAAATTCAGGTTTTGTCTCAACACCAGCACCATCAGCGGACAGAAGCCAGGACTGAAAGGCTATATTGAAATCGCAGCAAAAGCTGGCTACGATGGCGTCGAGCTATGGGTGGGGGAAGTCAAAGATTTCAAAAAGCAAGGGAACTCACTTTCAAGCCTAAAGAAATTGTTGGATGACAGCCACATGGTGGTGGAAGATGCCATTGGCTTTGCTCCCTGGATGGTGGATGATGACGAACAAAGGAAAGCAGGGTTTATACAAATGCGGGAAGAGATGGACCTCATGGCGGAACTTGGATGCAAAAGAATAGCGGCGCCATCGTCAGGCGTAAAAGCAGACGTTCAGCTTGACCTCTTAAAGGTGGGGCAGAGATATAAACTGTTGCTTGACCTTGGGAGGCAGACTGGCGTGATGCCTCAATTGGAATTCTGGGGTGCATCGCCAGTATTCTATAGCATGGGCCAGGCCCTGATGGCCGCTGCCGCAGCCCACGACCCGGACGTACACATCTTGCCGGATGTATACCATCTCTTCAGAGGGGATTCCGGATTTGACAGTCTCAAGATGGTGAATGGAAAAATTATAGATGTGATCCACTTCAATGATTACCCAGCGTCCATTCCACGCGAAAGTCAAAAAGACAAAGACCGGTTGTATCCTGGCGATGGTGTCGCTCCGCTCAAACAAGTTCTTACTGACTTGTCCAACATGGGCGGAACAAAAGTCCTGTCGCTCGAAGTATTCAATCTCGACTATTGGAAGAACGATGCTCTTAGCGTAGCCAAAACCGGTTTAGACAAAATGAAACAAGTGGTCAGTTCATCTGGGTTTTGATTGCGAGTGCTGATGAGTCTATAAGCAAGTAATTTTTATCTATTGATTAATACTTTGAAAACGAAGTTAGCTTTTTCATCCTGCAGGCTGCTGATATTACTTCTTGTACTTAGCGCTGGCTGTATCAATAATGAGAAAGGACTAATCGATGAACATGATCGTCATAAGACGTGGCAAGTCTATGGCGGTGATTTGAAGGGTACACATTATTCCGAACTCAATCAGATCAATCGCAAAAATGTACAGCAGCTTGAAGTAGCATGGCGATATCAGATGGATGACATGCGCACGGAACCACCTTCGACCATTCAGTGCAATCCGATCATTATTGATGGGATCATGTACCTATCCACACCAGGTCTGAAGGCTGTTGCGCTCGAAGCAACAACTGGTAGGGAGGTTTGGAAATTTGACCCCTGGGCCGGAGAAAAAGGGGGCGGGTTAAACCGAGGGCTAACTTATTGGCGCAGCGGTAAAGAACAACGAGTCTTTTACTCAGCGGGTTCCTACTTATATGCACTCAATACTTCCACCGGTGAACCCATACCAGAATTTGGCGAAGGAGGGCGAATCGATTTGCGCAGAGGCCTTGATCGGGATGAACTGCAGTCTGTCGGTTCTTCCACTCCAGGAATCATCTATAAAGATTTTCTCATCCTGGGATCATCGGTGGGGGAAGGTCCGGTGCCCGGTGCGCCCGGACATATTCGAGCTTTTGATGTGAGGACCGGTGAGCGCAAATGGATATTTCATACCATTCCACAACCGGGCGAGTTTGGATATGAAACCTGGTCGCCCGATTCCTGGAAAAAAAATGGCGGGGCCAACAGCTGGAGCGGATTTTCTTTAGATTCAAAGAGAGGATTTGTTTTTTTCGGTACCGGCTCTCCATCATACGATCATTGGGGTGGCAACCGCGTTGGCCAAAATTTATTTGGCAATTGTGTGATGGCGCTTAACGCAGAGACAGGCCAACGCGTTTGGCACTTCCAGGCCGTTCATCATGATCTATGGGATTATGATCTTCCCTGTGCGCCAACGTTAGTGACGCTGACCAAGGATGGAAAAGAAATTGAAGCAGTTGCACAGCCTACGAAGATGGGACATCTTTTTGTCTTAGATCGCGATACAGGTGCGCCCATATTTCCTGTAACGGAGAAGACCGTCCCCCAATCTGACATACCGGGGGAAGTCAGCTGGCCCACTCAACCTTTCCCAATTCCCGCTCTTCAATATGCACGTCAGGGATTTAACGACGAGGATATTACGGACCTAAATCCGGAGGCTACAAAATATGTAACGGACACGACCAAGGATATGCTGAAAGGAGCGCTCTTCATTCCTCCCTCGTTAAAACCTGTGATCATGTTCCCACAATTCAACGGTGGTTCGGAGTGGCCAGGTGCAGCATTTGATCCTGAAACAAATACGTTGATTGTGAACGCCAGCAATGAGGCGGAGTGGATTTCCATGGTGCCCACCAAAGGCGAAACTACATTAGGTGCACTCGGACAGCAAATGATTCAAACTATCTGTGCCAATTGTCATGTTGAATCAAAGGGGCAAATTAAGGGAGCGTTGATAAAACCACTTGGTGACTTGAATAAACGCATGACAAAGGATCAGGTATTGTCATTGCTTGAAACAGGTAAAGGACAAATGCCTTCGTTTAAAGCTTTCTCTGATACAGAGAAGAAAGCCATTGTCGCCTGGTTATTTCATCTAAATGAAAATGAGAAAGTTTCAACCAGTGATTTAAAAAACAATTGGAGAAACCAGATTCCTTATCTGAGCACTGGTCATTGGGACTTCCGCGATCCGGAAGGATATCCAATAAACAAGAGGCCCTGGGGAACGCTTAACTCCATTGATTTGAGCAGCGGAAAAATTAAATGGCAAGTGCCTTTGGGAACTTATCCAAAACTTGAAGCACAAGGGCTCGAAGCTACAGGCACTTTTAATATCGGTGGCTCCGTGGTTACCGCCGGTGGCTTGATATTTATTGGTGCCTCCATGGATGAACGCCTGCACGCCTTCGACAAGGACACCGGAGCATTGTTGTGGGAATATCAAATGGAAGCGGGAGGGTATGCAACGCCATCCACCTTTGAAGTAGATGGGCGTCAATACATTGTCATTGCAGCAGGTGGCGGCGGCAAACCCGGAACCAAGCCAGGCAATGGTTACTATTGTTTTGCTCTGCCGAAATAGAAATCTGCTTCTAGTATCATCGCCCTTTAATCAGACTTCGCTTTCAAATACGGTCCCACTTTTTCTGTCATCATTTCAGAATATCGTTTATTCGTTTAAGCTCTTCAACAGTAAATGAAGAATTTTCCAGGCAACGGATTAATCCTGGAAGGGCCAATACTCGGAAGAGTGCAAGCATTCAAGCGCGAGGCTTTATATGTGCGATGAAAAAGATTGGTATTTTCTCAGTCACTACGCTGGATGAATGAGTCGAGCTGAAAGTGGGTAGTCCTTGTTGGTGAATAACACCAAGGGAGTAGTGAAGTAGGATTGTACCTGATTGGGTATAATAGGATCATAAGTGAATTATAATATACCTGATAGGGTATAAAACGACACAAATTCAATATATTTATACCCGATAAGGTATAAAATATGTTATTGCACAAATTTGTAAAGGAAAAAAGGAACAATGCGCGGCTAAAGCAGTCGGAGTTGGCTGAGAAGGCTGGGTTAGGCTTGCGCTTTGTTCGAGACCTGGAACAGGGCAAAGAAACACTGAGACTTGACAAGGTAAACCAGCTATTACAGCTTTTTGGTCATGAGCTCGGGCCGGTGGAGTTAAAGCGAGGAGATGTCCAGGAGATTGCCCATGCGAAGGATGAAAGCAACTCCCGTCTTACTCGTAAAAAGAGGTAGCGATGAAGAAGGCCGAGATAAAATTTGGAACTACGACAGCAGCCTGGCTTACCGAAGATGAGAATGGTTATCATTTTGCCTATGACTTGACCTATTTGGAGAGTGAAAATCCGGAATCGATAAGTCTTACGCTGCCTTTACAAGAAAAGCCCTTCAGCAGTACGGCGCTGTTCCCATTCTTTGATGGCTTGATACCAGAAGGCTGGTTGCTGGACATCGCAGAAAAGAATTGGAAGCTCAATGAGCGCGATCGCATGGGACTATTACTAGCCTGCTGCAGGGATTGCATAGGAGCCGTGAGCGTTCATCAGGTAACCCCGGAGGATGTATGAGGTGCCTGTATTGCTATCAGATGTTAAAAGAGAATGAAGTGGATTACCATGCTTCATGCAGTAAAAAGATTTTCGGACACCCTGTTCCACCTTCACTTCCATTCACGGTTGAGCAAATGAAGGCATTGGCTACGCAAGTCATAAGAAATCAAATAACGGTGACGGGTGTGCAGCCCAAACTGTCGTTGGATATAACAACTGGTAAAGATGGCCCCAGACGATTTACCGTTGTGGGTTTACCGGGAGGTTATATTTTAAAACCACCCACTCAAAACTATCCGCAGCTGCCTGAAGTGGAGGACCTCACCATGCATTTGGCAGCGATCGCAAAAATTAAAGCAGTACCTCACAGTTTAATCAGACTTCAATCGGGAGAGCTTGCTTATATTACAAAAAGGATAGATCGCATAAAGAATAGAAAGTTGCATATGGAAGATATGTGTCAACTAACAGAAAGGCTAACAGAAAATAAGTATCAAGGCTCCTATGAGCAAGTGGCCAAAGCCATCCATAAATATTCTGTCAACCCGGGGTTGGATGTAGTTAATTTCTTTGAGCAGGTTTTGTTTTCCTTTCTTGTGGGAAATGCAGACATGCATCTGAAGAATTTTTCAATATTGCGTCAGCCTGGTATAGGTCCAGTGCTTTCACCCGCATATGATATGGTGGCTACCCATATGGTTAATCCCAAGGATGATGAGGATCTTGCTTTAAACCTCAATGGAAAGAAGAAGAAAATAAAGCGAACTGATTTTGTGGCGGCCTTTCAAAATCTGAAGTTGGATCAAAAGCAACAAAGGAATATCTTCATGAAGATGGAAAAATCAAAGGACAAATGGTTGGATTTCATAGAGATCAGTTTTTTGAGTGAAGACTTTAAAATTAAATACCGTAGACTTGTTGAGGATAGATTCCTTCGGTTAAAATCAAATGACCAATAATGGCAAAGATTTATGATTTGTCAGGCGTTATGGGTAAGTAGTATCACTTACATGTGGACAGCGGAAGGCTTTAGCCATTTAGCCTTAATAACAGATGCTCATAGTAGAAAAATTGTTCGCTCCCGACTTTTTCTGTCCATCATCTCAGAATATAGTTTATTCGTTTAAGCTCTTCAGCTGTAAATGAAGAATTTTCGAGACAACGAATAGAATCCAATACTTGTTCGGGCTTGCTGGCACCAATCAAAACTGTCGTGATGCGGTTGTCCTTCAATATCCAGGCTAGTGCCATTTGTGCAAGGCCCTGTCCGCGTTCTTCAGCGAGCCCATTCAGCTGACGTACTTTATTTACTTTCTCCTCTGATACCTGACCTTCATCAATGGCGCCGTTACCGCGGCGGCTGGCCGCTCGGGAATCTTCTGGAATGCCTTTTAAATATTTATTCGTTAACACCCCTTGTGCCAATGGGGAAAACGGAATACATCCTACACCATTTTGTTCCAATACATCCAACAATCCATTTTCCACCCAACGATCGAACATGGAATATTTTGGTTGATGAATTAAGCAAGGCGTACCCAACTGCTTTAATATCTTGATTGCTTTCGCAGCCTCTTCCGCCTGGTAACTTGAGATGCCAACATAGAGGCATTTGCCCTGGCGTACCATTAAATCAAGTGTACCCATCGTTTCTTCCAATGGTGTATTTGGATCAGGACGGTGGTGATAAAAAATATCTACATACTCAAGTCCCATTCGCTTTAAACTCTGGTCAAGGCTTGCTACGAGGTATTTCTTAGAACCCCAATCTCCATAGGGGCCAGGCCACATGCCCCAGCCTGCTTTGGTTGAAATAACTAATTCATCCCGGTAGTGAATGAAATCCTCCTTAAATATTTTTCCAAAATTTTCCTCTGCAGAACCTGCGGGCGGACCATAATTATTTGCTAAATCAAAATGGGTAATGCCATTGTCAAAAGCCGCGCGTAAAATATTTCTGGCATTTTCCAGATTATCAATATGTCCGAAATTGTGCCAGAGGCCAAGCGACAAAGCGGGCAATAACAATCCGCTTTTACCACAGCGGTTGTATTTCATCTTCTTGTATCGGTCTGGAGAAGGAGTGTATTTCATCGTTTCTATTTACTTTAAAATATAATTGCAATTCAAGAATGCTCTCGCATGCTATTTTTTTCCGGTAGCGGCCCAGAAAATGGCCGCATAGATATGGTTTAAAAAAGCAGGTTCACTGTATACCGCAGGCATGTGTCCTAGCGCCGTGTAAAAAGCTCGGCCTCCGTCATAATCATGATACCAGGATATGGGATGAAAACCCATACCATCACTCTTAACATTTCTACCAGCCCATTCCACCTTTGGATTGTACGATGATTCATCAACAGCGAGGATATAATTCAATCCACTGATCGTTTCGGCATTAAAGTCGTACCACTCATCGGTCCACAATTGGCCCGTGGTAAATCCTTGCAGACCCGGAAAACTATTATTCGTCAGGTTTAATTTAGCGGTCTGAATCACGGGATGAATTTTAAACATCCTGCCGACCAATTTGGTGTACCATGGCCATTCATATTCTGTGTCTGATGCGCTGTGGATGCCCACAAAGCCTTTGCCAGACTGAATAAATCGCTCCATGGCTTTTTGCTCTTCGTCCTTCAGGATATCAGCCGTCGTGTTCAGGAAAATAATTACCTGGAAATTCAGGAGGTACTTATCCGTGATAGGCATTCCTTCCTGGTGCCATTGCACATCAAAGAAATTCCTTGCGCCCAAGGCCTTGATGGCTGTGATCCCCTCATTGATTGATTCATGGTGCCAGCCTTGAGTTTTCGTCACCAGCAGAGCACTAAATTGTTTTTTATCCTGCGCATAGGAATTACTGCTCATAAGCCCAAGAATAAAAAAAACACTCAAAGTGAGTTGACAGCTTTTCATTAATAGATTTCTCATATGATTTTAGATTTAATGCATTACTTTCTGAATGGCTTTTTGAACAATTTCAATATCGTTAAATCCCCTGAAGCCGCTAAATCCGATTGACAACCGCGTGTCACCATCGATTTGAATGGGTTGACCACCAACCCAGCCGATCAGGTCCGGAAGTTCGATGGGAGAGTCCTCAGGATTCATCTCTCCTCCAAAGACAATTTTTTCGTAATCGCCCGTTTTGTGTCCGGTAATCCACACCTGACTTGCCTTCTTCCAGGCGATACTGAAAAACTTACGCTGCTTTAACTTGTTGTTTCCAAAAAGCTTCCCATAGATCTTCCCATCTTCGGTGATGATACAAATGGCCACATTCCCATCCGATATGCGCCAATCCTCAGGACTGCTTCGGAAGCCAGAAATCTCTGCTTCAAGGACCTCAAATATTGAATTGATTATTTTTTCAAGCTGTGTGGTATCCATCTGTATATTGAGGGCTTATATCAATCCTTATTTTTATTACTTTGTAAAAGTAGTGAAATAAAGTACTGGTGTTGACAGGGCTCCAATGAATTGAATTGGCAGAAAGGAATAGTCAGAAAATGTAATACCTAAACAAAAAAATATGAAAAACATTGTCTCAAGTCTATTGGTTATGACCGGGTTGATATGCACCAGCGTCTCTGTAACCGCCCAATACAACCGCGTTGCTATGAATCGTGAATACATTATCTCACTCACATCGCAGTGGAAGGGCGAACGTTTGCCGGATGGAAGGCCCAATGTATCTGATAATTTGTTGGAAAGGCTTAAGAAAGTCGTATTGACACATGCCTGGGGTGGATTGAAGAAAAACAAATTCAATAACCAATACCAGGGGAAATGGATGATGATCAATCCTGATAAGAACACGGTCATGACAGGACGAGTGGTGACAGCGCAGTATATGCCACAGAGACCGGACTTTGGCGATGTGATCAGAAAGGTAGGATTGGCAGAAGGCCACAGCGATAAAGCAGGGTCGAATGTATGGCCAATCGAAATGCTTAAGGATGGTGATGTCTATGTTGCCGATTCTTATGCGAAAGTGAATGAAGGCACCTTGATGGGCGATCGGCTGGCAAATTCAATTTATTCAAAATCAAAGCGAGGCGTTATTTTGTGGGGAACGGTCAGGAATATCCAGGAAATCAAGAAGATTGATGGCTTCAATGGCTGGATCTTAGGAGATCACCCTTCCGCGATTAATGAAATGATGCTCACCTCAATCAATGCGCCGATCCGGATGGGGGACGTTACGGTGTTACCCGGAGATGTTGCTTTTGCCAGTCCCTATGGAACGCTCTTTTTCCCTGCCTACCTCGTGGGTGAAATTGTATTGGAAGCGGAGATCAGCAATCTTCGACACGTATATGGGATCACGCGCAACAAGGCCGGCGATTGGACCACCGGACAAATCGATAGTGACTATACACCACGAATGACCAAAGAGTTTTATGATTATTTGAGAAATATGTCGGATGCTGAATTGCCAATGCCTCGTAAAGAATTGAACGAATATTTAGAGGCGCATAAATAGATTAGCATGAGGCGTTCCTACATACTTGTCGGTCTTATTTTATTGACGTTGACATCAGTTGCAACAGGTCAACATCTGGCAAACCCAATTTTGTTATGGCCTGAGGGCGCGCCTGGCGCCACCGGTACTACAGATGAGGATAAGCCGGCCATCATACCCTTTATACCCGAAGCTTCTAAGCGCAATGGTGCAGCAATATTGGTTGTTCCAGGCGGCGGGTTCACAATACGAGCCGTGGATCATGAAGGAGTTTTGGTTGCACAATGGCTTAAAGACCAGGGGATTACAGCATTCCTACTTAGATATCGATTGAGGCCGCTTTATACCCGGGCTGATTGGGTGCGGGATGGTCAACGTGGCATGCAATTTATTCGCTCACCGAAAAAGATACAAAGGAGTGGGGAGAGTTCCTTAGAAAGCGGGACTTGTCGCCCAGCATTTACAATCAACGCGTCTTCCTTCGCCAACATCCTAATGATAACCGTGATTACAACGTCAAAGTGAAGGATGGAGCTGACCTTAAAATTGAAGTCTTTAGTAAATAGAATATCAAGGCGATACATCAAAAGGAATTGAACGGATACTTAGACAACCATAAACAATTAAAAAATGAAAAAGCTAACAGTACTGGTCCTATTTAATTTGATTCTTTTTTCACCCTTGTTTGCCCAAACTTCTGATGAGAAGGAGGTGGCAATAAGTGCTGAAACTTTGCGCAAGGCAATGATCGATGCTGATAAGAGCGCACTAGAAAACCTGATTGCGGATGACGTGAGTTATGGGCATTCAGGGGGTAAGGTGGAAGACAAAAATTCATTTCTCGAATCGGTGCTCACGGCCAAGAACGACTACAAGACAATTACCATTTCAGACCAAACGATAAAAATGGCAGGGAAGGACCTCGCCATCGTTCGAAGTAAATTCAATGCTGAGATATTGACAGACGGCCAAATCCATAAGCCCAACCTGAATGTGCTGCAAGTGTGGCAGAAGCAAAAAGGTTCATGGAAATTAGTTGCACGTCAGGGATTTATTTTAGCACCACCTGCGAAATAATACGTAAAGTTTTTTGCATATGGCGCATGCCGAGGATGAAAATGCAGTTGCAGGCGTTGTAGAAAAATTCCGTCAGGCGATGGTCTCCGGTGATGAATCCATGTTAGAAAGTCTGGCCGCCGAAGAATTCAGCTACGGCCATTTTACAGGTGCCATTGACAATAAAATGACCTTCATTGAGCCCCTGGCAAACGGTCGGATCAACTTTACGCGAATTGATTTATTAAATCAAACTGTCTAAGTGGTTGGTGATCTTGCAATCGTTCGCCACACCTTTAGTTCGGACGTCGTGAATAACGGAGTCAGTCAACACCCTACGCTCGGAGCCCTGCAGATCTGGCAAAAACAAAAGGGGAAATGGAAATTATTGGCACGTCAAGCGTTTAAACCATAAGCAAGTTTATGGAATATAAATCCTTGATCTATAGTGAATTATCATTGTTATTGTATACAATTATTTAAGTAATTTACCAATGAAATACAGTCGCATCATTTACCTCGCTGTGCTGTTGTTTGCCTTCACAACCATGACCGTTTTCGGTCAGAAAACGAAGCCATCTAAAGAAAAGCAATCACCACCGGTTGAAAAGATCAATCCTCCTCGAATTTCCGATTATCCATTTGATGACCTCCCTACGTTCACTCCAATCTACAACTATGTGAATTTGGGCAGTTGGAAAATGCAAGGCAAGGCCTTTTGGAGTGTGGAGCAGGGTGATTTTGTGGGCCGGCAAGATGCTACAGAACCTAAAGACTCCTGGTTGTTTACTTCCTCCGAGTGGGAAGACTTTGCGTTGGATCTAGAATTTAACCTGCCGGAAAATGGCAACAGCGGGATTGGTATTCGTATGCCCAAAGATTCCGTTGGCGATCCTGATCGACATGGTTATGAAGTTCAGATTTCAGATATTCCCAAGAGGAAGTTGACAGGAAGTCTTCTGCACCATGCGGAATCAAAAGGTGCCAATTTGTATCATCCCAATCAATGGAATCATTTGCTAATCGTGTGCGAAGGAGATCACATCAGAATATACCTCAACAAGGAAAACATTTTAGATGAAATAGTATCTGGTTCAAAGAAAGGAAGAATTGGTTTACAAGTGCCTAAAGATCCTGAATTTGCCAAACAGGTGGTGAGGTTTAGGAACCTGAAGGTGAAAAATTTAAGTCCAGCCAAATCCTTTGTTCCTGTCCACTACAAAGGACGGCCATTTGCAGATGCCTTTCACGCCACGGGCCCTCAAGTCATTCCGGGAAAAATTGATTGCGCCTTGTACGACCTGGGAGGAGAAGGCGTATCCTATCATGATTTTGAAAGTGTAAACCGTGGAAGTGGTGGCCTGAATGAGGAGACGAATCATCAACGCCCCCATGCAACACCTTATGAATGGGGGTTTCGAAAAAGTGAAGGGGTAGATGTTTCATACGCGAAAGACTTTGCCGACTTCAATCATCTTAATAACTATTACATCCCTGAGGTCAACCAATTCTATATTGGCTGGACAGAAGACAATGAATGGCTCAACTATACAGTGGATGTAAAAGTCGCCGGAACTTATAAGATAGACGCTTTGTATGCCAACAATGACGCGACCATCACCTTTGATGTGGATCAGAATCATGCCAGCATCTGCAAGCTGCCCCTCAACACGGGAAATTTTCATGCCTGGAATAAGTCTGAAATTGGAAGCGTCACTTTTTCAGAAGCAGGGCTTCATGTGCTCACCTTTCACTACAACAAGGGAAACAACTTTGCCTATTTTGAATTTACACTGCTTGAGAAAAAGAGCAAGTAATCCACCACCATCTCCAGACAAACGGATCAGTAACTCAATATTCACCTATGGGAAATCTAAAAGGCAAAAATGTTTTTATCACCGGCACCTCGCAGGGAATTGGAGCTGTCACTTCAAAAGCATTGATCGAAGCAGGCTGCAATATCGCCATGCATTATTTTCGCTCGGATGCAACTCCTTCACAATTAAAGAAGCTAGCTGAATCCAAAAATCAAAAGGCCGTTTGTATTCAGGCTGATCTGACAGATGAAAAGCAAGCGGTGAAGGCTGTAAAAGCTGCGGCCAATTTTTTGGGATCCATAGACATTCTGATAAACAATTCTGGTAGCCTGGTAGAACGCCGATACCTTTCGGCCATCACCAATGACTACTGGCAAACGCTCCTCGATGTTAATTTGAAGTCAATGATGCTGGCAACACGCGAGGCATTGCCTTTCCTAAATAAAAAAGAAGGATCCAGCATTGTCAACGTGAGTTCAATGGCCGGCAGGACAGGAGGTCATGGAGGATCGCTGGTATATTCCGCTACGAAAGGAGCGGTGCTCACCTGGAGCAGATCGCTGGCAAAAGAGCTGGGACCCCAGGGTATCAGAGTAAATGCAGTGGCTCCGGGCTTTATTGAAGGAACCAGTTTCCACGCTACCCATACGACCAAAGAATCTGCCATGAAAACTATTGAGAATATCCCACTCGGCAGGTCTGGCGTACCAGAAGATGTTGCACGGGCCATCGTATTCCTTGCTTCTGAATATGATGGATTCATCAACGGGGCAACACTCGATATCAATGGAGGGATTTATTGCGCTTAAGATTCTAATAATTGGCAAAAGAACCAAAGCCTATGGAATCAGGTAGCCAGCACCCATCACTGAAGATGCGATGGGTCATGATTTCATTCGCATTTCTGGCAACGGTGCTGAATTATCTCCACCGGTTGTCATTCAACTACCTGGCCGCCGATGGATACCTCCGAGAATTAATTCCCGATGACGACTTCGGATACATCGCAACAGCCTTCTTCGTTGCTTACATGCTTTCAAATGCGGTATCAGGGTTTGTGATTGATAGGCTCGGCACCCGTTTGGGCTATGCATTGTGCATGGCCTTCTGGACAACCGCCGGGATCTTACATGCATTTGCAATGGCTCCTCTTCACTTTGGCATTTTCAGATTCCTATTGGGGGTAGGTGAGGCTGGTAACTGGCCCGCTGCCTTAAAGTTATCAGGGGAATGGTTTACTGCGGAGGAACGATCTACTGCGGCAGGGATTTTTAACAGTGGAGCAGCTGCTGGTGCAATCATAGCACCGCCATTGATTGCCACCCTGGCCACAGCGTATGGTTGGCAGGCGACATTTATTGTGATCGGGATCTTCGGCTATCTATGGTTGGCAGCTTTCTGGTTTACTTATTATACTCCTGATCATGTTAAGGAGGAGACGAAAGCGAAAACCATCCCACCACTAAAACTTATCAAGACAAGATTTGTGTTCTATTTCACACTGGCTAAATTTTTTATCGATCCGGTGTGGTATTTTATAACCTTTTGGATAGGCCGGTATCTTGCCGATGTATATAAATGGGATCTGGCCACGATCGGATGGTTCGCCATGTTCCCTTTTATCGTGGCAGATTTTGGAAATATACTGGGAGGTTATTTCACACAAGTTATTATTAAGCGAGGAGTGCCGGTTGAGAAGGCGAGGAGGCTGAGCATCGGGATTTCCGGTTCACTCATTGCGCTTTCACTCATCATTGGTCCTTTCCTTATTAACGGCCCTGGTGTTGCGCTGGCTGTGCTTGCTGTTGCCGGATTTGGTTACGCCTCTTTCTCCGCCAACGCCATTGCCATCACACCAGATGTGGTGCCCAAAAGTGCCACAGCTTCAGTCTACGGCATCGCTAGTTTTGGTGCTGGTCTTGGAGGCGCATTCTTTCAGTCGATTTCCGGAGTGGCTGTCAAAAATCTATCATTACAATATGATTATGCCTTCGCATATCACTGTGTGTTCCTTGGTTACGGGCTGATGGCCCTAATCGGTTTATACATCATACTCTTTCACACTGGCCCCTTTACGCCGGATAAGAAACTGTATGAATATGTTAATGATGCCTGGAAATAATCAAGAATGTAATGACGTTCAAGCCTGAATGTGAGATTGCCTGGATTCGGTCAGTATCACCGCGGGTTTCGGAGCACTTCTTGATCGGCGCCCAAGGCCTAATCTAATTTGTAATGGCTATTAACTTATAAGATTGTGAATGGTTTTCATAGGGATGAACAACCTATTGGTATCCATCAGCTCAAGAAATTCATATTTCTTGTAAAATTGTTTGGCGCTGAGATCAATACAATCCACGACAACAGCAAAAGAGGCAATCGTTCTACTAACATCGTACGCCCTTTTAAGGGAATCAAGTAATAGAATTTCTCCGAGTCTTTTTCCTTGCATCGAAGAATCTATAGCAAGTCTTCCAATTAATGTGCAAGGTATAGCTTGGTAGCTTAGTTTGTATTTTTTCTTGAATGCTACATCCCAATGGAAGGAAGGAATGGAGAGGTTATTTAGTGTGTAATAACCTTTAATGACTTTATCATCACCCAGTAAAACAAAGCAGCGCGCCAAGTCCTTATCGATGTCCTGTCTCGCAATTGACTGGATATAATTTTGAAGACTTCTATGCTGATTCATGAACTCAGCTCTGCTATGCACCTGGGTATCCAGAGGCTCGATGATGAGACTCATTTACCTTCTTGAAAGGATAAATAGTTGGCCATTGCTTTTTTGAGATTTTTGCCTGGCTTTGGCGGATTCTCAAGCACCTCGATAAAGGAAACACAGTCTCGCTCTGAAAGCTCAAAGATTTGTTGATCGCGGATCACATTTTTGGAATCACTGATGGCTATGTGGAGAACATAGTCACTCACATTTTTAAATCCGCTAACACTTGACGCCTTACTAATAAACTCCTTTTGAAGCTTTGTGAGTCGCAATTCAAGACGCTGGTTTTTGGTTTCTTCAGGAATACCCGAAGCCAATCCATACATGACCGGCTCTTTTACCATGCTTGTACGCTTCACTCTTTTAGTCATAAATTTTTATTTTAACAAATGTACGTAAAACCGCCGTACACAAAACAAAGGATCAGGATCTTAAAATTCAGCCCACTGATCCTTTGAAAAGAGTTTATAAAACATGGCGCCAAGGCTTGCCAGATTCACGAAATACCATCATATTCACGGCCTTTGTGACAACCTAAAAACATATTAAATCTTATGAGTAGATATTTTAATTTTTCTGCGGGACCAGGAGTATTGCCTCTTGAGGTGCTAAAAAAAGCGCAGGCGGAGCTTGTAGAGTATCGTACCGCCGGCATGTCGGTAATGGAAATGAGCCATCGCTCAAAAGACTACATGGCCATCATCGAAGGAACGGAGAAGAACCTGCGAACATTGATGAGCATCCCGGGCAACTACAAAGTGTTGTTTCTGCAAGGAGGGGCGTCCCTCCAGTTTGCAATGGTGCCGATGAATTTATTTTCAGCTTCAAAAAAAGCGGATTATATAAACACGGGTGCCTGGTCAAAGAAAGCAATATCAGAAGCCAAGCGCTATGGTACTGTGAAAGTAGTTGCGACATCAGAGCCACAGAATTTTAATCACATACCTAAACTGACTCGTGACATGTTCTCAGCGGATGCTGACTATGTTCACATCACCACGAATAATACGATTTATGGAACCACCTTTCCGGATCTGCCGGATACTGGAAAAATTCCTTTGGTGGCAGACATGTCATCCAACATCCTGTCGCAGGTTTATGATGTGACAAAATTTGGCCTCATTTACGCAGGTGCCCAGAAGAATCTTGGTCCTGCGGGCGTTACCATCGTGATCATTCGGGAAGACCTCATGGGGCATGCCATGGACATCACACCCACCATGCTGAATTACAAAATACATGCAGATGAAGGTTCGATGTACAATACCCCTCCGTGCTACGCCATCTACATGATCGGCCTTGTTCTGGAATGGATGTTGGAAAATGGAGGAGCTCCCGCGATGGAGAAGAAGAACCGTGAAAAAGCAGCCGTACTCTACAATTATCTCGACCAATCAAAATTATTTAAAGGCACAGTGGAAAAGGGTTCTCGTTCCATCATGAACATCCCATTTGTAACGGGCAAGGATGAACTGGATGATAAATTTATTGCCGAGGCAAGTAAGAAAGGTTTGAAAACCCTGAAGGGCCACCGTTCCGTGGGCGGAATGAGGTCAAGTCTTTACAATGCCATGCCGCGCGAAGGTGTCGAAGCGCTGGTGTCCTTTATGAAGGAATTTGAAAACGCCAATTCATAATGGCCTCTACAAAATATAAAATACAAACCTTCGACAAGATCGCTGCCGAAGGACTGAAACAGTTTCCTGTGGAGGAATATGAGGTAGCCTCGGAGTTTAAGAATCCGGACGCATTGCTATTGCGAAGTTTCTCATTGCATGAATATTCTTTTCCTTCCAGCGTAAAGGCCGTGGCCAGGGCAGGGGCTGGTGTCAATAATATTCCCATCAAGAAATGCACTGAACAAGGCATTGTCATATTCAATACACCCGGTGCGAATGCAAATGCGGTGAAAGAACTTGTTCTTTCGGGGTTGCTTTTATCTTCCCGCAAAATCAATCAGGGGATCTCATGGACACAATCGCTCAAAGGCAAGGGTGATGAAGTGCCCGCGCTGGTTGAAAAAGGGAAGGGCTCCTTCGTAGGTCCCGAAATTTTTGGGAAGACACTTGGTGTCATTGGTCTCGGTGCCATCGGCATGCTTTCTGCGAATGCTGCTGAAAGTCTTGGCATGCGCGTGATTGGATTTGATCCCTACATTTCTATTGATGCCGCCTGGCAATTATCCAAAAACGTGGAGAAGGCAAGGAGCTTGGATGCTTTGCTTGCAGAGTCGGATTACATTACGATTCATGTACCACTTGCGGACAACACCAGGGGATTCATTGATAAGTCTAAGTTTGCCATCATGAAATCCGGTGTCAGGATTCTAAATTTTGCACGTGAGGGCCTCATTAATAAAGCAGATGTTCTTGAAGCTTTGAAGTCGGGAAAAGTCTCCTGCATGGTCACTGATTTTCCCGAGGAGGATTTTTTAGGACATGACAAGATCATCACCGTGCCGCACCTGGGTGCCTCCACACCAGAGTCAGAGACAAACTGCGCGATCATGGCTGTGGACCAGTTGAAAAACTTCCTCGAGAACGGCAACATTAAGAACTCAGTCAACTTTCCGCCAGCAGACATGCCACGCAACAGTGGTTCAAGAATCATCATCGCGAATAAAAACATACCCGCAATGGTGGGAAAGATCACCGCAGTGTTGGCGGAACAGAATCTTAACATAGCAGATTTGCTCAATCAGCACCGTGAAGATCTGGCATATAACATCATTGACATTGATGGTGAAGTGAAAGAAGCTCAAATTGAAAAAATTAAATCAATTGAGGGCATTATTCTCGCACGGTTACTTCCACCCATCCGGTAGGCCTTCGACTGCGCTCAGGAGGACCATCCTTCGACTGCGCTCAGGAGGACCATCCTTCGACTCCGCTCAGGGTGACCCACCTTCGAAGAAGGTCAGGCTGAGCGGAGTCGAAGCCCCATCATTAATAACTTTAGAAATGAAAATCAAGCCATTCAAAGGCCTTCGCCCTGCCAAAGAGAAAGCAAAATTGGTTGCCTCACGTCCATACGATGTACTGAATTCGGATGAAGCCAGGGAAGAAGCAAAAGGCAATCCCTACTCATTTCTGAATGTGGTGAAACCAGAGATTACGCTGCCTGAAGAAACAGATCATTATTGTCCGGCCGTATACCAGGCCGGCAAGGATAATTTTGAAAAATTGGTTAAGGAGGGAGTTTTCTTTCAGGACAAAGAAGACTGCTTATACATCTATGAATTGGTTATGGATGGTCGCTCACAGAACGGGATTGTAGCGTGTGCTTCGGTGGAAGACTACCTGCAGGGTCATATCAAAAAACATGAACTCACCAGGCCGGATAAAGAAGCAGACCGTAAAAACCATGTGCGTATTTCCATGATGAATGCGGAGCCGGTATTCTTTGCCTATCCGGCACAACAATCGCTTGATAGGATCGTCGAGGAGGTCAAACTGGCAACTCCTGAATATTCATTCAAGTCGGATGACAATATTCAGCACCGCTTTTGGGTCGTTCGCAATCCCGACCAAATTCAAAAAATCATTGCAGTCTTTGCAAAGATGCCGGCCACGTACGTAGCCGACGGGCATCATCGGACCGCTGCGGCCGCGCTGGTAGGAGATGATTTGAAAAAGGAAAATAAACAGCATACAGGGAATGAAGCCTACAATTATTTTCTGGCCGTGCATTTTCCCGACAATCAACTTGCCATCATGGATTATAACCGGGTGGTGAAAGACCTGAATGGACATGACACGTCTTCCTTTATAAACGAACTGAATAAAGCTTTCCTGGTGACAAAAAAAGGTAATGAAGCTTATAGACCATCTCGCCTTCATGAGTTTAGCCTGTATCTGGATGGCACCTGGTATGCCTTGCAGGCAAAGGAAAATACGTATGATGACTCAGACCCCATTGGTGTGTTGGATGTAACAATACTATCGAAGCAGGTATTGGAACCAATGCTTAACATCCAGGATCTCCGTACAGACAAGCGCATCGACTTCGTGGGAGGAATGCGGGGACTCGGTGAATTGGAACGCAGAGTAAACAATGGAGAAATGAAGGCAGCGTTTGCGCTCTACCCTGTATCCATGAAACAATTAATTGATATTGCCGACAGCGGTCAGATCATGCCGCCCAAAACTACCTGGTTTGAACCCAAGCTCCGCAGCGGGTTGGTAGTGCATAGTTTGCTGGATTAGTCACGGAAAAAAAGACGAGTTCTGGGGAATATCCTTCCAATAGCGGCTGTCTAAGTAAGATAAACCATCTTTCATAATCTATTAATTTATCAAATAACTAACCATTTATGAAAAAACAAGCTTACTTACTGGCCACCCTGGCCCTCATCGTTGCTTCTGCCTTCACCTTTATTCAATCACAGACGTGGAAGATTGCGGAGGGGTACTCTGTAAAGTTCGATGCGGGAGATCCATCTGGCGAATTCACCGGACTCAAGGGCACGATCCAATTCGATGAAAAGAACCTGGCTGCCTCAAACTTTGAAGTTTCGATTGATGTTGCTTCCATCAATACTGGGAACGGCATGAAGAATACCCACGCCAAGGGTGCCATGTGGTTCGATGCAGAGAAGTACCCTACCATCAACTTTGTTTCTTCTGCCATCACCAAGACAGCTGCAGGATTTGAAGCCAAGGGATCACTGGAGATGCATGGAATAAAAAAGGATTTTACAATTCCCTTCACATTTGCAAATAATGCATTCTCGAGTTCCTTCGAAGTAAACCGTATGGACTTCAATCTGGATGATGGCAAACACGCTAAGATGTTGCCTACGATGAAAGTCATGATTAATGTTCCGGTCACGAAGTAGGTCGTGACGAAGGTTATTTTCATTCAATCGCTGGTTGCAGGAATATTGGCTGCTGTTGCGGCCAATATTTACAACCAGATTTATTTCTTTGCCACACAGATCGATTACTCTAATATTATTAATGCAGCAAGCCTCATTGGACTGAACCTCATGGTGTCGATGGTGGCAGGCTTGCTCTATTGGTTGCTGACAGCAATCTTCAAGAAGACAGGTGCCATCATATTTAATTTTGTTTACAGCATTGGATCGTTCGCCTGCTTAGTCATTCCGCTGGCGATCACACTTCCACTCTCTACTCCATACCCGGAATTGTTCCCAGGACTTACCATACCAATGGTATTTTTTCCGGTGATTGCATGGATGACGATTGACCCTTTGTTTAAAAAGAGCCACCTCTGATCTCTAAATCTATCACTGCTAAGGCAAAAGAGATCGATGACTGACTGAATCTTATTTTCAGCATTGCGTTGCTTTAAGCTTCCAATGGGAGGGGGCAAATGCCATCCTGCGAATATTGATTGTTAATTCATCAATTATCTTCTAATTTTCCAATATGAAACATCTTCAATATAAAATCGCCTTAATCTTTATCCTTTCATCTTCAACTCTTTCCATGGCACAGAAAGCCAGTAACGTTGAGGGGCATTGGGATATGAAAGTTGAATCGGCCCTCGGATCCGGTTCACCAACCTTTGATTTGAAACAAGCGCCCGAAGCTTCTATCGCCGGCACTTATAAAGGACGCCTAGGCGAGGCCGCCGTAAAAGGCACAGTAAAGGGCAACATGGTTCATATGGAGTTCTCCATCAGTGGCAACGTCATAGAGTATGATGGAACGGTGGACGGTTATTCAATGAAAGGCAAAATAAAGTTCTCTGATCAGGGCGAAGGTACATTCGCTGGAACTCGGAAGAAATAATGTCATTTTAATCTGCCGGCAGGTTCATCATCTTAGCCGCTGCTGAATCCAAGAATGAACAATGAAAAGGTGGTCTTATACCGACATCTATCGGCATAAGACCACCTCTTAATTCTAAGTAAGCCTCTAAAATCAGCCCAGATCGAAGCGATCAAGGTTCATCACCTTATTCCAAGCGGCGACAAAGTCTTTCACGAACTTCCATTGAGAATCCTTGCTACCATATACTTCGGGCCAAGTCGAAGATGTCGGTGTTGATAAGCTTTTATTGACTAATAGCCATTCTAAAAACAGTCAGGAATTCCTTCTAGCCATTCCTTGATAAAAATCAAAATCTGGTTGATTTTGATTTTTATGCTTTTAGAGTATGTATAATATATTATACCTTTGATGAATGCTTCAGAATTGCTGCGGCTGCTGCGTAAAGCAGGTTGGTATGCGGAAAGGCAGAAAGGAAGTCATATCAAATTGGTCCATCTGGAAAGGAAAGACTTCATAATTTTTCCCAATCATGGCTCGAAGGAGATTGGTAAAGGCTTAGAAAGGAATATCAAGAAGCAAGCTGGAACATGAAATACTTAAAAGTCATCGTTGAAAGGACAGGTACTGGCTATTCGGCATATTTAGAAAACTATCCGGTTTACACAACGGGCACTGATGTTAAGGAGCTGACACACAACATCATTGACGCAGCGAATTTTTACTTTAAGGAAGCGGAAAAAGAAATCACAGCGTCCAATAAGAATCTGATTTTTAATTTTTCAATCCCGAGTTTATTTCAATTGTACCCGATCAATACGAGACACTTTGCAAATAGGATTGGGATGAATTACTCGTTACTGTCGCAGTATATCCAGGGCAGAAAGAAACCTTCTGAAAGGCAGGCTGAAAGAATAGTGGAAGGACTTCAGGAGGTTGGCAAAGAACTTAGCTGTGTCCATATCATCTAATAGTTGGATTGATGTTTCGAATCGGTGCTCACCTAACTTGTGATAGGATGTACTCACCAAGTGGCATAAGGCTAATGTCGTTTCGGTTGCCCTGCATGACTTGCTCATCGTGGACAATGTGATAATAAAAAAAGGTGGGCCGCAGACCACCTCTTAATATTAAATAATTACGATCCTGAAATCAGCCCAGATCGAAGCGATCAAGGTTCATTACCTTATTCCACGCGACGATAAAGTCTTTCACGAACTTCCCTTGAGAATCCTGGCTACCATATACTTCGGCCAAGGCACGCAGCTCTGAGTTGGATCCGAAGATGAGATCGACACGAGTACCTGTCCACTTAACATCTCCTGTCTTGCGATCGCGACCTTCAAAAACATTCTGCGAATCTGAAGTCGAATTCCATGTTGTGCCCAGATCAAGTAGGTTCACGAAGAAGTCGTTGGTCAGTGCTTCCGGCCGCTTTGTGAAAACTCCTTGTTGAGAAAGATCGAAGCTCGTGTTGAGAACACGCATACCACCGACCAGTGCTGTCATCTCAGGGGCAGTCAAAGTCAACAGTTGTGCACGATCAATGAGCATCTCCTCGGCTGGCGCCGTATGTTTTGCTTTCTGGTAATTGCGGAAAGCATCTGCGCCAGGCTCAAGCACGGCGAATGATTCTACGTCAGTTTGGTCTTGCGCAGCATCTGCGCGTCCCGGAGTGAAAGGCACCTTTACATCATGACCGGCATTCTTTGCCGCCTTCTCAATACCTGCACATCCTCCAAGCACGATCAGGTCGGCGAGAGAAACCATCTTACCACTACCATTGAAATCTTTCTGGATTCCCTCAAGGGTCTTTAGCACAGAGGCCAGCTGAGCCGGATTGTTAACCTTCCAATCCTTCTGAGGAGCAAGTCGAATGCGTGCACCATTTGCGCCTCCGCGTTTATCAGAACCACGGAAGGTGGATGCAGAGGCCCAAGCGGTCGACACTAATTGTGAAACAGATAGCCCGGAATCAAGAATCTTACTCTTTAATCCCGCAATATCCTGATCGTCAATCAGCTTATGGGTAACTGCGGGTATTGGGTCTTGCCAGATTAGCACTTCTGAAGGAACCTCCGAACCGACATAGCGTGCAAGCGGACCCATATCACGATGAGTAAGCTTAAACCAGGCGCGCGCAAAAGCATCTGCAAACTGATCCGGATTCTTAAAGAAGCGTTTTGAAATTTTCTCGTAGGCAGGATCCATTCTCAGCGCAAGATCAGTCGTAAGCATAAAAGGTGCGTGCTTCTTAGTTGCGTCGTGTGCATCCGGTACTTTACCGGCGCCTGCGCCACCCTTTGGTTTCCACTGATGGGCACCCGCAGGGCTCTTGTAAAGTTCCCACTCGTAGCCGAACAGGTTTTCAAAGAAATTGTTGCTCCATTTCGTTGGTGTGGTAGTCCATGCGCCCTCAAGTCCACTCGTAATTGTGTTGACACCATTGCCGCTGCCCAATGTGTTTTTCCAGCCGAGACTTTGCTCTTCAATGCTAGCACCTGCCGGCTCCGGCCCGACGTATTTACCAGGATCGGCTGCACCATGAGTCTTGCCGAAGGAGTGACCACCGGCAATAAGCGCAACAGTCTCTTCATCATTCATGGCCATGCGACCAAACGTTTCGCGAATGTCGCGGGCTGCAGCAACTGGATCGGGGTTTCCGTTAGGGCCTTGAGGGTTTACATAAATGAGACCCATCTGAACGGCTCCAAGCGGATTCTCCAGTTCGCGGTCCCCCGTATACCTTTTGTCTCCCAACCAGGTGTTTTCATTACCCCAATAAACATCTTCCTCTGGTTCCCAAACATCTTCACGTCCTCCGCCGAAGCCGAACGTCTTGAAACCCATGGACTCGAGGGCGCAGTTTCCTGCAAGGATCATTAAATCGGCCCATGAAAGTTTCTGGCCGTATTTCTGTTTGATAGGCCACAGCAGTAAACGAGCTTTGTCGAGGTTCGCATTGTCAGGCCAACTGTTGAGTGGTGCAAAGCGCTGAGTGCCAGAGCCTCCACCGCCACGGCCGTCAGAGATGCGGTAAGTCCCGGCTGAGTGCCATGCCATCCGGATAAAGAATGGTCCATAGTGACCGTAGTCGGCAGGCCACCAGTCCTGAGATGTGGTCATCAATGTGAAGATTTCCTTTTTTAGAGCTTTGAGATCCAACGATTTGAACTCCTTAGCATAATTGAATGCTTCATCCATTGGATTGGATAGTGACGAGTGTTGACGGAGGATGTTGAGTTTTAGCTGATTGGGCCACCAGTCGCGGTTTCTTGTGCCACCGCCGGCACTTTCCTTTATGGCGCCACCATGGAAGGGGCATTTGGCTTCGCCATTTATAGCAGATGATGTTGAGCTCGGTTGTGTATGATTTGCCATCTTGTATGAGTTAATTTGATGATTTGCAATAATGCTAATTCAAGATTACAACAGTGCACATAATAAATCAAACTGATTATTTTAAAGATGATATAGTTTTCATCGATAGTTTCAATACGCCACGAATTAGCGATATCATTATTGATATGCATGACTCGAATAATGTTCCGATCAGGCTCACAAAAAGAAATAACCAAATTTTTCGTTGAATACTCAATTTTTTATGCTGCCGGCAATTATGAAATTGTTAAACACAATAACGCATTGTCAAAGACCTTGTTAGCAACTGTGTTTAACTCCAGGATACCCGCTATGAACTAAATCTGATAAAAAATGAACAAATTACTTTTTTTGCTGTTTACGCGGCTGCTTTCTTCTTGTTCAACGAACAGAAATATTGTGTCGCAAATGTCGAACGTCCTAAATATGGCTCTGCTTCCTGGACACCGGATTGGGACGACCCCGTATACCTGGAAAAACTTAACAACTTTCACAAAGCATTCGCTGAAAAATACGATGGGAAACCATGGGTGAGGTATATTGACGTAGGAAGCATTGGTGAATGGGGCGAAGGCCATACTAATTTTTCAACAAGAGTTCCACCGACTGTCGAAGAGATCAAAATTCACATGGACTTGTATTTAAAACATTACAAAAAAACACAATTAATAGTCTGCGACGATCTTCTTGCTTACGATAGATCAAAGGAAGATCAGCAAGAGCTCTTAGGTTATGCTTTGGAACAAGGATTCTCGTTGCGCGACGACAGCCCCATGGTGCAGGGGTACATGGAGAAGGACCTTAAAACCTGGACGGTCAGGCACCCTGAATTTTTCAACCAACCATATAAAACAATGCCCACAGTTTTTGAACTGGAGCATTACCCAAAAGTAAAAGCAAACGGCTGCTGGTTGGGGAAAAACGGGAGAGACATAATACCGAAATACGGTGTAAGTGGAGCTGATGTATTTCGGAATGCAGTAAAAATTATCCGTCCAACTTATGTGGGATTTCATGGGTATTTGGGAGAGTGGTTGGAAGATAATCCCGATTTCACCAAAGAAATCCTCAATCTCTGCGGTTACTGGTATTTCCCAAAATCGGTAAATACTACTGGATACAAAAGGGGAACATTGTCATTTGAAATTGAGTGGCAAAATAAAAGGCGTCGCTCCTGCACACAATATATATCAGCTAAAAGGCAAACTAATCCCGATAGACAATTCATCTGAAACCATAGATTTTGAAATCGCAGATTCAGGAAATAAAAATTGGATGCCAGGGCAGAATTTTACTGAAAAATATATAGCAATTCTTAACAGGAAACCAAAGGGAGACTACCGACTTGCCATTCAGCTTTTTGACAAAGAATCAAATATGCCTGTGGAAGTTGGGTTAACCACAGAAATAAAAAAAAGCGAATATTTTTTAATCAGAAACTTACATTTTGAAATTTTGTTCCGTTAAGTAATCAAGAAAATTGTTTGGCAAGTACTTCAATGTGCTAAAGCGGTCTTTAAAAGCCCGTCATACCCAGAGTTGGCCGTGATGGAGTTAAGGAAGTCGCAACTGAAGCTTGTGAAACGATTCAAAAGAAACCTGCCCTGCCAGAGAGTAAGTTTGGTGACTCTCAGCGCAAAGTTCAGTGTAAGGAATTTAGGTAAAAAAAAATTCAAAGCTGCCCTAATGAATAATTTTTGGCCAATAAATATAAAGTCCGCATGATCATCCGCTCCACGGAACAAGAAGAAAGAGAATACCTGGATCAAATCAAGCAAAAGCTGGAAGCAACCCTACACCAGGTCGACCTTTCCATAAAACAATATTCGAAAGAGTTCCGTCAAAACGAACAATACAATTATGATCAGCGATCGGGGATGGACGAAGCAGACATTGTCTCGGCCGGGCAATCCGTGTTCCGAATGATCTCTCATGGCGAATCCGTAGCGTCACGAAAACGAAGACTCAGCAAACTCATGGAGTCTCCGTATTTCGGTCGGATCGATTTCATACCAGCAGAAAAGGACGACCGTCTCCCCGTGTACATTGGAGTACATTCATTTTCCGACGGCACAAAGGGCTCCAACCTGATCTATGATTGGCGGGCGCCGGTCGCTTCTATGTTTTATGATTTTGAATTGGGCCCGGCATGGTACCAGACTCCCGGCGGCATCGTGAATGGAGCGATTGAACTGAGACGTCAGTACAGAATCCGGAAGGGTGTCATGGATTGGATGCTCGAAAGCGAAATGAACATCCATGATGACGTGTTGCAAAAGGAGTTGAGCAAGTCGGCAGACGACAAAATGAAAAATATTGTCGCGACGATTCAGCGCGATCAGAACGCCGTCATCCGGAACGAGACATCCCGCGTGCTCATCATCCAGGGTGTGGCCGGCTCTGGGAAGACCTCGATTGCGCTCCACCGAATTGCATTTTTACTTTACCGTTTCAGGGAATCAATTGCCGCGAAGGATATCCTTATCATTTCGCCAAACAAAGTTTTTGCCGATTACATTTCCAATGTGCTGCCGGAGTTAGGCGAAGAGCAGATTCCCGAATTGGGTATGGACGAACTTGCCCAGGACCTGCTGGAAGACAAATTCAAATTCCAAACGTTCTTTCAACAAGTTGCTTCACTGCTTAATCAACCGGATAACTCTTTTATTGAACGCATCCGTTTCAAATCATCCCAAGAGTTCCTCCGCCAGCTTGGCCGATATCTGGTGCACCTTGAGAACAATCTGTTTGTTACCGCGGACATTCCAGTTGCGGGTATGCGGGTTCCGGCTGCATTCCTGAAGGAGCGCTTCCGGGCTCTTCAGCGTGTCCCGTTGCTCAACCGTCTTCCGGAGTTGACAAAGGATGTGCAGCAGCACGTGCAATCTTCCGTAAAGCGAAAGCTGAACGGTCAGGAAAAGACCAAGATCCATCAGGCCCTGTCGCACATGTTACGCAAAAATAACTTGATTGATTTGTACCGGGAATTTTACAGATGGCTGGGCCGCCCGGAATTATTCCGGATGGACGGAAATAAGTTGGAGTATTCCGATGTTTTTCCACTTATCTATTTCAGAATCCGCCTGGAAAAAGTAGAGACGTATCAACACATTATGCACCTCGTGGTAGACGAGATGCAGGATTATACTCCCGTGCAATACCAGGTGCTATCCCGCGTGTTTAGCTGCAAGAAAACGATCATGGGAGATGCTCACCAATCCGTGAATCCCTACAGTGCGTCTTCTGCAGAGGACATTCATAACATTTTTCCGCAAGCTGACCTCGTTAAACTTTTCAGAAGTTACCGGTCGACTTATGAAATCACCCGCTTTACTCAAGACATCCGTCCGAATCCTGATCTCGTTGCCCTGGAAAGGCACGGACCAATTCCCGAGGTGAAAGGTTTCGATCAACCGACGGATGAGCTAGCCGAAATCCAAAAGCAGCTAGAGCGTTTCAGAGACTCCGGTCACTTGTCACTTGGAATCATTTGCAAAACGCAGGGGCAAGCTGATTCCCTGCATAATAAATTGGGTTTAGGGGATATTGCGCTTCTGACTGGAGACAGCACGTCTTTCAAAGAAGGAATTGTGATAGCAACCGTTCAATTGGCAAAAGGCCTGGAGTTCGACGAATTGATTGTTCCGTTTGCGTCAGCTGACAACTATCAAACCGATATCGACCGCAGCATGCTGTACATCGCTTGTACCCGCGCAATGCATCACCTTACGCTGACGTTTACGGGAGAGCGATCTGGATTTCTTAAAGACGGTTGATTAATTAGGGCGAAGGATTGCTTTTGTCTAAACTATCACGTCCTCTTTCCTGGAAACAATAAGAATTATTGCACAGAGATACACGGAGGAACTATGCTTTTGAACGTGATAAAACAAAATGGAGGTACACGGAGTCGCATCAGATT
>JAYVQY010000060.1:0-29195 GCA_043776715.1 Cyclobacteriaceae bacterium | reverse complement strand
GAACAAAAGAATCTGTCTTATCTTATGCATACCAAGTAGTTTATTAGCCATCTTATAAGTGGGGTTGATTAAACCAAACTTATAGTAATGAGCGGTTAGACTCTGCTTAGTGGCGACCTTTGGAGCGGAATAAGTGGTATACTTTCTGCCGGAATGTCAGTACCCGTCAACTACAATTCCTGTAATCAACTGGCGTACTTTGCAGCGGAATAAGTGGCCACCTTTGCAGCGGAATCGTGGCGTACTATAGAGCGGTATATCTGGGTTTTGAAGGGCTAGATAAATTTCGGGACTGTATTTTACCAGATAGCTATTTAAGCAAAGGAGAGCCAGAAAGAATTTTGATTTCAAGGCCGATTGAAGGCAAATGGGAGAAAACCGATTGGAACGATAAATGTATCGATAAGCAGTTGGTGATTATGTATTGGAAGGAATCATTCCTTGGAATATACATTGAATATATTTTTTGGTACGAGAATGTAGATCATGAGAAAGGGATTTTTGGAATCGACACAATTCCTGTTCATTCAAATTCATGGGGAAAATATAAATTCAGTCATATTTCGGTTAGTCATGACTTTCTGGGCTTTGGGGATTCCCTTCTTGACATTACGGCCTACGCCACCAAAAGGCGAATCCTACCAAGAAAGGCTGAATTAGACAATTTGACACCAGAAAAGCAGGAACTTGAGAACCTTAGACAATTCACTACCAAGGATAGCAAAAGAAGGCTTTACTTCATGAATATCAAAACGCCAACATTCGAGTCGTTCTTTAATACTTACTCAGAGGGCTTAAAAAGTAACAAGCTTCTATTCGATGTAGAATTGAAAGACGCATTAAGAAATCTGAATCAAATTCAAAACAATTTAAGGAACGTTTTTTCGATCAAAAGTTTCGGGTATGAATTGATAAAAAGCGACCTGTATAATTTGATAAGAAATACATCGGAATGTATTCCGAAGCTGAATCCACTGGTAAATGAATTAATTGAGTTGTCTTTTGAATCAGTTTTTGATTTACCAAAATATGAGAATAACTTTCTCTTTAAATATGACCATTTTCTATCTTTATTTGAGAAATTGCTGCAACAGCAGTACTTAACCAGTAACATGCTCGATAACTTTTCATCAAAGGAAGCTGAGCAAAAATATATGATGTTTAAATCAGACTTTGAAAAATCCGGACTTTTCTTAACTAATTATGAGAATAAGACAATTGATATCTTGAATGGTATTAATATTTCCATTGCAGACTTACGTAACACGGTTGAGTACTATGGTCAGCAACAAGTGCGAACGCTAGATCAAATGAATAGTCATCTAGAAAACATTGAGAACAATTCTCAAAAAATGGTAGGTTCGTTAGATCAATTAGTTAAAAACACAGGTGCTACAAACTTCATATTGGCACTTCAATTCATACAGGGCTACAGAAGAAATAAAATTCTTCGGAAACTCGAAAACAATTCAAACATTATTTGATCAACCTTGAGTGAACGTGTAGAAAGTGATCTCTTAAAATCACACCAATGCCAGTGCCACGCATATCGACACACAACCAAAGCACTGACATCCGTGCGTGGTTAAGAGTTCCCAAGCGCACAGGTATAGAACGACTTCTAAAATGAATCTAGAATGACCAACGCCGAATATCCAATAGCGAAGTTGGAGCCGACTTCGATATTGGATATTCAGCGTTGGAAATTTAGAATTTCTTTTGTTTGATGATCAGCCTCCGACATTGGATATTGGGCCAAAAAAAATATCACTCAGTCCTCAACACAATTTCTTCCTGCGGCCTTGCATAGTATTTTAAGTCGATGATGTCCCTAGGCACCGGGAGCTTGTTCCAGTGCTTGTGAATGGCGAGTGCTGCACCCATCGAAGTAGATTGTGCAATGGTGGCTCCGAAAACTTCCATCTTAGGGAAGGCCGCGGCGAGAAGGTTCATGTAGATCGGATTCTTACTAAATCCACCATCCACAAATATCCGATTGACAGATGTGTTTTTTAGCACGAGTTCTGTGGAAGCCGCTTGCATAAAAATAATATCGACCATGAGCTGATGATAGGCCTTTTCGCAGGAAGAAAAGGTGGCAAGATCCCGGGTTTCAAAAACTGAGTTTTCGGCACCGCGGGTAAAAGGTTTTTTCGGTTCACCCGGAGCGACCATGGATTTTAATATTGCCAGGACAAGCAAATGATCGTACACAATGTTCTTGTAGAAATCTTTGGGCTTACCAAAGTGCTCCGCAATTCTTCTGGTTTGGATTTCATGTTCGTTGCCGGCAAAAAGCCGTGAGGCCTTCACGGGCTTTCCGAGGTAGCTCAGGTAGCAGAGGCAGTCTTTATTTAACTCTTCTTCGGTAAGTGGGAACCCGTTGAATGGATTCAGCGTGATGCACCAGGTCCCGGTTGAGATGAGAATAAAAGGCTCGCGAAAGGTTGTGAAGTAGGGAATCAACGCGGCGGAACTGTCGTGCAACCCGACGCCGACCGGAATGCCGTTGCTTTCTTTTGCGGAATTAATATTGACAACACCATCGCTTCCCAATAAGGGTGGAAGTTTTTTGTCGATGGCTTCTGCCATTACCCAGCCGTGGTACCTGTTTTTTGTAAAATCCCAAAGATGGGTATGACAGCCGATGCTGGTGATCTCGGAACACGTAGTGGCAGTAATCACATGGCTGATGTATTGAGGGAGATGAAGAGCATACTCGATGGAATTGAATAAGGAGGGCTGTTCATATTTAATGCGGTACAACTGGAGCCCCGAATTCAGATTGCCTAGCACCGGACTGGCCGTCTGCATGGACAAGGCCAACTCTCCGCCGTAGTCTTTATAAAATTTTTCCTGAAGTGGGGCTGGGTAGGGGTTGAGGTAATTATAGAGAGGCGTGAGAACTCTGAAGTCAGCGTCAAGGTAAACGAAACTGGCTCCATACGCTGATACATTGAAGGCCTTGATGTTGAAATCTTTTTTTTGTTGTAGGGATGCGATCGTGTCATTCACCCAACGCGTTATAGATTCTATGTCATCGCAAGGTTGCCCTTGATCATCCTTAACCTCCTCAAACTGGACTGCTTCCTCCTGAAACAACCTATACTTTTCATCGAAGAGAATGATCTTTTTGTTGGTTTTCCCAATGTCAAATATGGCGATGACGGGCGTCTGCTTCATGGAAATCAGAGTCCGGTGGCCATGCGTTGAGTACCGCGCTCGCGAATCAGTTGTTGCCTTACTTTGGATTCGCGGAACATGCCGAGCGGATCAAGTGCGCCCCCTGAGCGCAACCTGGCTTCTGCAATCAACGGTCTCACATCGGTGCGATAGGCTTCCTGTAAAATTTCCTGAGCCTGGACCACATCATTTTTTTGTCTTGCACGGTCAAGGGCTTTTGCATCCACCAACAAGGCCTGTGCATAAGCAATTTTGATCGCTTCGACGGATTGTAAAAGATCTTCGAGAGGGTCCTTCACATTGTGAGAAGCGTCAATCATCCAGCCCAGGTCATTCGCATGGTTCATGTTGCGGGCATCCATGCCTTCCACCAGCTCATTAAAAATCAAAAACAATTGATAGGGATTGATGCTTCCAACAGTAAGATCATCATCACCATATTTTGAGTCATTGAAATGGAAACCTCCCAATTTCTTTTCCATGAGAAGTAGGGAAACAATTTGTTCGATGTTGGCATGTGGAAGGTGGTGCCCTAAATCCACGAGGGTATAGGCTTTGTCTCCCAGTTTGCCGGTAAACAACAGAGATTGTCCCCAATCGCCCACTGTCGTCGAGTAGAAATTTGGTTCAAAAGCCTTGTATTCAATAAAGACTTTCCAGTTGGAAGGCAATGCTTCATAGATCTTCTGCAAACTTTCCAACGTATTCTGAAATGCCTTTCTGAAATTCAATTGCCCTGGGAAGCAAGATCCATCGGCGAGCCAAATCGTCATCGAAGTTGAACCTAAGGCTACACCATGTTTGATCACTTCCAGGTTATGAGCGATGGCTTGATTTCTTACTGAGGGATCAACATGTTGGAGAGATCCATATTTATAACTGAGCGCCTGATCTTTTTGGTCCTGAAAAGTATTTGAATTCATGGCATCAAAACGGATCTCATGCGACGCTGCCAGGGTGCGGATGGCTTGGTGGTCTTCCGGAATATCCCATGGAATGTGAAGTGAGATCGCTCCGCTTGATCGGTTTAATTTATGCAAGAGCCCAATGTCTTCGATTTTTTCTTTCAGACTTCCAGGTTCTCCGGCTCCTGCGAATCTCCCAAAGCGCGTGCCTCCTGTGCCCAGAGCCCAGCTGGGAATAGCCACCTGAAAGGCAATCAGTTTTTCGAGAATGATTTTTGTGTCAGGCAACTGAGCTGAGAATGCGCTGAACCTCCTGGTGTGCAATGAAATGTGACGATCATTGTGCTGGGCGATTTTTCCTGGTTCAATTCGCATGAGCTGGAAATTTTAAGGGAGATAAAACACTTCTTTCAAAGGGATGGCCACTGGGGAATGATCTGGATTGGTTTCCATAATGTCGCCCATGAACTCCCACCATTTCTTCATGACAGGGTGTTGCGGAAGGTTCGCCAATTTTGTTTCGTCCTCAACTTCCATCAAAGCGAACAAGGCTCCATTGGATTCATCTAGAAATATACCGTAATCCCGGATCCCAGTCTCTTTCAATAATTGTTTCAGATCGGCGGGCAATGCATCATGGCGTTTCCGGTATTCCTCTTCAAACCTTTTTATCAATTGCATCTTGAAAGCTATACGCGCCATATTAATGATTTATGATTTGGGATTGACGATTTACGATTTGAGTTTGCGATTTTAGAGTTGAATAGTGTCGTCAATTTTGGACTTACGATTTTGGATTTACGATTGACAATTTACGTTTGCGATTTCAGAACTGAATAGTGTTGCCCATGCTGTTTACCAATCGTACATCGTAAATCCAAAATCGTAAATAATTTCGACTATCTGACAAACCCTGCAGCCACACCACCATCAACATTTATTACATTTCCGGTTGATTTATTCAACAATCCTCCTACCAAGGCAAAGCATCCATTCGCAATATCATCTGGTACAATGATTTCATTGAGCAACGTACGCTTGGCATAATAGGATGGAAGCTCAGCAACAGTAACCCCATACGCCTTGGCCCTTCCTTCTGCCCATGCACCTTTCCATATTTTACTGTCGGCAATCACTGCATCTGGATTGATGGCATTGACCCTGATATGATCTTTTCCTAACTCAGCTGCATTCAACCGACTCAGGTGAAGCTGTGCTGCTTTCGCCGACCCATAGGCTGCATTGTTGGGGCCACTGACAAGCGCATTTTTACTCACGATATTAATCACATCGCCTCCCAGTGCTTGCTTACGAATCACATTGACTCCCGCCTGGGTCACCATGAATTGCCCTTTGACTAAGATATCATATAAAAGATCCCAGTCTTTTTCAGTATGCTCCTCCAGCGGTTTGGAGATTGATATACCCGCATTGTTGACGAGGATGTCAACCCCGCCAAAGGACAGCGCGGCATGCTTTATTGCTTCTTCAACCTGAGTCGCATTGGTTACATCCATGAGTGCCGATGAAAATGCATCTTTTCCAAATAGTTTCTTAAACTCCTCTTCGGCTTCTTTCAATCGGCCTGGATCATTATCACTGAGGATCACACAAGCGCCTTCGGTTGCGAATTTTTTGGCGATGGCTTTGCCAATGCCTCCAGCACTGCCGGTGATGAACGCAATCTTACCCGACAATGCTTTGGGTTTTGGCTGACGCTGCAATTTCGCTTCTTCCAATAACCAGTATTCGATGTTGAAGGCCTCCTGACGGGGAAGGGAAGTATATTCCGAAACAGCTTCGGCACCCTTCATGACATTGATGGCATTGATATAAAACTCGGATGCAACCCGCGCTGTTTGTTTGTCTTTTGCAAAAGTGAACATGCCAATGCCGGGATACAGAATCACAACAGGATTTGCATCGCGGATGGCGGGACTATTGGGGTGCTTGCATTTCTCATAGTATTCCCCGTACATCTTTCGGTAAGCAACAAAGGAAGGTGTTAACTTCTCTTTAATAAGATTTACATCTGAGATGTCTTCTTCCGGGGCAAGATTCAGTACCAGCGGACTGATCTTGGTACGTAAAAAATGGTCGGGACAACTTGTACCCATCGGAGCCAGACGGGCGAGGTCGTTGGAGTTAATAAAGTCCAGGACTCTTTCATCATCGGTGAAGTGACCGATCATCCGCGATGCTGAGGAGCAAAATCCTCTCAAGAGGGGAGCAAGTCTGGAGGCCTGTTCCATCCGCTGCTCCTTTCCAGAGCTTCTTATTTTCGCACCACCGAATACCGATCTTTTCTTTCCATAATTTTCATTGAGGTACTCTGCACATTGCTCAACCACCTCCAGGGTGTTGATATAACAATCATAAGCCGTATCACCCCAGGTGAATAAGCCATGCGAGCCCAACATGATTCCCCGGATGTTTGGGTTTTCATCCAGGCACAGCTTAAGTTTTAATCCAAGGTCGAAGCCCGGCCGTTGCCATTCTACCCATCCGATGGTTCCCTTGAAAAGTTCTTTTGTAATCTTTTTTCCATCCTTTGCTGCTGCGATCGCGATGGCAGCATCGGGGTGCAAATGATCGATGTGCTTGAATGGGAGAAAGCTATGCAGCGGGGTGTCAATGGAGGGAGCCTTCGAATTCAAATCATAGATGCAATGATTGAATAGTTCTACCATTTCATCTTCATGATCGAGGTCACGATAGACATCCTTCAGGTTTCTTAAACGGTCGACATAAAGTGCCGCGAGTCCGCTGCGTTTGAGAGTACCGATGTCACCGCCAGATCCCTTTACCCACATGATTTCTGTTTCGATTCCGGTGAGCGGATTTTTTGCCAGAGCTTTGCATGAGGTGTTTCCACCGCCATAATTGGTAAGGCGAAGATCGGCACCTAGTAAATTGGAACGATAGATCAGCAACCCTACTTCATCTCCCGAAAGTTGAGAGGCTTGCTTTTCATCCCACAGATAGCTTACGTTTTTAAATTGTTTTGGTGTGCTCATGGACATAAAAATATACTTAAAAGTTTTGAGTGTTTAAGGTTGTATGGGCAGCGAGTTTCCGTAGCCGACCAGTATGACTGAAGCGATGATGGCGGCAATTCCTGCAATTATAGTCATTAATGTCTTTTTTCTTACCCCTTTCCATTCCTTGAGGAAGAATCCCCACATGTTGGATATGAATATAATAAAGGCCATGTGCAGAATCCATGAGCTTGCACCATTGCCAAGCTTACTTTCTCCCATGCCGTAGAAGAAGAATTGTAAAAACCATACGGTGCCGGCAAAGGCAGAAAACAGATAATTCTTCAAAAGCGGTGTCTCCTGGTTGGTATAATCTCCAAAAGTATTATTGATGGTGTTGAGAATAAGGCACCAGATCAGGTTGGTGGTCAGCCCTCCCCAGAGCAGCACCACATAGGTGACGTTATTTTGAAACAGCGGATTAAATCCCTGGGCGACGGCAGCCTCGGCCATCGGCTTGCCTGCTTCGATGCCAAAGTTGAAGCATGCACTTAGGATTCCTGAAATGGTAGCGACGATGAGACCTTTAGTGAGGCTAAACTCAGCAACACTTTCTTCTTTGTGAGCCTGCGTCAAATCCTTTTCCTTCATCATTCCGGCGCGGCCGCAAATGACAATACCCACCAGGCAAACCAAGACACCAAGAAAAACCATTTTGCCACCCGGACTAGATACCAGTTCGGAGAAACTGACTTTGCCTGCTTGCGGGAAGTAGTTATAGTAGAGAGAAGGGATGAGCGCACCGAAGGCAGCACAATAACCGAGGATGACTGAATTGCCCAACGACATACCAAGGAACCGAATGCCCAGTCCATAAGTCAGGCCGCCAATGCCCCACAACAATCCCAAAAAGTAAGTCCACCAAAAAGTACTTTGATCCGTGCCACTGATGATGTCTGCGAAACCCGGCACCGTGAAGAACGCTGCGACGGGAGGAACAATCAGCCATGAAAACAAACCACCGATGATCCAGTAGCTTTCCCACGCCCATTTCTTTACACCTTTGAATGCGATGTAAAAACTGCCGGAGGCAAAACCACCAATGAAATGAAAAATGACACCTGCGATTACTCCCAAGCTGTATCGGATTGAGGCCTCATGATAGGAATTTTAAAGCAATTTTAGAAATAGCTGGTCCGGAACGCATCTTGTAGTGTCATGGTCTGCCGGTGCGGTGTGATTCACTGGCAATCGTGCTCCGGCTGGCATGTCGAACCGACAGACGGCGCAGTTTTGCGAGCGCATGATAAAACATGCGTTTTATGACGAGTCAAGTTTGGTTTCCCAAGCCGGCGCATTGTCGAGGGCAACCCGAACCTTTTATTTTATGGGCCTGAACGAACAGATTTTTTCGCGCTCGATCAACCTTTTTAATTCAATATCTTTGTATCGCAGCGAGGCAATAGAACAAATGAAAATTTATATTGACACGTCAGTAGTTGGCGGCTTCTACGACAAGGAATTTGACGAGACGACGAGGGAATTTTTCAAAATGGTTGAGAGGGGAGAAATTGTTTTGGTTGTGTCCGACCTTTTGCGAGCGGAACTTCTTCGTGCCCCTGAGCATGTTCGCAAACACTTGGATAAGTATTCTAAGAAACAAACTCAGCAAGTTGAACTTACTGAGGAGGCAAAAGTTTTAGCGGATAGATATATTGCAGAGAAGGTTGTTGGCGCGACAAGCAAAGCCGATTGCCAGCACATTGCGATTGCGACCGTAAACAGAGTTGATGTCCTTGTGAGTTGGAACTTCAAACACATCGTAAACTTGAAACGAATTAGAGGATACAATTCGGTAAATCTGAAACACAATTATCCGATGCTTGAAATCAGAACACCAAAAGAAATTTTGGAGCTATGAAATGGCTATGCACAAAGTTCACCCAAAGAAATGATAATGTTAAGTTGCCTATTACATCTACATGAATTAAAAATTATTAACAATGAAAAAGAGAAAAGAAAAAAGTTTTGACTCTGTAAAAACCATGCGGGAAATCCGGGAGCAAATAAGTAAGGAGATTATGCACATGACTTTTGTAGAAGAGAAAGCGTATTTGAAAAAGTTATTGTCGCAAAAGGTGGTTAAAGCTTCGTAGAGCTTCTTGGTGCAATTCAATTAAAATAAAGAATGGGTAAAGGTGGCGCACAACTATCGGACCTACCCAGGCTTGAAGCGTCCCGATTGGCGCTCAGTTGGACTTTGGCCGTCAATGGAGAAGAACCTTTTGGAATTGAACCATTGCGTTAATTTGATGTATGATGGACACGCTGAAAATAAACAAAATCGAGACTACAGCTGACTATAAAGTCTATTTAACTTATTCCAATGGCGAACTTAGGCTGTTCGATATGAAACCATTGCTGGAAATGAAGCCGTGGGCGAAAATTAATTCACGCGAAAAATTTTCTATGGCCCAAATACAATTCAACACAATTGTCTGGCCAAATGGAATCGACATTGCTCCGGAAACACTTTATCTTGATTCCATAGAAGTATCGCTTCCGGTGAAATAGCTCAGACTTGGAGCCGCGGTGAAACACTGTAATAATACCCGCCCGCAGAGTTAGCATTTAAACGACATGAAAGCAGGAGATTTAAAATTTAATCTAATCGACAGCTACTTGCCACTTTTGAATAATTTAAGCCCAGCTAGCAAGCTCGAGTTGATTTCCAAACTTTTGGACTCATTGAAAGGTTCGAAAAATCCGACCGATAAATCGATAAGTGATTTATATGGAGCTTTTATTTCATAAAAATCGGCTGAAGAAATAATAGCAGACCTAAAGGCCAGTAGAAATTTTGACCGGCAGACTGAAGGACTTTGAAAAAATATCTCCTCGACACAAACATTTGTATTTTACCTTTTAAAGGAACTTATAACCTGGATCGAAAGATCAATGGTTGACGAGATGAAAAAGAGAAAAGAAAAAAGTTTTGACTCGGCAAAAACCATGCAGGAAATCCGGGACGAAATCAGCAAAGGAGATCATGCACATGACTTTTATAGAAGAGAAAGCGTATTTAAAAAAGTTATTGTCGCAGAAGGTGGTTAAAGCTTCGTAGAGCCTCTTGGTAGCCATGATACGCCAACGATGAGAAAAAAAGGAAGAGTTATTTCGGAGATGGGCCTGACATTTCGCTGCGCTACATTTTTAAGCCATCCTGAATCCTGCATCACTCCCAAGCTGTATCGGATAAAGGCCTCATGATAGGAATGTTTTCAAGGTCTGTGGCGCAGGCAGAATTCAATTGCTGTGTATCGTTTTTTCTTTTCAGGGCCGATGCTGGCTAGATAGGAGAGGGTTTACTCAATTATTAATCGGGTAAACTAAAGGTAGCATCAGGAATAATAGGAATGCGTATATTCGGTTGTTGAACAATGCCGCGGGACAGATTAGGTGCTTCGAACATAGGCACATTTGCTTGCCACGCATTACCGCGAGACACCAAAGCAAGGCAAAAGAGCCAAGGTTTGGACCTACGACAAAGTGACTATTAGTATTAATCGATAAATTAGACGACTAAAGGATTAGCACTAATATGAATAAGGTAATAATCGTATTAATTGTCGGCATCTTGACTGCGTGCAATTTATTTCAGGACAGGAAAAACATAAATGATGTAGGTGAGACTCTTGTTAAAGCAATTGTTGACAATGACTCAATAAAAATTAAAGAACTTTTCATTTACAAGATGGACAGCGTTGATAAGGAGAGAAGAAATGGGATACAGTCAACACTCCAAGAATTTAATAATAGAAAGTATGTTCTTATAAAAATTGACACGAACACCAGCGTTTCATTCTTTGAGGCAGACGAAACTCTCAAATTTATCAACACATACTTCAAAGTAGACAGTAATTATTTCAACCTGAAGACAAGATTTACAAGAGATGAACAAGGAAATATTTCTATACATACACTCAGAGCATTTGATCTATCAGCAGAGTGTAACGATTGGAAAATTCAACCGTACCGACTTATGACCGGGTAAGGACAGCTAACTTTGGGGATAGGAGGGAATGTGTATATTCGGTTGTTGGCTGCAATGCGCTAACAAGTTCTGAGCCATGAAAAAGGTAATTCATTTTCTAGTGTGTTGCTCCGTATCGGCATCATGTACCTTAAGCAAAGACACCCTAATAGGGACTTGGAGTGGGAGAGGAACCTACAAGTACAAGTATGACAACTCTTCATCAGAATATGAAGGATGTGCACTTTTTACTTTTGAAATTCTAAAGACCAAGTCGAATCGATATTTTGGAAATGGGACACTCAATAACTTGGACTGTTCTAATTCAGATGTCACTGAATCCCTAAGATTTACAATGAATCGAATCGAGATCGACGATCCAATTATTTACTTCGAAATCACAATGGACAATGACCCAATGTTTGTTAGATATAAGTTTACGGGAACGCTCACTGAAAACCTTATTGAAGGCAAAATGTCCACTTTCACATCTTCTTCCGACAATTTTAGCACATCATTTGCAATGGAATTCAGGCAGACAGTAGATTAAGGGAGCTAGTCGGGCTTGCCAGGCTTATGCCGGCGCCTTTAGCAAGCCCTCCTATGACCCGCAACTGCAAATAGCAAATCGTTGGCTGCCAATTATTTTTAACGAGGATTCATGAGACGATTTAGCAAACGTGAAGACGAGATAATAACGAAAATTGTAAATAATGACCAGACATTATTCAAGGACTTGTTTGAACAACTTTTAAGGAATCAAGTAGTTATTGATCTACAAAATGAACAAGTTAGAATCCAGTTTGTGCAAAATGACTTTGACAAGGCAAAAAAGAGACAGATATTTTCGGAGATTTCAACAGTGACATATTTAATTGAGTTGTTGGCTTCTGAACGACATATTATTCTTTGGAGTGACGAATACAATTTTAACAAAGTACCAGTAGTCATTGGGGACAAAACAGAGCTTGACAGGCGGAACTTTATCTTCAATGATCCAGACTTAGTAAAACTGCTATTAAAATACGCGGACTATAAAGTTTCACCGACACAAGAGTTAACGAGTTATGTAAATTGGTTCTACTCGACAAGGGACCTCAGATACAATCTTCTACAATTTATCGTTGGACTGGTATCCATTTGTTTGACTCTTTACTTGGGGCTTAAATCATTGGAGGCAGACAATGTTAGAACCCCCACACAAATCGACAGCCTTCAGTACAAAGGCTTGTTGGACAGGCTGGACAAACTTGACACATTAAGAACGATGGACAGAAAAGTCGACTCTATAATAATCGAATTAAAAAAAAGGAGCCAGTGAAAAAATAACTGGCACTAACAAAAATGTTTATGCCAGTTTGAGAGAAGGTCGGGCTTAATATTTCGCCGCACTACATTTTTAAAGCCCTCCTAATCGACACTACGAAGACATACATTACCGTTGGCAAACATTAATATTATGAATCAAGATCGATTGAAAGAGGTTATGCGAAGGAGCTCATTGCTTGCGAGACACCATTTGGACTTGTTAACGGCTGAGCAAAGCTTATCTGAGTCTGACTTAACACGACTCGTAAAAAATCATGAAATAACGGTTTCGCAAGAATCACAGCAACCAATTAATTTTTCAATAAAAGCAGAGTCCCCAAAAACAAAATCTCTATACATTGACATATCGCTTGAACTCCTTAGCGGAATTGTGAAAACATTGGACCTACAGAATCCATTGACTAATGCTCTTGGAAAAAACATAGAATCATTTAAGCATGACAACAATGATGAATTGTTCAAGGACGTATGCATCGCTACCTTTATTATTCGCAACCAAGCTCTAACACAGTTATACGGAGAAGAAATCGGAAATAGAATTGAAGCTCGTTGCGTTCATGCCTGCGGGACCGTCTTCAAACAGGAAGGATATGAGTTGTATGATGAATTTAAGAGACTTTGGTTATTTTCTCTCGCGGACGACGCCCTTCCACATATGGAAATTTGTAAGAAGATTTTTATGAATACATGTCATCGAATCAAAAGAGATTATTCAGAAAACCCGCTGGCCGAATTTGCCTTAGCGGACATGATTGTGAATTGTCATGTGGGAATTTGGCTAAGAACCTCTAAATCTTTTGATCTTATTGCGGATCGTTGAATAAAATAGACGTTTACCAATATTATGTATGAAATCATAGCCGTGCAAAGCAGCCGGACAATAAATAGCCACGATTTAGACATTGATCGTTGTGGGTAATGCTGCATGTTGAGACTTCAATAACAATAGCCACATTTGATGTTTGCTTCGATCTTTGCCTCGCGCCAACGCACCCCCAAATGACCACCTCCCCTTTTAAAGTAACAATCCACATGGTTTCAAGTCTTGACGGCTTCATCGCCAAGAAAGACAACAGTGTCTCGTGGTTTGAGACACCTGACACCTACGAGAAAGGAGTCATTCCACAAAACGCGGAGGAATTTCTGAAAACAATAGACTGCTATGTGATGGGTTACCGCACCTACGAACTTGCCTTGGAACTTTCAAAATCGTATGGATGGGCTTATGGTGACAAGCCGACCATTGTAATCACTCACAGAAAACTTTCTGTCGACAGACCTAACATTGAGCTTTATTCGGGCGACCTGAACAAGCTTGTGGAGGAACGGTTAAAACCAAACTACAAGAATGTCTGGCTTGTGGGTGGCGCCATGCTTGCCAAAGATTTCATTCGTTTAAAACTGGGTAACGACATAAGACTATCAATTCTGCCCATTATTCTCGGGGACGGATTGCGATTCCTTGATTACATCGGGAAAGATCAACCCCTACACCTGAAAGATGTGACGGCCTATAAAAGCGGAATGGTGGAATTGTGGTATGAGGTGAAGAAATAAGATCAGTTTAACCGGAGATTGCTGCTTCTTTTACAAGACCGCTCGCAGCAATGCCATCCGACCGAAAAATTGAGTTGTCCAATTGGACTACTTTGCTTACCTTTGAACCTTGGGCAAAAGACGCGACCTTCTATTCTATAAGGATTATTTTCAAGACTTCTATGACGACCAGACACCAAAGGTTCAAAAGAAAATCCTTTGGACTTTGAGAGTAATAGAGGACCTGGACAGAATTCCTGAAATCTATTTCAAACACTTGCAAGGGACCGAAGGACTTTATGAAATAAGAGTTCAGAGCGGTAGTGACATCTTTAGGGTCTTTAGCTTCTTCGACGCCAATAACCTTGTTGTAGTCGGACATGGATTTCAAAAGAAAACACAAAAGACACCTGACAGAGAATTGGAAAGAGCTGAGAAAATTAAATGTGAGTATTATGAAGAAAAAAAACGTAACAACCCTAAGTGAGTTTATTGACAAAAAGGTCGGTAAAAAAGGGACTAAAAAACGGGATAAGTTTGAATCTGACTACGAAGCTTTCAGACTTGGTGTTCTCATTCAACAAGCCAGACAAGAAAAAGGACTGACTCAAGAACAAGTTGCTGAGCTATCGGGGACGAATAAGTCGTACATTTCAAAACTTGAGAAAGACTTGAAAGATGTAAGATTTTCGACACTTCAGAGAATTATAACTGAAGGACTCGGTGGACATCTGGAAATTTCAATTAAGTTTTGAGGATGACGGCACTGTCGACCTTACTGCGACAGAAATATTCTATCGCGAATAAATGTCTGGTAATTTTTAAAACAACAAAATGAAAATATTTATACTGGGAGCAACAGGTCTCACGGGCCAGCAACTGCTTACCCGTGCCTTGGATCAACAGCATGAAGTAACCGTCCTTGTGCGCGATCCTTCAAAACTAAACCTCCAACATCAAAACCTTAAGATCATTAAAGGAGATGTTTTGGATAACGAGGTATTGCCAACGGCGGTGAAAGGACAACAAGCAGTGATCAGTGCGTTAGGCAAGGGCCAGTCGCTTTGGTCTTCTAATTTAATCACAAATGCGGTCAACTATCTAATTCCTTCCATGCATGAATCAGCAGTAAAACGGCTCATCTTTCTTTCCGGATTTGGAGCTGGTGAGACGTTTGCACAGGCCAACAAACTGCAGAAAATTATTTTCAAAACATTCCTGATAGGTATTTATGCAGATAAGGCACATGCGGAAAAGAAAATACGCGGCAGCAATCTAGACTGGACACTCGTGTACCCCGTTCAACTTATAAATACGCCAGCCAAGGGTCATTATAGAGCAGCAGAAATACTGAGCATGAAAGGGATGCCCCAAATTTCGCGGGCCGATGTGGCAGATTTTATGCTTCGGGAATTGAAGGACAATACATTCCTAAAGAAGGGAGTGGTTCTGAGCTGAACTTCTAGGAGAACCTGGTTACATTAGAAGCATGTTATCCAATCCCATCCTAGGTGTCATTCCCGAAGATGCGCATATTCTATCCGGTTATTGGTCGCAAATATACGTCAAGGAAATAAATGACTAAATTTGAGTTAAAATACCGATCGATGAAACGTGATAAAGCAATTGAGGCAGTAAAGGAGCTTCCAAGTGAATTCGATCTCGAAGAACTCATCGAGAAATTGGTCTTTATGGAAAAGGTTGAGAAAGGCTTAAAACAATTGGACGCGGGAAAAACCGTCTCCCATGAAACCGTCAAAGAGATTGCCAAAAAATGGTAAAAGTAATCTGGACTGAGTTCGCATTGGAGGACTTAAAAGCAATCCATGATTACATTTCACAGGACTCAAAAGTTTACGCGGATAGGTTCATTGAAAAGCTCATAGACCGGGTTGATCAGCTCGAAAACTTCCCCAATTCGGGAAGATCGGTTTCTGAATTTAGTTCAGAAACAATCAGAGAGCTTATAGAAGGCAACTACAGGATCGTCTACAAAATTAATCCGGACTATATCGGCGTCGTGCGGATACATCACTCGGCAAGACAATTAAAGTAGGATAGGACGCGAGTCGCCTGTACTATCATAAAGCAATTACTTTAGAAGCATGTTATCCTATCCTGTCCTGGATGTCATCCCCGAATTAAAGCGAGCGTTGGTCAACGGAAGGATTGCCATTCTCCAGGCACTTCCCGGGGCCGGAAAGTCCACGATATTACCGTTGCAACTGTTGGAAGAACCATGGCTTGAGGGTAAGAAGATCATCATGCTCGAGCCTCGCAGGCTGGCCGCCAGATCCGTGGCCGAAAGAATGGCCAACCTCCGGGAAGAGAAAATCGGCGACACCATCGGCTATCGTGTGCGGTTCGATACTAAAGTTGGCCCACATGCAAAGATTGAGGTAGTCACGGAAGGAATTCTCACGCGCATGATCCAATCGGACAGCACGCTCGAAGAAGTGGGTCTGTTGATATTTGATGAATTTCACGAGCGCAGCCTTCATGCAGATCTCGCATTGGCCTTAAGCTTGCAACTTCAGAAGTTAGTGCGTGATGACTTGCGAATCCTGATCATGTCCGCCACATTAGAGGCAGAACAACTTTCATCCTTGCTGTCTGATGCACCGGTCATTACATCGGTGGGCAAACAATTTCCGGTGGAAGTGAAGTATTCAGCCGTGGAATCAGACACTCATATTTCGATCCGTATGACTCAAGCCATTCGGAAGGCGATGCGGGAAGATGCAGGTGATATTCTTGCCTTCCTGCCCGGCGCTGGTGAGATCAGACGCACACAGCAATTGCTGGAAGAAGAGGCAACGGGAATCATGATTCATCCACTGTATGGCGACCTGCCATTCCGACAACAGCAAGAAGCAATTCTTCCTCGTGCCGACGGAAAACGGAAAGTAGTCCTCGCAACCTCCATCGCAGAAACTTCACTGACGATTGAAGGGATCCGCGTGGTGATCGACAGCGGACTTTCCCGCGTTCCAAGGTTTGATCCTCGCAGTGGCCTGACACGACTTGAGACGGTGAGGTTGACAAAAGATGCGGCAGACCAGCGTGCAGGTCGGGCAGGCCGACTCGGCCCTGGTATATGTTACAGGTTGTGGACCGAAGCAATTCATCGGAATTTAATTGCACAGCGTAAGCCCGAAATTTTAGAAGCTGATCTTGCACCGATGCTTCTGGAGTTGGCACAGTGGGGTCTAAAAGATGTACAGGAGCTAACGTGGATTACGACGCCTCCTGCGGGGGCAGTGAGTCAGGCAAGAGAATTGTTGAAACAGCTTGGTGCCATCGATGAGCGTGGCATTACGGCAAGGGGTAAAAACATGCTACGGCTGCCGACCCATCCTAGAATTTCTCACATGTTAAGTATTGCACGAAGTGAGAAGGCCCTGGCTCCCGACGTGGCAGCCTTGTTGGAGGAGCGCGACCCTTTAACAAAAGAATCGGGTGCAGACCTTTCGTTGCGAATTGAAGTCCTCCGCAAATGGAGGAAAGGAGAAAAAGTATTTGCTGATAAGGCAGTCCTTGAACGAATTGAACGATTGGCTGCGAATTGGAGAAAGTTACTGGATGTGCCGGCTGACAATAACCACCCCGCTCATTTTGATGTTGGAAAACTTGTGATCGCGGCCTATCCGGAGCGCATCGCCCGCCAACAGAGCAAGCAAAGTGACTATTATACTTTGGCAAATGGGCGTGTTGCGAAACTACCAAGCCATGATCCGCTCATGCATGAAACATGGATATGTGCTACTCAACTGGATGCAGGCCAAAAGGAGGGGAAGATATTTCTGGCAGCGCCCTTAGATGAAAATGATTTAATGGAGTTGGCGGTAACCTCTGAAACAGTTCGATGGGATGAAGACCGGGCCATGGTGACCGCATCCAGAGAGAAAAGGGTGGGAAATCTTTTGTTGGAAAGCAGGCCTGTTCAGAATATGATGGAAGATGAAAAGAACAAAGTGATTTTCTCCATCGTTAGACAGGAAGGGTTGAAAATGCTTGGATGGAGTGATGAATGCAAGGTGCTACAAGCGCGCATTCAAAGCATCAAACTTTGGCGCCCTGAAGAAGAGTGGCCAGACCTGAGCGAAGTACAGTTATTGAAAACAATGGAGGTATGGCTTTCGCATTATTTGACTTCCATTTACAAGCGTTCAGAACTTGAGAAACTAGACCTAAAAACAATACTCCTTGGATTCCTCTCATGGAGTCAACAAAGTAAATTGGAATCATTGGCGCCATCAAGGATTGCCGTTCCCAGTGGCAACATGATTTCCCTGCAATATTTTCAGGACGGCAGTCCACCGGTGATGGAAGTACGGTTACAAGAGATGTTTGGCTTATTGGAAACGCCTGCTGTGAATGAAGGCAGAACTAAAATTCTCTTGCATTTGCTTTCCCCTGGCTACAAACCTGTTCAGGTAACGCAGGATTTAGGAAGCTTTTGGCAAACAACTTATCATGATGTCCGAAAGGAGTTGCGGATGCGTTACCCCAGGCATTCATGGCCGGAAGATCCCTGGACGGCGGTGGCGGTGCGCGGACCGAAGAAAAGAATTCAATCTTAATTCCAGATGAGTCTTTAGCAGTAACTCAATTTGGGACTAAAGTCCCTTATGACGCTGGATGCATTAACCCTGGCCTTAAGGGCCTTAAGGCCAGGGTTAATCGACGTCGAAATTGGACGGGCTTTAGCCCGAAATCAAAATTCAAACTGAGACACTACCAGTCTCTTTTGTTAGTTGCAGGTATTGATCAATATATGTTAATACTTTTTTTCTCCTGTACTGCATAATAAATCTGGGGTGGGGAAGGGGTATGATCTCTTTAAACCAACGATGCTCCTCATTTAATTTATCAAGGAAATCGAAATTCTTCCCTTCTCCGATGCAAAAGCATTTTTCCTGGTTGATCCCGATCTTCATGATGCTATTGATCGAATCGATCACGAATGGTGTGACAGCCTTCTGTAGTTTCTTGTCATCATAGTAATTGATGTTCTTACCTTCTTTGGTGAATCCTAGGGGTGACACAGCAGAGATGAAATATCGTTGATAGAAGGCTTTAGGTCCGCCATAGGCTTCAATCATTCTATAAATAAAGTCAGCTGAAAGTTCAGCCTTCTTGATTAGAGTATTTTCAATTCCACAGACCTTTTCAAGTTTGACGGGATCTGTAAATGAGATGCCAGTCGTTCCAGAACCAAACCTGCCGGGATTAATCCCCAACATCAGCGTTCTTGACAGGTCATCATGATAGTACTTTTGATAGAACTTGTCACAAAGCCCCATGGTGTATTCATCTTTATATGGATTCATCACCCTGATACCCTTCGGTAAAACATCGCCCAAGTCCAACTGGCTGTAGAATTCTAAGATATGACGGTCTACCATACAAGTCTATTCTTAACTAAAAATTGAACCCTGAACCGCGAACCCTGAACCTTGAACCCCTAAACCCTGAACCCTGAACTTTGAACCCTGAACTTTGAACCTTGAACTCCGAACCCTGAACCCTGAACTTTTTACTTCTCCCCAATTTCATACACGCTCTTATAAAAACCTTCTCTCTGAAAGAAGTCGAGAAGCTCCACATAAAATGGATGGGAACCCAGCGTTGCACTGTCCCCGATCATGAGTAGTTTCTTCCTTGCCCGTGTCATAGCCACATTGGTGCGACGGATATCGCTGAGAAAGCCTACCTCGCCTGTAGTGTTGCTACGTACAAAGCTGATCACGATGACATCCCGCTCCTGGCCCTGAAAAGCATCGACGGTGTTGATCGTAATTAGTTTATGGAGTGGTTCGAGTATGGTAGAACTTTCTGCCAGCTTATGAAGACTGTCAACCTGGGCACGATACGGAGTGATTATCCCCATCGTAAGATTTTGCTGCATCCATTCTTCTATACCAACTTCTTCAATTAAATTTTCAGTTAGCCTTATCAGTAAGTGAGCTTCTTCGAGGTTGAATCGACTGAGCGATTCCGGTTCCTGTGATTCGTTGTAACCACAGCCGGCGGTATCCACAAATTCTACCGGGGATTGATGCGGTCTTAGTAATTCTTTTTTTACAGAATCGTGAGCAATCAATTCATCTTTATAAAAGTAGTGAGATGAGAATTGCATGATGTGGTGATGCATGCGATACTGTACCTTAAGCATGGAGGTGCGATCCGGATGTTTTTCTATCCCCTTTTCAAAGAGTGTTTTCGATAAGCCTGACCTTGCGGCCTCCAATGATTTGATGGTGGGCGGCAATTGACAATGATCGCCCGCGAGGATCACTTTTTCAGATTTTAATATGGGTATCCAGCAGGCAGGTTCCAGTGCCTGGGCTGCCTCATCTATGAAGACTGTCTTGAATTTCTTTCCCCGAAGTACAGGATGGGATGAGCCAACCAGCGTACAGCAAATGACTTCAGCCTTACTGAGTAAATCATTCACAATATAAAACTCCAAAAGATCGGCATCTGACTTGAGTGACCGGACTTCCTCCTTCAGCATTCTCCTTTGTTCTCTTTCGTGGTGCCCAAAGTTGCGTTTGAATTTGAAGGCGACGCTCTTAAGTTGTTCAAGTTTTTTTCGTAGGACACGGAGCTCGGAAAAATTGGCGTGCGCGGCAATTCTGGCATCCAGCGTTTTGCTCAGGGTTTGTTCTGTAACCCGGGCCGGATGGCCGATTCGGATCACATTGAGTGCCAACTCACTCAGCTTCTCAACCAACAAATCGATGGAGGCGTTGCTGGGGGTGCACACCAAAACCTGACTTTCTATTTTAGTAGTAAATAAAATTGCTTGAGTTAAGGTAGTGGTCTTGCCGGTGCCGGGAGGCCCGTGGATAAAAGCCACATCGCTGGTATTGAGGATTGTTTGAAGGGCGTGGTTTTGACTTTCATTGAGAATGCTGGAAGTGTGATGTATAGCCTCATTCGTTGGAATCCTGGACCTGGCATCGCCCAGAAGAATTTCGCGCAACTCGGCAAGTCGGTTGTCTTCGGCTTTCATCACGAGTTTCATGGCGTGCTCCATCTCTTTATAGGTAATCTCATCAAACATGACGTCCACCCCGAGAAGGCCGTCGCCAATCCAGGCAGGCAGATCATCTCCATTGAGCGTGATGACCAGGGTGTTTTCGCTTACGTAATTCACCACTCCGTTAGCATGTTCCTTTTCTGGTTTGCGCGAGGCGTTGCAAAACAAACTCACCAGTTTGCCACTCTGAAAACTATGGGGTAGATCCAGGTTGTTCGTGCGCTCGAGCTCGACAATGATTCGTTCTCCTGTTCCGATATATTCCCGATTGAGTCGCACGGGGTACCAGGTGACACCTTCCTTGGTGCGCTGATGCAAGGATCGGAGGATAACCTTTTGACGGTACTGCTCCAAATCTGCCTGTCGTTCAAGCTTGATGAGGTCAAGAGTGGTTTGAAGCTGCTGTATCGAATTCATTCTACAATGCTCATTACTCATGAAAATATTTAATGCTCTGTATTATGCACTAGCCTACTTTATAATCATAATCGGTCCAGGGCTGTTTCACAGAGTTTCTCCGAGAACACAAGGAGTTACACGGAGAAGTGAAAGGCAATTTGGGTTCAACTATTGAACTCTCTGTGAAGCTCCTGGATTTTCTCTGCGAAACTCTGTGAAATAGCATGTGCATTCTAAAATTTATCAAAGTTGACAAAGCAGGACTAATCAAAGTCGTCAATACTATCCAGTTCACAGTAAAGCCAGCAAAAGTAATGACCAGCGGTGGGAGTTGGCGTTTTGATTTTGCTTATTTTCAACAAAAAATCAAAGAGATGAAACTTATAACAATTCTGGTATTAGGATTAAGCTTCTTCACGAGCCGGCTGCCTGCCCAGTCTTTTGATCTCATCATTGCCAATGGGAAGATTATTGACGGATCTGGCAACTCATGGTACTATGGCGACATTGCTGTGAAGGAAGGCAAGATCGTCAAGATTGGGTATGGAAAGGATTGGACATCATTGAAAATGATCGATGCAAAAGGCCTCATCGTTGCTCCTGGTTTCATTGATGTTCATACACACATTGAAGGCAACGACCTGAAGGTACCTACGGCTGGCAATTTTATTATGGATGGCGTTACCTCAGTCGTCACTGGAAATTGTGGTAGCTCAAATGTGGACATTGCAAAGTATTTTTTTCAACTGGATAGTGTGAAAACATCGATCAATATAGCCACACTCATAGGGCACAACAGTGTAAGAAGTGCTGTGATGGGAGATGGCCAGCGTGATCCCAGTAAGGCGGAGCAATTACAAATGGAGGAGGTCGTGGGGAAGGCCATGCGTGACGGGGCAGTTGGGATGTCGACAGGTTTGATCTACGTTCCTGGAACGTATTCAAAAACCCCTGAAGTGATTGGGCTTGCCAAATCAGCATCCAGATATAATGGCGTGTATTCATCGCATATCCGGGATGAAGGTGATTTTGTGACGGAGGCAGTGGAAGAAGCCATCAATATTGGAAGACAGGCAAATATTCCCGTCGAGATTTCGCATTTCAAAGTAACCTATAAACCCAATTGGGGTAAGTCAGCGGGAACAATCGGTCAGATAGAGAAGGCAAGGAAAGAAGGTATTGACGTTACCATCGACCAATATCCGTATATCGCCAGCAGCACCACATTGAACACGCAGTTACCGACATGGGCTTTTTCCGGTGGAACAGATTCATTAATGGCACGACTCAAAGACACGAAGACACGCAGCAAAATTAGGATTGAGATGTTGAAGGATTTGAAAAAGAAGAACATCACTTCCTACAATTTTGCTCTGGTGGCGTATTATAAGGCCGACACTACTTTCAATGGAAAGAATATTTCTGAGATCAACATTCTGAAGAAAAGAAAGCCTGTTGCAAGTGATGAGGCAGAAACGATTCTTGAGATGGTGGAGCAGGGAAGCGCCGGTATGATCTATTTCTCTATGAATGAAGATGACCTTAGACGCATCATGCAATACCCATTCAACATGGTTGCTTCGGACGCAGGCATTGTACGCTATGGCTCAGGCATGCCACATCCACGAGCTTACGGCACCAATGCCCGTGTATTGGGTCAATATGTGAGGTTGTTAAAAGTAATCTCATTGGAGGAAGCAGTTCGGCGCATGACGTCACTGCCAGCACAGAAGTTCAAGCTTCGCGACCGTGGCCTCCTGCGTGAAGACATGGCCGCTGACATTGTTATTTTTGATGAGTTTACAGTCGGCGACCAGGCTACGTTTGTAAAACCGCATGCCTACTCCAACGGGTTTCAATATGTGGTTGTTAATGGGCAATTGGTTTCTGAGAAAGGAAAGCACACGGGTGCCCGAAGTGGGCAGGTATTGATGGGGCCTGCACGGTCCGTTGCATCAAAGTAATTTTGAGATCTTCGTCAGCAACAATTGTTTTTCGGTAGGCGAGTGGGTGAGTTCGATCGCCTGTTCAAAATATTTCTTAGCTTCCACGGCATGCTTAAGTTGTGAATGCCATTCTCCCAGCACGGCAGGGTAGAGGTAATAATTTTTAAGGACGTCTTTATCTGGTAATTGCTGGATTTTTTCCAGGGCGGCGGCCGGACCGTGTACTTCAGCGAAGACGATCAATTGATTAAGCGCGATCAAGGCATCTGGCTTGATCTCCAGGAGCCAATCATAAAGCTTGAGAATCTTTGTCCAATCAGTCTGGACGTAGTTCGTAGCTATACAATGTTCATGGGCAATGGCGGCTTCCAGATGATACGATGATACTTTTTCTCCCTGCGAACCTTGTTGCAGGTAATACATTCCTTGTTGTATCAGTTCCTGATTCCAAAGGCTCCGGTCCTGGTCTTTCAATTGTATCAGATTTCCTGATTTATCCACGCGTCCATACAGTCGTGCAGACTGAAAACACATGAGGGCCAATAGTCCGAAGCTTTCTGGTCGTCGTGTGAGCGGATGGTCTACCAGCATTTTTCCGAGTCGCAGCGATTCTTCCACGAGGTCTTCACGAATGAGTGAATCGTGATGTGATGAGTTGTAGCCCTCGTTGAATATGAGGTAAATCGCAGTAAGCACATTGGCCAACCTGTTCTGAAGTTCCTTGGAAGTGGGTAAAGCAAATTTGATTTCTTCCGTTCGAAATTGCAGACGAGCACGGTACAGGCGTTTTGTGATCGTTTCTTCACTGGTTAGAAATGCTTTGGCAATTTCTGCCACACTAAATCCACAAAGGGTTTTTAGAATCAATGCCACCTGCCCTTCTTCGGGAACAGACGGATGACAACAAACAAACATCATTTGAAGCTGTTCATCCTCAATTTCATTCTCCTTTACAAGTTGCTGTAATGTGGGGATGGTAGAATATTCCGACTTCAGCAACGGAGAAATCGCAGCGGCAAACTCTTTATGATGTCGTTCCCGGCGGATGACATCCAATGCTTTGTTGCGAGCTGCGGTAAAAAGCCAGGCCGATGGATTTTCCGGCGTTCCATGAAACTTCCAATGTTCAAGTGCTTTGAGCAGTGTATCCTGTACAACATCCTCTGCCAGTTCAAGATTGTGCGGGCCAAAGATCTTTGTAAGCACAGATACCAGCTTTCCAGACTCGTGCCGGAAGAGGTGATCAACGATATGCTTCGGTTCGTTCACCTTTTAAAGATACGGAGATGGGTGTATTCACACTACAATGTTTTGTGTTCTCACTCAAGTTGGTTATTTTATTTTGATACATTTTCTAATAGGCAGTAGGCAAAATGCAGTAGGCAAAGTGTTCCCAATTATTGATGCCTACTTTCTATTCCGGTTTTTTGAATGCGACAAAGCGATCTCATCTGAAGACAGCTTTTATTGCATTGGCATAATCTCCCGCACCTCTACAGTCCCTTCGGTTCCTTCGAGTGCAGGACATCCGTATGAAAGCGCAACAGCTTCATCTAAATCATTTGCTTTGATGAGTAAGTAGCCCCCGACAATGTCCTTGCCCTCGGTAAAAGGTCCGTCCGTGATTTTTCTTGAAACACCTTTGACCACTTTTCCATTGGGGAATAAAGGCTGACCGCCCAGCAGCTTTCCTTTTTGTGTAAGATCACCCATCCAGACGTTCCATTTTTGCATTTCAACTTGCATCTGTTCAGGTGATAGTTGTGCGAAGGCTTCCTCATTTTGCATGGCCCCGCGGAAGAGGTACATAAATTCTTTCATAGACTTGATTCGTTAATAATTGTTTGATTTTAGGCTAATGACGATCTGATTCCAAAAATATGGACATCCGGCTATTAAATCCTTTTGGATCATTTTCTAAGTAAATGAAAACGAGGCTTTAATCGATGTAAGACCTGATTTCGGTCAAAAAATATCTTGATTTGGGGATTCCCCATTACTCCAAAAATTCCCTATTTTTACTTGCAAGCATTGTATCCTAAACTTTCTAATTCTATGAAAAAAATACTTGTCCCTACTGATTTCTCAAAGACGGCTGCCATGGCCACAGATGTGGCATTTGATATTGCCAAAAGATCAGGAGCCAGCATCACACTGCTTCATGTGATTGAGGAAGCCACGGGGGGGTCTTTTAATGTGGAGGGCCAGATTGCAGGCTCGAACATGGTCGACCGATTGTTCACACTTAAACTGATTGAAAAGGCCAAGAGTCAGATGGAAAAAGTAGTGAAAGACCCAAAGTATTCGGCGGTCAAGGTCGATGGTGAGTTGAGGGTTGGGAATCCATATCATGGCATGCGCACCATCATTGCTGAACAAAAGGTTGACCTGATCATCATGGGTACCGCTGGTCAGACCGGGGTTTCGAATATGTTGATTGGGTCGAATACTGAAAAGGTAATTCGCAATTCTCATTGTCCGGTGTTGACGGTGCAGAAGAAACCTGTCACGGGCGATTTCAAGAACATTGTTTACGCAACGGCGATGTCGAAGGATGAGGAAGTCTTTTCACGCATTGTAAAAAATACTCAACAAATCTATAACGCAAAAATCAACCTGGTGAGAATTAATACGCCTGGTGATTTTCAGCCTGACCAGGTTGTGAGAGATTACATGGAAAAATTTGCCAAAAGACTTGGACTGAAGAACTACACAATCAATATCTACAATGACCTTTCTATTGAAGAAGGAGTCATTCGCTTTTCAGATTACATTGATGCCGATCTTATTGCAATGGCCACGCATGGACGCTCAGGCTTTGCGCACGTGATTGCGGGCAGCGTGGCGGAGGAAGTAGCCAGTCATTCCAGACGCCCTGTGCTCACCTTTGTGGTTAAAAGATAATCAAGACATTAACTATTGTTTCCCTGAAATAGAGCTCAAAGTCGCTTCCCGAACCGGGAGCGACTTTTTTCTGTTGGAAGAACACTTCTCGAAATAACTTTGGGTGAAAAATTATTATCAAATATTACGCATTGGCAGAAAGGCAACGCAGGACGAAATCAAGCGCGCCTATCGAAGTCTTGCCATCGTACTTCATCCCGACAAAAATCAATCTGCTGAAGCTTCTGCCCTTTTCCAGGAAATCAATGAAGCACATGAGGTATTGTCTGACCCTGACCAACGATTCCAGTATGATCAGAAGTTAGACGGAACTTTTAACGGCGCTTCCACTGAGAGAGGGATGCCAGAGCAAAAATGGCATCGCGATCCAGCCTACCGAAGGAGCCATCAGCCTGGTTACAGAAGGCCCGCACCCCAACCATCTGAACGCCTGCTGATGATGCTACACTTTCTCAAGTATATAAGGATCATTTCATTTGCCGGCTTAGCCTGGTGCACATTGCTGTTTGTGGATTACCTCCTGCCTTTCCGTGTTTATCAAGAACAAGTATTGCCGGAAAGCAATCGCTTCGTCAGCTGGAAATTTCATCACGTGCCCTATGTCGTGGTAACAGATAAAGGCCACCAATTTCCTGTCCCTTTCGATGGGATTGAATCCTTCCCGGTAGGATCGAAAATAGAAGTGTTGACAACAATGATTACGCATGTACTGGTGAAGGTGGAGGCGGAGGGAAAAGGATATGCCATTACCAAATTGGCCACCATCTATCAGACATTTTTGCTTGCGCCTGCGATCTTGTTGATACTTTCTATATTGGGCCTGGTACTCAAGAATGGAATTGAGTTCCGGTTTAACATTGCAATCTCCACTTGCATCATGTTGGGATTTAATTTTATTTTTCTGACTTTTTCGATTTTATAGAAAATTATTATACAGACAATGAAAAAGAATGATTGGAAAAAAAGAAAAGGAGTAGTCTACTCCACCAATTCAGATTTTTCTTTTCAGCATGCCGCATCGGCAGAGGTGGAAACCATCCCTGCTTCAAAGCAAAATCTAAAAGTCTTTCTTGACAACAGAGGCCGGGCAGGAAAACAGATGACAGTCGTTTCGGGTTTCGTTGGGACTACAGCGGACATTGAGACCCTTACGAAGGCCCTGAAAACAAAATGTGGCGCAGGTGGTTCTGCGAAAGATGGTGAGATTTTGATCCAGGGAGATGTGCGTGACAAGTTGGTATTGATACTCTCGCAATTGTGCTATAAAGTCAGGAGATCTGGGTGAAATCTTGCCTGGAAGACGCTTACCGATAATTGTCTAAATCATGAATATTGAACGCCCAATGTCCAATTTCGAATTTGGATTCAATTTCGAAATTGGACATTGGGCGTAGGTTATTCAAGATTCAAATTTTGTATCGATTTGCGTTAGATTTTCATCTGCTCAGCAATTATGCCCCTTCCTTCAATTTCTTTAGCTCACCTTCATAAAAGGCCATATTGGTCTTTTGATTTTCTGGGACGTTCTTAAGTGCAATCTCCCAGGATTTAATTGCGTTCTTCTTATCTCCCATTGCGGTGTACCCTCTTGCCAGTCCTACATTAGGTGTGAATTTGTCTTCAGGATGGGTTTTGAAGTTAAACTGAAACACCTCCATTGCCTTTTCCTTTTTCCCGGAGATCAATAAGGTTCTTCCGTACTGATGTATCTCTTGAACGGTCGTTGTAGGTAGCTTTATTGCTTTGTCCATCGTGAGACCTGCTTCTGATTCGCGATTCAATGCTTGGAGGACCTGCCCTTTGGTCTGCAGCGTTTGAAAGTTTTCTACGCCAATGAAAGGTGTGCTGATAGACGCATCGGCCCAGGTCAATGCCTCATCAAGATTGATCTTATTCTGAGCACAAAACTGGGCTGCAGCGGCCCAATTCCTATAATCAAATCCTGGTGAAGAGCGAAGTTCATCACGCATTTTGGATACATACAATTCATTGACGTTGGGGGACTCAATTTTGAACTCGATCTTTTTATTTTCCCATTGTAAAAAGACGACTGCGGAATTCAGTTTGCGTTCATCAACTCCGTAGGTCAGATACTCCGTATAAGCAGCTTCTTGTGGTGTGGTGTTCACCCTCAAAGCATCTTCCTTTTCATCATAAAAGAAACTTCCCCAGCTGGAATTGTTCTTTGAAAATATCCACGTCCATGGACCTGACTTATCCAACGCGAGAAACAATGCGTACTTTCCTGCCTTCAGATCTTTGCCTTCAATTTTCACATCATGCGAAAATGAGATGGTCGTATTTTCATTGGCACCGGCTCTCCAGGGGGCTGCTTTTGATGAGCCAAAGCCCTGGTCGGTAAATCCATACTTCACAAGATCCCCCCAGATATGATCTTTGCGATCTTCACCATTGGGCCCATGGACATCCGGGCTGCTGTAAGTGATGGTGAATTCAACGAGACCCATCCACTGTGTCAACCGGGATTTTTGATTGCCTCCACTCGGAGGCTGCGTGAGTGCCTGTGCCATCGCTCCGCAAGCCATGGCCACTAAGGAAAGCACTGTAAAGATTCTTTTCATTTGAGTTTTTGGTTTAAATGAGTTGGTAAAGGAGTTAAACGGAACGGCCAGCCAAGGTTGCTAACTTGCTTTGCGGTATTTTGTGGGTGTGGCAATACCGGACGGCGATCGGACATACATGGTACGAACCGAAAGGTTGAGCATTCTCAGTTTTGCACGCTTATGGTCAAAATAGAATGCGCGTTAAATCGCTCGCTATGGTATGAAAAGAAATTTACAGATGGTCGGTATTGTTACCGGGGGTGTACGACACTTTTGCCTCTTGGGCTAAAGCCCTTTTTCGAAAGCTACCCAATAACCCCGTGCTTAAGCACGGGGTTATTTCAGCTACAAGCCTCATGGGCTTTAGCCC
>JAYVQY010000059.1:0-2071 GCA_043776715.1 Cyclobacteriaceae bacterium | reverse complement strand
GACCTTCTTCATCCTGATCACAGGATGCTTGTCCACAATCAACGTAAGCGCTCAAACTGAGCCAATCCACCTCATCAAGAAAACTGTTGTTGGCGGAGAGGGCGGATGGGATTATCTCACCGTCGACAGTGAAAACCGCAGATTGTATGTCTCTCACAGCACCCAGGTGGAGGTGTTAAATGCCGACACACATGAAAAGGTGGGTACAATTCCAAACCTGCAGGGTGTGCATGGTATAGTCGCGGTAGCAAAGAGGGGTCGTGGCATTACGACCAACGGTAGATCAAACAACGCAACCATTTTTGATCTGAAAACACTTGCACCCATTGCAGAAGTGCCGACGGGTAAAAACCCTGATGCATTGCTGTATGATAATTTTTCTGATCGCGTCTTTATTTTCAATCATAGTGGCGGCGATGCTACAGCTGTGGACATTGCAACTGGTAAAGTGTTGGGAACAATTGTACTTGGGGGTGAGGCTGTCGAAGCCGGAGTGTCGGATGAAAAGGGTACCATTTTTGTAAATCTGGAAGATGTGAACGAAGTTGTATCGTTTGATGCCAAAACGCTGGCGATCAGGAACCGTTGGAAAATTGGACCTGGCGAAGAGCCTACCGGCATTGCGATGGACCGCGAGACACATAGATTATTTACGGTATGTCATAATGAATGGATGATTGTGCTCGATTCGGACAATGGTAAAATTATTGCTCAGGTTCCCATCGGAAAAAGAGTTGACGGGGTTGTGTTTGATCCTTCGACCAAACTTGCGTTCAGTTCCAATGGTGAAGGCACCGTATCCGTTATTCAGGAAGTTTCCGCCAATGAATTCAAATCGATCGGCACCGTGAAGACAGAAGTAGGAGCACGTACGATTGCATTCGATGCTAAAACACATCACGTGTTTGTCTCTTCGGCTCAATATGGTGAGACGCCTGCCGCAACGACGGAGAATCCAAGACCGCGACCTAAGGTTGTGCCAGGTACTTTTATGATTCTTGAGTTGGGGAGCAAGTAGGTGGATTTTGGATTTACGATTTTGGATTTACGATTTACGATTTAGGGTCAGCGATTCTTATATTGATCGGGTTTATGGCATGATGTATAGAGGCATAAGTTTTATTTTTTTGGTAATGATCTTGGCATCTTGTGCTCCACATAATCCATACACCAAATCGTATGTTTCTGATCGGGTGAAGTCGCAATCAAATTTTGATCTCATCAAGGAGAAAAAGGCCGGGAAATTTGATGTGCCACCGGGGGTAAATCTAAGCGATGGCGTTACAGAAGATGAGGCCGTGGCAGTAGCCATGTGGAATAACGCTCAGTTTCAAGCAGACCTTGTGGGCGTGTCATTCGCTGAAGCAGATTTGAGAGATGCTGGCATCATTCAAAATCCATTGCTTCGATACCTCTCCCCAAACGGAGGAATTGTGGCCCAGGGTTACATCTATTTTTACCTTGACGCGATTTGGCAACGTCCGCGCCGTGTTGCAGCGGCAAGAGGGGATGCAAAAAAAGTAGCTGAGAATTTGGTGCAGCGAAGCTTTACACTGATTCGGGATGTGCAGGTGGCATACGCAGACCTTGCTTTAGCCAAGGCGCGGGCAGCTGCCCTTTCCCAAAATGCAGGGATCCGGACCCAAATGAGTCAGCTTGCTAATTCACGATTGAGAAATGGAGACATCAGTGAACTCGAAGCCACCACCGCGCGTGTGGATTCAGTCAACGCAACAGATGTACTCTTACGAGCTGCCCAGGATACCACGATCATGAGGTATCGGTTTAATGCGTTGTTGGGTATTGCATCTCAGGATACCATCATCGCACTTCAGCCATCGCCACCTCAAGGATCGTCACCCATTTCCAAATCAGAAGTCCTGGAACTGGCTTATACATATCAACCAGAATTAATTTCCGCGCTCGCTGCCATTGAAGCTGCTGGAAAGAGGATAGGGTGGGAGCGGTCACGTGTATTTGCTTTCACTGCAGTATTAAATGGTCAGAATATCGCTGGAACATCCTCGGCGGAGAACAAAATACCTGGCACTTTTCAGCCTGGATTTCAAAC
>JAYVQY010000058.1:0-8009 GCA_043776715.1 Cyclobacteriaceae bacterium | reverse complement strand
ATATTTGTGTGCATTTATTACAAGGGTGAAGATAAGCATTCTGAGCCGTCAGATGTTGATTCTTCACCCATTTTTTTAACATGACAAAGTAGGATTAAACTACTTTGTCATGTTTATTCGGCATAATCCGATCTACAACCCTATTGTTTGACCCCCGCTGGGGTCGTAAGTATATTTTAGGACACCATTATACTATGGACGTTTGACACCCTTCGGGGTCAGTAAGTGGCGGCCAAACACCAAGAGATTGAACGTTTATAGTACCAGGCATGCGTCTATTTCCGGTCGACCTCGATGGGTACTGAACTATTCCGGGTCTAATTGCAGAAAACATGACAAAGAAGAGCTGAGAAAAAATTTGGTTTCTCTGCTATGAATAATAGAAAACGAACGCCCTGCCCGGAGGTCCACATTCTAATGATTTAAATCATCCCTCCGCCTGACTGCCGACAGCCATGGACATCCCATGAACAGGTAGTTTCATGGCAAAATTCCCTGATTATGAAGGCAATATCTTATATCAACACAGATGGCAACTCGGCGGTTGCCAATGTGGCTTACGGTTTTTCTGAAGTGGCCGCCATCTATCCGATCACGCCATCTTCTGACATGGGTGAGCGGGCTGACGGATGGGCGGCGGAGGGCCGTAAGAATATTTTTGGCGAGAAGGTGGATGTCACACAAATGCAATCTGAAGGAGGTGCGGCAGGCGCAATCCATGGAGCACTGTCTGCAGGGGCCATGTCAACCACCTTTACAGCTTCGCAGGGATTGCTTTTGATGTTGCCCAACATGTTCAAAATCGCCGGAGAAATGCTTCCGGTTGTTTTTCATGTGTCGGCTCGCTCCTTGGCCTGTCAGGCACTGTCAATTTTTGGCGATCATTCTGACGTGATGGCGGTACGCGGAACCGGCTTCGCCATGCTCGCTTCTTCCAATGTGCAAGAAGCACAGGATCTTGCAGTCATATCACACCTGGCTACCCTGGAAGCAAAGATTCCTTTCCTTCATTTTTTTGATGGGTTTAGGACCTCTCACTCCGTGCAGAAAATTATTCCCATCACCTACGATGAGATGTTCAGTATGCTGGACATGAAATTTGTGGAAGAGTTTCGTGCCCTGGCACTGAAGCCGGAAGCACCCATTTGTAAAGTGGGCGCTCAAAACCCCGACGTCTATTTCCAGGGAAGAGAAACCGTGAATAAATATTATGATGCCTGCCCTTCCATCGTCACAAAGTATATGAATGCTTTTGCGAAGAAAACAGGCCGGCAATACAAGCTATATGAATACATCGGAGCTCCTGATGCGGAGAAGATTATCATCTCCATTGGTTCTTCCACCGAAACCATCGAGGAAACGATTCAATATTTAAGGAAGAAAGGGGAAAAGGTGGGCGCCGTCAAACTGAGACTCTACAGGCCCTTTGCGGTGGAGGATTTTTTGAAAGAAATACCAAAATCCGTAAAGAAAATCGCCGTATTAGACCGGACCAAGGAGCCTGGCTCCATCGGGGAACCACTCTATCAGGATGTAGTATCGGCGATGTACAATCATCGACCTGGTGTGCGGATTATTGGTGGCCGTTATGGTTTGTCTTCAAAGGAATTTACACCATCTATGGTAAAAGCCGTATATGATCATCTCGAAAATGACGGCTGGCATAATTTTACGGTAGGCATACTCGATGACGTGACACACAAGTCGATCATGGTGAAAGAAGACATAGACACCGAGCAGAAAGGGATTGTGCGCTGTAAGTTCTGGGGATATGGATCGGATGGAACAGTAAGTGCCAACAAGAATGCGATCAAGATCATTGGAGATAATACGGACCTGTTTGTACAGGGTTATTTTCAATATGATTCCAATAAGTCCGGAGGCTGGACCATCTCACACCTGCGTTTCGGGAAAGAAAGAATACAATCAGAGTACTTATTGAGCAAGGTTGATTTTGTGGCCTTGCATCGTGCGTCCTACATCGGCCAGTATGATATTCTGGAAGGCATTACAGAAGGAGGAACGTTCCTGATGAACTCAAGTCAGAAGCCGGAAAATATCTTTAGGCTATTTACGAAAGACATGCAGGATACGATTCGGCAGAAAAAAGTCAAAGTATATGCAATTGACGCATCCAAGATTGCGAAGAGTGTAGGATTGGGCGGAAGAATAAGTTCGGTGATGCAAACGGCCTTTTTTAAAGTGTCTGGAGTGCTGCCAGAGGCAGAGGCGATCGGCCTCATCAAAAAATTTGTCGAAAAGCAATTTGCACGCAAAGGGCCAGAGATTGTAGAAATGAACTGGAAAGCAATAGACGCTTCCTCTGAAGCGGTGACTGCTGTTCCAATTCCAGATACGGTTGATAAACATGCAGAGATTACCTCAGTAGTTCCCGAAGGTTCCGGATGGTTTGCCGATAAAATCATAGATCCGATTCTGAGGCTGAAAGGAGATCTTATTCCCGTCTCTCATATGCCCATCAATGGTGCCATACCTACCGGCACTAAAAGATTGGAGTACCGTGGTGTGCCGGGTAATCCAGCGGTTTGGATTGACAAACTTCCATTTGTGAGTGAACCTAATATTGCGGAACCATATCTTGAATATCCGCCGAGCTGCTCTGGTTGCGGAGAGGTGCCTTATATTCACCTCGTTACACAATTGTATGGCGACCGCATGATCATCGCCAATGCGACAGGGTGCACTTCCATTTATGGAGGAACTTTTCCGTTGACACCCTACACCAAAGACAAAAATGGAAAAGGGCCAGCCTGGGCAAATTCACTTTTCGAAGACAATGCAGAGTTTGGTCTTGGGATGCGGTTGGCAGTAGACGCCAATCGGGGGCAACTGAAGACAAATACCCTGGCGTTGATGGCATCTCCCATCGGTGAGGGACTCAAAGCTGCTCTTCAGAAAAGTATTGAACTCTTTGATGCGGTGACGAATGAAGCGAAAGGCCATGCTGAGCAAGTCAAGCAACTCCTGGAAGCAGAAAAAAAATCAGGAGGCAAAAACTCTCTTTTGGCCAAAGTCATTGAGCTTCAGGACTACTTTGTCGACAAGAGCATTTGGATTCTTGGAGGTGATGGCTGGGCTTATGACATCGGCTTTGGGGGCCTTGATCACGTGATGGCTTCAAACCGCAACGTGAATGTGCTGGTGGTTGACACCGAAGTTTATTCCAATACCGGTGGGCAAGCCTCCAAGTCGACGCCTCGGGGCGCCGTAGCCAAGTTTGCTTCTGACGGCAAGAAGCTTAGCAAAAAAAATCTTGGCCTTATGATGTCATCCTATGGCAGTGCCTATGTGGCTTCTGTAAATATGGGAATGGATCGCGAGAAGACAGCCCTGGCATTTGTAGAAGCTGAAAAACATAAAGGTCCGTCTATCATCATTGCGTATTCACCTTGCATTGCTCATGGCTATGACATGAAGTTCGCAAAAAAGCAGTCGGAAAAAGCTTCTAAATCCGGTTATTGGCCGATGTATCGGTTCAATCCGGATTTGCGGAATGAGCATCAGAATCCATTTACATGGGATGGCGTCGAGATCGATACAAAATTTGAACAATACCTGGAAGAAGAAATCCGGTACAAGACATTGAACATGACCGATCCTGAGGAAGCGGTACGCCTCACCGAATTGGCGGTAAAAGACAACGCGCAGCGATTCAAGGACATCAAACATTTGTCAGAAATTAAAACAACAGAAATATGAAACCAAGTCTTTCAACGTACTATGGTGGATTGACGCTCAAGAATCCCATTGTTGTTGGGGCCAGCAGCCTTGTGACCAATGTCACTGATCTTGTGAAAATGGAAGAAGCCGGTGCGGCTGCCGTTGTCTACAAATCCTTATTTGAAGAACAAATTCAATTGGAATCTTTTCAATGGGAACAACGGAATGAATCCTATAGTAATTGGGACGCTGAACACACTAGCTTTTTTCCTGACATGCGTCATTCGGGTCCGGCTGAACACTTCAGGAAATTGAAAGAAGCGAAGCGAAGCATCTCCATACCGCTCATCGGGAGTCTGAATTGTGTGAACGATGAAACCTGGTTGGAATATGCATTGAAGATGGAAGACACAGGCATCGATGGCCTTGAACTTAATTTTTATAGCCATCAGAATGATTTTGATTTGAAATCTGAAAAAATTGAGGCCCAGCAGATTAAAACCCTTGAGTTGGTGCGTGCCGGTGTACGCCTTCCCTTGTTTGTAAAGTTAAGTCCGTTTTACACCAACACACTGGGACTGATTTCACGCATGGACAAAATCGGCGTGGATGGATTTATTCTGTTCAATCGTCTCTTTCAGCCTGACATCGATGTCGAGGAAGAACAACATTATTACCCTTATATATTCAGCAATGAGAATGACAACCGGCTGGCTTTGCGTTACGCAGGGTTATTGCACAATAAAATCAAAGGCAGTATTATTTGCAACACCGGCATCCTCAATGGCAAGGATGTAATCAAGATGATGCTGGCGGGTGGCCAGGCAGTGCAAGTGGTGAGTGCAATTTATAAGAAGGGCATCCCTGTAATTGCACAAATGCTGGAAGAGATGGAAAGCTGGATGCAGAAAAAAAGCTATGGTTTACTGGAAGATTTTCAAGGGAAACTTTCAAAAGAAAACCTGTCTGATCCGTTCGCTTACAAGCGTGCACAGTATATCGACATCCTTATGAAATCAGAACTATTTATGCAATACCACCCTAAGCAAGGTGAAACCGAAAACAAACACGAAGACTATTAAAATAAACAATTACTAAATTCTTTATACTATGGCTAAGATTGGAATTTTTTTTGGTTCAACGGAAGGCAACACGGAGCGTGTCGCCAACCAAATTCAGCAACTGTTTGGTGATGAGGCGGAGTTGGTAAACGTAAACTCAGCATCCTCAGATGATATGCAACCCTACCCCTATCTCATATTGGCATGCCCAACCTGGGAGATTGGTCAGTTGCAGGAAGACTGGGATGGCTTCATAGATGAGATCGAAAAGGTGGACTATGCTGGTAAGAAAGTGGCCTACCTGGGTCTTGGAGATGCCGATGGTTATCCTGATACCTTTCAGGATGCCTTGGGGATTATTCACGAGCGGATCAAAAGCAAAGGCGCAACTTTTGTGGGTGCCTGGCCTACCGAGGGATATAATTTCTCAGCATCCAAAGGTGTGGTCGATGGAAAGTTCTTAGGACTTGTTATCGACGAAGACAACCAAAAGGACCTGACTGCGGGCCGGGTTGAAAAGTGGGTTGCACAGCTCAAAAATGACTTCAAATAAATAAAATGGCGGAAATCCGCTTTAAGAAACCCTCCTATCCGGTAAGCAAAGCGCTGCATGGATACCTCCTCCTCACAGACCGTGAGATGGACGTGCCCATTTCATACAATGACCTTGCCCATTATAATAGCTCGCTTGCCCTCCTGGACAAAAAGGGTACCGATACGATGTGGGAGACGGTGATTTACAATCAATCCGATCAAAAATTTATTCACGACAGCCTGCGAAAAGTATATGCCCAGTTGAAGGTGGCAGGTGACGTGAGTGTGATCGAACATCTTTACATTGACCGTATTGACTATTGCCTCTATGCGAACACCCATCCATTCCGTGCCCGCATCGTAAACCGTTTAAATGACCTCTTTGATTACTTCTACATCAAGCAGGCAGATATGTCACGGGTTTATGGAATGGAGTTGGAGCATCTCCTGTCGCCCAACAAGATTAATTATCTTGTCAAGGGGAGCACGATGATCGAAGAGCATATCCAGGGGATACCAGGAGATACATTTATCAAGGATTTTTTACCCAGGAAGGATTTTAATCCCCTTCGCGTCGCCAAGGAATTCGTAAAATTTAATGAGCGCAGCCTCGTGCAACTCCTCGGCGATATGCGCAACGACAATTTTGTGGCAGAACTAATTCCTGATTTTGATGAAGTCTATATTCGTTTGAGGGCGATTGATTTTGACCAGCATTGCTATGAAGGCAACGTCAAGATTTACATGCCACAATATTTTAAAGAAAACAATCCAATTATTAATCTGGGGTTGAGAAACATGTCACCAGTGTTGGAACTTCAGTATCAGAAAGAAGAGCGAACGAGGTTGCTCATCCGTGTGCGTGCGGCCAAGGATCAGCTATACATGTTGCTGGCGGCGATGAAGAAAGAAGTCCTTTCCACGGACGAAAATGTACTTCAGCTGTCATCTGAACTGGCGGATTTATACGGCGACGAGCGCTTCAATCGATCAAAGACCATGGGTGACTTAGTTGCGGCCAGCCTGGAAATGCTGGAGGCTCAGCCAGTAAGGAAACGGCCTTCAAAGAAGGTGGGTGAGATACGGTGATTCTTTAACGTCCAGTCTCAAACTTGATTCTATTTCTATAATTTGTTATTTTTAACAATAAATAGAAACATAAGTGAGATTCCTCGATTTTAAGGATCATTTTGAGCCATTCAGGGTCTTTTCCGTTCAAGACATCCGGAAGTGGGATGATGACTTTGACACCCGAAGGCTTGTAGAGTGGCAGAAGAAAGATTACATCAAGAGGATCGTGAACAGGTGGTATGCATTCTCAGACACGCCGAGGGATGAGAATTTTCTGTACCTGATCGCCAACCGCATTTACGCTCCATCCTATGTTTCATTTGAATCGGCTCTGGCACATTACCGACTCATACCGGAAGGTGTCTATACGATTACCTCCGCCACAACTCTTAAGACTCACCAGTTTACAACCTCGATTGGCACCTTCAGCTACAGGCATTTGAAGCCAGAGCTTATGTTCGGGTACAGGCTGATCGAAGCAAACGGGCTGCGATACAAAATGGCAGAACCTGAAAAGTTGCTCCTCGACTATCTGTATCTGAATACATCCATTCAATCCACTGATGATCTTGCTTCGTTGCGGCTCAACTTGTCTGATCTTCAAACTGAGATACAGGAAGACCGATTAATGGAATATCTCGCCCAGTTTAAAAACAAGGCACTGGAAAAAAGAATCGAGACTTTCAGAAAAATATTACAACATGCTTAGTATTAACGAACTCGTAAAGTACTACCCCGAAAATCAACGGACATTCCAGGAGTTTATTCTGCGTGAATATTTACAGTGCAAAATTCTTCAAATCATTTTTGATCAGGCTGATTACGCCAACCAATTGTGTTTTCTCGGAGGAACATGCTTGCGAATTGTTCATGGCAATAACCGGTTCTCCGAAGATATTGACTTCGATAATTTCAAATTAACAGTGAGTAGTTTCCAGGCTATTTCAGAAATTATCAAAAATGGACTTGTACAGGAAGGGTATGAAGTTGAAATGAAAAAGGTATTTAAAGGGGCATTTCATTGCAATGTCCGTTTTCCCGGATTGCTATTCAGGCAAGGATTGGCCGGACACAAGGAACAAAAGATTCTGATCCAACTCGATAGTGAACCGCAGCATTTCGACTTTAAACCGGAAAAGCACATCCTCAACAAGTTTGATGTTTTCACTGAAATCCCTGTGACACCACTCAGTCTTCTTCTGGCACAAAAGTTCTTCGCCATTATAAATCGGAAAAGATCAAAGGGGAGAGATTTTTTTGACGTCGTCTTTTTATTATCTAAAGAAGTGAAGCCCAATTACGACTACCTCAAAATGAAAGTTGGTATTATAGATTCCAAGGGATTGAAGGAAAAGGTGCTGGACACGTGCTCAAAACTGGATATGAAGGCGATGGCAAAGGATGTGGCTCCATTTCTTTTCAAGGCGGAAGATGCAAAGAAGGTCGAATTGTTTGAAAAGTATTTAAAGCAAGTCGAGTTATAAAATAAATGGACAAGACTCCGCCATGGAATCTGTTCTTTTTGTGTCACTATAACTGGTCAACGATTGTCGTCCAACTTAATTATACCAGCCAACTCGATTCACCCGTCAACAACGTTTGCAAATCACCTTCGCCCTTCGTCACGATTTCGTGCTGAATCTGATTCACGATGCGTTGCTC
>JAYVQY010000057.1:0-2084 GCA_043776715.1 Cyclobacteriaceae bacterium | reverse complement strand
AAAAATCATCTTTCGATGAAGTCAGTTTGGCATTAAATGTTTTGAAGTAACCATCCACCTCCGAAATCATGTGGTGCGTTACCGTGAATCCAATTTTGGAATGGCCTTTGTCCAGCGACCAGGTCTGAGCGAATGCCGTGGCGCTCATCAATACGGCAAAAATAGCAAGAATGGGTTTTCTCATAGTTTTTAGTTTTCAAAAAGTGAAATTCAGACAAGATATCTATGCTTAGACCACTCCGCCTTCACCTTTATTCCCATATCTGAGAAGATTTCTGAGGATTTATTCAATACCCTTTTGGGGTTGGAATAATTTCAAAGCAACAGTTGTCTAAGTTTCGGTTTGTGGTTAGTCCTGTCTTATGCTGAGGCAGGACTTTTTTAATTTAGGGTCAGCTGAGATTTACAATTAAAGTCTGCTATCCCACTTTCGCAACACATTTAGCCGCGCATGATCTATTTCTCAACTTCGCTTCCCTTTCGTTTAAACTGACTGAAGACATTATCAAAGGCAAGTATGGCCCAAAGTACGCTGGCATTGTCAAATTCATTACCGGACGACCTCGCGAGATACACATTCATATAGGCCACGGTGAATTTTACATTCTTCATGACTTCGTAACTAACACCTGCATAGAGCCTGTTTTGACTAAATACTACTGGAGACTGCTTCACGGCTTCACCAAATTCAAAAAAGACTTCATCAAAGAGAATCAGGCTCATGGCATTACCCATTTTCTTCAACGGGTATTCCAATCGTGCCCGATAACGCACTCGGTAATTGTTGGTATATACATTTTCCTGGGATAAATCACGGAGTCGGTACTCCAGGGCATAACGATTTGCAAAAATGAGGTGCTTTCCTTTGAGTGAATGTTCTGCCTGGATGGACCATCTGTACTCATTTACTGCCCGGTCGCGAAGACTTGCCGGCTGTGGATAAAGAGCCACGGCGCTGAAATAACAGAACGGAGTGACAGAAACCCGTAGCTCTTTTGTCATTTGATAATGAAGCCAGAGCCAATAATTTGTCGTCTGATGATGTGCGAAAATGTTCTTCTTCTCAGCAGGATCGTTTTGGTACCGGCTTTGCAGATAAACTTCCCATTTTAACTTTTCAGTAATTCTATCGCCCAGTGTAAGCCGGCCCCAAAACATACCATGATCATAGGTAGCTTGCGCAAAGGCACCAAACCCGTTCCACACCAGTAAAAAGAAGATTAATCTCTTCGTCACATTAAACCATGAGTCATCAACACAATGATACTCGACCAAACCCAATAATAAGAGAACACGACTTATTATTTGTGCGAGAAGAAAAAGCTATATTAAATTCATTGGAATTAGATCATCCGACAAATGTTAGAAATGGAACAAGAAAATCCCGAAACATCCGAAAAAGGATCAAAGAAGGAAAAGATGGGGCCCGGTAAGAAACAGCTCACCTTAGATCGTGCCATCCTTGCCTAGGAAAGGAGCCTGCTGGCATGGGTAAGGACGGCTGCCACTTTCATGACTTTTGCCTTGCCATCTACAGGCTTCTAGATGCCCGCATGAAAGAGGGAGGTGTACATCCCCTTCTTGAAATAATCACTCCCAAGCAAATTGGCATCCTTATGTTCATTGCCGGGTTGATCGGACTGGTGACGGCCACGATCCGTCATGAGAAACGCTATTTCTCAGTCTCTCTGATTCAGGCTTATGTCATCCTGTTAGTAATGACACTGCTCTGGATTGGAGCTTTGATTTCACCTTAACATACTCTTTTTCAAATCACTTGTGTATTGGCTCGGATGGATCTACATCACTTTGCCACAAACCTGCTTGCCCAATAGGGTCGCCAGGCCATCAAGCGTTTTCATTGATTTCTTGGTGCCTTGGTGTCCTTGTGGCAGAACATTTAAATTAGTTCTCAACCTGCGACCCAATCAATTGATAATATGCTATGCCGTTACCGATTGCAATGGACCAACAGTAATAGAAATTCACCTAACTGACTTAGATCATGGAATAATCAGGGCACAAAGTCGAATTTGCATTAAATTCAGCCAACTTTAGAAACTTCATCTTACGAAGGCTCTCAC
>JAYVQY010000056.1:0-2093 GCA_043776715.1 Cyclobacteriaceae bacterium | reverse complement strand
AAATTGGCTCGTCTTTGACAAAAATTTTGTGCTCTTGAACGGAGGCTATATGCGCATGACCACGGCGGCTAAGGAAGCGGGCAGCGACGTGCCCCACGAGAAGCTGAGCGGCCAGATTCTGGTGACGGAGCCCGGGTATGTGTATGCTTATCTCAGCAATGAGGAGACGACGCCGGTGGAAGTGTACTTTGATGACTTTAAGGTGACTCAAATTAAATCACCCATCATACAATCAGATGATTATTATGCGTTTGGTCTTACGTTTAACTCGTACAGCAGGGAGAATGCGGTGCCTAACAGATATCAATACAACGGGAAAGAGACCATTGCTGACTTAGGACTTAACTGGGATGACTTCGGAGCGAGAATGTATATGCCGGAGATCGGTAGATGGGGGGTCGTGGATCCGATGGCGGAAAAATCACGCCGATGGACACCCTACCGATATGGATTTAATAATCCAATTCGATTCATAGACCCCGATGGGATGTTTGAATATTCTAACGGCTATTCCACCAGCGATTCAAAAAATGAGACAGGTGCGGTTGAACACTATGGATCATTTGAGGGAACGGCGGACGACTTAAAAGCAGGCAGTTCTGCCCGCGCCACTGTTGTGGCGACTACCGCAGACGGAAAGTCTTCAGAAGTGCCTATGGGGCAAATGCCGGTAGCATCGGTAGCAAGTGATCTTAGCGGGGGTGATCCAATAAATACGAAGGGAAGTGGACCAGACCCGCTCGGTTTTCAGGATAACGGAATATTATCCTCGCAACAGTTAAAAGACTACTTTGGCAAGAGTTATCTGGACGTATTCCATAATCCTCTTATCTCAAAAATAAGTAGTGGGACTTTCTCAACCCAGGACGTTATTAAATATGTTCAGGACTTTAATTATTCGGACATCAGATCTAAGACCGGGCCTTATGGTTTATTCCCAGTAGAAGGTGGGCGCTTTAATGTCACCGACCCTTCCGGTATTTCGGTTTTAAATGCAGATCTCTTTCAAGGAAGAGGTACAGGAGACCATTTCGGTTATTCAGGAAAAATAACCAGTGGGGAATTAAGCGGACAGGGATTAATTGAATTCACCACCTCAAGCGGATACTTCGTTCAATTTACTCTTCGATTTGAAGGTAGAATTGTTAATTAAAGCAGTATGAGTCTAATCGTTTTTATTCTAAGTTTCTGTGTAACGCATGATCCCGTCAATGCACTAGATATTTGCAAAGTGGTTGAAGAACTGGTCAAGGCCCAAAAGCTTGAGGATGAATTGCGTTTTGAAAGCAAGTTAATTGGCACTTGTAACGCTGTGGTTTATCAGAATGAGATTTTGAAGGACCAATTCGATGCATCAATTGGGCACAGCGATTGTGGTAATTGGCGTCTGGCGGTTTTTGACTTTGAGCAGATGTTTGCCGAAGACGTGCATAGGGCATTAAGAATCGATAAAATTACTCAGCGTAAGAATGCAGTTGATGTCACTTTTAGCATTATCGTCTTTTCAATCAAAGCGAAGACAGGCTTTAGCGAAAGCGTTCTTTATAGAAAAAAAATAAAACTAGTAAGGCAATGATTTTTTGAAAGTCCTCCCTTGGAGTAGTGCACTGATCTATCTGTTTTCAAAAATTGGTTTTGTAAATCACTGAAAATCAGGATGCGGAAGCGGAGAAAATATCACCAGTGCAAGGTATTCCAGATCTATCACCAATGAATTCGAACCTTTAAAGTCAAATTACAGCGTTTTCAAAACCTTCGTGATAAGATTTATCTGGCGATGAATTGCGGTTATTGTAACAGAATGTATGCCAAGTACATCGACCCTACCACCAGTAACTGGACCGCTGCCCTGGCTACGTTGATGGGTCAGATCAGCAGCGGCACTGCAGGTGTGGTAGTAGAAGGCGCCGCTTACCCCAGCAGCACTTCTTCCTTTCCATGGACGGGTGCGCTGAGTACATCGGGCAGTTCTGGCGCGGGACCGAAAGCTTATTTAAATTGGCTCGTCTTTGACAAAAATTTTGTGCTCTTGAACGGAGGCTATATGCGCATGACCACGGCGGCTAAGGAAGCGGGCAGCGACGTGCCCCACG
>JAYVQY010000055.1:0-2110 GCA_043776715.1 Cyclobacteriaceae bacterium | reverse complement strand
ATCCCCGCAAAAAATCGTAGCGGGCTCTCCATTGTTTTTGGAAGGGTAAGTTAACCAAACAACCATTTCCATCAAAAATTTAGATGCGTCTGCCCTGAGTCATAAGGCCACCCATTTCGGTGATGCAAGCCGGGTTTGTATCTTCATGGGTTCCTCCTGACGTTGCGCCCAATTCTGAAACTGTAAAATCATAGCTGTACGTTGCTTCTACCCTCGGCATCTGAAAGCCGAGAATAAGCACCACTGCATCTTGGTTCAAATTATCTTTCGCGTTTTGCTGTATCGGAATCCCTCTGTACCATGACCCCAATACAACCGGTTCGTAAAGGAGATACTGGTATGGGCCGTTTTCCAACTATGGCGCGCGCTTGCAGCGTGTGCCCATTGATCTCTTCCAATATCCATTATCCACAATTTTCTCCAAAGCTTCAAACAAACTCAATCTCAAGATAACCGTTACCAGTTGGATAAAAAGCATAATCCCTGGCTCAACTATAAAGATAATGTTCCGGCTTCGAAACAATCTCTCCTGCCACAGGAGTGCTATGAATATACGTTAGCTTTTGACTAGGTTTTGCGCGGTGGGTGTAAGCATCCTGTATGCTTACTTCTCCTTATACAACCGGATGCCCTTGATGTACCTAAAGTCTTTCAGGTTGTGGGTATACAAGGGAATATCTTCCGTTAACGCAGTGGCTGCTATCAGGCCATCGGGTAAGCTCAACCGGTGACTCAGCGAATAATCGTTCATCAGTTGAGTAAAACATTCTCCCGCCTGTGGCGTCAGGTGAACTATTTGAAGATGATCAAGATCGCTCTTGATACGAATCAGCTCTTTCTTGTTCAAGGTCCCGTGCAATAGTTCCCCTCCTGTAATAACACTCACCGCTATATTCTCCTGGCCGATGTCCTGCAGGTTCTGTATAACCCGGTGGTTCTCCTTATAAAACTCAATGATGATGTTGGTGTCGCAAAGGACTAGGCCCTTCTTTTCCATGCCTGCTCCCGGAGTTGGTTAGCGTCAATATCCCTGTTCTTCCATAGTCCGGCAGAAGCAAAAAAATCATACTGATCTGCTTTCTTCTCCTTGGCGGTCTGAACTTCAATAAAATCAAACTGCTTCAGCAATTCAAGAAAAAAGTTCCTTTTGCTGCCGTCCTTAATGGTGAGAATAATCCTTTCCATAGCTAAAATTGCGATCTCCAAAGTTAACGATTTAAAGCGTCTCTTTGGTTCCATATTTTTTCACCCTTTCCAAGGATGGTATCCACTGGCACAAGTGTTGTGCCATACACATGTACAGCAGTCACCAGACTGCGACCCCACCGCGATCTTCAATACAACAACATAACATCCAGTAAAATCTCTGGTTTGCCCGCATAGTTCAGGGCACTGCTATAAAGATACTCGTCCGTAGAGAGTACAATGCCCAGCTTCCACCGGATTATTATGAATATAATCAACCCTCTGGTCCTGTTTCTTGTTTGAATTCAGTTCAATTGGATGGTTGTGTTGTTGCCAGAACTGGTATTTCGTGTTATTACTGTTCTTCGACCTTTGGCTCCGGCTTCAAATGACGGATGCGCAAAATGGTAATTTCTTTCTCCGTTATTCCACTTTGGTCCGAATCTTCCGCGTAGCACTCCTTTGGACAGCGTGGGAGGTTGGGCCGGATTTGCAATCCGGCCCCTCCAATAAAACCACATCTCACGGATTAGAGGATTTATAATCCATTCTCGATTTCCATTTCGCCGCGCCCGGTTTAAGTAAACTATTCAATATAACAAATCTTCACCAACCCTTTCTTATTGACAAGACAATAATCCGTTGCCGAGCTCAATAAATAATCCCAGGGTTCTCTGACGATCCCAGCAACCACTGGATTGTTATGTATATAATCCATCTTCTGATTTGTAAATTTCCTTTTACTCAATTCAATAGGATGCATTCCTTCCTGCCAAACCTGGTACTCATTCAGACCCGCATTGAAATGACTCAGCATCCATTCTCTTCTACTCTCCCCAATTTCACACATCGTGGTAATTATCGACTTAGAAGTAAACTTCTTGAAATCCCGCATGATCTCCGACAAATCATTCTCAGAATTCTC
>JAYVQY010000054.1:0-2119 GCA_043776715.1 Cyclobacteriaceae bacterium | reverse complement strand
AAGTCGTTGGCAGAAAATAGAATACTGATTGCCTTGCACGATCATATCAATCCTTCGCTTCAAAAAGCTGAGCGCAATTTTTATACCACTTCAAGTTGCGGCGTTTGCGGTAAATCGAGCATTGATGCCATTCAAACCAAATCATTGTACCAGCATATTTTGGATGATATTTATCTAGAACCAGGAATATTCTTTGGAATGGAACAGCAGGTGAGAGCTCATCAGTCCATCTTTGATAGCACCGGCGGGCTTCACGCTTCTGCATTGTTTGATCTTCATGGGAATCTTATCATGCTTTACGAAGACGTGGGTCGTCATAATGCATTGGATAAAGTGATTGGCGCTGCGTTCATGAAAAAACAGTTGCCTTTGACCAACTCCATCCTGATGTTGAGCGGGAGGGTGAGCTTCGAACTGATTCAAAAGGCCAGCATGGCAGGGATAAAAATTGTGGCAGCGATTGGGGCACCTTCCAGTCTGGCGGTGGAACTTGCGACGGAACTGGATATGACGTTGATTGGATTTTTGCGGAACCAGAGATTTAATATTTACAGTGGATGGAGGCGGATTGGGAAAGTGGGTAGGAAGTGGAAAGTAGGAAGTGGAAAGTGGAAAGTTGAAAGTGGGAAGCGGAAAGTTGAGAGAAATAAATTTAGATACGTGGTTGATGATGTAAACTCTATTGGTTCAGAAAATCCTGAAACCTTTACGGGATTGAAACAGGGTGAAATCAAGAAGGCGGCGGCGGGCTTACCTGCGATCTTGTCCAGTGTCAAGGAAATAATTGACGAGGTTGGAATCGCTCGTGGATGGAAAGCTTTGTCGCAGCTCAATAAGAAAGGCGGGTTTGACTGTCCAAGTTGTGCATGGCCTGATCCGGATGATGAGCGCTCGGTGCTTGGAGAATATTGCGAGAATGGTGCGAGGGCTGTGGCGGAAGAGGCCACGATAAAAAAACTTACGACGACTTTCTTCTCCCAAAACTCCGTTCAGGATTTGGCTCTATTATCTGATTATGAAATCGGGAAGAAGGGGCGCATTGCGGAGCCAGTCTATTTAACAAAAGGTGGAACACATTATCAATCCATCTCCTGGGAAGATGCTTTTAAAAAAATTGCTGCGTCATTGAATCATCTCACCACTCCAGATGAAGCAGTCTTCTATACTTCTGGTCGCACCAGCAACGAAGCAGCATTTCTTTATCAACTCTTTGTGCGGGAGTTTGGTACGAATAATCTTCCCGACTGCAGCAACATGTGCCATGAGAGTAGCGGTGTGGCCATGGGAGAATCTTTGGGAATTGGAAAAGGCTCGGTGAAGCTGGAAGATTTCTATGAGGCGGAGGTAATCATGATCCTTGGTCAAAATCCCGGGACGAACCATCCACGAATGCTGACCGCTCTGCAAAAGGCCAAAAAGAATGGGGCAGTCATTATTGCAATCAACCCCTTGCCCGAAGCCGGTCTCATGGGATTCAATAACCCTCAACAACTTGGAGGATTGTTGGGAATGGCCACAACACTTACCGATATCTTCCTACAAGTAAAAATCAACGGCGACATGGCTATCTTACAGGCCATAGAATTAATGTTGCTCGAGGAAGAGCAACAGAACCCAGGCTCTGTCTGCGATCTTGCATTCATTGAAAAAAGTACCGTGGGTTGGTCTGAGTTTACTCAACACCTTAGAAAGTTAGAGCTGAACAAACTCGCAACTGCCTCTGGTGTTGATCTCAGCTTAATTAGAGAAGCAGCCCGTACGTTAAAAAATAAAAACAAAATCATTGCTTGTTGGGCCATGGGGCTAACACAGCATGAAAATGCTGTGGACACGATAAAAGAAATCGTGAATCTATTGTTGATGAAAGGTAGCATTGGTAAACCCGGTGCCGGTACATGTCCGGTAAGGGGACACAGCAATGTACAAGGCGACCGAACGATGGGCATCAATGAAAAGCCTTCTCCAAAGTTCCTAAAATCGATAGAGGATAATTTTCAATTCACTCCTCCTCAAAATCACGGCTTCGATGTAGTGGAATCCATCAAAGCCATGCATGATGGAAGCGCTAAGGTATTTTTTGCCTTGGGCGGTAACTTTCTTTCCGCCACACCCGATACCA
>JAYVQY010000053.1:0-29810 GCA_043776715.1 Cyclobacteriaceae bacterium | reverse complement strand
GAAATTGAATTTTCGGTCTTCATAATGTAGTTTTAGTGAAACCCAAAACTACTACCAACCTTTGGCTAAGGAAATATGTACTTCATCGGATGCTTACGCAACGGCTATGGCTAATTCGAAGTTGTTACCTGTTGCGGTAAAAGACACGGAGGCATTCTCTTCGTAATTCGCTCCCAATTTTTTGGACAGAATAAAACTGAGAACAAAGATGAGGAGGAAATAGATCACCAATGGAATTGCAATACGGATCACATCAAATGGAATATCCAGAATCATTTTACCTTTGAAGCTGAACATAATAACAATGGTGAAAAGTAAAGCGATCAATGTGAGAGGACTAATTTTTGGAACTACATTCTGTACATACCATTCTTCACCTTTTGCTTTCTTAAAAAAGTAACGTGATAGGAAACCAGTAAGGAACGGGACTCCGAGATAAAGAAATACACTCTTTGCTACATCGCTCATGCTTACATCAACCTCTGAACCTTTGATTCCGAAGTAAGGAGGTAATACCGTAATGAACAACCAGGCAAATACACTATAGAATAGCACTTGAAAGATGCTGTTGAGGGCAACCAATCCGGCTGCGTATTCCTTATCACCTTTTGCCAGGTCATTCCATACTAATACCATCGCGATGCAGCGTGCAATTCCGATGAGTATTAAACCAACCATGTACTCAGGCTTATCCCGAAGAAAAATGATGGCAAGAAAAAACATGAGGATCGGGCCGATGATCCAATTCAAAAGCAATGACAGGCTAATAACTTTTACGTTCTTAAATACTTTCCCTAAATGTTCATACCGAACTTTTGCAAGTGGGGGAAACATCATAATAATAAGGCCCATTGCAATTAATATGTTGGTGGTGCCAAATTGAAAGGGTTGCATCAATTCTTCTACTGGTAGAAACTTACCGATGGAAATGCCCAAAAGCATAGCAAGGAAAATCCACAGAGTAAGATACCGGTCTAAAAATCCAAGTTGTTTTTGATTGCTCATCTCTATGATGCATTTACCTCTGAGAATGCGTACAAAATCTCTCTTCCGATTCGCAGCACGCTCTCCTTGTACTTTGCCTCTTCCTGCGGTGTCCCATCAAATTCTTTAGGATCATCATAGGTAAGTGATATCCGCGAAGAAGCTCCTAAAACCAATGGACAGTTTTCATCTGCATTTGAGCAGGTCATGATGGCTGCAAAATCTTTGTTGTGATTAAACGGATCATCGTATTTTTTTGAGAATGCGATGATGGGTGGAGCCTCAGAAGCAAATCGAACTTCATAAACGGAGTTATCGCTTTCTTTAATTTTAGTAATGTTGAACCCAGCCTCTTCCAAAGCTTTTACCGCTCTTGGATTAAAAGCAGTGGCTTCCGTGCCTCCAGAAAAACAGAAAACATTCTTTATATCATAATGATGCGCTGCTGCTTGCGCCCACAATTGCGCAAGGTGGCTCCGCCTGGAATTATGAGTGCAAATGAAATTGAGGTACACCGGCTTTCCAGCCTTTATTTTATTCTGCACAATTACAGTTAGCTTTTGCAGCTCGTCTTTACGTCTTGAAGTTATTTGATCAAACTCTTTTGTGAGTTGATCTATTTTGGTTTGTAAGGTTGAAAGCATGGGTTACTCTAATATTTTAGCCACAGCAGCCAGGCGCACAACAATTGATCGGCTTCTCCGCGTAAACAGTAATGCTGAAAATCCCAGTTGATTCATTCTCGAAATTAACAACCTCCTTCTCAGTCAGGTATTCGTTGAGAATTTCTACCGGGAGTTTGATTTGTTTCTTCTTCTGGATCTTGATGTCTGTAAACCCTGCCTCTTCGATGATGTTCAGATACTCCTCGATTTGAATTGCCCCCGCCACGCATCCGGCATACATCTCTCCACTTTTCCTTAATCCCTCTGGCAGTTGACCGACAAGAACGATGTCAGAAAAACTAAAATGCCCACCCTTCTTAAGAATCCTAAATGTTTCAGCAAATGCTTTCTGCTTATTGGGAACCAGATTCAAAACACAATTACTGACGACCACATCGGCAATACTCCCCTCAAGTGGCATGTTCTCAATATCGCCTTGTCTGAATTCAACATTGTTAAACCCAAGTTTATCGGCGTTCATTTTCGCTTTCTCAATCATTCTTTGGGTAAAGTCGATTCCGATAACTTTGCCCCTCTCTCCTGCAATTGAGCGGGCGACAAAACAATCGTTACCTGCCCCAGAGCCAAGGTCCACCACCGTATCGCCTTCCTTGATCAAAGCAAACTCTGTTGGAAGGCCACAGCCAAGTCCCAGATCTGCATCAGCAACATATCCTGGCAGTTGGGAGTAGTCGTCAGCCATCACCACATAATCAACGGTGGAACAACCACAGGTGGCACCACAGCAGCTAACTTCATTTTGACCTTTACTTTGATCAGCGATCTGGCCATACTTTTCTTTCACAATCTCCTTAAGTTGTTCAGCGGTTTCCATAATTTTCTATTTTAGTGTTATCGTAATATTGCGATGGTTTAGGTCAAAAAAAAGCTAACAGCAATCAATCTCGGTGTGACTTTCAAGCAAGTCTCCAATCATCTTCTTTGCTTTGTTCCAGTTCTTCGCATCGATGCAGTAGCAGACGGTGGGTCCTTCTATATCTCCTTTAATCAATCCAGCCTTTTTTAGTTCACTCAGATGCTGCGACACGGTAGATTGCGATAGTGGAAGTTCATCCACGATATCCCCGCATACACAAGATTTGGTCTTTATCAAGAATTGAAGAATCGCGATGCGAGCAGGGTGGCCCAATGCCTTTGTAAACAAGGCCAAATCATTTTGAGATTTGGTATAGTCTTCCGTTTTGGTGAGTCCCATATCGTAATATTACGATAACTATCTCAAATGGTTGCGTTATTCCAGAACTATATTTAGAAAAATGGTTTTAATTTAAGTTCATCAGGTATTCCGTAAGATCGGTGAGGTTTTTGTCTGAAAGTTGAAGAAAGGCAGGGTCGGGCATAATGCTTTTAACCTTTTTTTCTCTTGATTTTATTTTTGAAACCTGAATGACCTGATTCTTACCCAAAAGATCTTTTATCACAACTGTCTTTTCACCATCGGCCACCAGAAAGCCAAACACTGATTCACCATCGTGGGTTGTAATCAACCAGGCTTCATACCCAAAGACAATGGATGCACTTGGGTTAATAATGGCATCCAACATGCCTTCTCTTTCAAATTTTTTGCCAATCAAAGACAGAACAGGACCAATCTGACCACCTTCCTTGTTCACCCTATGGCACGTGGCGCAGCTCTTCAGAAAGACTGCTTTTCCCTCGGCGATATTCCCTTTTTGTTTCGCAATCATTCCAATCGAAAAGGACTTGCCTGAATTTGGCTGGCTAAAAAAATCAGATAATTGTATTCGTACGGAAAGGCTTGGGTTTGATCCAATGAGTTCTTCAACATAGGGGAATAAGCGTTTATCAATTTTATTTTCGCTTAACATCGCCACTAACATTTGTCCTCCAATGGGGTCTTTGGCCATACTTTGCACGCTCCACTTTCTTTCATCGAATGGCAAAAGTTGGTCCATGACTCTGCTTTGTTTCACCTTCATCGCAGCCACTCTTTGTTCATGCTCTGTATCAATTCCGGACTTCTTCCAATCCAATATCGAAAACCAGTCATTGCTCTGTCGGAATGAAGCCCAGTAGGTTGCCTTTTCAGACACATCCTTCAAGGGTGCCTGAGTCAAGTCGACCATCGTACGAGCCGACAAACTGGAGTTAATGAAAGCCAACGCTGTTAATGCATCTGAATGGTCCTGTTCGTTTAGCAAACCAGATTCTGCTCTAATCTTCAAATCCAAAACCGCCACGGAAGGATGTAAACTCCAAACCAAATTGACCAACTTCTTGTCCCACTGATCCGATTTAACCTGATCGCCGCCAAACATCTTTTTTAGATCATCATAAATTTCATCTTCATGCCCCTTCAACGCCGAAGAAAGCGTTGCTAAATACCATAGGTCAGCTCCATCGTATTGTTCAGCAAGTTTTAGAAGGATAGGTTTTGTTTTCTCAAATGGCAGATCACGCAAGCCTGCGGCAACTTCTCTTCTGGCGAATGCAGATTCATCCTTTGAAAGCTTCTCCGCCATTGGAAGTATGTCCGGCTCAACGGATCGCAATGCCCTGAATGCTGTGGCCCGAACCAATGGGTCAGCGTCTTCAAGTAATTTTATCGTTTCAACTTTACCCTTTTCGCCCAATTGCGACAACAACCAGATCGCCCTTGCCTGGTGATAGGGGTTTTGACTTTTAAGAAGGGCTTTGACCGGCTCAATCGATTCGTCGCCTCTTTGTTTTAGTTTTTCAAATGCGCTGAAGCGGACATTTACCGCAGGGCTCTTCAGCGCTTCCAGTGTGCCATTCAATGTCTCAAGACTGATAACAGGGAGTGTGAGGATTTTTTGTTTTGGAGCAATGCGATAGATACGTCCATATCCTGTAGAATCCTGCATCTGATGTCCTCCAACGATTGGGTCATACCAATCCGCCACATAAATTGCCCCATCCGTTCCAATGGTTACATCACTTGGCCGAAACCATTTGCTTTTATTTGCATTTTGTATGGAGTCATTCCAGACATAACTGCCGCTATCATATTTTAAGGAACTAATAAAATTGGAACGTTCACCCAAATCATATCCTGAGCTTTTCAAAGTCGGATGGTATCCAAAGATTGTGTTGCGGCCGGCGTCTGCGCTCAATAGCAACCCTCTGTATTTGAGGCCAAGGGCATCTCCTTCGTTGATCGCAACACCTGTTGGAGACCCCGCACCTGTTCTGTCGCCAGAAGGCATTACTCCGGGATCTTCCTGGTGCCAATGAGCGGTATAGATATCCTGCCAGGGCCGTTGGTCAGCCTGCCAATAGCGGGTTCCGTCTTCACTAAAAAAACCTGCATTGCCGCCCTCCATCAACCAGGTTGTTCGGCATGCTACCACCTGATCATCATTGTCGTTTTGCCATAGGTTGCCATAGGAGTCTGTAATCACTTCATATGAGTTGCGGAAATTATGGCCCATGACTTTGAGATTGGATCCATCCAGTGCCACTTTCAGCGCCAACCCACCTACCCACACCCTTCCATCATCACTTTTCATGTTACCCTGATTTTTCTTGCTATAGGGTGTGCCACCGGTATAAATGCTCCCCGAGCGCAGGGTCCATCCGGATTTATCTTTTACAACATGTGGCCCCGCATTGCCAGTGTTGAAATACAAGTTACCGTCCGGTCCAGCAGTTGCCGAATGAAGTGAATGATCATGATCCAGGCCCCCAAAGCCCGTCAACAAAATTTCCTTTTTATCCGGAATATCGTCGCCGTTTTCGTCTGTATAGACAATGAGGTTGGGTGAACAGGAAACGAAGATGCGGTTGCCCAGAACTGCAATGCCCAAGGGTGATATTAGATCTTTGTCTTCAATAAAAACCTTGGATGCATCTGCTTTACCATCGTGATCCGTGTCTTCCAGGATCATGACACGATCACCCTGGTTATGATGAAGGAATTTAGATGAGTCATTATTAAAGTTTCGATAGTTCACTGCCTCGGTGATCCATATTCTCCCTTTCGCATCCACATCCATGTTGGTAGGATTAAAAAACATGGGGGATTCTGCCCAGAGTGTTGCTACCAGATCATCCGGAAGAAAAAGAAGTGGCTTCTTTTCGGCTTGCTTACATTGAATCAAACTTGCGCCGAAAGCAATAAGAAAAACTATTTTGCTGAAATTCATCTATTAAACATTTATATCATTGGTAGTGAAACTCATCCATCAGAAACTTCAGATTGTGCTTATAACTTTCAATGATGTTTGCTCCCTTCGGACTCGCCCATTCAATCTGCATCCATCCTCCTCCCTGGTAGTCCAATTCCAACAACGTTTCTGCAATCCTTCTCCAATCCAAAGTACCCTCCCCTAACAAGAAGCCATTTTCTTTCATGTGCAATTCACAGATGATATCCTTTCCCAAAAACTTAATTTCCTTAATCACATCATAACCTGCATCATCAGAATTTCTGAAATCATAATATACCTTTATACTCTTTGATCCAACCTGTTGAATGATATCCACTAGTTCTTCTGCGCTGAGATACGATTCTATTCCCAACGTAATGCCTGCCCGCTCTGCCTTGGGTGCTACTTTTCTTAATCGACTAATAACTTCTCTTTTTCCGACGGCATCATTTCTCAAATCATTTTTATCGAAAAATGCCAGCAGGATTACTTTCACCTCCAACGCTTGGGCAACGTCAATACTATCCCATACCCACTCTTCGGTGCGCGGGTCAGATTTGTAAGGAATATTGTTCAACTCACCAATGGCAAGGCCTCCTATTTTGATTCCCGTTTTCCTGGATACTTCCCAATATGTCTTTTGAAGCGCTTTGTCGCGCAAATGGAGATTGTTCTCGACAGAACCCATGTTTACCTGTATTCCCCCCAGTCCAATTTGTTTGGCAATTTCAAATGCACCAGGGTCGCTGTTTTTTCCAATCGACCAATCGCAGGCCCCAATCCGGATTTTGTTTTTTGCCTCAGCTCCAAACAATTCACTCACCAATCCAGCATTGGCAAAAGCAGCCAGTATGGCTGAGCGTCTGATTAATTCTCTTCGTGTAATCATGTTGATAAAGCAGGGGTTGGCTAAATAGATATGATGATGATTCTCATTTAATGCAAAGCGCTAACTTCAGTCAACGAAATTACAATCACGCATCGCGATTAAGCCATCTTTCATTGGTATCACTTTTCCGGCCATTCTCTATCTCACCGGAATCGCAATCAAATAGCCCTTGCCTTTCTTCACCGAAAGCCCATCACCGCGCAGCCAGGGATTGTGCCTCTTTAAAAGCTTGTAGTTTATTCCCTGCTGATGAGAAAATGCCACTAAGTCTTTGATCGATTCTTTAACCTCCACAAATCGAATTACTTCACGGTTGTAGAGGTGGTCAGGATCCAATTTAAAGCCATACTGCTCTGGATGTTCTACAATCTCTTTAATGGCCAGAATCCTGAATACGTATCGGGAAGTTTCATCATTCAAATACAAATCATAGTAGGAATGTACGCGTTGATCCTCCAGCGACCTGCTGATTCCACCCATGCCGCGATTGTAAGATGCCGCCGCCAGTGTCCAGCTTCCGAATTTGGCATAGGCTTTTCTTAAATACTTACAAGCTGCTTCAGTGGCCTTCATGGGATCATAGCGTTGGTCTACCTCTTTGGTGATCTCCAGTCCCAATTCTTTACCTGAAGTTTTTAGGATCTGCCAGAACCCGACCGCTTCTTTGGGAGAAACATCATTCAACAGTGCCGATTCTATGAGTGGAAGGTACTTGAAGTCAGAAGGGATTCCGTTCTTCTCCAAGATGGAATCGATTTGGGGTAGCCACCGGTTGGCGCGTTTAATTAGAAACAATGTATTGCTGTGTAGATAGGTATTGATCTGCAATTCTTTATCAAAGCTTTCCATCACATCGGGCATGTCCAATGGTGCAGGTTCACCTGCAAAAGATGCCTCATGGGGCAAGTCAATTGATACAGCTGAAAAATCTTGAGAATCTTTCTCCACATTCTCATCCTCCATCGCGACGGCTTCGTCAGAGATCAAATCACCGCCCAATGGTTTCGGCAGCCCGTTGTAGGTGATATAGCCAAAAAGAATAACCAGTGTGGCAATGGAAATAAAAAGTGATAAATCTCTCAACACCTTATTTTTTAACTAAGCCACAAGGTGATAGCGTACCTCTATTATCCTTTGTTGACTGCTCGTCCATGATTGCAGATTTTATTAGAAGTTAGGGGACAATAAATACTTGGCATAAAATTCATCAATCACCTTTACCGCTTCTTCTGGCGTGTCCACTAAATTGAATAGGTCAAGGTCTTCTTCATGGATCATTGCCTCGATCACAAGCACTTTCTTCATCCATTCAATCATGCCACCCCAGAATTTCTTTCCTACCAACACAATAGGGAATCGACCAATCTTTTTCGTTTGAATCAAAGTTAATGCCTCTGACAATTCATCCATCGTTCCAAATCCACCGGGCATGACGATGAACCCCTGTGAATATTTTACAAACATGACCTTGCGTACAAAAAAGTAATCAAACGTGATCAATTTATCGGGATCGATATATGGGTTTCCTTTTTGTTCGTGGGGCAAATAAATATTCAATCCCACCGACTTACCGCCAGCGCGATTCGCGCCTCTGTTACCGGCCTCCATGATACCCGGGCCGCCGCCCGTGACCACACCATAACCATGGTTCACCAACTGAAAGGCAATCTCTTCCGCTGTTTTGTAATACGGATGGCCTTCTTTTACTCTGGCAGAACCAAAGATGGTGACACAAGGGCCAATTTTTGCAAGCTTCTCAAAGCCCTCCACGAACTCACTCATCACCTTGAAGATCACCCAGGAGTCGGAACTTTTGATCTCCGCCCAATCTTTGTCCTTAAATGCTTTGCGAATGCGATGCTCTTCTTCCAATGCCTGTTGGATCAGGTCTTCTCCGTTTTTCTTCTTCTTAGTGGCCATAGTGCTTACCTTACAGGATCGAAGATAGAAAAATGGATGATACAAATTTTCGGAGCACCATTGGCCTTGCCTTGGGTTGTGTACTGCTTCTGGGTCTTTCGCATTGCAATCTCAAAGAGCGCGGTATTGAGAATGATTGGGCATTGCTGCCTTTTATAAAAATGGACAGTGTCAATCCCATTCTCAATCCCGGGGCGAATGAATTTTTTTGCCCGGTGCTGGAAAAAATTGTCAAGTGGGATGAAAAGGATGTCTTTAATCCGGCATCTGTTGTGCGCAACGGAAAAATTTACTTGCTCTTTCGGGCAGAGGACACCATCGGTAAATACGCCGGCACTTCGCGAATCGGATTGGCGATAAGCGATAATGGCTTCCATTTCACTAAGATGCCTGAACCCGTTTTGTATCCTGACAACGACCATATGAAAATCTATGAGTGGGAAGGAGGGATTGAAGATCCAAGAATTGTAGAAAGCGAAGATGGAACTTACATTTTAACTTACACAGCCTATGATGGTCACCTCGCACGACTTTGCCTTGCCACCTCAAAGGACCTTCTTCACTGGACGAAACAAGGTCTGGTACTCCAAGGAAAATACGCCGACTACTGGAGCAAGTCCGGAGCGATTGTCGCAAGACAAGAAGGCGATCGGATGGTGGCGCAAAAAATTAACGATCGCTACTGGATGTATTGGGGAGATACGAATCTATTCATGGCCACCTCTTCTGATCTTATCCACTGGGAGCCCTTGGAGGAAAATGGCAATCTGAAGCCGGTGTTAAAACCAAGGCCTGGCTATTTCGACAGCAGGCTTGTGGAGAGCGGTCCTTTTGCATTTATTACCGACAAGGGAATTGTCTTAATCTACAATGGAATGAATTTGGAGAAGGGTGGTGATGCTCTTATTGCCCCGGGAGCCTATTGCGCAGGCCAGGCCCTTTTCGATAAAACGGATCCATCCAAAATGATTGACAGGCTTGAGAAAAATTTTCTGATGCCAGACAAGCCCTATGAAAATACGGGGCAAGTGAACCTTGTATGCTTTGTGGAAGGGATGGTGCACTTTAAAGGAAATTGGTGGCTTTACTATGGCACCGCTGACTCACGGATCGCTACTGCGGTCCTGAAGGTTGGGCCACTTTAAAGAGGCTTCTTAAGGTATTATCGAGCTCTGTAAACTTGAATTTGAATCCTGATCGTTGAACTTTTTCCGATGACACATTGCTTCCGGTTACGACGATATCAGCCATTTCGCCGATCATGGCTTTTAAAACAAATGCTGGTACCGGTGGGAGAAACAACGGACGCTTCAAAACTTTTGCAATGGCTTTTGTCATCTCACGATTGGTGACGGGATGGAGTGACACCCCGTTATAGGCACCCATCATAGAAGCATCCTCCACAGCCTTGATAAATAAGTTGCATAAATCATCAAGATGAATCCAGCTCAACATTTGTTCTCCCGTGCCCAACGGAGCACCCACCCCCCATTTAATCGGGGAAGCCATCTCTTTCAAGGCCCCTCCCTTTTCACTTAACACAATGCCTATGCGAATTTTTGCGACACGCATTCCTAAAGAAGAAATCCTGTCGACTGCTCTTTCCCAATTCACGACCACATTAGAGAGATAATCATCACCTGGTTTGCTTTCTTCATTAACAATTTCAAGTCCACGCGCACCACCATAGTATCCAATCGCAGAAGCGGAGACAAACACTTTTACATTGTGTTTCGTGTTCTTCAGGCTTTCATATAATAAGGTGGAGGATTTCGTGCGACTCTCCAGAATTTCCAGTTTGCGCTCATCCGTCCAGCGTTTCTCAGCGACTCCTGCCCCTGCCAGATGAATAATTGCATCAACGCCTTCCAATGATTTCAAATCCATTTCTCCCTTGTTCACATCCCAGACAAATGAAGGAATGTGATCCGATCGCTTGGATCGTCCCAGGTGTGCCACACGATAACCCCTTTCAAGGAGGATTTCAGTAAGTCGTGCGCCGATCAGTCCTGAGGCTCCGCTAATTAATATTGATGTTGCCAAAACCGTAAATTTTAAATGATCTTTACACCCAAGTTAACCAACGAAGAATGAAAAAGTTGACGATTGTTCTGATCCTTTGTTCAACCCTTGGTGCCTTTGCTCAAAAAGTGATGGTGACCAGGAAAAGTGAAAAAATAAAAGAGGCAAGTGGTGAAGGATATGGTGTGGAATTAGAAGGTAAGAAAGATGCTGTGGCCGCATCATGGGGCCGATTTATTAAAGACTATGGCAAGGTGAAGGCTGGGAGCAAATATCAATTTATCGAAGGGCCCGCTTTGGGCGGCACGGTTTACACCACTGGAGTTCTTTACGCCACCTCGAAGGGAAATGAGGAGAAAGCCACCGTCTGGATGGGCATCCTGTCTACCGAATGGAAAGTAAATGACATTACCCTGGTGGAAACTCAGATTGAAAAACTAGTGTACCAGTTTGGGGTGAAATTTTACAGAGACAAGATACAGGCACAGATCGATGAAGGTCAGCAGGCACTGGATGCGGTGGTGCGGCAGCAACAGCGACTGGTGGGTCAAAACAAAGACTTCAACACCAAAATTCGTAACAATGATGCCGAAAAAATCAGACTGGAGAAAGCCATTGAAACCAACAAACTCGAGAAGCTGGTGTTCCAGCAAAAATTAGTGAACAATGTGAAATCACAAGACTCTGTTAAAGTAGCTGGCGAGCAGATCAAAAGTGTAATTGAGCGATACAAGGATCAACAACGGAAGGTTAATTGATCAAGTCTCATCAAAAAAAATCCCGCAATCTTTTGCGGGATTTTCGCAGCCATACAGGTGTCTTAAAAAATGTATCGTACTCCAAGTTGCCCTTGCCAACGAGAGCTAAACTGATCGATTGAATATGTTGCCGTTGGTGCAATAAAGGTATAAGTCGGTGCTGCTGTAGACGTAGCAGAACGTGTTGCCCTTAGACCTATGTCAACCGAAGAATTTTGAGTGTTGGGGGTGTAGTATACGACACCCCAGTTCTTATTGAGCAGATTGGAAAAATTAATGACATCAAAAGTCACCTGAATTGTGTTTACCTTACTTCCAACGCTAAAATGAAAATCCTGCATAAGGCGAAGATCCAGTAAATTATTCCAGGGTGTTCGTGCACCATTACGTTCAGAGTACTGACCTCTGTGACTGTTCAGGTAGCTGTCGCTTTTTATAAAATTATCGAACTCTTGGTATTGTTGTGCAGGCGTAGAAATAGATCCGTCTGAATTGGTTCTGTTAACAAAATTGATTTGATCTTGTGAAGCAGGTATAAGGGGCAAGTCAATTTGCTGACCGTTTCGCGTCAGATTGTTACTAGACGTAATCGCATACGTAAATGGCGACCCTGACTGTGCCGTGTAAATCAGGGAAACATACGAAGTCGCTTTTACATTCCAGGATTTCTTGTATTGGACAGACGAAACGATCCGGTGACGAATGTCAAAGTTTGAATATGTCAAGCCGGGATTGTTTGGATTTAATGCCTGATTAAGCTGCCAACCTGATTCTGGTGAATTCCGAATTCCATTGAGAATATCCTTCGATTGACCGTAAGTATACGCAGCCATTATGTTCAAACCCATCGGATATTCCTTTGTGATTTTAGCGGTCAACTGATACCGGCTTCCCAGAGTGGTGTTGGTAATCAGATAGGCGCTGGAGAAGTTGCTGCTCACCCGGTTGGCTGTACCAGTGGCTGTTGTAGACGACAAATAAAGAGGTTGTTCCTTGTTTACATCGTTGGATGCGTAAAACACCGAATCCTTCAGGTTGATTTGTTTTATCTGTACATCTTTAATGACTTTGGTATAAAGAGCTTCCAGTGTTAAATTATATCCATTCCCCAATTTCATGTCCACCGCAAGGTTGCTTCTCCACATTCTAGGCATTTGAAAGTTCTTATCGATTACATTCAACTCAGTGCGATTTTTTGATCCATTGGCTGCCGCAAAGTTTTGAAATTGGGAAGGATCTGTCGGAATCGGTGTACCGGCTTTAGGAGGGTTTAAGTCCATTGCACCATAAGAAACTCCATTATTGTAGTAGGCATAGCCAAGCCATGCAAAAGGTATACGCCCAGTGAAAATACCAGAACCGCCCCTCAAGATTAATGATTGATCTCCTTTTAGATCGTAATTGAAACCTACGCGCGGTGAGATGTACATTTGACCAAAATATTTATTGCCAATTTGGGGTACCGGTGTATCGTACTTGTAGGTGGTTCCGTAATTGGTCGGGTTCGATGGAAACTTGCTTTGCCCGTCTACGATAGGACCAGTTGGTAACGCGGTCATGTCGCCACGCACGCCATAAGTTAATTTGAACTTATCGCTCACGGCCAATTCATCCTGAGCATATAAGCTCAACATGGCGACGTTAAAATTGGCGGGTGATGAAGAAAGGTTGGCATCTCGCGAATTATCTGCCGGGTTGTAGATGGCCCTCATTCGCGACGGGTTGTCATTCAAAAAATTTGCGAGGCTACTGTAGTCGAAACGACCGTTCCAGGAATTGATGAAGTTGTAATCAATGTTATAAAACTCGTTATGGGTTCCGAAAGTGAAAGCATGATTTCCGGAGAAAATCCTGAAGTTATCTGTGATTTCAAATGTTTTCTGGCGCATGTTAAAAATTCCGGCCTCACGATTTGTTCCAATCAAGGCGTGTCCACTTCCAATCCCATTAATCTGAATCTGTGGAAAAATGGTACTTCCCAACGGGTTACGACTATCCTTGATATCGGTGTATCCAACAATCAGACTATTGCTGGCCGCATTTCCGAATCTGCTCTTCAGCTCTAGGACAGTGCTGATGTTAGTGTTCTTTTGCAAGAAGTCGTAATTGCCAAATTGAAACTCACTCGTGGAGCGTTCTAGATTTGTTGCTTCTGAAACGACAGCATTATTTCGAATAGCCAATTGATGATTCTTGTTGATGATCCAATCGATGCGGTTAAAAAATTTTTGGCTTTTTGAGTATATGGTATAGTCTGTTGTGGCCCCCGGATCATAACCCCCGGCAGGATTGTATTGACTTACGGGCAGAGTTGCCAACTTATTAGTGATTTGGTTTGCAATGTCTGTTGTCATGAAATAGTTCGGCGCCCCTGCTGGAAAGAAAAGGGGAACCTGACTCTTGGTAACTTCTTCATTTGTAAACCAGAATAATTTGTCTTTGATCAAAGGAAGACCAACCCGGAAACCAGTTTGGTAATCATAGTAAGAATTGCTAATTGAGCCATCACCCACCTTGTCATCCCCCTTGTATTTTCCGGTGATGGCCGAATTCCTTCCGAAACTGTAAACGGACCCGTTGACCGTATTGCTGCCACTCTTGGAAACTGCATTGATACTTCCTCCTGTGAAGTTGCCGAGTGACACGTCGTATGGCGCAATTTGAACCTGAACTTCCTGAATTGCATCAAGGCTGAAGGAATTTGTTCTTGTGCTGCTGCCTGGCTGATTGGCAGTGCCGCTAATACCACCCAACGATGGGCTAAACCCAATAGCATCATTGTTGATTGCTCCATCCAACGTAATATTATTGTACCTGAAATTTGTTCCTGCAAACGAATTATTACTAGCCTGAGGAGTCAACCTTGTAAAGTCGGAAAAGCTACGACTTAGGGTCGGCAGGCTCTGAATTTGTGACCTTCCAACACTTGTGCCTGTACCAATCTTTTCGGTAAGGTCTTGGGTGATCCCGACGACAACCAAATCTGAAAGTTGCTGACTTTCATCTTTCATTTGAACATTAAGGACGAAAGGTTCCCCCAACTTCAGATTCACATCACTTTGGCTTTTGGTTTGAAAGCCTACAAAGGAGACGGTGATGTCGTACGGACCTCCCGGAGGAAGGTTTGAGATTGTAAAGCGTCCATCCGCATTTGTTGCAACACCATAACTAGTATTGGTTGGTTTGTAAATTAATTGAACTGTGGCGCCAGGTAGATTTTCACCCTTCGAGTCAGTAATTTTACCTGTTGCCGAACTCGTTGTAACCTGAGCATTGAGACTAAGGCTCCAGCAGGTCATTACACAAACCAAAGTGGGTAGAAATTTTCCTTTCATAATATTTAATTTTCTGCAAAAATGAAGAGGGTGTGTTACCCAAACTCATGAGATATGTTACCAAATTATTAATAACAAAAAATGGGTTAGTAGGGCCGGTTAAAAGTCAAAAAAACTGCTGTTTTTTAAAGCCCAATTGTCAAATGAGGCTATATCCCAATGTGAGGAAATTGTAAAGAAATCCCGAACAATGCTATTTACTGATCGGCACACGGTTCAGAATGGCCTTGATGATGTCGATGGTCTTGACATTATCAGCCTCGGCTTCATAGTTTAATATGATACGATGGTTCATCACATCGCGCGCCACTTCTTTAATGTCTTCCGGCAGCACATAGTCCCGACCCTCAAGATAGGCAGCCGCTTTCGCCCCAAGGTTGAGGTTGATGCTGGCGCGTGGTGAAGCTCCAAACTGAATATACTGTGCCTCATGATCAAGTTTATATTCTTTTGGCTTTCTCGTCGCACTCACCAATTCAATGATATATTTTTCTAACGATTCTGAAATCTTTACCTTATTTACCTCACCTCTGATCGAAAAGATGTCTTCTTTCGTCAATACGGTATTTACTGTAAAATCAAACTGAAGATTGGAAATCCTCCTCATGATTTCCAGCTCTTGATCTTTCGTAGGGTAATCAACAAAGACTTTCATCATGAAACGATCCACTTGCGCCTCGGGAAGCGGGTAGGTTCCTTCATTTTCAACAGGATTTTGTGTGGCCAGCACGAGGAATGGCTTGTCAAGCGTGAATGTGGTTTCCCCAATGGTTACTGTTTTCTCTTGCATGGCTTCCAGCAATGCTGACTGTACTTTGGCTGGTGAGCGGTTGATCTCATCGGCAAGGATAATGTTGGCAAAGATGGGTCCCTTCTTCACCTCAAATTTCCCTTCCTTCTGATTATAAATCATTGTGCCGACGAGGTCAGAGGGCAGCAAATCAGGGGTAAACTGAATGCGCTGAAAATCCAGGTGGAGCACTCTGGCTACCGTAGAAATCGTAAGTGTTTTTGCAAGTCCTGGAACACCTTCTAATAAAACATGCCCATTGGTGAATAATCCAATTAGGAGCCTGTTGACCATATATTCCTGCCCTACCACTACTTTGGCCACTTCGGCATAGACCTGATTGATTTTTTTCCGATGTTCTTGCTGTTGTTCAGTGGTTGTTTCAAATGCCATACGATGCTATTTTCTTCAAAATTAATCGCAATAATAGGGATTTGGGTTTTAAAAACTTCAACAAGAATTAAGATGCTTATTCAAGCGGCAAAAATGGCATTCTAAAATGCAATAATCTCGGTGCCACGAGGATTCATCAGGTAGGAATTGACAAGGTTTTGAACCACCCTGTTGTCCTTACTTGTCTTGATATAATTCTTCGCTGTCTCAAAGTCATTGAGTGTGAACTCCTGATTAAAAAATCCAAATCCAAGGTAGTTTCCCTTCTCCACCAATATCAATGACTTCTCTTCCGACCTCCTACCTTTGCCTATGATTGCCACCGTTTCACCTTCGCCATAAAATGAGTCAATGGATTTCTGTATGCGCTTATTGTACAGCAATGGGGTCTCTGCCGACTCACAGGCTCCCTTGCAGGTTCCGGATTGATGCGCAAAGCAAGGACCTTTGGCAATTTGAAGTCCCGATAATTTCGGACATAGCTCAGCTTCTTTTACTTTTTCCCACAAAAAATTCCAGGCATCTCCTTTCGTACTAAAGGTGATCAGCGGTTTCGAGTTGCGGGTAACCATGTTTACTACAAAACGGAGATAACCTTTTTGGTCTTCGTACTCATAAATGCCCCACTCTTCTACTCGGTATTTCTGTGCCAGATTATATTTTGGCCAGAGCTTCCGTATCTCTTGTGATTCCAGAATCAAGGCGATCAATTCATTTCCTGTCAGCTCAAAATTAATATGATGGATTTCATTGCGGATGTTTGACCTGTTCCATTCGTGCGCTTCACCCGTAAAATGACCGGCGATTCTTTTCTTAATGTTATTGGCTTTGCCCACATAAATGATATTTCCGTGTGCATCTTGAAAATAATAAACTCCTGCTTTGGCCGGCAATCGATCAAACTCTTCTTTTGACAAGTTGGGGGGGAGAATGGTTTCCCCTGAGTTCCTTTTCAAAGCCTTCACGATCACGCCTTCCGTGTCACGCTTCAGAAATAGATCGAAGATTTTCGCCGTTGCTTCTGCGTCGCCAGCCGCCCGATGCCGGTCAGAAATTGTGATGCCCAGGCTCTCTGCCAGCCGCCCCAGACTATAGGAATCTAACCCAGGTATGATCTTCCGACCCAGACGAACCGTACAAAGTTTTCGGGAGCTCCATTGGATGCCGGCATCATCGAGTTCTTTTTTTACAAAACTATAATCGAAGTGTGCATTATGTGCCACGAACACCCGATCTTTCAACCAATCGTAGATTTCTTTTGCAATTTCTTCAAACGCCGGAGCATCCTTGACCATCTCGGTGGAGATGCCTGTGAGTCCCGTGATGAAATAGGGCACCCGCCGTCCGGGGTTGATCAATGTTTGAAAACGATCTGTGATCTGAAGGCCATCGTGATGATAGATGGCAATCTCCGTCATGCGATGGTTTGCCGCATATCCCCCTGTAGTCTCTATGTCGACAATGGCGTACATTTTTCGAAGTTAGTGACAGCGATGCTCTCGAAAAAATCACCCCGTCGCAGAGTCTACCGTCTCGGACCGTCTCGGGGACTCTGCGAACCCTACCTCAGAGTCCCCGAGGCGGTAAACTCTGAGGAGGCCGTGGTCCCCGAAACGGTAGACTCTGAGTTGAAGATTTTCCCAAGGGGTAGAAATGAGTAGAAGGCTGTATCTTCATTAAAATTTACGTCATGAATATCCTGGTTCGACTGCTGCTCTCTGGCGTAGCGGTCATGCTCACCGCTTATCTCCTTCCTGGCGCTCATGTGCAGGACTACTGGGCAGCCCTGCTGGTTGCGGTGCTGATCTCAATTTCCAACGTCATCGTAAAGCCCATTCTGATCATCTTCACCATACCAATTACCATCCTCACGCTCGGCCTATTTCTTCTGGTAATCAATGCAGTAATTATCCTGATGGTGGATTATTTTGTGGATGGGTTTTATGTGGATGGATTCTGGTGGGCTTTGGCCTTCAGCTTGATTCTATCCGTATTTAATAGCCTGTTTGGAGATTTAACAAAAGAAAAAAAGCAGTCTTGAAAAAAGCGTTTGAATGCATTAACAAGTCCATGTTAAAGCACCGGCAACATGAGCCCCAGCATTATCAAGCATGAATTCCTAAACCATCCATCACATCTCTCTTTTCTTCAAGGTGATTTTCGATAATTTCGCCGACGCTATTATTTGCCTTCTATGAAAAAAGTTGTTTTACTCTGCCTCATTGGATTCGGTTCTCATGCACAACCACTGGCCCCGCTCACCGTTGAAAAAATCATGCGAGATCCAAAATGGATCGGCGTCGCTCCCACTAATATATTTTGGTCTGCGGACAGCAAGCAACTTTATTTTAATTGGAACCCCGACAAGAATTCAGGTGATTCATTATATGCCATCACTCCTATCAGTCGCATACCGCAGAAGGTAAGTCCAGCAATCAGGAGAAATCTTCCTGCTCTGGTTGGTGCTTTTGACAGGGCTCGCAACAAAAAGGTATATGAGAAGAATGGAGACATTTTCTTGCTTGACATCGTCACTGGCAAAACCACACAAGTCACGTTCACAAACGAACGCGAATTCAATCCTGCCTTTTCTTCTGATGAAAGAAAGGTTGTATTTACTGCGGGAATAAACTTATACAGTTGGGAAATTGCCTCTGGTACTTTTACTCAGCTTACCGATTTCCGCAAAGGCACCAGGAAATCTGATATCAAACTGAGTGACCAGGAGAAATGGCTCAAGGCTGATCAGCTTGCCTACTTTCAAGTGCTCCGTGAACGCAACGGAATAAAGAAGGCAAGTGAAAAAATGCAGAAATCGGACAGGCCTCACAGACCAAAGGAAATCTACATTGAAGAAAAGAACGTCGATCAGTTGCAATTAAGCCCTCAAGGAAATTCGATCACTTTCCGCCTTACAAAAATGGCAAGCCCAAAGAACACCATTGTTCCCAGCTATGTCACCGAATCAGGCTTTACAGACGATATCCCATCGCGAACGAAAGTTGGGAACCCACAAAATTCTTACGAACTATTTGTTTATCGTATTGATCAAGACAGCGTCCTCCCCGTGAAGACCAATGACATTCCCGGCATTTTCGATTTGCCTGACTACAAAAAAGATTACCCTGTTAAGCCCTCAAAAGATGAGAAGGGAAAAGAAAAGAAACCTGAGCCCCGCCCGGTGATTATGTTTGGTCCTTACTGGAGTGAGGATGGAAAAAATAATGTGGTCGTTGTTCGTGCGCAGGACTACAAAGACCGTTGGCTTCTTACGCTCGATCCGGCGACCCAAAAACTAACCCTTCTCGATCGCCAGCGCGATGAGGCGTGGGTAGGAGAACCAGGCTTTGGATTTGGTCCGGGAGCGATTGGATGGGCGAGCAACTCCCAACTGTGGTTCCTGTCGGAAGAGTCAGGATACTCGCATCTATATCTCTACGATTTTGCAGCGAGCAAGAAACAGGCGATCACAACAGGGAAGTATGAAGTACAAACAGCAGAACTCTCCAAAGACAAGAAGTCTTTCTACATCACCACCAACGAAGTGCATCCGGGTGAAAAGCATTTCTATAAACTACCGGTAGCAGGAGGGAAAACAGAAAAACTCACCACCATGAGTGGATCAAGCCTGGTGACCATTTCGCCTGATGAAAAATGGTTGGCCATTCGCTATTCCTATAGCAACAAACCATGGGAACTTTATCTTCAAGAAAATAAGTCTGGTGCAAAACCGCAGCAGATTACAAATTCATTGTCCGAAGATTTTAAGTCATATCCATGGCGCGATCCTGACGTCACTACTTTCAAAGCGCGCGACGGTGCTGATGTCTATACCCGCGTATTCCGTCCAACCAATCCCAATGGTGCGGCGGTGATCTTTGTACATGGCGCAGGCTATCTGCAAAACGCACATCGGTGGTGGAGCAATTACTTCCGGGAATATATGTTTCATAATTTATTGACGGATCGAGGCTACACCGTGCTTGACATGGACTATCGTGCCAGTGCCGGTTACGGCCGCGATTGGCGCACGGGCATCTATCGGTTCATGGGTGGCAAAGATCTGACTGACAATGTTGATGGAGCCAAATGGTTGGTGGAAAAATTCAACATTAATCCAAAGAGGATTGGCATTTATGGTGGATCTTACGGAGGCTTTATCACTTTGATGGGTATGTTTACCACGCCGGATGTCTTTGCTGCAGGAGCCGCCCTACGCCCGGTAACAGATTGGGCGCACTATAATCATTCCTACTCTGCGAGCATCCTCAACGAACCTGCCACGGACAGCATAGCCTACGCCAGAAGCTCACCACTCTATTATGCTTCCGGATTGAAAGGCCATCTCCTCATCTGCCACGGTATGATCGACACGAACGTACATTTTGAAGATGCGGTGCGCCTGACCCAACGCCTCATTGAACTTGGCAAAGACAACTGGGAACTGGCGGCCTACCCGATGGAAGACCATGGCTTTGTCGAAGCGAGCAGTTGGACGGATGAGTATAAAAGGATATTGAAATTGTTTGAGGAAAGGTTGAAGTAGGCAATTGAAGCAGTCTCGGTCAATCGAGATACTTTTTCAACCACGCAATCCACCTCTCATACACATCATACCCTCTCACAGGATCACCCGGAAAATGTCCGGATACAGGATAAGCAATAAATTTTACAGGTACACTGTTATCCCGTAAGGCACCATAGAGTTTGTAAGAACCGGTGATGGCAACCCGTGAATCTCCCGTATCCGACATGATCAATGTGGGTGTTCTGATTTTACTGAAGTTTGTAACGGGAGATTGGGCGTAAGCGGCCTTGAGGTTATCGCCTTTGTAAGGTGAATCTGTAATGGCGTGCCTCCTTGTTCGATTAACGTCGTTGAGACTATACATATCCGTGAGGTCAACGGGAGCAGCCCCTGCGACCGCTACCTTCCACACTTCAGGATAACGACCAATCATCCAGGCAGTCATCCAACCACCATAAGACCACCCGGATATTGCAACCTTCTTTGCGTCCACGTACGATCGTTTCAATAGCTCATTCACACCTGCCATGACATCCTGACCAGGACCTTCGGCGGCATCGTTGGCGATGGCACTTTGAAATTCATTGCCCAGGTTGGAGCTGCCCCGATAGTTGGGTTGGAATACAATCCATCCCTGCGAGGCCATCGTCTGCACAACCGGATGAAAGTTTAAGAAGGAAGCGGCTGTGGGACCTCCGTGTACAAAGAGTACCAAGGGATACATCTTTCCTTGATCAAAATCAGGTGGGTATGTAACTACTCCGTTCGGTTGTAGATTTTTTGAGCTTTTCCATACAACGCCTTCCGTCTTTCCCAATTTTTTGGCAGCAATTGCTCCATTGAAATCCGTTAGCCGTTCCGGAGCAGACTTCAACTCTGATTTGAAGTATAATTCGTTGGGTCTGTATTTCTCTGTTCCGACAAAAATCATTCTGCTCCCCTGCGAATCAAATTCGTTCACACTCGTCACATCTCCAATTGAAATAATCTCAGTTTGACCGGTCAGAGTTATACGCCAAAGTGCTGAGGTCAATCCCTGATTGCCCGCTACGACCAGACTCCCATCCAGCAACCACTGCGCCTCTAAGATCTCACGGTCGATTTTCTGAGTGAGATTCCTATAATCATTTTCACCCTCCGTTTGCATGTGTACTTCATTCTGGTTGGCGGGGATTCCTTGTCGCGGATACAAGAAAGCAATGTGCTTGCCATCAGGAGAAAAATCGGCCGAGCCTTCCTGGTTGTTGTTCTTAGTGATCGCCTTGAGAGTATTGGTGCGCGTGTCCAAAACGTAGAGCTTACTCAAATCGGAATCACCTGAGCGGGGTGAAGCAAACACAGTAAATGCAATTTTATTTCCATCCGGAGACCAGGAGAGTGCAGAGGTTGTAAGGTCAGTGGCAAGGGTAAGCGAGTCTGGAAACAATTTTTGAGCTACGGCTTTTTCTAAATCCTGAAAAAAAAGATTACTGGATGATGATGTTTCTGTCTTGAGGAAATCGTTGCTTCCTACTTCAAAAGCATCATTGAATCCTGAAGATTTTGGTTTTGCATTTGCTGCGATAAAGGCCAGCTTTTTCATTTTTGGATGCCAGCGATATGTTTTCACTCGTGAAGCAGAATGTGTAATCTGTTGCGCTTCTCCACCCTGCATGGACAAAAGATAAACCTGTGTTCCTTCCACACCATTGGCAAGAAACGATACAGCACTACCATCCGGCAACCATTGAGGCTGGCCAAGACCATTGCGGTCACGGACCAAAGTCCGCTGCTCCTTGGTCTTCAAGTCGATCCAAATCAATTCAGACTCATTCATATTTTTTTCAAAATTCTTTCGGGTGGTGATGAAGATGGCCTGGCTTCCTGAGGGTGAGATTCTCGGCGCTGAGAGTGCCACAATAATTTTTTGATCAGAAGGCTGGAAAAAGTTGTCCTGTCCGAAAGAGTAGATGCAAACTAAGCAGAGCAAAAAGAAGAATGGATTTGATTTCATATCAATAAGAGTATTCTTTGCGCCTTAGCGTCTCAGCGGTAAACATACCTTGAAGTTAAAATATTTTTACTGATCTTCACTCAATGCAGGCATCCTTGGACGAATTACGGCTTAACTTCAATCAGGATTCTCTTTGGGTACTCAACGTTTGTCTTGCGCTGATCATGTTTGGGGTGGCCCTTGATCTAAAAGTTTCAGATTTCAAAAGACTCCTTGAAACACCAAGGGCTTCCGTGGTAGGTCTCACATCGCAGTTTATTCTCTTACCCTTCGTTACGTTTTTGCTGGTGTGGGTGATTGAACCCCAGCCAAGCATTGCGCTCGGCATGATGCTTGTCGCAGCGTGCCCCGGTGGAAACATTTCAAACTTTCTGACACACTTATCGAAAGGGAATACTGCATTGTCCGTGAGTCTTACGGCCATTGGCACGGTGCTGGCCATCGTCATGACGCCTTTCAATCTGGAACTTTGGGCCGGCTTATATCCGCCGACGGCACAACTATTGAAGGAAGTACAATTGGATGCCCTGGATATCTTCAAGGCCATTTTATTGCTGGCTGGGCTACCGCTCACCGTAGGGATGATTTCCGCTCACTACTTTCCAGATATGGCCGCAAAAGTTTCGAAGGGCGTGAAGCCTGTTTCGATTCTGATTTTTCTGGCGTTTGTGGTGATCGCATTCACCAACAACGTGAATCATTTTATGAACTACATCCACCTTGTAGTGATCATCGTTTTTGTTCACAATGCCGTCGCCTTGCTCACTGGCTATTGGGCCGCCCGGCTATCCGGACTTGCACCGGCAGATCAGAAGACCATCGCCATTGAGACAGGGATTCAGAATTCCGGGCTGGGACTTCTACTGATTTTCAGTTTTTTCAATGGCCTCGGTGGGATGGCCATCGTAGCAGCATGGTGGGGCATCTGGCATATTATCTCAGGTCTGGTCATCGCTTCCTATTGGTCACGCCGGGCAACCACTACTCAAACTGCCTGATCGTGCAACAATTATGGTACTATTTTCTTCGAAATTATGTCTGGCTTGGACTTCACTTCTATTTCAAAAAAATTATCATTCACGGCAGGGAAAATATTCCAACCAGTCCTGTGATTTTTGCGGCCAATCATCAGAATGCTTTTTTGGATGCAATCATGATTGTGTGTTTTAATTCTCACTTCACCTATTCGCTTACCCGGGCAGATATTTTTAAGAAACCATTTATCCGGTGGTTGCTCACAACATTCAACATGTTGCCCATTTATCGCATTCGTGATGGCTGGCAATCCCTTTCAGAAAATAAAAGAACTTTCGACACTTGTGAAAACCTCTTTTTGAAGAACGGAGCCATCATCATTTTTCCGGAGGGAAATCACGGCGGTCAAAGGCGGCTGCGCCCACTCAGCAAGGGCTTCACAAGATTGGCGTTCGAGACCTTACAAAAACATGGTGATTTGAAAATATCCATCATACCAGTAGGATTAAATTATAGTGAGCCTAAGGCTTTCCGAAGCAGCGTGAGCATATATTTTGGGGAACCAATTTTGGCAAACGATTACTTCAAGGAACCCCTACAACCTGCCGCCAATCAACTGCGAAATGATTTGACCATCCACTTAAAACAGTTAATCACTCATGTGGAGGATGTCGATCATTATGACCAAATCATTCACCGCCTCGAGTTATCGCATCCCAACTATCTTGACCCTTATGATACAAATGAAAGAATTTCAAGGATACTGAAAGGTGAAGTTCTTCCGATCACACCAGTGAAAAAAAAAGGATTTGTGTGGATGTTTAAACTGTTATCCTATTTGTCCTTTGTGGTCAATTTTATTCCGCTGATGATTTGGCGAAAGGTTAAGGGCGGAATTAAGGACCCGGTATTTGTTGCTTCCTTGAAATCGATGTTCGGGATTTTTATGTTTCCATTCTATTATTTTCTAGCTGGCTGGATTATTTATGCGCTGTTTGGTCCATTCATCGCAATCTCATGGTGGATGATTTCCTTACCATCCATGTTGTTTATCAGAAGATAGGCCCAGGCCACCCGAAGTCTCGTACCGCATAAATAATATTATGATTCCCAAGACGCGGAGTTTTTACCTTTGCATAAACCATTTCAAATTCATGAAAGATATCCTCTTCAAAGTCATCGTTCTCACATTTGGTATTAACCTTTTTTTCTCTTGCTCCAGGAAGGAGTCATTGAACGAGACATTTATCCGCATTAATCAGGAAGTCCTTCAAAATTCAAAAGCGTATTCAACACTCCAAGAGGCCACGTCCACGATCGGGCATCGGCTTACAGGATCAGAAAATGGCAAGAAGGCCGAAGAGTACACCTTTAATAAATTCAAGGAATACGGTTTCGAGGACGTGAAATTTCAAGAGTTTGAAGTGGAGGCCTGGTCGCGGGGGGATGTTACTGTGACTATTGACGGAACGAAGGTGCCGGCCGTTACGCTGGGGCATTCCCCCATTGCAGCAGATGTATCCGGTGAAATTGTGGATATGGGGAATGGTCTTGAAGTAGACTATGAGCCTAATCCAAATGCGGTAAAGGATAAGATCGCGTTTATCTACATCGACCTTCTGGAGGGCAGCAAGAAAGAGCTTCATAATCTGCACCGTAGTGAAAAGACCGCCATCGCCATCAACCACGGTGCCAAGGGTGTGATCATTTTCAATCAGGTAGACAAAGGTGTTTTATTAACCGGTACTGCCTCCGTTACCGGTGAATTGATCCCTATCCCTGCGGTCTGTATTGGAAAAGAAGTTGGGATGGCCCTTAAAGAGAAATTGAAAACCAAAAAAGTGCAGGCGCGTCTCTTGATGACCAATCACAGCGACATGATCAAAGCAAGAAATGTGGTGGCAACGTTGAAAGGCTCTGAACTGTCCGAAGAGCGCATCATCATCGGTGGTCATCTTGATTCATGGGACCTTGCTACCGGCGCGATTGATAATGGCATTGGTTCATTTTCCATTTTGGATATGGCACGTGCCTTCAAAGCAAATAAGCTTACTCCCAAACGGACCGTACAGTTTGTCATGTTCATGGGCGAGGAACAAGGTTTGTTGGGATCGCGGTACATGGTTGATCAGGCTGTCAAAGATGGCTCAATCGAAAATGTAAAGTATATGATGAATTGTGATATGAGTGGCAATCCAATTGGAGTCAACGCTGGCGGGCAACTTGAAGACAGCACCTTCTACAAGTCACTCGGTACAGAAATTCAGAAGATCGACACGATCTACAGAAATAAGTTCAGCAACCGCTCAGGCCTGCATAGTGACCATCAGCCATTCATGCTTCAAGGTGTACCAATTCTTTCAATGCATGCCAACCTCGATCGTTCCATTTATCGTTGCTATCATTCAGACTGCGATGATTTTAATCTGGTGAATGAAGAACATCTGATAAACAGTGTCCGCTTTGGCACAATGATTTTATATGGTCTTGCCAATGCCGATAAACTTCCGGCCAGGAAAATGGACAGTGAAACCACGAAACAGTTTATGATCGACAATAACCTGAAGGAACCGTTGATAATTGCAGGAGACTGGAAGTGGGAAAAGTAATCTTAGAAAAAATTAACTTCTCAGTTGCTCGAACTTGAACCTGAATAGCTTTCTACCTGGGCCCGGCTCAAAATCTGACTCAGCAAATACTTCTTGGTTGAATCCCGAAAAAAGATTTGCTGTGTTTTTTGCCAGGTTGCACAAGTGCCAAGGCCTTCAACACCATAGCGAGACATGCCAGCATTGGTTCCGTCCGGGTCCTTAAATCTGATCTGGTAGTAACTAGACTTATCGCATTCCCCGCAGCTGCCTAATAAGATTGCACAGAAAAAGAAAAAATGTTTCATAAAACAAAACCACTCCTTGTCGTTGACCATTAATCATAGCTAAAAACGACAGGTAAGCGGTTTTAGTGTGCTTAAAACGACCAAGCGTTCAAGGACGCGACAGGCGGTATCTCAGGGGAGTTGAACAGATGCTGCTTTCACATTTCAGATGCCTGCTTTTTTACCATAACCATTTCAATCCCCTTGTCTTTGACCATCTTATTAATGGAATCCACATTTGAGTTAATGATGCCGCGAAGGTTCTGCAATTCACTGTCAATTTTTCTAGTGAGCTCTTGCCTCACTTCTTCACCTTGCTTAGTGGGATGAAAATCACCCTGTCCCTGCTCTACCATTAAATGGGCGAGGCGATTATTGAGTTTGATTCCATAGTTAAGAGGATCTTGTACACTTCGATTCTTGGTTTGGTGAATGTTATTTTCTGCAGTCGTCAATTGTTCTTCGAATTTTTTCACTGCTTCCGTCAAATCTTTGTACATCGGCTCTGTTCCCAGTTTGCTTTTCAGGTATCCTAAGTCATCCTTGATTTTTCGGATATCGATTACTCCCTGATTGGCTTCACTCACTTTGTCGCGAACCTTCACCAAGAAATCAAACTGCGACCGGAAGTCTTCCGGTGTTGCGCTGATGCGGGGGTCCTTCAGAATTTCAAATTCCTGTTCCGTGGATTGACCATTGATGGTAAGTCGCACTTTGTACTTACCCGGAACTGCTTTTGGTCCGAGGTTGGGTGAACCATAATACACCATGCCGGGGAAAGTTTTGTAGCCGGGGTAGCGCATATTCCACACAAATCGACTTCCACCCTTCTTAATATTCAATTGATCTACTTTGTCCTTTGCTTTGTTCGAATACGATTTGATGATGTCGCCATCCATTTCCATGAAATCCAGTTTTGCATCGGTTTTGTCATCCACATTTTTTGTAAAGAAGCACGCCATCACGCCTCCCGGATGATTTTCTCCTTCAAGCTTACGATTGACTGGATTGAAGCCCCCGCCACCCGGCATACGATAACTTGGCATCGGCTTGAAAAGATGAAATTCCTTTCCAATCATCTCGCTTGACAGTTGGTGTAAGGGGGTAAGATCGTCGATGATCCAAAAGCTCCTGCCGTGTGTAGCAGCAATGAGGTTGTCGTTCTTAATTGCCAGATCATGGATGGGCACCGGCGGAAGGTTAAGCTGCAACTTTGACCAGCTTGCTCCATCATCAAATGATACCCACATCCCCTTTTCTGTTCCGGCATACAACAGTCCTTTTCTTTTTGGATCCGCCCTCACTACCCGCACATATTCATCTTTTGGAATGCCATTGGTAATGAGTGTCCAGGTTTTTCCATAATCTGAAGTCTTAAAAGCGTAGGGGGTATTGTCGCCAAACTTATAAGAGGTGGCTGCCAGGTAGGCTCCTCCTTTCACAAAAGGATTTACATCGATGGCGTTCATCATGTTGTATTTGAGCGACATTGGGGGAGTAATATTTTTCCAGTTCTTTCCACCATCCGTTGTCACGTGTACCAGTCCATCATCAGAACCAACCCAGATCTCATCTTTGGTGTAAGGTGATTCAGTAATCACAAACAGATTAGCATAATATTCCGCACCTGTATTGTCCTGTGTAATCGGTCCTCCTGAGGATTTGATCGTCTCTGGCTCATTGCGTGTCAGGTCAGGGCTTAGCTCCTCCCAACTTTCTCCTCCATCGTATGTTGCATGAAGATGATTGGAGCCGGCATACAATTTTTTGGGGTCGTGTGGACTGAAGCTGACAGGGAAGTTCCAGTTAAAACGATATTTCATCACTTCAACCCCGGAGCCGGCCGGGAGGTCGGGCCACACGTTGGTACTTCTTTCTTGCCCGGTTGCCAGGTTTTGCATGCTCATATAACCTTTATAGTCGCTACCATAAATCACATCCGGATTCAGTGGGTCAGGAGCGAGGTGGGCACTCTCACCAATTGACAATGCATCCCAGTCTTTTTCCGTTACAGAATTTCCATCCGTACGATGTGGAATACGTACACTGCTATTGTCTTGCTGTGCCCCATAAATTCGATATGGAAATTGATTGTCGGTGGAAACGCGATAAAATTGCGCCGTAGGTTGATTGTGATAGCTTGTCCAGTTTTCTCCACCGTCATTAGAGACCTGAGCCCCGCCGTCATCGGCGATGATCATTCGCAGGTTGTTATTGGGATCGATCCATAAATCATGATGATCACCATGAGGTGCATTCTTCAACTCAAAAGTTTTGCCTCCATCTTTGGAGACGCCATAGCTTACGTTCATCACCCATACCTTGTCTTCGTTCTGAGTATCTGCATAAATGCGGCAGTAGTACCAAGCCCGCTGCAACAAGGCACGATCCTGATTGATCCGTGTCCACGTTTTACCGGCATCATCAGAACGGAACACTCCGCCCTCAAGATTTTCAATGATTGCCCAAACGCGGTTGGAGTTTAAAGGTGAAACAGTAACTCCGATAATTCCATTTAATCCCTTTGGCATTCCGGGTTTGTCGCTAAGGTTTTCCCAGGTATCACCACCGTCAGTACTTTTCCATAGTTTGGAGTCAGGGCCCCCGCTGTCCATGCGAAAGCCATTTCTCTTCATGTTCCAGGTGCTGGCATATAGAATGCGTGGGTTGCTCGGGTCAAAAGTCAAATCGGAGGCCCCTGCCGTTTCGTTGATGTAGAGAATTTTCTTCCAGGTCTGCCCTCCGTCAACGCTTCTGAAAATACCTCTCATCTCATTGGGCTTCCAAAGGTTCCCCATCGCCGCAGCATATACAACATCGGGATTTGTTGGATGTATGCGGATGCGTGAAATGTGTTTGGATTCAGTCAGGCCAATGTGTTTCCAGGTTTGACCAGCATCAGTAGACTTCCATACACCCCAACCGGATGACACGTTGTTGCGAAGGCCTTGCTCACCCTCACCGACATAAACAACATTCGGATCACTTTCTGAAACGGCGACAGCACCGATCGTGCCACCAAAATAATTATCGGTGATGTTTCCCCACGTCCGGCCTGCATCATTTGATTTCCAAACGCCTCCCCCTACACCTCCGAAATAGTACACGTTTGGATTGCCCAGCACACCGGTTACCGTACACGAACGGCCACCCCGAAACGGACCCAACTCACGCCACTGAATGCCAGCGTAAAGGCTTTGATCGAAGGTCGTTGTATTATCCGCTGGTGGGTTGTTTTTCTTTTGGGCAGTGCCTGCTAAGAATGAAAGCACAACCGCGATGGATAGAACTAATTTTCGCATGAGATTTAGATTAAGGAAGCAGAGTTATACAAATACAATTATTGGACAAAGGGTTTATTCAGGTGTGGGGTTTTGTTTTTCTGGCTGGGCTAAAACCCATTCAATATTGATGCCAATAACCAAGGGCTTAAGCCCTACCGTTAGGACACATCTTTACGTTGATAATGCAAGTTTCCATCCTTCATAGATGGATGCGAACTTGTCTAAGCCTCGTTTTACGATAATTGGGC
>JAYVQY010000052.1:0-2134 GCA_043776715.1 Cyclobacteriaceae bacterium | reverse complement strand
TGCTCCCGGAAGGTATCGCAACATCACGGGAAATGAAGCGGTAGCGTTGGGATTGGTAGTAGCTGCCCGCAAGGCTAAACTTCCTCTGTTCCTGGGATCCTATCCCATCACGCCTGCAACAGACATTCTGCATGCCATCTCGGGGTATAAAAAATATGGCGTAAAACACTTGCAGGCAGAGGATGAAATTGCCGGCATCTGCAGTGCCATTGGAGCTGCGTTTGGCGGAAGTCTTGCCGCCACCACCACCAGTGGTCCTGGCCTTTCATTAAAAACAGAAGCCATGGGCCTGGCAGTCATCACAGAACTTCCACTCATCATCGTGGATGTTCAGAGGGCAGGTCCATCGACCGGATTACCAACGAAAGCCGAGCAAGGAGATTTACTGATGGGAATGTTCAGCCGCCATGGTGAAGCACCAATGCCGATACTGGCAGCGGCCAGTCCTTCCGATTGCTTTGATATCACTTTGGAGGCAACACGTATTGCGCTCAAGTATATGACACCAGTTCTTGTACTAAGCGATGGATATATTGGACAGGCATCTGAACCCTGGAAGATTCCTACCGTGGCCATGCTTCCGGAGATCACTCCATACTTTGCTCAGGACATATCTCAATTTGCTCCCTATAAACGTGATGCAAAGACCTTGCGAAGACAATGGGCCATTCCGGGTTTTGAAGGAATGGAACATCGCATCGGAGGACTTGAAAAGGAAGATGGCTCTGGAAACGTAAGCAGCGATGCCGCCAACCATGAAAAAATGGTGAGGCTGAGACAGGAAAAAATTGATCGGATTTCGTTGGACATTCCGGAAGCAGTCATTGAAGGCGAACAAGAAGGTGATTTATTGATGATTAGCTGGGGAAGTACCTATGGGGCTGCCAAGACTGCATTCGAGCAGATCAAAGCCAATGGGCATCCTCTTTCTTTTGTGCACCTGAGATATATGAATCCATTTCCAAGTAACCTTAAAGAAATTCTGTCGAAGTTTCAAAGGGTTCTTGTGCCGGAGTTGAATATGGGGCAACTAAAATTCATGCTGCAGGGTAAGTACCTGAAGCCGATCATCGGATTTAATAAAATGCCCGGAAGGCCATTCAGGTCAAGCGAATTGGTAGAGGAATTGACGAGTTTGTTAACCCAAAAAGAAATTCTTGTATGAAAACTGTTGTAGATGAACTGCTGGAAAGACCTCATACCGGAAGCTTAATGTATACAGCCAAAGATTTTAAACCGAATGTAGATGTCAGATGGTGTGCCGGCTGTGGAGCGATCTCTGTTTTATCACCCGCACAACGACTGATGCCTGATCTGGGTGTGTCAAAAGAAAAGATTGTGTATGTCTCCGGCATCGGCTGCTCGGGAAGGTTTCCTTACTACATGGATACGTATGGATTCCATTCTATTCATGGACGGGCGCTGGCCATCGCATCGGGGCTCAAAATTGCCAGGCCCGAACTGAGCGTCTGGGTGGTTATGGGTGATGGCGACAACATGAGCATTGGCGGCAATCATTTTATTCATACTTGTCGCAGGAACGTGGACCTTAACATCATGATGTTTAATAATGAAGTTTACAGCCTTACCAAAGGGCAATACTCTCCCACCTCGCATAGGGGCCAGATCACAAAGTCCTCTCCCTTGGGCGCCTTGGATGATCCTTTTAATCCGGTGGCGCTGGCGTTGGGCTCCGGTGCAACTTTTGTAGCACGTGGTCATGACAAAGATCGCACACAACTTCAGCAACTTTTAAAGCGCGCCTCGGAGCATAAGGGGGCTGCCTTCATTGAGATCTATACAAACTGCCGCATCTTTAATGACGGGGCTTTCGATCTTTACACCAACGCGGATACCCGGGACAACTCTACCATCCTTCTGGAGCATGGTAAGCCACTGGTCTTTGGTAAAACCAAGAACAAAGGAATTATTCTGGATGGCTATACTCCACGCGTCGTGAACCTTGACCAGGGAGAACATTCGGTGAGCGATCTTTTGATCCACAACGAAAAAGACACTACGCTGGCTTTCATCCTAGCAAACATGACCTACAACGAAGATCTCCCCAGACCGATGGGTGTTTTGCAGGCGATTGATCGCGCACCTTATGAGCAACGCATCGTGAATCAGATTC
>JAYVQY010000051.1:0-2143 GCA_043776715.1 Cyclobacteriaceae bacterium | reverse complement strand
ATTTTTGCCTCATTTGAGTAAAAGTTGAGTCCGGGGACAATCCACGGACAATTTAGTATAGTTTAATGTTTAACAAAAACAACCCGAAAACAAATGCGTTCGACCAAAATTTGCAAATCCATAATTAGATCAATTTGTTGGTTCCCCAGGGTGGGTGACTGACAACCAATACAGCCCCCGATAAGCATCCGAAGAACGGTTTTACCGGGACGAATGTTGCACGGAGCTACGCCCTGCGAGTCAGCTTATTCCAAAGCCGGTCTGATCCGAGTTCCCATCAGTCGCAATGCGACCGATTCACTGTTGATTCAGCCTTCCGGTCGTAAAACAACCAGAGGTAGTGGAGCCGAGGGGAGTTGAACCCCGAATTCAACAATGCCATTGTTGCGTGTTCCCAATTACACCACGGCCCCATTTAACCAATGAACTTCACCATGACAATTAGCGCATAACAAATCGCATTTATCAAGTTCTTTTTTAGTCTTAGAAAAACTCCAACTGCGAACATATTTCCAATTAGGGTCTTTTTCAGATGGATTTCTGTGATGGAACTGCAAAGAACCAGGACACTTATCGTATCCACATTTTTCGCATTTTCCACCCTTGTATTCAATAGCCTTTAGCTTCTTGTTACGGTATCTTTTAATTCTTTGCTTATAGTGACAACTTTTACAAACAGTTTTACAAACACGCCCTGTGCCTCTGTTTGCAAACTTATGTGGATTTTCCTCACCACACTCACACTCAAATTGCGATTTTTCGTTGCATTGGGCTTGTCTTGTTTTTAACCCAAATTGTTTGAGCCAGTATTTAACAGTTGATTGGGAACATCCCAATTTGGCTGCGATCTCCCTTTGCGAAAGGTTGATTTGAATAAGTTCTTCAATAGCATGTTTTTCCATGCTATATGTAGCTCACTTGTCTCAAGAAAATGAGAAAAACATGAGCTAATTTTCATTCTATTTCCACCATAGGAACGTGCCGCCCACACAAATGATGCCTGCAATCTCCCAAAAATTCGATGATGCCTTTTCTGACAAATAAATGGCATCGACCGCCTTGGGGCAGGAGATTCAATGATGGCGAAAAAGTTGGATTTTCCCAATCACCATCAAACTCCCATTCGCCATCCCGAACATCAAATGTATGGTTTGCTCGACAACCAGGACACCAAAATATGTACAGGAATCCCTTGTCAGTCTTGCGACGTTTGAATTTCATAAGATCGCCTCGACCAGTTTCCTTAGTTTTCCTTGTCAGATACCGCAGAATTTAAGCATTTTACGTCATCCAAGACCAGCGCTGGTTGTCTTAGGCGAAAGTCAGGGTGACAGGAATCGAACCTGCGACTTCTTGGTCCCAAACCAAGCGCTCTGCCAAACTGAGCTACACCCTGATATTCCTAAACACATGGACCCACCGAAGCAGTCCACGGTATTTAGGATTCACAATATCACATTTCAGTTAAGGAAGTTGAACTTTTCAAAAAAGACCGGAGCCTTCAATTGAAGGAGTTCTGTTACCTTGCTTTTGATTTCATCCCTGGCATCATAAGCAAGCACGCTTTCCTTGTGCTTCAAAAAATCATCTACAGTCATCGTGTCGCCGGATTCCAACCCGCCATCCATTGGACCGTAGCAAGAACAGTGTCCCAAGTCCTTGATGTAAAGCAGCCCATCATCCTTGCACAAGCCTACTGCTTCACCCGAACCATCGTATCCACCGTCCTCATACCAGAACACCATCCACTCGAACTGCTGGTTTTCCTCCCCAGGCAAATCATAAGGTGCATCTGGACCAACTTGGTAAGTCTTCATCTGAATCTCCTTTGAAAAAGCTGCGAAAGTACAGCATGACTTTTTCACTTCTCAAAGGAATCATCGTCTGATCTTTACCGACCAACCATTCTACCACGAGTTGTTTGTGTTGTAAAGTCACAGAAACAACCTGTGGTTTTTACGAGCGTATATCAAGTTCGGTTGAGTTTCCGCAACCAGTTCAAACCCTGACAAATATTTGTCGTATCTGTCGCCAGAGTGATCTTTTTCAATACAAACCAACTGCAACTGCTTCATTTTTTGATGCGGTAATTGTCTCAAGACCATTTCATTGGCCGACTCCACATCAATATTCACAAAGTCGA
>JAYVQY010000050.1:0-29999 GCA_043776715.1 Cyclobacteriaceae bacterium | reverse complement strand
ATTACGATGTCTTCCATCGGGAACATCTTCTCGATGTCCGCGAGGTCCAGATTTGCTTCTATATCTGTCTTTAGTTTTATGTTCTCAAAACCTTCCATCCTCATGAACCCATGAACCCTGTTCTTATCTAACGTGAGGTGGATTTCCCGAAAATCGAACACTGTAGCTTCAAGGTTGCCCGTTGAGTGATCCGCTACAAGATGAAACTGAATGCTATCGATGGCCGCGGGCAGATGATCATACTTGACCCTTCCATTCTTAAGTTTCATGTTCAAATGGAAAGAGGGCAATTGCTGCAAATTTTCTCCCATCGCAAAGGGGCCTTTCGCTTTCAACTCAAAATCCACTTTACCCGCCAAATCCAAACCTTTAATCGGATACATCCTTTCAAGTTCCGAGAGGTCTATGTCTGCAATGATATCTGCATCTACTTTAAAACTTTGGTATCCCTTCACCATCACCCTGCCTCGCACAAGGTGCTTTCGCATATCAAATTGAAAGTTTTTCAAATCAAATACGGTACTATCTTTTACGCCGTACAAGTTACTGATCACAAGCTCCATTTTAATATTCTCGATTGGATCGGGCAATGAATCAATTTTAAACATCGCGTCGGTGACCAAAATGTTGGCCGTGAGTGCCGGCACTTCACCGGAGGAGAATGAATAAAATCCATTGACGAAGCCATTGAACGCGAGCTCTCCCTCGGTAGATATCTGCTTCATATCCTCCATGAAAATTCCCGGCACAAGGGAAATAATATTCTTGAACTCTGTAGCCTTGGTTCCAAAGTTCAAACCGATATCGAGGCCGGTCTTCAGAATCGAAAAATCTCCATCCATTTCAAACACAAAATGATTGATGCGAATGTTGTTCTCCTTTAATGTGAAAGTGTTCTTGAGCAAATTCATCTCCAGAATCATATCCACGCTTACTTCCTTCTTTGAAAAGTACTTCACTTCTCCATACTCAAGTGTAAATTCGCCTACATCCGTTTCTGTTTTAAAATCAAAAATATCTTTCTCAAAATCTCCCTGACCGGTATGGGTGATATGATTCATCAACACATATGCGTCATGCGCCATGTCTTTGTATTCTACTTTGCCGTCGGCCATCGTTACTTGATCCAAAGCAATGTTGACAAAGGTGGAATCCCCTTTTGAGGATGATGATTTTGCGCTATCGGTCTGGAAAATTTCGTAATTATTTCTTCCATCCTTAAAGACTTTCAAAAACACTTGTGGCGTATGAAGGTAGACACTCTTCAATTCAGTTGCATCTCCAAACATCAATGACGAGGTCTTGATCTCCAGGTCAAGTTCATCTACGATGGCGAGGGTATCATTGGCCAGTGGTCCTTGGCCTGTGACGATGAGATTGTGAAGGGTGATGGTAAGGTTTGGAAAATCCTTGAAGACATCTATGCTCATGTCATCAAAGATCACCATCGCATTTACCTGCTTATCAATAATTTGCTCCGTCTTGAGGCGGATATCGTCTCGATAAATCGAAAGGATCGCCAGGGTGGCGAATGCCATCGATATCAAAATAATGACTGCCCCAGCAACCCAAATAAGAACCTTCTTGATCTTGACAATCACATCAGCAAAAATTGGAGTATGAAGGAAGGTAAAAATTATGGATTGTCCATTCCCAGCAACGGCTCTTATTTCATTTTACGTTAGGCAAGAAGTTGTAAGGTCCTGCGAAAGGCCTCGACGCCACTCATCAGCGGGTTTATTCGACTCAACACAGTGTCAGTTGTAGAAATTGAATTAATAATCCGACACCGGGTTGACTGGCAATGAACACAATCCTTGTTCTATGAAAGTCGACAGAGGGATTGTTTGGCGCTGCTTGCTGACCGCGACGGTGTCAAATGCTCATAGTAAATCGTCCTAAAATAAACCTAAGACCCCAGCGGGGTCAAACATTAGGGTTGTGATCGGATCATGTGGTGAATAAGAATGTTAGAATAAGGCCCTACTTTTTAGCCTACTCTTAACATTTTAATTATCGCCATTGAATCTGTCACCCGCTGTTGCAACAACGCCCAATTTCTCATCTCCAAAATCTCTTTTGTGAAAAGCTGCGATCCCATACCCACACACATTGCACCGGCCCTAAACCATGAAGAAAGATTCTCCTTATTTGGCTCAACCCCACCGGTAATCATTAACTGAAGATCGGGTACCACAGGCATAATGGATGAAACAAATCCGGGGCCCAGGACAGAAGCAGGAAACAGTTTTATCACTTTCGCCCCATGATCTTTTGCAGTAACGATCTCTGTCAGCGTGGCACAGCCGGGTATCCACGGCCTGTCAAATCGAAGGCAATATTCTGCCATTTCCAATTTCATGATCGGTGAAATAATAAATTGAGCACCTGCATCAATGAATTTCTTTGTTGTTGCAGCGTCCATGATGGTTCCAATCCCAAGGATCAGGTCAGGATATTTTTCAAAATGCTTTACCAGGCTGACAAAAACATCGAAAGCGTTTGCCCGACGATTCGTCAATTCGAATACACGCACTCCTCCCTGATAGGCTGCTTCTACTACTTCCCTGGCAATCCCTGGGTCATCGTGTGTGAAAAGTGGGACCATCCCGGTGGTTTGCATGGCCTTTTGGATCGAATCGCTTGAGAAGGAAATCATGGTTATGGTCTTTGCTGTGAGAATCTAATTTTAGATTGACGATCTTGGATTTACGATTTACTTGCTTCGAAAACGGTAAATCGTCAATCCAAAATCGGCAATCGTAAATCGAATGTCAAATCTTAATCCTCTCCATCTTCGGCACCAGAAAATGTATGATCGTCCACGCCAACACATACGCTGCACCACAGATGAAGAACATGATGTAATAGGCAGTTTCAATATGACCAAGTTCACGGTAGTACACGAACATATTTTTCTGCACAAAGAGTGAGAGTGCAATCCCACCCAAAGAACCAAACATGCCTCCGATTCCGGTGACCGACGCCACCGATTTTTTTGGAAACATATCCGACACGGTGGTGAAAATATTTGCGCTCCATGCCTGATGAGCAGCAGCTGCAATGCCAATGACCAATACGGCCAGCCACATGTTTACTTCACCGGCAATCTGCGCAAAGATGATGGGTATCACAAAAAATGCATACACAAGCATAGAAGTCTTTCGAGCCCTGAAAACCTCCCAATTATTCCTAATGAGGCGCATGGGCAGCCAGCCGCCCCCCACGCTTCCGAATGTGGATATTATGTAAACGATCGCTACCGGGGCGGAGATGGCTGTTCCTTTCAATCCATACTGGCTTTCCAGAAAATCAGGCAACCAGAAAAGATAGAACCACCAAATGGGATCTGTCAGGAATTTACCCACCACAAATGCCCATGTCTGCTTGAAGCTTAGCAATTTAAACCAGGTAATTCTTGGTCCATTGTCTTCCGCTACTTCCGCTGCATCACTATGTATGTAATTGTATTCTTCCTTTGAGAGGCTTTTATGGTTTGAAGGAGTTTGGTAGTACCTCCACCAAAGTACGAGCCAGATAAAACCCAATGAACCCGTGATGATGAATGCCCATTTCCAACCCCATGCGACCGCAATAAATGGGACCGACAATGGGGCTACGATGGCGCCTATGTTGGTGCCCGAATTGAAAATGCCGGTGGCAAATGCTCGCTCCTTTTTTGGAAACCATTCAGCGGTCGTTTTAATCGCTGCCGGAAAGTTGCCAGACTCCGTAAATCCAAGCGCCGATCTTGCGACTATAAACCCGAAGGTACTGCTGATAAATGCATGCATCACCGCTGCCACGCTCCAGAGGCCTGTTGCAAGAAAATAACCCATCTTGGTTCCGACTTTATCGACCAGTCGACCTGCTCCAAGCATCCCCAATGCATAGCAAAGCTTAAAAGCAATTTCAATGTTTGCATAGTCGCCATCATTCCAATGGAATTCAGTGGAGAGATCGGATTTCAACAAGCTGATGACTGCGCGATCCAGATAATTGATCGTTGTAGCCATAAAGACCAGCGCACAAATCGTCCATCGGTAGCTTCCAACAGGCTGAATCTTATTTTCCATTGAGAAGCTTTGGGTTACTTGTATGAGAAGGCAGGTTTACAATTTACTTTCTTATTTTTCGGATAATCTCGAAAGTCTCTGAGACCCGTTGTTGCAACAGAGGCCAATTCTTTGTTTCTAATATTTCTTTTGTAAACAACTGCGATCCCATCCCCACACAGACTACTCCAGACTTGAACCATGCCGTCAGGTTTGCTTCCGTTGGCTCTACCCCTCCCGTTGGCATCAATTGAAGTCCTGGTACTACCGGCATGATCGCAGACACGAACCCCGGACCAAGAACAGATCCAGGAAAAATTTTAATAATCGACGCTCCCAAATCTTTGGCGTTGACAATTTCCGTAAGGGTTGCACAACCAGGAACCCAAAGCTTGTCTTGCTTATGACATACTTCAGCCATCGCAGGCTTGAGAATAGGAGAAACAATAAAATGGGCACCCGCGTCAATAAATTTCTGTGTCATCGGAACATCCATGATGGTACCAATGCCCAGCATCAAATCAGGATACTGTTGTCCATGTGCCAGCAATTGGGTGAACACCTGAAAAGCATTTCCTCCTCGGTTTGTAAATTCAAATACCCGCACACCACCCTTATATGCCGCATCCATTACAGCCGTTGCTACCTCGATGTCTGCATGAAAGAACACCGGTATCATACCGGAGGAGCGCAGGCCCTGCTCTACTTCGCTCTTAGAAAATTTCGCCATCGTACTTTATTTATCTTGAAACCCGTCCGGAGCCATCTCCTTGCATCAGTTTCTCCACCTCATCTACTGTAACCTGATTGAAGTCGCCTTTGATGGTATGCTTGAGGCATGAAGCAGCAACAGCAAAATCCAGCGCCTTCTGATCATCTTTTGGATATGTAATCAGTCCATAGATCAATCCACCCATAAAAGAATCCCCGCCGCCAACGCGATCCACAATGTGGGTGATCTGATAGGTGGGTGCCTCTAATAACTTCTTTCCATCCCACAATACGCCAGACCATGTATTATGGCTTGCACTGATGGAGCCCCGTAAGGTGATGATAATCTTTTTTGCCTTCGGAAACTTAGTCATCAACTGCTTTCCTACAGATTCATACGCAGCGCCTTCCACATGTCCTGACTTTACATCCACTCCCTGAGGCTTAATTCCAAAAACCATATCTGCGTCCTCTTCATTGCCCAGTATAATATCGCAATAAGCAACCAACTTCTCCATCACCTCTCCGGCGGGTTTTCCCCACTTCCATAACTTATTTCGATAATTCAGGTCGGTTGAGATGGTGATGCCTTTCTGCGATGCTACTTCACAGGCTTCGAGGCATGCTTCGAATGCTCCTTCGGATACAGCTGGTGTAATGCCCGTCCAATGGAACCAGGTAACACCATCAAATGCCTTGTTCCAATCAATGGAGCCTTTCTTTAATTTCGAAAAGGAACTGTTCGCCCGGTCATACAGCACCTTACTTCCTCTGCTTACCGCCCCGGATTCCAGAAAATAAATGCCGATCCTATCACCACCCCGAAGGATGTGTGATGTTCCTACCTTGTATGTTCGCAAAGAAGTAATGGCAGCGTCCCCGATATCATTGTTGGGAAGACTGCTGACAAAGCTTGCGTCAATTCCATAGTTGGCAAGTGAAACGGCGACGTTTGCTTCCCCCCCACCAAAAGTCACGTCAAATTCTGTCGCTTGGGAAAACCTAAGATAGCCTGGTGTGGCTAGCCTAAGCATTAATTCTCCAAATGTGATTACCTTACTCATGAGCATTAATTTTAGTTAATTCCTTATAAAATTCCACTTGTATTCTGATCACCGAATGGGTAACACCAAAGTCCTTTCTTTCAGGCGCGTTGTCCATTTTCTAAGACTCTAATTCATGGCGATACCCTACATTTTACTTCCCACAATTTTATATTATTCTTGCAAACCATAACTTACTTTCGCAATCAATTCCTCAATATACTTGATTTCCAAATATGTCAAATAATATCCTGAAAATCCATCCTTTGGACAATGTGCTTGTGGCATTGGCTGACCTGAAGGCAGGGGACAAAGTCTCCTATCAAGGCAATTCAGTTGTATTGACTAATGACGTGCCGGCCAAACACAAATTCGCAGACAAAGAATTGAAACCGGCAGATGAGGTGATCATGTACGGAATTCTTGTGGGCAAAGCCATTCAGTTGATTCCCAGGGGAGGTGTGATCGGTACTCATAATATCAAACATCAGGCTGCACCGTATACTGGAAAGACAAAAAGCCATCACTGGTCTCCACCCGATGTCTCCAAATTGAAGAATAAGACCTTCATGGGCTACCACCGCGCCGATGGCCAGGTAGGGACTGCTAATTATTGGCTGGTGATTCCCCTTGTCTTTTGTGAAAATAGAAATGTGAATGTCATTCGTCAGGCATTTGAAGAAGGTCTTGGATTCAGCAAGCCTGATATTTATAAAAGCTATGTAAGTGAGCTTGTCCGCTTATACAAAGAAGGAAAAACGGATGCCATCGCCAGCGTCTCCCTTCAGGAGGGAAAATCAAATAGCTCGAAGTTATTTAATAATATTGACGGTGTTAAGATGCTTCTTCACGAAGGAGGTTGCGGGGGAACAAGGCAGGATTCTGAAACTTTGTGCACATTGCTTGCGGGGTACATTCACAACCCCAACGTGGCGGGTGCTACTGTGCTCAGCCTGGGATGCCAGAATGCTCAGATAGAAATCCTACAGAAGAAATTCAATGCCCTCGATCCAGCGTCCTCCAAACCCGTGATCATCCTGGACCAGCAAGAATCGGGAACTGAACAAGAGTTATTAACACATGCCATTCAAAATACCTTCCTCGCGTTGGTGGAAGCAAATAAACAAGTGCGCAAACCGGCACCGCTAAACAAATTGGTGGTGGGTCTGAAATGCGGTGGCTCTGATGGATTTTCCGGAATCTCTGCAAATCCTGCCATCGGTCATACTTCTGATTTATTGGTAACACTGGGTGGCAGCACCATTCTTTCTGAGTTTCCCGAGCTCTGCGGCGTCGAACAAGAGATGATCAACCGATGTGTAACGAATGAATCGGCTCAGCTTTTTATGGATTTGATGCGTTCGTATTCCGATGCTGCGGTGGCAGTAGGCTCTGGCTTTGACATGAATCCTTCACCAGGCAATATTAAAGACGGCCTGATCACAGATGCAATAAAATCCGCCGGCGCAGCTAAAAAAGGAGGAACCGCCCCAGTAGCAGATGTGCTTCGTTATGCAGAGTATATTAAGAAGCCAGGACTCAATTTATTATGTACACCGGGCAATGACGTAGAAAGCACGACAGGGACAACGGGTTCTGGCGCTCAGATCATTTTATTCACGACTGGGTTGGGAACTCCCACTGGCAATCCGGTATCACAAGTGATTAAGATCTCCTCCAATACAAAGCTTGCGCAAAAGATGCCCGACATCATTGACTTTAATACCGGATCGATTATATCCGGCGAAAAGAATATTGAACAAGTGGGTGAAGAGATACTCGACTTCATTATTGAAGTTGCCAGCGGGAGGATAACAGCAAAGGCAGTGGATCTGAACCAGGACGATTTTATTCCCTGGAAAAGGGGTGTTTCATTGTAATTACTGATGGAGTCTCTATGATGCCTCGATCCGCAAGATCAAAGCATCATTCATCTCTTATTTATCCAACTCTATGCTGGTGTATAGCAATGCTGCCAGACCTTTGTAGTCATCCAGGCCTCGCTCACAAGAAACGTAATACAAGTAGTCACCATTTGAAATCACTGGATCCAATGTCCCAACTTTCGACGCCTGATCAAGGTGAATATCACCCATCTGATCGGTATAGACAAAATTTGTCATCAGGGAGCTATGCGCCTTTTCGGCGGCATCAAGGTAACTTGAATCCAACAACCCTCGATGGGCACCTTTGGCGAACGAATAGCTGAACATGGCAGAAGCAGAAGTTTCAATCCAATTGTCGCTGAGGCTGCCTCTGTTAATAACCTGAAACCATAAGCTGGTTTTATTGTCCTGGAATTTTTTGATACTCAGACATAGCTTTTGAAAAATAGTTTCTATGTTTTGTCTTTCCGGGTGGTTGGGGGGCAGGTAATCGAGGCACTCAATCAATGACATGGCGTACCACCCGATGGCACGACTCCACAATTCCGGAGAGGTCCCAGTCACCGGATCCGCCCAGACTTTGTTCTTCGATTCGTCCCATCCATGAAAGTAAAGTCCCGTGGCGGGATCGTAGGTATGGCTATTGATTAGTTTAATCTGACGTGCGGATTCATCAAACCACGCCGGAGTATCAAAGGCTGAAGCGTATTGCATAGAGAAAACATCTCCCATGTAAATTCCGTCCAGCCACATTTGAAAAGGATAAATCTGTTTATGCCAATATCCACCTTCGGTTGTCTTGGGTTGCCTTGTAAGTTGTAAAATAAACCGGTCTGCCATTTTCTTATATTTTTCTTCATGCGTTTGCTGATAAAGCAAAATGCATAGTCGACCGGGCAGGATATCATCAAGTCGGTATTGAAACATGTTGTAGGCTCCGTCTTTCCAGTTACCCTTCTCATTGATAAAACCATCAATCCACTGCTGAATGTACTTGAGGTAAGTCTCATTCTTTGTTTTCTCCCAAAGCTTATAGGCTCCAACGAGGAAAAACCCGTACTCGTACGTCCACTTACCCGGTGAAATGCTGCTGAGATCTTTGACGGCGGGATAAGCATGCATGGTACTTTCGACCAGTTGAATTGAGATATACTTTTCTGGTTTTCTGTTTTTAGAATCTTTCGTGTAGGAAACCATATATTCCAATACAAAACGAGGATCGGCGCTCAACGTGCCCGACTTCAGTAAGATTGATCCCTTGCCATTGGCATTAACCAAAAAGGCGAAGACGGGTTCGGCGGATTTAAATGTGTAATCGAAACCTACCTTGTCAGGTTTGCCATCTCCATTTTCGTCTATAATTTGTACAGGCAATTGATCACCAAAATGCTGATCCGTTACCCCAATGTTAGATTCTTTCAATGAAGGCAACCGTTTTACCAATTCTTTCCAGTCAAAAACTAGTTTGGCACTTTCCTTTTCAGGGTTTACCAACGCTCTCCGCACAGAAACCAGGACCCGCCCAGGGGCATCCGGGGTTTCACTTTGGCAAAGAATGGTGGCCAGGAAGCCAATGCCGAATGTGAATAAGAACGTTTTCACTCTGTAGCTATAATAGTTTTGATCCATTTTACCATTTCATTTTTTTCAGTAACAATTTTAATTGATTCCTACACACTGACCACATCACGAACCCTACAACTTATTACCGATGTACCATTTGATGAGGGAATTGCATTTTAAGTTAATTGATAAAGACAAGTCTGAGCTTGACTGGAGCAAGTAACCCCCATTCTCATAACCTATAAAAAATTGATTTTCAACTATATTGCTTTCTGATTCTAGCTTATTCTCCTGATATGACACAATCCCGGTATGCTGTTCACCCATCCGATTTCAGAACTTACGATACGTCCCGGCTGCGCGGATCTTTCCTGATAGAAAATATTTTTGTCGATGATCAAGTCAATCAGGTCTATACCCACTATGACCGACTTATCATTGGTGGGACTAAACCTGTTTCAAGGTCACTCGTTCTTGAATCGTTCACTGAACTGAAGGCCAACTATTTCCTCGAACGCAGGGAAATTGGGATCATCAACGTCGGCGCACCATCCGCAGTATCTGTCGACGGAGTTAAGTACCCGCTTCAATACAAAGAAGCGCTCTATGTTGGAAGAGGATCGAAAGAAGTCATCTTTGAAAAAGCAGCCGCAGGTGATGCCTTATTTTATTTCAATAGCGCTCCGGCACACAGCACTCATCCTACCAAAAAGGTTTCGCTATCAGAAGCTGAGACGACAGAGCTCGGATCTGCGGAGACCTCCAACCTTCGCACAATTCGAAAATTGCTCGTGAATAGTGTATTGCCCACCTGCCAATTACAAATGGGACTCACGGAATTGAAGAGCGGGAGTGTATGGAACACGATGCCACCTCACACACACGGCAGGCGCATGGAGGCCTACTTCTATTTTGAAATACCTACAAATCAAGCCGTTTGCCATTTTATGGGTGAGCCAAAGGAGACGAGACATTTGTGGGTAAAGAATAATGAGGTCGCGATTTCACCGCCATGGTCAATTCATTGTGGTGCGGGGACGAGCAACTACTCTTTCATTTGGGGGATGGCTGGCGAGAACCTGGACTACAGCGATATGGATCCTGTTGCTCCAACTATGCTAAAGTGAGTTAATGACTCTCCTGACAAACGGACTACCCATTTATCATAAGCTCACCTCCCTATCAAGACTTACCAGACACTTAAGAACATGTTGAAGAAACTGAATCGTCAGACGGCTGCAGCAAAACAAACCCGCCCAATTAAGGTCTTACAATTTGGAGAAGGAAATTTTCTTCGGGCGTTCGTCGACTGGATGATCGATATTATGAATGAGAAAACAGATTTCAATGGAGACATTCAAATTATCCAGCCCATTGAGCATGGCATGGGCAAGGCTGTCAATGCTCAGGATGGTTTGTATCATGTTGTGCTGAATGGAATTCAAGGTGGACAACAATCGCAGGAAACCCGACTCATTACTGCTGTGGCAGGAGTCATCAATCCATTTGAAGATTTCCAATTATATCTGAAAGCTGCCGAGAATGCCAACCTTAGGTTTATTGTTTCAAATACTACGGAAGCTGGAATTACTTTTACTGAAAGTGATCTTGATCCTAAAGTTCTTCCCGCAACGTTCCCAGGCAAATTAACAGTCCTCCTTTACCACAGGTATCAATTCTTCAACGGTGCACCATCCTCCGGGCTCACGCTGATGCCCTGTGAACTCATTGAGAAGAATGGCGAGAACTTAAAGAAAACAATTTCACAATATATAGCGCACTGGGGCTTGCCTGAAGGTTTTAAGAATTGGATCCTTCAACACAATACTTTTTGCAACACGTTGGTAGACCGCATTGTACCTGGGTTCCCAAAAGATACCATCGAAGCAATTCAGAAAGCAACAGGTTATGAAGACAATTTGGTGGTGATGGCCGAACCCTTTCATCTCTGGGTGATTGAGGGAAGCCCCGATGTTCAAAATACTTTCCCGACAAACAAAGCTGGCTTGCAGATAAAGTTTGTCAACGATCTCACTCCTTATCGGACACGCAAGGTGAGGATACTAAATGGTGCACATACTGCACTGGTGCCGGTCGCTTACTTAAACGGCTTCCGTACCGTACGAGAATCTGTTGAGGATACGATCACAGGCGACTTTCTTCGCAAAGCCATCTTTGAAGAAATCATCCCTACCCTTGACCTGCCCAAAGAGGAACTGCATCAGTTTGCGAATGATGTGATCGAGCGTTTTCAAAATCCTTTCATCAAACACGAATTGATGAGCATCGCTCTAAATTCAATCTCAAAATATAAAGTCAGGGTGCTGCCCTCTGTACTGAAATACATTGAGCTGAAGCAGCAACTCCCCGACCGGCTTATATTCTCCCTGGCAACACTTATCAGGTTTTATAAAGGAGAATGGCATGGGGAAACAATCCCTCTAAACGACACTGCTGACATTCTGAAATTTTTCAGTGATGTTTGGAGAAAAGGGTCTTTGGAAGACATCTCACATGAAGTTCTTACCAACACTTCTTTATGGGGTCAGGATCTCAATGAAGTAAAAGGATTGACGGATTGTGTAACAAGGAATTTGAAAAGCATTGAAAAGCTAAGCCTGTCTCAACTGCTGCCCGCAATATGATCTATTCGCTCCTTTGCCTAATCGAGAGGACCTTTGTCATTGGTCAAGCGTGACTTTCCCCACAGAAATCAGTAATTTTGTCGGCCGAGAACTTCGTCGATCATAATGAAATTTGTTCAACAATTCGCTGCTTTTATTATCCTGTTTTTCTTCACCTCAGCGTGCCTTACCAAAGAGGAACCTATAAAAAATAAAGATTCGGGAATCCTGATCATCATGCTTGGTAAGGATACCACGGCCATACAACGGTTCGAGATCAATGGGGACAGCTTTCGCACAAAAGTAATATTCAAACCGAATGGGATTTCTCTCATTGAAGGCAGTGGAGTTTTTACTTCCGAAGGCAACTTGAAGAGTATGGTATCAAAAGCATACAAAGTTTCGGCAACGGGGGAATTACTTCCAAACCAGGAGACCACCATAACCACCACCCAGGATTCGACTTTTATCAAGGTGCAAGAGGGTGGACTTGCTTCTCGGACAAAGTACTCCGGCGCTAGCATTGTCGCCAATGACGGGGGCATTATTTCATTCTACCTCTTTCCGTATTGGGGGTTTTACGCGCCGAACACACTTAATGATTCGCTTGTTGGAACCCAGCTTTCTGCGACTACTGGAGGAAAACGCAAATTCGTTATCATGAGAAAGTCAGAAAATTCTTTGATCGCCGGGAGCAGCCTGATGGGATGCATTGCCTTGCTCCTGGACAAGAATAACAAATTAGAATCAATGGATGGAACGGGTTCCTCCCTGAACATTACAGGGATTGTAATCAGAAACCTGGACTTCGACTCTCTCACCAAGGCACAGATTGACCGCCAGATGAAATATGGCATCATGCCAGCCAGAAACACGCGGGACACCGTAATCTACAAGAATGCAAAAATCAAGATGACCATCCATTACTCGCAACCCTCTGTGCGCAGCCGGAAGATCTTTGGTGTCGTAGTGCCGTGGAATAGGTTTTGGAGGGCTGGGGCGAATGATGCCACAGAAATTACACTCAGCGCTCCCCTTTCTTTTAATGGACAACGATTGGATTCTGGGAGGTACACAATGTTTGTTTTACCCAAAGAAGCTCCAGAGCAATGGACGCTCATGTTCAATAAAAAGACTGGAATCTGGGGAACCGATTATGAACCTTCCTTTGATGCCTTGAGAGTTCCTATGAAAAAGGAAGTTTTATCAAGTCTTGTTGAAAAGTTGAAGTTTTCCATAACACCCACTCCTGAAGGTGGGATTATGTCAATAGAATGGGAGAACACAAAGGCCTTTGTGGATTTTAGTCTGAAATTATAGCATCACCATCCTCATTGGATATAATTCTCTTCGAAAGGGATCTAAAACCAAGCCACAACTCTGCAGGGCAGTTGCGCCCAACAACGGTTCATCTCCATCCTCTCCAAAAATGATGGGCCCTGCTCCACCTTCACCCTGATATTCAAAATAAGCATCCCCTACCCGACGGGTAATTTTTGTTCCATCAGCAAGAAAAAAATCCATTGACTTATGCGGAGCAATGCGAAGATTCTTTAATGCTCCTTTCGGAACCAAACTGTACACTGCTCCCGAGTCGATCATAAAATCAACTTCCATCTTATGCTTAGAGGAATAGAACGGTTTTACAGTAAAATTTTTAATTGTCAGACCCATCATTTTTGGCTGTATAAAGTTAAGTAAAATGAATGATAACAGCAGAACCTGAAGTAAAGATAGGTAGTCCGGTTGACTCAAGAAGTCAGGTTTTCCAGATCAAAATAAGAGATGACAAATCATGAAAATATTCCTCAGGATTCCTCACTCATATTTTAGTGTCTGCGCTGGTTTGATCATCACGGTTTTCAATATCTGAAAACTCACCGTAAAAGCAGCAATCAAAAGTACCGTCATCACCAGGTGTATCCATTCAACTGAAATCCTATAGGCACCTCCAGCCATTAATTCTTCCCGAAGTATGCGATGGGTGCAGAATGGCGACAATCATGAGAACGATCTCTTCAAATTCATCCAAATATTCCCTGGCCATTTGTAATATGCTTGTCAAACAAATATTGAGATTACTTCATATTTTGCTAAACAAGCCATGAGGATTACTTGTGAGAGGTCAAAAGCTTACATTCTAGTGAAGAAGTCGCTTCATTCATACTTCAATGTTTGCGCTGGATTAACACTGGCGGCCCTAAACGTCTGAAAGCCAACGGAAATAAAGGCAATGATAACCACTCCAATTCCGGCCAAAACAAAAAGAAAAGGGTTGATGTTGATCCGATAAGGGAAAGACTCAAGCCACTGATTCATGATCCACCAGGCAAGAGGCCATGCGATCATGTTGGCGATTAACACCAGTTGAACAAACCCTTTTGACAAGAGTAAGACAATATTTGAAGATGAAGAACCGAGAACTTTTCTGATTCCAATTTCTTTTGTGCGCTGAATGGTCATGAAAGAAGCAAGGCCAAACAGACCAAGGCAAGCTATGAAAATTGCCAGGGCGGTAAACAATGTAAATGCCCTTCCAAATTGCTGGTCGCTTTCATATTGACGGTTGAAGAATTGGTCAAGGAAAAAATAATCGACCGGATTGCCAGGAAAAAAAGTTTTCCACGGCCCTTCAAGCTGGGACAAAAGGGCTTTGCTGTCGGCTGATTCAATTTTGAAGGCAAAGAATGATGAAGCAGGTACGAACCTGAAAACGAGTGGAGTCACTACCGTCTTCAGTGACATCTGGTGATAATTTTCAAGGATGCCAACAATCTCCAAAGTATCTCCACCATGCGTTACTTTCTTGCCAATGGCCGTTTGTGGATCTTTGAAATCCAATGCCTCGGCCATCGCCCGGTTGAGCATCACGCTGCCGTTTTCATTTGGGTGCTCTTTATCAAAATTTCTTCCAATAACCATAGTAAGACCAAAAGAAGGAACATAGTCATAATCAATGCCAACAGAGTACCCTGAAATGGAATTCTCGGGTCCGCCGACCAACCTTTTGATCCCACTCGCCCAGAAAATCTCGTCTCCAGGCACGTTGGTGGAGGCGGTCATGTTTTTGATTCCGGAAATCCTCAGAACCTCTGTCTTGAAACTTTCAAGGTTTTGCTTATACAACGAATCAATTACTCCGGGACCTTTTAATACCAGTGTCTTGTTAATGTCTACACCTAAACTCTGGTTCTTCATAAAATCCAATTGCTGATAAACAATAATCGAACCGCTGATCAACACCACAGAAGCAACAAACTGAAATACAACGAGAGCCTTTCTCAAACCACTACCCTGTGAAGCCCGGGTACTTTTTCCTTTCAATACGGCAACAGGCTTGAAAGATGAAAGTATGATCGCTGGATAAAATCCCGACAGGATCGCACCGGCTAAAAACAATAGCACTACGAGTAACCAGAAGTCTGACTCCTGGATAAACCCAAGCGGGATATTCCGGCCGGAGAGCGTTGCGAACGCCGGCCACGCCAAACGAACGATTCCAATGGCGATCAGGGCGGCAACAAGATTCACCATAAATGATTCCGAAAGAAATTGATTGATGAGTTGACCCTTCTGGGCGCCCATCACTTTTCTAACACCTACCTCGTTGGCGCGGTCAAATGATTTTGCAGTGGCAAGGTTGATATAATTTGCCCAGGCTATAATCAGGATAAAAAGTGCGATGATACTTAATGCATACACAGACTCTCCATCGCCTCCTTCTTCTGGCTGCGACTCTTGCAGAAGGTTGGCATACAAATGAATGCCCAGTATGGGTTGCAAGATAAATTCCTGCTTTCTGTTCGTCTTCTGCCAATCCTCGCCCCGGGTCTTAGTAAGATAAGCATTCCACCTTGACTGCAGGTCCTTTACATCTGTACCTGGCTGCAATAAAACGTATGTATTAAAATCATACCACCCCCACGAAGTTTCTGACTCATTTCTCGTTTCATTGTTGAGGGTCTGATATGAAAATAGAAAGTCAAATTTGATGTGTGAGTTGTCGGGGATATCCTCAAATATTCCTGTCACCTCAAACTTTCGTGTTCCATCCAACGCAATTGTCTTTCCGATTGGATTTATTTCTCCGAAATACTTGCGCGCCGCCTTTTCGGAGATGACCGCCTTATTTGGACCCGTGAGTGCATCGGCAGGGTTGCCTTTTGTTAATCTGAAATCAAAAACTTCAAAAACCGCAGGGTCTGTAATCTGCATCTTTTCTTCGCGAAATGAAATCAAACCGCGATCGGGACTTTCATACGATACCACGCCGCTAACAGGATAGAGCCTGGTGAACTGTTTTACTTCAGGAAAATTATCCTTGAGCGCCGGACCGACTGCCGGAACTGCGGCAGCGCATTCGAATCTCAGTTTCCCGCTTTGATAGCCATTGTATTGAACCCTGTAGATGTCTTGGGCCTTTGCATGGAATCTGTCGAAACTCCTCTCATACTTCACATATTGCAAAATCAACAGACTGGCAGCAATGCCTAGTGAAAGCCCAATGACATTGAGAAGAGTAAAGGATTTATGTCGGAGAAAGTTTCGAATTGCCGATGTCAGGTAGTTCCTTATCATACGCAGGTCAGGATATGGTTAAACATAATACTCCTCAACCATCAACGGCTATTCGTACTTTAATGTTTCAGCCGGACGTGTCCACGCGGCTTTTATGGCCTGATAGCTGATGGTGGCCAGAAAGATGAGCAAGGAGAGCCCTCCGGCCATCAGGAATACACCCCACCCCATCGTTACTCTGTATTCAAATGATCTGAGCCAATTGCTCATGAGGTACCAGGTGATCGGCACAGATAACAAGAAGGAAAATCCGATCAGGTAAACATAATCCGTCGACAGCAACATCAGTAAAGATTGCTCGGAGGCGCCCATCACCTTTCGAATACTGATTTCCTTTATTCTGTTCTGCATTGCCAGCGAGGCAAGCGCATACAACCCAAGGCTTCCAATCAACATCGCCAGCAACGTTGCCACGCTAACTATCCTTCCAAGATTCTGGTCGTTGCGGTATTGTATGGCAAGTGCCTGGTCGACAAAGGTGAATGCAAACTCCTGTTCACCGGTGAGCCTATCCCAAGTAGCCTTCACATCACCAATGGTGGCTGACATATTGCCCGGCAACAGTCGAATCATGAGCTTTGGCACAGGTGAATTGTCAAAATTAATATTCTCGATACCGCTCATTGGAATCGTTGCATCCATTGCCATGACCAGTGGTGTCACCTTTGTATAGAGAGAAGCATAGTTAAAGTCCTTGACTACTCCGATAATTTCATGATCGGCAAAATTCTTACCGGGTATTTTTTTGCCGATGGGATCATCCCAGCCATACTCCCGAACAAACGCCTCATTGACAATGATGGCTCGTCGCGCATCGGATGGGTTATCATCGGAGAAGTTACGACCGGCAGCCAATTCCATTTTAAGTGTAGGGATATAATCATCGTCCACAATGTTGGCATTGAAAGTCCGGTAAGTTCCCTTATCATCGGTGTAGCCCATGCTGCCCCACGCACCGTTACCAAAATCATGGGATGAGGCACAAACGGCTGCTATACCGGATAGCTTTGACAATTCTATCTTGAACTGTTCTGCCTTTTCAAATCCAGACTTTATTCGCTCCGGCAAGCGACCTGTTCGAGGTACAATAAGTTGCACCACTGCCAATTGTTCGCGGTTGAAACCCAGATCCTTGCTTTGCAGATATTCAAGTTGCTGCCTCATGATCAAGGTGCTGGAGATCAGAAATATTGAAAGCACGACCTGAACACCCACCAAAGTCTTGCGCAGTCCCTGCTTGCCGGTACCCGCCTGCATTTTACCCTTCAGTATGCTGATGGGCTTGAAATTTGAAAGTACAAATGCCGGATAACAACCCGCAATCAACCCAATAAGTGCTACCAGCGAAGCGGCAATCATAATGGTAAAACCGTCAGGTCTCAATACCAGTTTCTTGCCCGCCAGATCGTTGAACAATGGAAGGCTGGCGATTGAAAGAATCAGTCCAATCATCGTGGCAATTATGGTAACCATCACCGCCTCGCCAATAAATTGAGTAATCAATTGAACCCGCTCTGCTCCCACCACTTTACGTATGCCTACTTCCTTTGCGCGCTTGATTGAACGACCAATAGAAAGTGTCACAAAATTGATGCAGGCAACCAATAAGATCAACAACGCGATCGCGGCAAGTATGTAAGAGTATTTGGGATTACTCACAGGCGCAATGCCAGCGGGGTAATGGGTGTCAAGATGAATGGTGGTGAGTGGCTGAAGTCCGGGGGCATATTTGCTTTTGGAATACGTTTCATCGCCAAGAATCGTCCGGAATATCGAAGGAAACCTTGCCTCAACTTCTTTTGGGCTGACTCTCTCTCGTAACAAAATGTATGTCTCCGGCATGATGTTAAACCATGCATTGAGCATGCGCTCATTGTAGAGTTTAGAATAGTTGAGGTCCGAAATCAATATCGTGAACTGAATGCTTGAATTGACGGGGATATCCTTGACGACTGCTTTCACTACAAAATCTTCGAATTGCTCACCCAACTGAACAGAAATTCCTTTCCCAAGTGGATCATCATTTCCAAAATACTTCTGTGCCGCTTGCCTGGTAAGCACGATGTTGCCTTGACTGCTCAGGGCACTTTCCCGATCTCCTGCGACCACTTCAAAATCGAACATTCTGAAGAAGTCCTGACCACCGACCATCACCGTTTCGGTAAACTGGTTTTCACCCGTTTTAACTATTGCATTGATATTGTTTATCCTGACCTGACTTTCTACTTCCTGCAAATTATCTTTTAAGGCAGGTCCCATCGGAAAGGGTGTATTCGTTGCGAAAAATTGCTGATTCTCACCCCAATCCTCACGGGCATAAACGCGGTATATCCGATCTGCTTTTGAATGAAATCTGTCAAATGTCCATTCATCGCGGACAAACAGAACGATCAGCAAACAAACTGCGATGCCAAGGCTAAGCCCCAGAACATTGATGATGGAATGCGTTTTGCTCCTGCCAAGGGATCGCAACGTAATCTTCAGATAGTTTTGAAACATAAGTCAAGTGGCATTTAATACTTTAAGTTCTTCTATTTCATATTCATAAAGAAGGCCAATGAACTCACCTGTTATTTGGATGCTTCGAACGGTGAAAAAGTTGTATTGAACGCCTATTTCATCTGTTGCTGCGATTGGCTGGACTTCTATTCATATCTCAGAGATTTGACCGGGTCAGCGAAGGCTGCTTTCACGGTCTGAGACGCAATGGTAAATACACCGAGAAAGCTGATGATGCTAATTCCACTGATGATCAGGCCGGCGGTCATATCGGTTTTATAGGAGTAATGGTTCGCTTAAAGTTGCAATCATAGATTTTTAAGGCAATTGATCAACATTGCCGTGTTCACTAACTCCAAACTTTCCTTATCTTTGCCTCGGCAAATCGGCACGACCAGCTCCTGCTGAACTCCCCCAGGGCCGGAAGGTAGCAAGGGTAGGCGGTTGTAGCGGTGCGATGTTCGGTTTGCCATTTTTTTGTTCTTCCCCTTCAAGAGTCCCGGGTTTTTAGTGTCAAAAAACCTCCTACAACAGCTTATCCATTCACTCTAAATTGTAGATTTACCTACAAATTAAACTACTCATGAAATTCTTTATCGATACCGCTAACCTGAAAGACATAAAAGAAGCCTATGACCTCGGAGTATTGGATGGGGTGACCACAAACCCTTCCCTCATGGCCAAGGAAGGAATTAAAGGGGCCGAAAATATCAGGGCCCACTACAAAGCCATCTGCGATATTGTCGACAACAATGTGAGCGCAGAAGTGATTTCCACTGATTTTGAAGGGATGCTCAAAGAGGGCCGGGAGCTTGCCAAAATCAATTCTAAAATCGTCGTCAAGGCACCCATGATCAGGGACGGCGTGAAAGTGATTAAGAAATTTACAAGCGAGGGCATCCGAACCAACTGCACACTGGTGTTTTCTGCTGGACAGGCGATCCTGGCTGCAAAAGCGGGTGCATCTTACGTGTCCCCTTTTCTTGGGCGTCTGGATGACATCTCTCAAGATGGCATTGAGCTTATCGCTCAAATGAGGTTGATCTATGACAACTATGGCTTCGGCACAGAAATTCTGGCAGCGAGCATCCGCCATACAATTCATTTGATCAAGTGCGCTGAGATTGGCGCCGATGTGGCTACCTGCCCTTTGAAGGTGATTACCGATTTGCTGAACCATCCTCTTACCGACTCAGGTCTGGCAAAGTTTCTTGCAGATCATAAAAAGGTAAACGGCTAGAAGGTTGAAATGTAGGACACCTCAATGGTGACCTACACTTCAACCTAACAACTTATGTTCTCATCTGACCCCGTCGTACGAGTAAAAGACGCAAGCATTTTTCAAGGCAATCAGGCTGTACTCCATAGCCTGAACTTTGAAATCGAAAAAGGAGACTTTGTATTTCTAGTTGGTCGCACGGGCTCTGGAAAATCTTCATTGTTAAAAACACTCTACGCCGACCTCCCCCTCCGTCTTGGAGACATTAGCATTGCTGGGTTCAACATCCGTGGAATCAAGAGCAAACAAGTACCCCAGCTTAGAAGAAAGATCGGCATCATCTTTCAGGACTTTCAACTTTTCCCTGACCGGACGGTAAGTGAAAATCTAACCTTTGTAATGCGCGCCACGGGATGGAGAGACAGCATTAAAATGAAGAGCCGCGTTGTGGATGTGCTCATGCAGGTGGGGCTTGGATCTGTAGAAAGGAAAATGCCTCATCAATTGTCGGGAGGAGAGCAACAGCGTGTCGTGATCGCCAGGGCTTTGCTGAATGAACCACAAATTCTAATTGCGGATGAACCTACAGGCAACCTTGACCCAGAAGTTTCATCGGGAATCATGAAAGTTTTTCAGCAAATCAACCGGAGCGGAACGGCCATTCTAATGGGAACACACAGCTACGGTCTTATTAGAAAATTCCCCAATCGAATTCTTAAATGTGAGGAAGGAAAGGTCCTTGATTCCAACAAGGAGTTGATTGAGTTGAAGAGTGAGGAGGATTTTTAACTAAGATGACAATCTGCCTGTCGGCAGACAGGTTGACAAAAAGCAGTTAACAAAATCCGAATCATGAACACAATTGTTTGCCTAATAAGAATGGTTGTCAATTGCAGTTTGTCAACTGTCAACTCCTAACCAGCCAATTTGCAAAAACTCTAAATTTGTTTGCCACTCTTAGATGGCTGCTGGCTCTAACTTAACCTTCGATTCTTCCAATTTTTGAATTTCCTGATTCAACAAGTCAAGGCGTACCAGCATATTGAGTACCAAAGCATCTTTCACCTTCTCGGAGCGATGCTTCTTCATTTCTTCTTTCAGCATACTATACATTGCCTCAAGCTTCTGAATATCCTGCGTGAAGGAGTCATCTGAAAAAGGTCCCACTTGCGAGATGAACGCCGCCTTCTCAGAAATTTGGTCTGCATAAAAGGATTCAATGTCAGAGAAATCCTGTTGCATGACTTCCTGACCCGCGACCGGTAAAACTTCCGGCTTATTGAAGAAGAGGTAGGCCGAGAGCCCCATCAACATCACTGCGGCAGCACGCCATAAGGATACCGAATTCCAAAGCGAAATGGTCTTACCTCCGAAGAGCGATTCAAATATCTTTTTCCAGTTATGCTCACCAGGTGTTTTGTCATTGAACTGATCACGACGGCTTGTGATGAATTCTTCAAGTTGATCCTTCATAATTTACCTCCTTCCAGGATATCCCGGAGCTTCTTTTTAGATCTGTTAAATTGCGACTTTGATGTCGATTCTGAAATACCGTGTATTTCGGCAATTTCACTGTGGTCATATCCTTCCAGCAAATAGAGCGACAACACGGATCGGTATCCATCGGGTAGCGACTCTATTGCCCTTTTTACTTGTTCTATCGAAAACTTGAATTCTTGCTGGGTCTCCCCCTCTTCCGGAACATCAAAATCTTCATTTTCCGGAAAGCGCTCAGTCTTTCGACGCTTGAGCACATTGATGGCCTTGTTCGCAACGATGCGCTTCAACCATGATCCAAACGTGGCGTCACCGCGATAATGGTGCAGGCTATTAAATGCATTGATGAATGCTTCCTGAAGCACATCTTCGGCCTCAGCCTCATTGTTAACAATCCTGTAACCAATGTTGTACATACTTCTTGAATAAAGCTTGTACAACTGATAATGCGCATCCCGATCACCCTGGCGGCATTTTTCAATGATTTCCTGGTGAATATGCACAGTTTCAGGCTCCAAGCCCATGAGTCTTAATTGCTAAAGACCACGCAATTCCTGAAGGGTTGCATCACTTGATTGCTCCCAAATTCTCTTTGGCCGGGACAAAATCAGGAGACATTTTCAATGCTTCCTCGAAGAATTTTTTCGCATTCTCCTTATCAGCTTGGTCTTTGTAGGCGAGGCCCTTCAGATTGAGCAACGACACTTTCATTGGATATTCCTTAGGCTTTTTCTGAGCATCATTAAACACTACTTTGAGCGTGTCAACGTCAGGTTTTGACATTAAGATGTCAACATTGGTGATGCTCTCTGGGTAGCGCTTCAATTCGTATTGAAGAAAGGCCATTTTATAAAGCGTCAAGCTGTTGTTGGTGATCAGGTAAAGAGTTTCGTAGTTTTCGATCGCCTTGTCATAAACACTAAGTCCTTCATAACTTGAACCCGACAACTCCAGCACGGGCGGACTTTTTGGATTACGCGCCAACAGGTCGCGACACACCAGGACGCTGGATGCATATTTCTGATTCTCAAAATAGAAGTAGGCTAAGGCATAGATGAGCGAATCACTGCCGGGGTATTCTATAATCAAATCATACAAGGCGTCCTTTGCGACATCCAGGTCATTCCATCGGGAAGCGACCGAGTATTTCTTGCCAAAGTGGTCCCCTATCAGATTGACCGGAGGCTCTTTTGCCACAGCTTTCGCACCCTGTGGTTTGGCCGTCGCTGGTTTGGTGGCCGTGGAGGCAGGCTTCTGATTTTGAGCATTCATTACTGATACGCTCAGCAAGATTAAGATTTGGAGGATGATTACTTTTTTCATTTTTAAGAGAGAGGTTTAAATTCAGCTTTTAGAATTCCTTTTTTCTGTGCGATCTCCTGGAGCAAAACAAGGGCTGCCTCGCGGTCATTTTTGATTGCTCCGTCTAGGATCGCATCCTTAATTTGCTCTTTTATCTCACCAATAATCGGGCCAGGCGGCAAGTTAAACATACGGATGATTTCGTCACCCGTGATGGGCGGCTGAAAATTGCGGACATGGTCCTTTTTCTCAACCTCTACCATTTTCTCCTGGACCTTTTCAAAATTATTAAGATACTTCCTGACCTTGTCGACATTCTTGGAAGTGATGTCTGCTTGACAAAGCATCATGAGAGCTTCGGCATCGTCGCCAGCTTCAAAAAGCAATCTGCGAACAGCAGAATCGGTCACATCATACGCCAATACAATTGGCCGCAGGTGAAGGCGAACCAGTTTCTGAACGAAGATCATTTTTTCATTCAGTGGCAATTTAAAGCGCTTGAAAATTCCTGGCACCATCCGGGCGCCCTTGTCCTCATGTCCATGAAATGTCCATCCATGTCCGGCTTCGAAACGCTTCGTCAACGGCTTGGCGATATCATGAAGAATGGCGGCCCAACGAAGCCACAAATCCTCCGACATTTTGGAAACGTTATCGAGCACTTGTAAAGTGTGATAAAAATTATCTTTATGCGCACGATTGTCAACATACTCTACACCCTGAAGGGCCACCATCTCCGGAAAAAATTGTTTCAAAAGGCCGCTGTGGAAAAGTAGCTTGAATCCATAAGAAGGAGTCGGAGATAAAATAATCTTATTCGTTTCAACGGTGATGCGTTCCATTGATACAATCTTCAGACGCTCCACATTATCGATGATCGACTTGAAAGTATCTGCTTCAATATCAAAGCCGAGCTGAGAAGCAAAGCGGATGGCCCGCATCATGCGAAGGGGATCATCGGAAAAAGTGATGTTTGGATCCAGTGGCGTCCGGATCATCTTTTGTTTCAAATGAGCCACGCCATCAAATGGGTCAATCAGCGCACCATAGTCTCTTTCATTCAGACTGATGGCAAGTGCATTGATGGTAAAGTCTCTCCGCTTTTGATCGTCTTCCAGGGTTCCATCTTCAACAATCGGTTTGCGTGAATCCGAACGGTACGATTCCTTTCGGGCGCCAACAAATTCCAGTTCATAATCCTCATGCCGGATCATTGCAGTACCAAACTTTTTGAAAACGGTGACGGGCAGATTGCCCAACTTCTCCCCTACTCTTTCAGCCCACCGAATGCCACTGCCCACACACACAAAGTCGATATCCTTATTAGCCCGTTTTAGAATCAGATCACGAACGAATCCCCCCACCACATAAGCATCAAGTCCCTCCTCATGTGCGGCCTCCGAAACCATCTTAAAAACACCATTCAATGACAAATCACCTGAAAAATTCATTACACGTTTAATTTCTGCAAAGGTAAAGGTTTATTCTCAGGGTATATCAGGCGGAGATCCCTCGCTCACAAAACAACTTCTTACAGGACTCAATAACATGGCAGACAACCCAGGACCTTTGCGCTTAGACTTACATCGCATCCTCAAAATAACCCGGTCTGTGTCCATTTTTCTTCAAAAGTCTGAAATGCGAAGTCATTATAGCCCAAAGTGTGTAGCTATTATAGGGTAAGCGAGTCTCATCAGCTAGCTTTCTTATATGATCTGTGATCAAAGGTATCATGTTGTGATTTACGTTGGGGAAAAGGTGATGTGCTACATGATGATTCAATCCACCCATGACAAAGTTCAGGATGGCGCTATTTGTTCCAAAGTCATTTGTAACCATAAGCTGGTGAATTGCCCAAGAGTTTTCCATTTGAAGATCCTTGCCCGGATTTGGGAAATGTGCGTGTTCATCGAGGTGAGAGGGCAGCAATATCAAAAGAGTCAGGGAACTGGTAACAGCATGCATCACGAGGAAACCAATGACAATATGAAACCACTGAACCTGCAAAATAAATAAGGGAAGTGCAAGTATGTAGGTGAAGTAGCCCGCCTTGAATACAAAAAGCTTTATATACTCTTTGGTTGGAATTCTGGATTTGATCTTTACCAGAGAGCGGCGACTAAAAAAGTCTTTGAAATCACGTACCAGCACTAAATTAAGAGTATAAAATAAGTAAAGAAAAGGCATATAGACCCATTGAATTTTATGGATCCAATGATAATTGGACGAAGGCATAAAACGTACAAGGCCCGTTTGTTGAATATCTATATCCCAGCCAGGTATATTGGTAAATGTATGATGATAAACCACGTGCCTTATCTTCCACACAAAGCTATTGCCTCCCATCACATCGAGTAAATAGGAGGCGAGCGCATTTTTTCTTTCCTGGCCAAACAACGCATGATGAACAGCGTCATGAATTATGTTAAATATATTCAACGTAACAAGAAGTCCTAAGGTGATATAAAACAGGTATAACCAAATCAGTTGTCCGCCGCAAACTAACAAACCAATGTAGGCAAGTAAGTAGAACGTTGGATACGTTATGACCTTCAAAATGGTTTTCCGTCTCACATCCTCACCATATGTGGCGAAAAGGGGCTTGACCCTCTCTTTAAGTGTAGCATAAAAAGAGTGCGCTCCTTCCGCCGGAAAGAAGGGCTGTGTCCTGTTCCTTTCCGAGATTTTTCTCGACTGTCCGCTACTAGTTGCTGAGTCCATGTAGAATTGGTTTCAAGAGTCCAGAGTCGTCTTTAAGATTCAAAGGCCTCAAATCCTCCATTCCAATCATTCTGTTTAAACACGGATCCCACAATTTCAGTCTGAGACACTTTAAAATATCAAGAGGCAGCAAAGTAGTATCGACTTGAGGTTTTAGTTGAGGAAGCTCATGATGGACCTTTGGAAGATTATAAAACGGAATGGCTGCATTCAGATGATGAATATGGTGATATCCGATATTTGCCGTGAACCACTCCATCAGCCAATTCATTTTTATATAGCTTGAGGATGTGATTGCGGCCTTGTAATTCGACCAATCTTCCTTTCGATGATGAATAACACCAGGGTAATTGTGTTGTGCGAAAAATAAATAAGACCCAATGCATCCCGAGACCAAGGCCGGTAATAAAAATGTACACACAAATAGTTCAATGCCTCCTCCCAAAAATATCATGGATCCCAATCCCGTATGCACCACCAATGCAAGCAATGAATCCCAATGTTTTTTAGAGTTCTGGACGAAACTCCGCAAACACATACCAAATAAAAAGGTAACAAAATACCCTAATACAATGCTCACTGGATGGCGGGTAAGCAGGTAAGCAAGACGCTTTGACCTTGAGCAATCCAAATATTCGCTCCTGGTTAGAATAGGAAATGACCCAATGCCCCATGCGTCCAGTTTCGAATTATGCTGATGATGATGATTATGCGATCGCTTCCAAATGCTTATCGGAGCAAGTATAAACCATCCAAAAAACGTAAAAAAGATCCTGGCCACAAATGCGTCATGGAGGATTGTTTTATGAACATAGTCGTGATAGATCACAAAAAGGCGAACGAGCAGAAGAGATAGAACTACACCGGTAATGAATGAAATAAACAGATTAGAACTTACGAAAAGAATCAGGTATGAGCACGCAACAGATACTATCATAATCCAAAAATGAAACCAGCTTTGAATCCGATCTTCTTTTGCATATGTTCTAGCAGCGGCATAAACTGCCTTCTCCATGGATATTGTCAACTTATCGGTAGCAAATTGCTTCATCGTTTTTAAGCCCTGTGAATTAATGTATTTCCTTCGCGTGAACCGTGAATAAATTCCATAACCAAACAAATCAATCCGATTGGCATCAAAATCAAAACCAGAATACTAACCAAATGTATCCGTTCCTCATTCAACCACATGTGGATCAGGTATTGTCCATGTGCATTGTATTGTTGTATTGTAAAAGCCATGAAAAAGAAAACAAAATATTTTGGGCGTTTAACAAATCCATATGCGCAAAGCAGGTCGGACACAACAAATATTGCATGCCGCGTAACAGGGGCAGTGTCGACTCTGTAAAACAATCCAACTAAATGATAAATGGCAGCAATGGTAAAGGCGATTTGTAGCAACCGAAATATTTTCCTTCTCAATCGGATGGAACAATACATAGGCTTTAGAATCGCTTGTTTAATCGTAAAACATCCTTTCTCCTTTGCCGCCCCACTTTTTAGAATATCCCACCATTCATGAAAAATAACTTTTGCGATATTATAGGTTTGGATGTTATTGGCAAGCCCATATCTGGTCCTGATGCCACGCTCCTCATCCTTAAATGTGCCGAATAGACGATCAAAAATTATCAAAACGTTTCCATAATTTTTATTCACATATTCCGGATTAGAAGCATGATGGACTCGATGGTGAGAAGGCGTATTAAAGACGAGCTCAAAGACAGGCAGCCTTCCAATTACTTGAGTGTGTTGAATAAAGGCAAATAAGAATCCAACTGTCTCGATCGTAAAGATCATTATAGGACTAAAGCCAACAACTAGTAGCGGGATCCAAAAAATATTATGGAGCAGAATATTAAGAAAGGGCACCCTCGCGGCATTTGAAAAATTCATTTTTTCAGATGAGTGATGATTAACATGGACCGCCCACAGAAGCCTGCTTTCATGACTTATACGATGGAACCAGTAGTAAACAAATTCATTCAATACAAACAATAAGACCCATGAAGTTGCACTCTGGGAGATTTTAAGAGGCGCGAATTGATATAAAAATACCCAAAGAGTTAACCACAATCCTTTAGTTAGTACACGCAAGAGAATAGCCAGGGCCCCGAGCGATAAATTTACCACCGTATCCCGAAAATCATAAAATCCCCTTCCACCATAATAACTATATAAAGATTCGATGGAAATCGCCGTGAAGTATATTACCAGAAAAACATAAACTATGCTATACAAATTCATAAATGACGGGATTATGACATGCCCTTTGTAATATAAGTATGGGGGTCCCTTTTCATAAACCAGATATCCAAATTTTCATAAGGATGCTTTATTTTGGCATATTCATAAAAACCAATCCTGAAATAAAGGGTTCTCATTCTCTCTATCGTCGTTTCAACGTAGATCGGTTCATTCGCTTCATCAGCCATTCTAAACATATCCCTGCGAATTTCATACGCAGCCCGAATTCCAAAAGTTTCTTTTTCAGTCGCAAGAAACCACCCATACCATCCCTTCTTTGGTCGTACGTCGTCAACTTTTTTTCTCGTCTTCATAATACGGATACTTGTTTTAACTCCAATCACCATGAGTATTAGGTATAGCTTTCTAAAGAAATCCAAAAGTTTGTTAGGCTTTTTTTGAAGATCATAAAAGAAAACAACGCCATTCTTGTCGGAGGTTAGATACGCACCTTCCCTTTCAGAAGTTTGATCAAAACAAAACGACAAGAAAATCCGTAAACGTCTCCTCCTGTTTTTAGTGTTTTTTATCATCCACATGATACCGGGCACATTGTAAAAGGCATTCTCAAGAATATTGATCGCTCTGTTTCTGTCACTTGAATTTTTTATCTGATTCATTGTGGATTCATGTTTGGTGAAACAACCAACGAAAATATATTGGAATAAGAATCGTTGAACATTAATGAATGCAACGGAGTTTTTTATATTTATTATTATTTACTATTTTCTCAACGGAGTGCTACTCATTTTGCATTTTTTGCTAAAAAATTGCATTCTGCGAAAACAAATTGCATTAAACGCATAACGCAGCTGTCTGTATTTCCCGGAAATACCCCCTTTTGTTTAAATAATCGGATAATTCCCTAGTCATAAGGCAGGGCAAACGCATCTAAATACTAAGGACTTGTTCAAGATATTCATTGCTCCAGCCAGCTTTAAGGCGTTTTCCTTTGATGCCTTGCTTAGTGGTCACTTCATTTTTCAATAAGTTCAGGGCAATACGGTTGATGACGCTGAAATTTTCGGCTGCACTGCCGGCTCTTTTCCGGCTTTGGTCTTCATGGAAGGCTACATCTAAAACCCAGTGCAAAGAGTTTTCAATTTTCCAGTGACTGCGAACACAACTGTTTATTTGTTGGGCATCGGTCTGTAGACTGCTGATATAATATCGCGTTTCTTTTTGTGATTCACCTGTGGATTTGATTTGGCGTTCAGCATCAATTTTTATCAGGCTATGTAATTTTGTCCACTGGTCTTTTTGCTCAATCATAGACAAATCATGGATCACCGAACACATGCGTTTCTCGATTCGGCCATGCCCTAAATCTATTTCTTGGGCAACACTGTCGGGTTGGATAAACCGAAAGGATTCTTGTACCTGCTCATGGAGTTCTTTCTGGTTGCCTTTCACGGCAAGAATATAGTCAGCTTCTTTATCCACAATAGCCAAAGCAATATCTTTTTGACATCCCATGGCGTCTATCGTAACGATGCACCCTTTTAAAGCTAAAACCGCTAATAAGGGCGGAATAGCTGTAATTTCATTGCTTTTGCTATCCACTTTCTGTTGACCTAAGACGATGTTGTTGACACTCGCCCACGCACTGACCATGTGGACTATGCTCTTATTGCCATGGTGACGCGAACCCCGTAAAGCTTTGCCATCGATACTGATCACTTCTCCGTCTGTCTGGCGGGTTACCGATTGGGTCCAGTTTAAAAAGTTCTCACTCAATTCCTTGGCATCAAGGGCAGCATAGACCCGGTTAAATGTATCATGGGTAGGGATGCCATTGGGCAACTTCAGAAATGATTTCAACCAATCCTGCTTAGCTTTTCCAAATGCCTCAATGTCGTTCCATGTTTCGGCTCCACAGATCACTGCCGAAATGGTTATGAAAATGATGTCAACAAGCAAATGGTCTTTCGTGCGCTCCACACGGGGATCTTTTATCCCCGCAAAAAATCGTAGCGGGCTCTCCATTGTTTTTGGAAGGGTAAGTTAACCAAACAACCATTTCCATCAAAAATTTAGATGCGTCTGCCCTG
>JAYVQY010000049.1:0-2173 GCA_043776715.1 Cyclobacteriaceae bacterium | reverse complement strand
AAGTAAGAGTCTTTCCCGCTGGCTCCGTGATTCTAAAAGATGAACAATCCATCAGTGCAATTCCCATCGTGCTGAAAGGAACGCTTCGTGTGATGCGAACTGACGAAAGTGGAAGAGAGATGCTATTGTATTATATCCAGGCAGGAGAAAGCTGCATCATGTCATTCCTTGGAGGTATTCACCATGAGACGAGCAAGGTAAGCGCCGTAGCGGAAGAAGAAGCAGAGGTGCTCCTGATTCCGGTCGAAAAAGCAGGCGAATGGATCAAAGAGTTTCCTGAATGGACCGATTTTATATTTAAACTTTACCACAAGAGGTTTGAAGAACTTCTATCGGTGGTTAACGCAATAGCTTTTCACAAGCTGGACGAGCGGGTGCTGCATTTGCTAAAACAGAAATCAGAGCTTTTTCATACAAAAGATGTCAAGATTACCCATCAGCAGCTTGCTGACGAACTGGGTTCAACCCGGGAGGTGATTTCGCGCATCGTAAAACAGATGGAGCATGCAGGCCTCATAAAGCTTTCCAGAAATAAAATTTCACTTATGTGACAATAATCACATATTCTTGAATAATCAGGCCCGACCTTTGTTTAAAAAATAATAAGTATGAAAAAGAACATGGGTTTAGCCGACCGCACGATCCGGGTGATCCTCGCATTGGCATTTGCAGCACTTTATTTTACTGGAACGATCACTGGCACAATTGGAATAGTACTGATGGTGCTTTCTGCTGTTTTCGTCCTCACCAGCTTCATTAGTTTCTGTCCGTTGTATTTGCCATTTGGTCTCAGCACACTAAGAAGAAAAGAACATGCAAAAAATTAAGAAGTATTTACTTCCAGCATCGGGAGCTGTGATTGGGAGCCTGGGTGGTTATTTGTATTGGAATTTTGTTGGCTGCACTTCAGGGTCATGCCCAATCACTTCAAACCCGATCAACTCAACATTGTATGGCGCGGCCATGGGCGGCCTGTTCCTGAGTATGTTTCAATCCGAACAATAATTCATTAATAATATTCAATATGATCAATTCAATAAAGAAAGCTCTTGGTTTTGGACCGTCTGTAGATTATTCACAACTCATGAAAGAAGGCGCCCTAATCCTGGATGTTCGGTCGAAAGGCGAATACACGGGCGGTCACATAGCAGGATCGATTAATATATCCGTGGATCAACTCAAAGGAAAACTAAACGCGTTACCCGATAAGCAAAAAGCAATCATCACATGTTGCGCGTCCGGAATGCGAAGCGCCACTGCCAAGAGCATTCTGGAATCGAGTGGCTATCAAAAAGTGTTTAATGGAGGAAGTTGGTCCGCGCTTAAGCATAAAATCTAAAGGTTATGGAGTCACACGAGTATCATGTCGACATTGCCTGGAGCCACGACCGGAAGGGGATGATGTGCTCGCCAGAGTTGCAAAAAGAGAATCAAGCTTCTACGGGTTGTATTGAAGTGGCCACACCTCCTGAATTTCCGAAAGGGATTCCTGGGATCTGGTCGCCTGAGCATCTTTTCACCGCAGCGGTAAGCAGTTGCCTGATGACAACCTTTCTTTCCGTGGCCGAGAATTCAAAGCTGGAATTTATTTCTTTCCGTTGCCAGTCAAAAGGCAAGCTGGAACAGGTGGATGGAAAATTTCTGATGACAGAAGTGTTGCTGCAACCCGTGGTGGTGATCAAAGAGGAGAAAGATCGTGAGCGGGCATTGAAAGTATTGCAGAAGTCGGAAGCGAATTGCCTGATATCAAACTCCATCAAGTCGAAGGTGATCATGGAGCCACTGATCCAGGTGGCGGAGCTAATGTTGTCTTAACATTTACATTCAGACTTTTCCATTTTACATTTTAGATTCTTATAATGCATGAATGTAAAATGTAAATGTCTAGCTCTGGGTTGAGCCTCTTTTGAACGACTCCGATAGTACCCTTTTCGTGATTGGAGTGATCAGATTTTCTATGAGTGTGGTCTGGATGATCGGAGCTGAAGCCCTTGTTCGTCCCCGCAGCCAACCAAAGTCTCTTGCTTGATGCACCTCAAAGCAAATTCTCTATTTTCGGCTATGTCTCCCCTTCTTGGGTGTACGACACTTTTGCCTCTTGGGCTAAAGCCCTTTTTCGAAAGCTACCCAATAACCCCGTGCTTAAGCACGGGGTTATTTCAGCTACAAGCCT
>JAYVQY010000048.1:0-8504 GCA_043776715.1 Cyclobacteriaceae bacterium | reverse complement strand
GGAAAGGCCTAAATTATTTTAACACTCTCTTAGAAGGCTATATAATCCATGACTCTCCTTGAAATGTGGGTTATCCTAAGACCGCCTCGGGGACTCTGCGAATCGGGCGATTTAGAAATCGTCCTGAATTCCTGTGACTAAAGGTTGTGTCAGACCTGATCGCAGATTGTAAATTTGATTTACTGAATTTTAAATGGACAATCGGCTGTACATCCTGGAGAAAGTGAAATTCAATACTGAAATCATCAAGGTTTTAGCATTAACTGTTTTGGCCGCTATTTCCGGGGAAATCACGTTGATATACCAGTGGAATGCCTTTACCGGAAAGAACTTCATTTTGTCTTTCTTCGGATTATTGGTGACCTTTGTTATAATTTGGATGATTGTGAAATTGTACAGAAATAACGATTCATTAATTGAGAAAATGAAATGAACCTCGACTCTGAAATAATCCCAATAATCATGCTCAGCATTCTGAGCATGGGATTTATTACATTCTTACTGTTTGCCCTAAGGGAGATCAATCGCCAGTACAGAAAAGACAATCCTCATAAGGTGAACGCATAATCGTACCAGATTGGCCAGGAGAAATCACGGTGATTTATCAGTGGGATGAGTTTACAGGAAAGAACTTTACTATGTCCTTATTCGGACTAATTGTGATGATTGGATCGAACAATAATCCATTACTCGGTCAAAGGTTCATCCGCGCAACCCAGATACCAGATACCAGCCACCAGCCACCAGATACCAGCTCATAAAACGTACACATAATCCATTACTCGGTCAAAGGTTCATCCGCGCAACCCAGATACCAGCCACCAGATACCAGATAGCAGCTCATAAAACGTACGCATAATTCATTTATTGGTCGAAGGTTCAGCCGTGCAACCCAGATACCAGCCACCAGATACCAGGTGCCTAGATCCTCAACACCTAACCACCCCCTTCCCCTCCTCCACCAAAAAATTCTGCGATTTTACACCTGCTTCTTTCAGTACTTCCAAACTCCTACCCGGTCTCGCATCCGTAATAAAAATCTGACCGAAGGCGCCGCCTGTCACGAGCTTCATCAGTTGATGGATGCGCTCATCATCTAGCTTGTCAAAAATATCATCGAGGAGCAACAAGGGTTTTGTTCCACTTATAGAAACCAAATAGTCAAACTCCGCAAGCTTCAAAGAAATCAAAAATGATTTTTGCTGGCCTTGTGAACCAAATCGCTTCAGCTCATGTGCGTTGATGGTAAATAAAAAATCATCGCGGTGGATTCCCACTGTCGTCCGACCTGCTGCTAGATCGCGCTCAAGGTTTTGAATCAGCTCATCTTTGAAATTGACTTCGTCCAGATCTGATGCATAGGTCACCTCAACAACTTCTGCTGTGTTGGACAAAAATTCATAACGTTTGGACAGGAGTTTCTGATACAAGACAATGAAGTCTGAACGCTTGCGAAAAAGGATGTTTCCGGCAGCCACTATTTTTTCATCGTAGGTGGCGATCAAATCTCTGTCGACAACACCCCGCTCCCCAAACATCTTTAACGAACTATTGCGCTGCCGCAAATGGGCATTGTAGAGGATGAGGTTTTCCAGGTATACTTTATCCGTCTGGGATAAAAGTGTATCAACGAATTTTCGCCTCACCTCTCCTCCGTCCCAGATCAAGTCGATGTCGTTGGGTGCCACCAGCACCAGCGGGTATTTACCAATGTGTTCAGAGAAGCGGCCATAGGCTTCGCCGTTTTCGGAGATTACTTTTTTTCGCTCAACGGAGAACGAGCAATTCACTTCAAATTTCTTTCCGTTTTTTTCAAAGAGGCCTTCAATCAAAAACTGATGCTGTCCATGACGGACGTTCGACAAATCGTGGGTGTGGAAACTCCCTTTGGTGAATGACAGGTAGTGGATGGCCTCCAGAAGATTCGTTTTGCCACTCCCGTTCTTACCCAGGAAACATTGGACCAATCCCTGAAACTCAAGCTGAGTGTCCGCATAGTTCTTAAAGTCTATCAAATGAAGTTTTTTGAGTACCATGCTTTTTTTCGAATGAATGCCGGGTTAAAATTAAGATTACTTATTTGAATGCAGAACCCGAAGGCAGTAGGCAATCCAGATGGCTATCGGGATCAGTAGGCAACGCTTGGCTACGACCATTGATTGCGCTCTGCTTGAGCTCAAAACGTCAATATAGAATTACCGTAACAATGGTTGGGTGTATATCAATTTGACTCTTCACTATAGCCCGATTAGGACCATTTTTTTTGCATGACCCTATCCTTAAGGCCAGGGTTATCATCCATGCTGTGAATGTGCTTTCCGCCCCCACTCAACAATGACCATGACGATTTGAAATGCCCCAGTTGGGAATTGAAAAATTCAGGGTTATTTTCGCAGCATCAAAAGTAATCGATATGCCCAGCACTGCCCAAGCCAAACCCAAAAGCGCAAATAAAACAGAGTTTTCAAAAGAGACTTATTTGAAGTGGTATGAAATGATGTACCTCATGCGAAAGTTTGAGGACAAGGCTGGCCAGCTTTATGGCATGCAAAAGATCAGGGGCTTTTGTCATTTGTACATCGGTCAGGAAGCTTGTGCAGCGGGTGCCATTACTGCCCTTACGAAAGATGACAAGTGGATCACTGCCTATCGGTGCCATGCCCATCCTCTTGGCCTGGGCACCGATCCAAAAGCAATCATGGCAGAACTTTATGGGAAGGAAACCGGCATCACGAAAGGCAAGGGGGGCTCCATGCACATCTTCGACAAGGAAAAGAATTTTGTAGGTGGTCACGGCATCGTCGGGGGTCAGATTCCTCTGGGGGCAGGGATCGCTTTCGCGGAAAAATATAACAAGACCACCAACCTCTGCATCTGCTACATGGGTGACGGCGCCGTACGCCAGGGTTCTTTTCATGAGTCGCTCAACCTTGCGATGCTATGGAAGCTTCCTGTGATTTTCGTAATTGAAAACAATGGCTATGCGATGGGCACATCGGTGAAGCGCACCTCGAATGTCACCGATCTTTACACTTTGGGTGATGCCTATGATATGCCTTCCGAGCCTGTAGATGCGATGAGCGTGGAGGCCGTACATGTCGCTGTTGCGAAAGCAGCCGAGCGGGCAAGGAGTGGTGAGGGACCCACCTTATTGGAGTTCCGGACCTACCGTTATAAAGGCCACTCGATGTCCGATCCACAAAAGTACCGCACGAAAGATGAAGTGGATGAATACAAACAGCGGGACCCGGTGGAGGTTGTGAGGAATACCATTCTCGAAAAGAAATTTGCAACCCAGGCTGAACTTGATGTGATCGAGGGGAGGGTGCATGCCCAGGTCGATGAGAGCGTAAAGTTCGCGGAGGAATCCAACTACCCCGATCCCAAAGAAGCCTTGACTGACATTTACGTGGAGGCTGATTATCCTTTTATATTAGACTAGTGCCTCCTGAAAGTAGGCAGTAAGTAAAGGCAGTAGGCAAACGACCCGATCTATCGGGATGCCTGCTTCTGGATCCGCAGGGAACTGTAATCTAAAGCACGGGTCCTCAGCTAGGCCAAGAAGACCCAAAAGGCGGTTTGTTTAATGATCCCGAATATTTAGTTTTGCAGCCCCGATTAATGCCCCGATGATTATCGGGAGAGCGGGCATTATTTGTAAATAATCATGGCAAAAAACGAAGAAAAGAAGGAATTGCTGGAAAATGCAGAGGTACTTGCTGAAAAAGTAGAAGGCGCAGAACATTGGATTGAACAAAATCCTAAAATCGTGTTCGGAGTATTGGGAGTGATTGTACTAATCGCTGGCGCGTATTTCGGATTTAGGTATTGGAGCGGCAGCCAGGATGAACAGGCCCAGAAAGAAATGTTTATGGCGGTTCGCTATTTTGAGGCTGACAGCCTTGACCTGGCGATGGAAGGAGATGGCAACAACCTTGGCTTCAAGCAAATCATTCAGGATTATTCTATGACGGATGCCGGAAATCTCGCCAACTATTATGCAGGTGTCATTTGTATGAAGCAGCAGAAGCCCCAGTTGGCTGTGTATTATTTCGATGATTTTAAATCAAGCGATGAACTGGTACAAGCCCGCACCTTTAGCCTTTTTGGCGATGCGTACATGGAGCAAAAGAAATATGAGGAAGCAGCAGAATATTATAGCAAGGCTGCTAATCACAAGCCTAACAAGTTTTTTACCCCCACCTATCTGATGAAGGCAGGTCTGGCGTTGGAGAAATCTAACCAGAACGACAAAGCCATCAAAATTTATCAGCGTGTGATTGATGAATATTGGGAGAGCAGCGACTATCAGAACGCAAGAAAATATAAAGCACGGCTGGAGGGGAATTTGTAACCTAAAGCCTGTTGTATTAGGGGAAGTTGAAGAAGCAAAACTTATTATTTTGTAACTTTAATAGCTTGAGTTACGCATGTCTTTTGATTTTTTCACGCAAAGGCGCAAAGAACGTTAAGAAGAATGCAAAGATTTAATGGTTTGCATAAATCCCGTTTACTCGCATGAGTACCATTCAAAAACGACTTGAACTCCACGACTATATTGAACAGGCCGATGATCGCGCCATCAAACTCAAATATGGAATGCTTACAGCACATAAGCGCGAAGATGAATATGAATTGACAGATGGGCATAAGAAAATCTTAGATGAGCGCTTCAAATCATATCGATCAAATCCATTAGACGTGCTTACCTGGGATGATGTAAAAGCAAACCTTCGAGGCACGCTATGAAGCACAAACTGCTTTACCGCACGCGCCTTTAGTCTAAAGGGCCCCGCGCTTGTCCCTTTGACTAAATATTGGCGATAAACAACAATTATCCTAAAGAACTATGGCAGGTACACTGAAATCTGTATCAGGAAAAAGTAAACTAAACCTTACGAAAACGAGGTTCGCCATCATCGTGGCAGAATGGAATGAGGATGTCACAGAGGCCCTTTATGAAGGTGCACTTCACGGCTTGATCTCGTTGGGTGTCAAGAGAGCCAATATCATCCGAAAAAATGTTCCAGGAAGTTTTGAGCTGCCATTGGGAGCCCAATGGATGGCGAATAAAAAAAATATTGACGCTGTGATTTGTCTCGGCTGTGTGATCCAAGGCGACACACCTCATTTTGATTATATCTGCCAGGCTGTCGCCAACGGCATTATGAAAGTCAATCTGGAGACAAAGAAGCCGGTTGCCTTCGGCGTTCTCACCACATTGAATAAAAAACAAGCCATGGAGCGTGCCGGTGGCAAATACGGAAACAAGGGTGAAGAGGCAGCGATAACGGTGGTGAACATGCTGGAGATTCTTAATTGATCGATGGCCCAATAAAGCAGGGCTTTGACCGCGGTATTTTTGCTGAGACATCAAAAAACCGCGAACATTCAGGAGAACGTATCGTTCATTTTACAAAAGTGAATGCATTCAATCCTTTTACTGAATTTAGCTTTCCCCCTCCAAAAGTTGTCTTCATCCATAGCAATGACAACTTTAATTTTGCCTCAGTCACCTCCACTTTTATTTCAACACCATCGTCGCGCTTCATGAAGGTGCCATCATCGGTTGTAAAAGACCAGGTACCAGAGGACGGCCACACGGCGCCGCCATTTGATGTCGCGAAACTTGATTCGCCAAAATGGATGGTGATGCCTTTATAAATAGGCGTCTGATCCACTCCATCCACACTGACATCTTGAATCTTCCAGTGGTTGGCCATTAGTTTGGTCCTCGTTTCATCCAAGACAGAAGGAGAAGGATCGCTCTTCTTTTCCTGACAACCGATCCATTGCAAGGTTAGTATGATTAAAAGTGCGCTCCAAAGCTTTGGCAATGCCCCAAGGCTTTTCGATTTTATTTTTTGACTGTTCATTCCTTGACAAATTTTATTTGATGAATCTTGTTACGCTTGTTTACTCTTAACACATAAACACCTTTGGCCAAACCCCTTACATCTGCCAAATGGTATTCACCTTTCTTTTCCAATACAATCGAAGTCATAGCACCTGCCATATCAAATATTTGCGCGGTTTCTAATTCTTCAAGGCCCCGCAATTCCAAATGGCCGACGACGGGATTGGGGTAAGCCTTGATTTTACCCTGCGAGGGTGCCGATTCTTCGGTGATGATGATTGGCATGCCCTCCGAGAACTCGCTAACGCAATCATCCTCTGTTACCTGCACTTTGTATATTCCTTCATGCACAGCGGTGAGCATTGATTTTGTCGACTCACTGATGGCTTCTCCATTTATATACCACTGATTTCCCGACCCGCTGCTGGAGGTAAGCGTTGCCGCCTCAGAGTTTTCAGAAATGGCAATCACCGGCTTCTGTGGTTTGACACAAAAACTTTGATCTATGGATGTTGCCGGATTGAATGACGCACTCCCCGCCTGGTTCGCGGTGACGCTAACCCGGCCCGGCTTTATGATTGCGATCTGATTTTCCTTAATGGAAATCTTATCCGATGTTGTCGTGAAGTTTATCGGCAGACCTGAACTGGCCGTACCCGTCACCGTAAAGGAAGGGTCACCAAACTGTTTGTCTGCAATGGAGGAAAAAATGATGGACTGTTTCCCTTTATTCACGGTGAGAATCTGGGTCACGTTGTCGGCCGCACTGTAGTTACCATTGCCTGACTGAATGGCGGTTATTGTAGTTGTGCCAGCACCCACCATGGTTAAAGTACTATTGCTGATGGAGGCGACCCCCGTGTTGGAGCTAACGAACGTGACGGGTAACGCAGAACCACCACCTTTAGCAATCAAAGAAAACGAAGGATCTCCGAAGGTCTTTGCAGCAAGGGCGGTGAATAAGATTGATTGACTTGCTTTTATCACTATAAGAGTCTGGGTCACTTCCGTTGCAGCATTGTAGTTTGTATTTCCGGCCTGTTTTGCAATGATGGTTGCAATGCCGGCTCCAACGATTGTCAAAGTGGCGCCGCTCGCCGTTGCAACTCCAGCACTTGAAATGCTGAACGTTACAGGAAGACCGGAAGCACCGCCTGCAGCAGACAAACTAATCGGAGCATCTCCAAAAGTTTTTTGCGGAACCGTGCTGAAACTAATTGATTGACCTGCCTTATTAACTGTTAGTGTTTGTATGACATCCACAGCGGCGTTGTAGTTTGCATTGCCTACCTGCTTCGCGGTAATTGTAGAGGTACCCGCTCCAATGATTGTTACCGTGTTGCCGTTTATTGTGGCAACGCTTGGTTTAGAGCTTGTGATTGTCACGGGAAGACCGGATCGCCCGCCGCTGGCAGTCAAATTAAAAGGAATGTCTCCAAAAGTTACAGGTGGTAGTGCTCCAAACGCAATGGTCTGATCTGCTTTGCTCACCGATAATGTTTGCGCGACGTCCGCCGCAGCACTATAATTTGTGTTGCCGGCCTGGCTTGCCGTAATTTTGGACGTACCTGGCCCCACAATAGTCACCGTGTTGCCAATGATTGCCGCCACGCTCGGTTTTGAGCTTGTGAAAATAATCGGAACTCCAGAATCTCCTCCAGTGGCAACCAGCTCAAATGGTGTGTCGCCAAAAATGCTTGCAGGTAAAGCATTGAACGTGATCATCTGGTTGGCCTTATTGACGGTGAAGGGCTGAGAAACATCAATGGCAGCGTTATAATTTTCATTTCCAGCCTGCGCCGCTTTGATCGTGGTTGTTCCCACGCCTACAATCGTGAGCAAGTTTCCATTTATTATTGCGGTACCAGTGTTTGAACTTGTAAACGTAACGGGCTGACCAGAAGCGCCACCTCCAGCCATCAAAGTAAGAGCAGGGCTACCAAAGGATTTGGATTGAACTGGATTAAACGTAATTACTTGATTTGCTTTGCTAATGTCGAGATTCTGCGTTACGTCCGTGGCAGGATAAAACAATTCATCTCCTGTTTGACTTGCGGTAATTACAATCGAACCCGACTTAAGTATTGTGGCAGTCTTACCGTTGATGAGCAAAACAGTTGGATCAGAACTGGTGTAACTTACTGCCATGCCTGAAGAAGAGGTTGCCGCAAAATCAAAAGGCGTATCACCAAAAGTTTTTGTTGCCAATACATCAAAAGCAATTGTCTGATGGACCTTCATTGCTTCTGTTGTAACGGTAATTTTTGAGGGGACCTCCAGCAAGTTGCCCGCGTCATCCTGAGCCACGACATACAAATCATACATGGATTCAGGATTCAAGCTATTCACCTGGCCAGAAAATTCCACCTGAGCAGTATTGACACTGATCGTCCCAATCAAATTACTATTCAGTACACTTCCATTCCCATCCAGTCCGCTGCTCACTTGTATTGAAGTCGGGGCAACGGAACCTTTCTCCAACACCACGAAGAATGTCTTTCCTGGCTCATCCAATTTTGTCAGAATTGAAAAACCTGTTTTGGTAATGGAGGCAATTTTCGGATAAGTAGATATGAAATTGGGTGGCGCAACATCGATCCACTCATTGGTCCTTATGTCCAATTTCATAGGGCTCACTTGAAGATTG
>JAYVQY010000047.1:0-8691 GCA_043776715.1 Cyclobacteriaceae bacterium | reverse complement strand
GCATCAAAGGAAAACGCCTTAAAGCTGGCTGGAGCAATGAATATCTTGAACAAGTCCTTAGTATTTAGATGCGTTTGCCCTGGGAATCTAATCAGCCGGTGACCCAAACCTCATTTTAAAGTGCATTTAGTTTTTGTGGTTTGGAATGATCTGTTACCTTTGAATGGTTAAAAACAACGAATTTATGTTTGAGCAAGTAGTCGGAAGTGGCGCCAATGTATTTGTGATCATCGTTGCAGTGCTGTTCGGATTTGTGAACGCACTCGCTTACGTGGATATGAAAAAAGTAGAAAAAGAACAGAAGGAAAAAGGACAGGGAAATTAACCATGCCTAACAATACCCTAAGCCTCAAAATACAAAACCCTCAGTGATGAGGGTTTTTTTATTGCGCTTTAAGATTGGTCTAACGACTAATTTCCTGAACCTCCTCCGCCCGTGGAAGCATAGGGTGATTTGTAGACACCCTGCCAGTCGGCCCACTTCATGCTCTTGTAGTGATCATCCCCAATAAACTGGGCGATCTTATGAAATTCTTCTGTCTTCTGATATCCTTGCAAGGGCTGAATCATTCTGAATTCTTCGTCCAGGAAAACAACCGTCGGGTAAGCAAGCTGGTTGTTTAGGAGGGCCATGGCCAACTGGTGTGTGCCTTTGTTGCCAGAGGGGACAAACTTAAATGTATTGCCGCTGAAGACAATATCTTCTCTTTGTTCAGCATCAAACTTAACTGGATAGAATTTTTCATTCAGAATCTTGGCTACCTGCGCTTCGCTGAAGGTATTTTTGTCCATGACTTTGCACCAGCCGCACCAGTCGGTATAGACGTCAATGAAAATCTTACGTTTCTCGGACTTGGACCGCTCTATGGCCTGCTCGAAGGACATCCATTTGACAGGCCCATCATGGCTTTCCTGAGCCCAAGCCTGACTGGAAATCGCCATCACCGCTAAAAAAAGATATTTCTTCATGATCATGTAATTCTCGTCTTAAATCACCAACAAATGTAAATAGAAAAGAGGTTCTCAAAAACCTTAATAATTTATATGGCCAAGGAAGTAACCAAAAGGACCACTTTCGGTATTCATGTACGAAAAGGATAAAAGAGTGTTCAGGATTGAACAAATATTTATCAAAACACCCTCAAAAAGCCCGAATTCAAATAGTTTTCAAGATGGTATCATGTTTGTAATCTGTCGGGCACTATGAAAGGACTCTCCTACCGGATTTGGATACTGGCACTGGGCATTGCGGTGGCCCTGGTCATCATCATCTCCACCTTTCTACACAATGCCAATCTTGTGTCCTCCTTTTCAGTGACCCTGCGCCCGCAAACGCGACCGGCCTATTCGACGGCCATCTCCACTTTTGTGAAAAAAGTTGGTGAAGTCTTCACTGCTAAGAACCCATAGCGTCCGACACCGCGTCAGCATAAGAATAAGTTTACTGTGAGGCCGAACGATACTCATAATAATGCAGTACCGTTTCCAACGCTTTTTGAATCGCCTGGTTGATCGGATAAAAATCTTTTGTGAGTTCCATGTCAATTCCACTAAGCTGCATGTAATAATCGCTCATCACCGGCACCGGGCCGCCGCCTTCAATGATTGCTTCGGCCTGCTCATACGCTCCTGATTGTTCAGTCTTGATAATCTTACAGGTCACCAACTCATGTTTTCCATACTTATTCGTTCGGGCAGAGTAACCAAATAGCCGGCATATCAAACCACGGTATGTGTATTCAGAACAGAGGCCTGCTCCCGACTGGGTTGGATTGAGGATTAAGCAAATAGACGAATCACTTGCCTTCACTTTCTCATACCATGCTTCTGCTTTTCCCTGTTGATATAAATAGTATGCGAAAGGAAGAAACTCAAGGATGGTAGCCTCTATGTCTGCTTTGAAGCAACACTTGCCACAAGCTGCTTTGCAGTGAAGCGTGGAAGAATTTTGAAGTTTCAAGATTGCGCCATCCAGGTTCTTAAAAACCTGTTCGACAACCAATACTTTCTCTTCCATTTCCACCAGACAAAGATACTGGCTATTTATGGAGTTTTTAGTTCATCAATATGATATGAAGTCGCCTTGGAAATGTCTTCGCGGTTTTTTGATGTCGCATCAAAAAATAATGCGACCTACCACTCTAATTCAAGGTTCTAACTGTCGAGTATTTCTCGATTTATTCAAATCGATCGACTTTTCATTTCATTGCTAAACTTGAAGATCGCGGCACCCGAGACGGGCCGCGAAGACCCGCTTTCATTTAGCCGATGTATCTAAATTATTAAGAACACACTCAAAAAGACGAAGACCTATCCCTCCAATAAGTCCTTAATTGTCTGCATGATCAAACTCCAGTTCTTAATTGAATGATCGCGCGCCACTTTTGTTTTGAAGTTATCCTGGATCAAAGTGAATTCCGTTTTGCCGGATGTCTCAGATAACCGGTAGGTGATGTTGCTATAATTGGCAGGCTCATCCTGTTCGCCGGAAAAGTTGCTCCAATAGTTATACTTCAACGTTTTCTCTTTGATCATTTCAAGGATGGTCCCCTTGTCTTCATAAGGCTTACCTTCCCACACGCCACGAAACGTAATGGCACTCCCAACCTTCCAATCGGAAGAAGCATCTGTTCCGAACATGTATTTTTTTATTTGTGCAGGATTGGTGAGCGCATCCCATACTTTAGATTTGGGTGCATGGATGCTGGTTGAAATTTCTAAGATCAGATCGTTTGTCATTGTTTGAGGGTTTACAAATTTTGGACTGAATATTTTAGAGAAACCAGACCGGTATTATATGTTTTGGAGTCGATCAGTTTCGTTTTAATTCTCTTTTTTAATCCATTAAACAAGGGCTTACCGGTTCCCAGCAAGACGGGATGGACGGAAAGCCAGAGTTCATCGATAAGTCCATCGCTCATCAATGCGACGGTTAACTCCGCGCCGCCGAACATCCATATGTCTTTTCCCTCTTCCTTCTTGATCGCCACCACCTTTGGCTTGACATCACCTGAAATTAGAATGGTGTCCCTCGCTTCTATTTCCTTTATTGAATGGGAGAAGACGTAAGTTGTCGTTCCTTTCCATGGATTCTGAATTCCTATCGTCAGGCTTTGCTCATAGGTTTTTCTACCCATAAAAATTGCATCAATTCGTTTGATAAAGTCAGCCATGCCATAATCCTGATCGGTGAAACACCAATCATATTCTCCCTTGGGGCCTTCGATGAAACCATCCAGGCTTACCGCTACTCCCAGGATCAATTTCCTCATCGCTAGTAATTTAAATTCTCAAGTTCCTTACATTCAAAACCATGCTCACGCAACAGTCTCATGGCATCAACGGGCTCAACATCATTCGAAGCGATGCGTAGAATCCTATCCTCATCATCCAATGCAAAATTCCATTTCCCTGTGCCAGCGAAAGCGTCTAATAAAGGAGACAGCTTATGCACATGATCGTGGGAACGTACCGATGTTGTAAATACCAGCACTTCCATATCAATGGATGCCTATTTGAATCTCCGTAATTCCCGCCTCAGGATTCATAAAATCCACATTCAGGTAAACTTCCCGGTTTACGCCAGATCCTTCAAATCCGTTCATCTCCATAAACTTCATCAATCTTCCATAAGCCAAAGGCATATCGGACCAAATACCTTCATGAATGGTGGTGACGCACTTGAAGTTTCCTGTCCTCTTAAAATGAAAGGTTCCATCATATCCTTCCTTGACCTGATCCACAGGTAGTGCAATCTCTATCGCAAATGATTGATTTGGATCGCCAGTGAATCCAAAATAATGCCATTGGACCGGTCCTGTAATGTGCAAGTCATTATTCACCGCTTCCCGAAACAATGCCTTGGCGACCGGAATCAGATTGGCGAGTCCGCTGAGATTGGTTTCTGTGCGGAAGAATAGAAAATTTATGGGTTTCACTTCCTTTATTACAGGCAATTCTTGGTTTTGCATAGGGATTAAATTTTATACTAATCAACCATGGGTGGGTGACAACCCTATGTCAGTAGGAAAAGAGAATTTCAAAATATTTTGAACCACCTAATGGGGTAGGTTTTCGCGGTCACATCTCGGCGCGATCTTCAAATCTTACTTATGAAATGCATAAAAAATAAAATATCGCTGTGAACGAATTGAGCAATTCCCGACCGATAGCACCTTGAATTACAATTGAAGATCGCGGTATTTTTGCTGAGACATCAAAAAACCGCGAAGACACACAACTGATGAGACGATTCTCAAAATTTATAAAGTTAATGTTGTGAGTGCATCTGTGATTTTGTCTATGTCATTGATCGTATTGTAGATGTGGGGAGAGAGGCGCACGCCACCGGTAGCAGAACATGCGATGCCGTGCACCTCGTATAGTTTCTGGTAGATCTCCGAGGATTGTTTCCCCGGAAAACTCACACTGACGATGCCACCACTCATAGCAGGCGCAAGAGGTGAACCAAAAGTTGCTTGCGGAATTTTTGTCTTTATCTGCCCTTTCAAATAGTCACACAACTTCCTCACCCTGTCTTCAATGTTCTTCTTGCCGATCGTCTGATGAAATTCCAGCGTCTCTGGCAACGCAAAAGGTGTGCTCTCATTTCGTTGACCCAGCACGCAGAGTTTTTCATCTACTGTTACACCGGTCTCTTTCCAACCTGCGCTGATGACATTCGGCCACAGTCGGGCGACATGCTCTTTGCTGACGTATAAGATTCCATTTTCGAATGGGCCCATCAGCCATTTGTGTGTGCTGGCGGTATAAAAATCACATCCAATTTGCTTCAAGTTCAAATCCATCATTCCTAGCGACTGCGCCCCATCCACGAGTGTAAGGATGTTTTTTGATTTCGCGAGTTGGCAAATCTCCCTGGCCGGAAGGGCGATACCGCTCGTGTTGGAGATGTGCGAGAACGAAATCAGCTTAGTCTTTGAAGTGATCGCCTTTGCAAAGGGGGCGAGTAACTCCTCAGGCGATTGTGGCGAAGCGGGTACGGCAATCTTTTTAATGATGAAACCAGATCGTTTGGCCCTTTGCTCCCATGCAATGCCATTGGAAGGATGGTTTTGTTCCCAGAGAATGATCTCATCGCCGGCCTTGAAGTCAAAGCCATTGACGATGATGGTATTTCCTTCCGTCGCATTTCTGACAATGCCGATCTCCTCCTTTCCAACTCCAATAAATTGCGCCATCAGCTCCAGGGATTTGGCACGCTTCTCGCTAAACTGATGTCGGAATTGAAAAGAAACATCCTGCCCAAGGCTTTTCTGCATAGAGATCACAAGGTCATTGATGAAATAAGGACTGGGGCAAAGGTTTGCCGCATTGACCATCATCTTATTGGGTGGAACGGTGAATTGCTTCTTCACCATTTCCCAAAAGCGCTCGTCTCCAACGTCGCCTGTAAGAGATAGCGCTAAGTTTTTTGATTCAGGATTTGCATTCGTGAGCGCAGGATAGGCGAGCGTCGCCACAGATCCAGCGAGCAGCTGCTTTAGAAATTGCCTTCTCTTATTTCCGGATTGGGTCACTGTGGATTGTTGATTCATATCGATTTCATTTAAGCGCGCTTTGAAGCAAAATGATAAAGGGTTATCTCTGTTGAGCAATCGTGTCATGGAGATAATGCTCGTGCAATTCTTCTACCATTTCAACCATGGTCTGTATGAGCTTTTCGGGTTGCTCTACGGTAACCGCCTTTCCAAAGGAAAGAAGCCATCGGGCCAGTAAATTGAAGTTGTCTACCAGGAACGTCATGCGAACACGATCGCCCAAGTCTTCTTCCGATACAAAGCCATAGATGTATCTTTTGCTTTTCTAGATCGACTTGTCAAAGATCACCACCGCCTTTTGAAGATTCTCGTGCGACAGCATGAGTGAATGAAGATATTCCTGTAAGCTGATCAGATTACGACCATCGAATTTTTTTCCACCGCTGCTGAGCGTTTTGATTCTGTCGGCCCTGAAGTCGCGATAGCCACTGCGCAGGCGGCACCATCCAATGACGTGCCACGCACCGCTGTAATACTGGATTCCGATCGGCTCTATTTCACGTCGGGTGAGTGCTTCCTGGGTGGAGTGGTATTCAATCTCAAGCACTTCCTTATTCACAAGCGCTTTCTGGATATCGGTCAAAAAATTGTTCGGGAATTTTTCCGACTCCGGCATCGGTATCCTTCCCACCTCCACCGAAGCCTGAAGCATCTCCATGTAGTCTTTTTCTGAATCATTCAGCACCGACTTTATTTTCAACAGCGCAGACTCAAATGCCTTCTTTACAGATTGGTCTGTCATTTTTTCTACCAGCTTACCGGCTACCAACATGGCGCTGGCTTCCTCCTGGTTGAACATGACGGGTGGAAGGTGATAGCCATCGACGATAAAATAGCCGGTGCCTGCTTCCGAGCCAATGGGTACGCCGGCTTCCATGAGCGCTTTCACATCGCGATAGACCGTTCGCAAGCTGATTTCAAATCGCTTCGCTATTTCCTCCGCCTTCACAATCTTCTTGGACTGTAAATGAATGAGGATGGCAGTGAGGCGATCGATGCGATTCATGAGAGCTTTAAGCTGAAAGCTAGGAGCTTAAAGCTGAAAATAAAAGGGAGGATATTGTAAAATGGACCTAGAAACATAGACCCAAATTAGCCTTAAGTTTTAAGTTGTCAGCTGAAAATTAAGTTGGGTTACCAGAATATTGTATAGAGGGCTGCAAGGATTCCAAAGACAATCACTGCACCGACGGCAAATCCTCCCTGTGGTTTGAACATGGTTGAATCGATCTCTAATCCCTTCTCATTTTCTTTCGGACCGAGCAAGCTTAAACTCACCATGATGGTAACACATACTATGAACACAAATCCCATCCTGTCAAGGAAAGGAATTTCATATAAGCCGCTTTCCGTGCTGCGTATTGAAAAACCCATTCCACTGAGACCCGAAAGGTCTACCCATTTTGGAAGGAACTTTAACACAAGCGAAAGAGGGAATGTGATGACCGCCGTGACAAGGGCAGCAGTGGCGGTGGCGCGTTTCCAAAAGAATCCCAGGATAAAAATCGCGAATATGCCAGGAGACACAAAACCAGTATATTCCTGAATATATTGAAAGCCACCTTTTTTATCGATGCCGAGAAAGGGTGAGATGATGATGGCCAGAATCATCGCAACCAGAATGGCGATACGTCCGGTGAAAACAAGATTCTTTTCCGATGCGCCTGTATTAAAAAACTTCTTGTAGATGTCGAGGGTGAAAATAGTAGAGATGCTATTGGCCTTTCCGGCGAGTGATGCCACGATGGCAGCCGTCAAAGCAGCAAACGCGAGACCTTTCAATCCCATGGGAAGCAGGTTCAATAAAATCGGGTAAGCCCGGTCAGGGTTAATTTCACTGCCCACCATCATCTCTTGTTGAAACATCCCATCCTGATGCAATACGTAGGCAGCGATGCCGGGCAATACCACAATCACAGGCATCAACAATTTCAGGAACGCTGCAAATAAAATTCCATTGCGTGCGGTTGGAAGGCTTGCTCCGAGTGCGCGCTGAGTGATGTATTGATTGCAACCCCAATAATTCAGGTTCACAATCCACATCCCACCAATCAACACGGTGAGGCCAGGAAGGTCAAGGTAGTTCGGATTATCCGGTCGCAAGACCATGTGAAAATGATCATCAGCATGGTCCATCAACAGATTAAATCCATTGACAATGCCAGAAGTATTATAATGCTCTGCCACCAGTCCAAGGGCCAGATAGGTTGTGGCCAACCCTCCCAAAATGAGAAAGAAGACCTGGATCACGTCAGTGTATCCAATCACCTTCATACCTCCCAGCGTAATGACGATTGCGAAAAACGCCAACCCGATCATACAAACCCAGAAATTGATTCCGGAAATTGTGCTGATGGCCAGAGATCCCAGATAAAGAATGGAAGTCAAATTCACAATCACGTAGAGCAACAACCAAAAAACTGCCATGATGGTACTGACCGTACTGCTGTAGCGCTGGGTAAGAAACTGAGGCATGGTATAGATCTTATTCTTCAGATAAATGGGCATGAAGAATATCGCCACAATCATGAGCGTGGCAGCCGCCATCCACTCGTAGGTTGAAATTGCGAGTCCCATTTTAAATCCGGAGCCCGACATTCCGATCATCTGTTCAGCTGAAATGTTAGAGGCAATCAATGAAGCGCCGATGGCCCACCAGGTAAGCGATCCCTCAGCAAGAAAAAAATCCTTGGAGTCTGTATGGGCTTTCTTCTTACGATTGTATATCCAATAGCCGTAAGTAGCAACCACCATGAAGTAAAAGAGGAAAACGAGATAGTCAAGGAGTTGAAGTTTTTGCATGGAGGGAGAGATTAAAAGTTGAAAGTGGGAAGTTAAAAGTTGAAAGTGGGAAGTTGAAAGCTGAAAGTGGGAAGTTTAGAGCTGAAAGTGGGAAGTTGAAAGCTGAAAGTGGTTAGTAGGTTTCTAGTTTATGGGTACCTGATGATAGTTGCACAGAGTAAAAGCCTGGTTCTGTTTTAAAAGTAGCAAAATATTTTTGCCTAACCTTTTCTTTAAAAAAATCTTCCTGGCCTTTGGTTATTAAATTAATGGTGCATCCGCCAAATCCACCACCCATCATGCGAGCGCCAACAACGATTTGCTTGTCTTCCTCTGCCAGGAGCACGAG
>JAYVQY010000046.1:0-8724 GCA_043776715.1 Cyclobacteriaceae bacterium | reverse complement strand
TTTACAAAGGCCTCGAGAAAGCAATCGCCTCAAAGCGTGTGACCTATGATTTCCATCGCCAGATGGAAGGAGCTACGCTGGTGAAGTGCTCAGAGTTTGGGAATGAGGTTGTTAAGAATATGTAGTCGGACAATATTTCAGATTAGAAAAGAGCCGGTGCGATGAGTGTTGGCTTTTTTATTTGATGCTGATGAAGGCTGTTGGGTGTTGGCCTTTGGCTTTTGGCGGTAAGTCCATGGTGATTGATGGGTTCTCATCGAGGATGTCTTCGCGGCCCCGTCTCGGGTGCCGCGATCTGTAGAATACTCCTATGGCGGTATCGAAGGGCTTCTGAGTCATACGCAGTTTTTCGTACAATGAATTCTTAAATTCAGTCGATGTTTGCAAGTACATAACATCTCTGGGGAAGGTCAAGGAATATTTAGTTTTTTAAGCATCTGGTTGATATTTCAGAGTAAGCTTACAATTTCCAGCCAAATGAAACATCGCAGACCAATCCTTTTATCGGAGAATATTCAACGCAACCTATTCCACTCAAGGATTATCCAAATATTATTGAAAAGCCGTTTTTCGTCCTCGCATTCACGGGGGCTAAAGCCCATTGACAATACTGATAGTAAACACTGCCTTAAGGCCGTGGTTATCCAAAAATAGTTTTAATCGGGCTTTAGCCCCACGCTAATTTTTTGGGTTGAAAGCTGCAATGCCTCTCCTAATGGACGACCTGAAGGGAAGAAAGTACGTCGAACACTTAGGACTAAAAATTTCTGGCACTTTAGGAATATTAATTGACGCAAAATTAAGCGGAGGCTTAATATCTGTTAGATCAGCAATACAGAAAATTAAGGAGACTGATTTTAGAATCACAGCAGACCTCGAAAGAAAGGCTCTGGAGAAATTCGGAGAACTTAACCAAAACGCAAATGAACTTCATCCCTGTTTAACTTTTCTGGAACGGAGTTAGACAAACCAATACCCCCTTTTGGAGTCTACCGTAAGGACACAAGTTTTTGGAAAACGCTGACCCAATGTTGTGGAATGTAACGTTCAGTGAAAATCAAACCCTCTTATCTTATATTCTCATGTCACCATAAGGTAATAAGGTTAAATACCTTTGAATTATTCGTTTTTACTAAGGTAATAAGGTTGAGCCGACCCGAAGATATGTACCAACGGTAGCCTTTGGACTATTATCGATACCCATAAATACTCCTTTGTGAGTATTGACTGTGCGAGGGTAAGTCTTGACATTTACTTATGAAAATCGGCCTCGACATTGATAACACTTCAACAAACCCGTTATGAAAAAATTTCAATACCTGCTTCTTGCCGCCCTTGTATTCGTGGGCTTTATTGTAAACGCCCAATCTTTTGGTGTCGGCACCGCATCGCCAAATCCCAAAGCCGCACTTGATGTGGTTTCCATCAATCAGGGCTTTCTGGCACCGAGACTTACCACCGCCCAGCGTACGGCAATGTCATTGGCGGCTGCCGACAAGGGGATGTTAGTTTTTGATACCGATCTTAACACTTTATATATATGGGGCGGTAGTGCATGGGGCATCACACTGAACGGGTTTTCCAACAGTTCTGCAGGTGCAATATCCGGTACATCAATAGGTACAGGTCAGGCGGGTGTTTTTGTTGTCAACAATCCATCTCATGTTTTGCCTGGCCTGCAATCCACAACCAACGGATTGGGATATGCGGGGCAGTTTTCTATTAACAATGCGGCGAATGGCAACGCTGCGCTTTTTGTTTCATCAAATGGAACAGGATCGGCTATTTATAGTTCCACTATAGGTACAGGTGCCGCAGGATCATTTGTAGTTAGCAATCCGTCAAGCGTTGCTTATGCGCTTGTGGCATCGCACAATGGAACTGGCGCATCATTTACCGCCCAGGCAACTGGCACGGGAGGTGCCTCATACTTTCTGAATGGGGCTAGCAGTGCAAATCCTGCCGTCAACGCAACTACCAATGGCACCGGCAACGCAGGCTTTTTTAAAATCAATAACGCTGCCAGTGGGTCCCAGGCGTTGTCCGTTTTAACAATAGGGACGGGAAATGCTGGGTATTTCTTGAAGCAGGGTACTGGCAGTGCCTCCACAATTTATGCCCAAAATGAAGCGGATGGAGTAGCTGGCGACTTTAGAATAAACAATGCTGCTAGTAATCAGACTGCTATATATGGCACAACCAATGGGATTGGTTCTGCCGGTTTTCTTAACATTGCAAATGCAAGCAGTAGTGCATCCGCACTCTATGCAACAACAAATGGGACGGGTATTGCCGGTTTTCTTAACATTACAAATGCAAGTAGTAATGCACCCGCCCTATATGCTCAAACCAATGGAGCTGGTAATGCGATCTTTGGTTGGACAACAGGAACTTCGGGTGCTGGAAATTTTGTAATAAATAATGCTGCAAATATTTATTCTGCAGTGGCAGGCACTACCAATGGCGTTGGTATCGCTGGAGACTTCAGAATCACAAATTCGTCAAGTGGCAACACTGCACTCTATGCAACAACAAATGGCACCGGCAATACATTCATGATAAATCACACGGGAGCGTCCGGGAATCTTGCGTTATTTCAATCCAGCAGCGCTAACGTGGCACGCATCGACAAAACTGGCAAAGGCTTCTTCAACGGAGGCACGCAAGCCAGCGGCGCCGACGTTGCCGAAATGTTTGACATCAAAGGCGCAAGAAATTCTTACGAACCCGGCGATGTGCTCGTGATCTCCGAATCTACGGACCGCACCATGGAACAAAGCAATGAGCCCAATTCCACGAAAGTGGCCGGCGTGTATGCCACAAAACCAGGTGTGATACTCACTGAAGCAGGAATTGATGAAAATATAGATGACATGGTGCCGGTCGGCGTGATGGGCGTGATCCCCACAAAAGTCTGCGGTGAGAATGGCGCGATCAAACGGGGAGACTTGCTGGTCACCTCATCGGTAAAAGGTCATGCCATGAAGGCAATCTCTAAAAACGGGGATGGGGTTTTTCCTTCGGGGGCCATACTCGGTAAAGCACTTGAAAATTTTGATGGCAATGGTAAAGGATTGATTAAGGTATTGGTAAACGTGAAATAGCGAAACCATAAACCGCATCAATCATGAAAAGAATCACACATAAAAGCAACGCAGGACTCGCAAGAAGTCCAGGCCTTGCCGCATGCATCAGCATCATGCTGCTCACCTTTGCGTGGCCTGCCAGGTCGCAGGTGCAAAGCAACGGACAGATCCTCACGCTTACAAATGGTGCTACGGTCAGCACCAACAGCGCCTGGAGCAGTGACGCCACCACTTCTATTGCCAACAATGGTACCATCATCACGTCCGAAAACTTTATCAACAGCGGCACGTATGTCCCTTCTTCCCTTGGTGGTTTTGAATTGAAGTATGCTACCACCAAAACATTCACCCTTGGAGGTACCCAACTTGCTCAGTTGAAAGTTAACGGTATAGCTGGTGTGTCTTTGCCAAGCATCACCATTTCAAACAGCCTCAACCTCGCCAACGGAATTGTCACGACAATAACCCCGGCTACCGATGTGATCACACTGGCGTCGGGCGCAACCGTGACAGGAGGAAGCACGGCATCATACGTGGATGGAATCATGACGCGCAAAGGGACCGGTGATTTGAATTTTCCGCTGGGCAAGGCATCTAACTTTTTGCCCATCACATTTTATTCTGTTGCAGGAACAACACCCGCAGTAACAACACAAGTGAAGGCCAGGCCGGCATTTTCAGCGGGCACCGGCGTCTCAGTGCTGCCTTCTTTTGCGTATGCCTGGAGCACCACTACCTTGAGCGCAGCCGACACCGCTTCGTATGTAGAATTTCAATACCCTATTTCATTGCTGAGCGTAAGCAATCCGATCGTGGTTCACAACCGATCAGGAGCCAGCTTTTTCGACAGCATGGGAGCTCAAAGTTTTACAATCACCGATCCGATCAAAGTAAAGAGTCTTGCTCCTGGTTTGCGAGGAACTTTTACCGTGGCTCAAGGACTCTCTGGCACACTCGCAACGAGTGCCACCGTTCTTTCCAACGCAGGGTTCACCGCTAACTGGAACGCAGTTTCCGGCGCAACAGGTTATGAACTGGATGTTTCTACCAACTCAACTTTTACAGCATTGGTCGCTGGGTATAATCCCGCCAGCGTGACGGGTAATTCAAAGGCTGTTACTGGCTTGAACCCGAATGCAGCATATTTTTATAGAGTGCGGGTTGTTGGCGGTGGAACGTCCCTCAACAGCAATTCCGTTACGGTGACCACGCTGTTGGTTCCACCCACTGCCAACGCGGCGACAACCACTACCTCCACAGGCTTTACTGCCAATTGGTCGGCAGTTACAGGAGCAACGAGTTATGAATTGGATGTATCTGCAGACAACTTCGTATCATTTGTTTCAGGATATCAAGCGAAGAGTGTATCCATATTGTCTGATATAGTTACCGGGCTGACCAGCGGAACGTCTTACCAGTATCGGGTAAGGGCTGTCAGCGGCGCAGGTCCTTCTGCCAGCAGCAATACAATCAGCGCACCCACCATTACCGCTCCACCGGTAGCCACTGCAGCCACGGCTGTTTCAACTACCGGCTTTACGGCCAACTGGAATGCAGTGGGTGGTGCAACAGGTTATCAACTGGACATATCTGCAGATAATTTTGTTACCTACGTCAGCGGGTTTAATTCCAAGAGTGAAACCGGCACCTCAGATGTAGTGACGGGGCTGACAATAAATACAGCCTACAAGTACCGCGTCCGTGCTGTCAATGCAGGAGGCACTTCTGCCAACAGCAATTCAATTGATGTCACCACGGTTATAGCACCACCCGTAGCAGTTGCCGCCAGCGTTATCACTCAAACTGGCTTCACCGCCAACTGGAATGCTGTGACTGGCGCAACAGGGTATGAAGTTGATGTGTCTTCTGATGGTTTTGCTACGTTCGTTACCGGGTTTAGTGCGAAAACCGAAACCAGCACTACATCCGTCGTCACGGGATTGACGGCAGGTATTGCTTACAAATACAGGGTGAGAGCAGTGAATGGAAGCAGTACCTCAGCCAACAGCAACTTAATTGATGTAACTACGGTGATCGCAACACCTGCTGCCCCTGTCGCTGCAGCAGCCACGGCAATCACTTCTACGGGGTTCACTGCCAACTGGGGTGCGGTGACTGGAGCAGTATCATATCGAGTGGATATTTCTACCGACAATTTTGTGACGTTCCTTGCCGGCTATAATTCCAAAACAGAGACCGGTACAACGAATGTGGTAACAGGATTGACCGCCAGCACGGCCTACAAATATCGGGTGAGGGCAGTGAATGTAGGTGGCACGTCTGCCAATAGCAACACCATTGATGTCACCACATCTGCGCCACCCAAGGCGGACCAGACTATTACGTTCGGAGTCATCGCTGCCAAAACACTTGGTGATGCAGCCTTTGCATTAGGTGCAACGGCAAGTTCTGGTTTTACCGTGAGCTATGCGACTGGGTCAGACAAGATCACTATTGCAAACGGCCAGGCCACCATCGTCAAGGCCGGCCGCGAAACGGTAGAGGCAAGTCAGGCCGGCAATGGGACGTTTAATGCAGCGACCACCGTGGCTAGAAGTTTCTGCATCAACCCCGCCAAGCCTACCATTACGTTGAGCGGAGCAAATTCAGAAAGCATCCTGTTGACCGCAAGTACTTCCACGGGCAACCAATGGTATTTCAACGGTGCGGCCATCACTGGAGAAACGAACGCCACACTCACCTTGAAAAAGGAGGGGAGCTACACCGTGAAATCAACCGTGGATGACTGCGTGGGTCAGACATCAGCTGCGCAAGTCATCATCATCACCGGTGATCTGGCTAAAACAATGAACGAAGATATGTTGCTCTTCCCAAATCCAGTCAAAGAGAAATTGACCGTTCAGTTGAATGGCTTTGAACCAAAGCCTGTCTACCTGATGGTGTATGACCTTAATGGAAAGACGATTGACCAATTGAGCGGCCAGGGCAAGAGCGAAGTGACACTGGATGTGAGCCGTTATGCCACAGGCAAGTATATTCTCCGGGCATCACAGCTGGAGAAAACAGCACAGAAACATTTTGTAAAAGAGTGACGCGACCAACCACCAACTAACAACCCACAACGACCAACCAACAACGACCAACCCAATGAAGACATTTATTAAATTCATAGTTTCTATCTCAGCCCTGTCGGGAATCCTGCTACTGTTCCACTGCGGAGGAAGCAAGAGCGATCCTACGCCAGCCGCTACCACGGAATCACAACGGGTAACGGGTCTTCTGAAGATCGGCACCTGGAAAGTACAGAGCGTGACGGTAGACGGCACAGATCAGAGTGCGCTGTTCAAAGGCTTCACCCTCAGCTTCACAGATGCTGGCTTTGCGAGTGTCAACGGAACCGCCGTGTGGCCTTCGAGTGGCACATGGAAGTTCGTGAGCGACCAGGCTACGTCGTTTACAAGAGATGATGGATTGGTGGTCACCATTCAGACGGTGAGCAGTACGCAGTTGATCATATCACTGGTGTGGACTAAGACAACCCTGGGACCGGGAAGGGTAACTTCAGTGAAAGGGACAACGGTGTTTACGTTGGGGTTGTAAGAGGGTCTTGGCTGTTGGCCTTTGGGTGTTGGCTGGTGCGCAGCTTTGACAGAATAAGGTGTGCTGTCAATCTTCAAGCTAGTCCGAAGACTACTTCCGAAGGATTGACATTACCTACATTTGCTTTCTATTTTATTTTTTATTTTATCCCACGTGGCATCATACGGGGAAAGGCCACGGATATCAACATCTTCTTCAGCGTCGACAAAATAGGTAATGCTTTTCCATAAAAAGAAAAGTTGTGAGGAGCCATATTTCAACTCAAACCATTTCAGCATTTCCTTCCATTCAAACAAATGGAGTAGTACGTAAATGTCAAAGAAATCTTTCTTTTTGCCCCTTCCGCAAATAGCGTGCATTTTCATTGCTGCAAGCATGTAAAAAATCTGATTTCAGAAAAAACCTGGAAAAATCCTTCTCCCTTCTAGCCAATTGAGCGCTCCACTCAATCGTCTCTATTATTTTAGGTTCGCCATAGTAACTCAGAATCTCCTGCCACTCCAACAAATTTACCCAATTGTAATACCCGTTCAATCACAATCTTATAAGACCGGTCGTAATTGAAAGTTTCCAAATCATATTCCCACAAGAGACGCCCGGGGAGGTTTGGTTTGGTCTTCATAATATTATTTGATTGCATCCTCAAAAATACAAAAATGAAGGTGATTTATTTTCAATCGCCAGTGCCCAAAACCTCTTTTTCAATCGCCCTTTCCACCAATGTATTGAGAGGAATTTTCATGCGGGTGGATTTGATGACTGCCAACCGATGGAGGTGGGGTTTGAGGCGAACGTTGAAACTTCCTTTGAACTCTTTGTCTGGTTTCTTCCCCAGTTTTCTGCAGGAGCCGCCTTTGTAACTGACATTTAGTTGCCTATAAGCAAGATACGGGTTCGCCTACTATTTGAGTCCGAATTTATCATCATTTTTTCCTGATGATTTTGTAAGTCACCAACTTTTCATTTTTAGAAACAGTAAAATGGAGATCACACTCACGATCATCATGTTTTCCTGTCCCTTAAAATTTCGCTGACACCTATGCGGCAACATAACTTTCGGATATGAAAGGGAAAGCTGTATCTGTCTTATTGTTCTTGTCAACCGGATTATTATTTGTTCACCATAGTCTGGCACAGGTAACACTCGGCGCTTCACCATACGCTGAAAACTTTAATGGCATCGGTGGTGGTTTACCAGTCGGATGGACCGTGAGGACGACTGCCACTTCATCCAACCTCGGTACACCTGCTACTTTAGTAACAAGTACTACTGCCTGGAATAGTTCCACCGGAAACTTTAGAAATGTTGCCTCTGCCATTGGACTTACATCTTCTTCATCAGCAACGTTTCAGAACGGTTCAACCGACAGGGCTCTGGCCGTCCGGCAGACAGGCTCCCTTGGAGATCCGGGTGCGGCTTTCTTATTGCAACTGAATAATACCACCGGCCTATATAACTTTTCGTTGAGTTTTAAATTGCAGTCATTGGATGGCGGTGCTACAGGACGTACGACCACATGGAAAGTCGAATATGGATTTGGCAATTCGCCGGTTTCCTTCACTCAGGTACCCACCAATCCTTCCACCCTAACAACGACACTCTCAGCGGCAGCCTGGGGAAGTACCGATGCCACCGTCAATTTTGGCGCTGCGCTGGATGACAACAGCAATACAGTTTGGATTAGAATTGTCACACTCGCATTGGCAACTGGAGCCTCGAATCGGCCTACTTCTGCCATCGATGATATTAAGCTTTCATATTCCAATGGGGACATCACACCACCCGCGTTTGAATTGGACTATCCCAGAGTTTCCAATATCACTTCATCAGGTTTTGATCTCCGTGTAAAGCAAAATGAACCAGGCAAAACATTTTTTGTAGTGGTTCCAGATGGCGCAATGCCCCCATCATCACTGCAGGTAAAAAATAACCAGAATGCCTCTGGCGAGCCTCTTTCAAGTGGACTGTATGGAGCGATCAATATCATTTCAAGTTCAATGGAATATAGCTTATCAGTAACAGGGCTGTTGGCGGAGACAGGTTATGATATTTATTTCGTCGCTGAAGACAATTTTT
>JAYVQY010000045.1:0-9001 GCA_043776715.1 Cyclobacteriaceae bacterium | reverse complement strand
CTTGAGAAAGGCCCATCCATACGAAGCGGTGGCATACTACATGACGCACCTTGAGAACGAAAACTTAGAGGTTGGTTCAGGGCTTCTGGGAGAAATTGCAACTCCTGAGGAACCAATCCAATTTCTTCGACGTTTGAAAAAGCAAATGAATGTATCTGTGGTGCGACATACTCGCTTGCCTGATAAGGCCATAAATAGGGTAGCCTTGTGTGGCGGGGCAGGAAGTTCTTTACTGCCTCAGGCGATTGCCCAAGGCGCTGATGTCTTCATTTCTGCGGACTTTAAATATCACGAATTCTTTGATGCAGAGGACAAGATACTCATCGCTGATATTGGACATTACGAAAGCGAACAGTTTACGAAAGACCTTCTGGTAGAGGTTTTAAGCAAAAAATTCCCTACTTTTGCGATCAATTTTTCAAAAACAGTCACGAATCCAATTAGCTACTTGTAAATAATGGAAAATCAGACAATTACACAGAAACTCGAAGCCCTTGTAAAGCTACAATCGATTGACACAAAACTTGACCAACTACGAAAACTAAGGGGAGATCTCCCAGACGAAGTCCAGGACCTCGAAGATGAAATTGAAGGATACAAGGTTAGGCTGGGCCGGTTTGAGACCGATCAAAAAGAAATAGAAGACGGGATTAAGAAAAATAAGGAAGGGATCAAAGAAGGAGAAAAGCTTGTCAAGAAATATAACGAACAGCAAAAGAACGTCAAAAACAATCGCGAGTTCGATGCGATCACCAAAGAGGTAGAACTTCAGGAATTAGAAGTTCAGATCTGCGAAAAGCGCATCAAGGAAGGAAAAGAAAAAATCGAAGAGAAGAAAGTTGAAATTGGGAAAATCGAAGGCCTGATAAAAGAGCGGAGTGACGATCTTGTAAACAAGAGAAAAGAACTTGATGAAATCTCAAATGAGAGCCAGGAAGAAGAGAAGAAGCTCCTGAGTGATCGCGAGAAGGCCGCAAAGAAGATTGAAGACAAGTTTCTAAAATATTATGAACGCCTTCGTATTAATTTATCCAATGGATTGGCTGTTGTAAGGGTGGTTCGCGGTGCAGCAGAAGGTTGTAATATTATTATCCCCCCACAGAAGATTGCGGAGATTCGTGAGAAAAAGAAAATTGTCATTGATGAACACTCAGGGCGAATTCTAGCGGACGTCGATATGGAATCTATGGAGGAAGAAGTTAAGCCCAAAAAGGTTGCCCCGGTAAGACGAGCGAAGAAAGTCAGCTGATCGTTGCGTCATCTTAGGTTCAAATATCTTTTTAGAAAGGCAGCGTTATCGGTCTGCCTTTTTTTGTTTAGCGTGCTTTCTCCTTGTTTTGCCGCCGATAACATCTGGCAGTTTGATCCACAGCTGGAGCGTATCTATAAACTTGTTCTTAACCTTCAGACCGATCAGGCTTACGCCGAACTTGCTCAATCGAAAAACGTCAATGAGTTTCATAGGATATATGTACAGAGCTTACTGGAAACGGTAGACCTCCTGATCACGGAGGATGGAAAACGGTTTGAAAAAATCAATGAGTTATTCAAGCAGCGAATTGAAAAAATCTCTCAACTGCCAGAGACGCCTGAAACTCTTTTTATCAAAGCAGAACTTAATCTTCAGCGAGGCTTTAATCTATTGAACCTCGGCCAGGAGCTAAATGCCGTTCTGGCCATCCGCCAGGCCTACACCGCGAGCCAGGAATGCATCAAGAAATATCCCTCGTTTGTCCCGATAAAAAAAACATACGGAGTCATTCAGGTAATGGTCGGATCGGTACCAGATAAGTACCAATGGTTCATGAGTCTGCTTGGAATGAGGGGTTCAGTAAAAGTCGGCCAGAAACATTTGGAAGAATTAAGGCTTTCTAAATCTTCCCTCTGCATTGAGGCCACCATCCTCTTTTACACAATCAAGGGCTTTCTCAATCAACAATTTGGTGAGGCTGCCAAAGGTCTTCAGGAGTGCCTGGTAAAAGAACCCGATAACCGGCTTTTGCTCTTCTTGGGTATCAATATGCTGATGAAAGATTCTCAAAGTGAGGAGGCGTTGAAATTGATTCATGCCTTAGATGCCAAGCCGCAAGGGCTGCCCATGGATTATATCGAATATCTTCGCGGCGAGGCACTCCTGGAACGCGGCGACTATGTAATTGCCATTCAAGCGTATCAAAAATTCTTAAAACATTTCAAGAGCCAGAGCTATCGCAAGGATGCATACTACAAAATCGCGCTATGCTACTACCTTTCCGGAAACATCGACAGCGCCAGAAAAAATTTGGAGATCGCTAAAAAAACTGGAAATGATACCGCCGATCCTGACAAGTATGCCGCTGCCATGATGGAGGAAGAAAGCTTTCCCAATTCCAAAATTTTGAAAGTCAGGTTCTATACAGACGGTGGCTATTACAAAGAGGCCAGAGAAATGCTTCGCGGAATTACCCCTGCCGACCTTCACGGTGAAAAAGATGCAACAGAATTCTATTATCGGAAAGGGCGCCTGGCTCACAAAACGATGGAACTCAGTGCCGCTAAACTATTTTACCTGCAGACCATCGAAATGACCGGATCATCACCCTGGTATTTTGCTCCGAACGCTGCCTTGCAATTGGGTTACATTCACCAGAGTCAGGGAGATCTTGTTTCTGCCAAAAAGTACTTTGAGAAAGCACTTAGCTATAAGAAGTACGAATACAAAAGTGGCATCGACAGCAAAGCGAGGTCCGCCCTGGATCAATTAAAAAAATAGCTATTGTCCAGATTGAGCAGTCGATGCATCGCTCATGGACTTCAATTTAACAAGGTGATCTGTATTATTATATAGTTCTACAGAGTATTGGTGACCATGGCTATTGATCAGGTAAAGTCCAAGATTTTCATGTTCAAACAGGTCCATCGATTGCAGCGGAAGGTTGATCATCTGGCAAAGCAAAATCCGCATGGCCCTTCCATGCATGCAAACAAGGATATTCTCATCCTCCGGCCTTGATTTCAGTAGCTCCAAAAATGCCCGCTGCCGTGTTGCCACATTTTCAGGGCTCTCACCTCCCTCTATGGCGAGGGATGTTTTGCCTTCCTGCCATTGTTGAAGTACCCAATGATAGTAAACATCTTCCTCCGGGGTTACCTTCTGCCCCTCCCTGGTTCCCCAGCTAATCTCATTCAATGCAGAATACTCTTCGCACGGCATTCCTTGATTAATGAAACCCGCCACAGACTCCTTGCTACGCTTTAATTTTGAAACATAAATCCGGTTGAACGGTATCGAATGGTAGCTATTGTAAAATGCCCGCGACTGGGCCCTACCCTTTTCATTAAGCGATGAATCGACACCACTTCCCTGAACAATACCTTGAAGGTTATAATCAGTTTGCCCGTGCCGGATCAAATATATTTTTTGTGAGAGCAATTTCATTTAATTTGGCCGTGGCTACGTAAAACATTTCTGTTTAAATGGCCGCAAAGATAAAGAAATCATTGTCCCATCATAACCTGCCAATTTTGTGAAAATATTAATGAATCCTTCTATTACCGTAGAGCAACTCAACCAAATATCAAAGAACACACTTTGTCAAAATCTTGGGATCGAAATTATGCGGATCGGTGAAGATTACATTGAAGCAAGAATGCCCGTCGACTCCAGAACCATACAGCCCTATGGATTGTTACATGGGGGGGCTTCCGTAGCATTGGCGGAAACGCTGGGTAGTTTCGCCGCTCATTGCACAGTAAATGATCAGAATAAGTATTGTGTGGGATTGGAAATTAATGCAAACCATCTCAAAAGTGTAAAAAGTGGTTTTGTGACCGGTGTTGCCAGGCCGCTGCACGTTGGCCAAAGAACGCAGGTCTGGGAAATCAAGATTACGAATGAACAAAATGATCTGGTGTGCGTAAGCCGGATCACCATGGCAGTCATAGACAAACGATAAGGAGAACAAATGGAGAAGGCAAACATCCTCAAGCAACTATCTTCAAAGAACATCCTTTCAAGTGCCCTCCAAATATATCTTGAAAAGAAATTCACGGTTGCAATCTGGAGACTTCCAGATTCCCCTCTCTTCCATTTGACAGCCAGCGAACACCCGCAAAAAGCATCAGAAATAAATCTGGAAGAATTGAAACCTGGGTTTATTTTTTCTCCATTTCGCCCTGATAAAGAAAAAATTTACTTGCCCGCAGATGAGTTTTACACTTTTCAATCTGATCAAGTCATCTCAGCCCATGGAAAGCACTGCGACGAGATTCAATCTCAACACCAGCCACCCGATCGCCAAAACCAGAGCTCCTATTATTCAATTCCAAATCCTTTCCCCCCGATAACGACTGAACAGGATTTTCACCAAATGGTTGTTAAATGCAGGGATGAAATTATCAGGGGCAATTTTGAAAAGATTGTTCCTTCTCGTACAAAGGCAATAACCCTGCCTCAACCACTTGATTTGGTCAATACCTTCTACCGCTTGTGTGAACTCTATCCACATGCAATGGTCTCTGTTTTCAGCAGTCCACTGACAGGAACGTGGATCGGTGCCACTCCCGAAATATTGGTGAGTGTAACCAAAGATCAGCACTTCCGCACCGTGGCCCTGGCGGGTACGCAGCCATATAAAGACGGAACTGAGCTTCGGTCCGTCTCATGGAACCAGAAAGAAATTGAAGAGCAGGCGCTGGTCGTGCGATACGTCATCAGTTGCTTTAAGAAAATTCGGCTCCGGGAATATAATGAACAAGGTCCAAGGACAGCGATTGCTGGAAACGTCCTTCATTTAAAGACAGACTTTGATGTTGACATGACGGCAACAAATTTTCCACAACTGGGATCAACGATGTTGAAGTTACTGCACCCCACATCTGCTGTCTGCGGCATGCCCTTGGACGCCAGCCTTCAATTTCTTAAAGATCACGAAGGCTATGATCGGCAATTTTATAGTGGCTACTTGGGCCCGGTCAACATTGAGCAGGAAAGTCATATCTATGTGAACCTACGATGCATGCAACTCTTAGCCCATGAAGCAATTTTGTACGCCGGAGCTGGTGTGATGGGCGAGTCAGACCCCGAAAAAGAATGGCAGGAAACCGAGATGAAGATGAGTACGCTCGAACGGATTATTAGAAAGTAAATTCCCTGCTACCTTGCACGTGTGAAGTTCAGCATCCTTACCCAACTGATTGAGCTCTGTGTTGAAAAGGGCATCCGCCATGCAGTCCTCTGTCCGGGCTCACGAAGCGCACCCCTGACGCTCGCGTTTAAAAGAAATAAAAAAATACAGTGCTGGACCTTTAGTGATGAAAGAAGCGCAGCGTTCATTGCACTGGGAATGGCAAAGCAAACAGGCAGGCCTGTTGCCATAGTGTGTACCTCCGGGTCAGCGGCGTACAACTTTTCCCCCGCCATAGCGGAGGCATTCTTTCAGCAGATTCCATTGATCGTATTTACTGCCGACCGGCCAGCAGAATGGATCGATCAATTGGATGGGCAAACCATCCGCCAAAAAGAACTTTATGGTAATCATGTCAAAAAATATTATGAGTTGCCACAGGAATACACTCATCCTGATTCTGGCTGGCATATCAATCGCCTTGTCAACGAAGCAGTGAATCTTTCTGAAGCAGGTCAAAAAGGACCAGTGCACATCAACGCTCCATTTAGAGAACCCCTCTACCCAACCTCAACAGAGAAAACACAAACAAGTCCAGTCAGGGTTATTGAATCCATTCAGGCCATCTCAACACTATCAACCGAAGAGTGGTCCACCATCCAAAAGGCATTGACCCGCTTCAACAAGATACTAATGGTGTCTGGTCAAAATGATCGTGAGCCTATTCTTTTAAAAGCGCTTATCGATTTTAGTAAAGTTCATCCTTTGCCCGTGGCAGGTGACATTCTTAGCAACCTCCAATCCCTCCCCTTCTTTTGCGGGCATGCTGATACATTTCTCGGACAACTTTCTGAATCCGCCAAAGAAGAACTCAGGCCTGATTTACTGATCACCTTTGGTAAATCTTTAATTGCAAAAAATCTAAAATTGTTCCTGCGGGGTTACCGTCCAAAGGAACATTGGCATCTGCAGCTGGATGGCGAAGTCGCCGATACTTTTCAGTCGCTAACGAAAATCATTCCAATAGCTCCCTCATTGTTTTTCAAGCAATTATCAAAATTTACGTTCCCACATCCAAACAAATCCAGGAAGACATACCAGCAAGCCTGGATAAGGATGGAACAAACGGCTAAAATAAAAATTGACTCCTTCTTTAAGACAAAAAAGAAAGGTGAGTTTCATCTTGTCAAGCAAGTACTGGAATCCTTACCAGAGCACTGTCATCTTCACCTCGCCAACAGCATGGCGGTAAGATATGCTAACCATATTGGCTTGACGACCTCCCAAAGAAATGTACAAACATTTTCCAACCGTGGTACCAGCGGCATTGATGGTTGTTCCAGCACTTCCGTGGGGCATGCCCTTGTATCTGACGTCCCAAATGTTTTGATCACAGGCGACCTCGCTTTCTTTTATGACCGGAATGCCTTTTGGCACAATTACAAATTGCCCAACCTGTTTATCGTCGTGATCAACAATCATGGTGGAATTATTTTCAATTTGATCGACGGCCCTGCTGGACTTCCGGAGGCTGAAGAGTTCTTCATTACTCGTCAGCAACTAAACGCACAATCATTGGCGACAGAATTTAATTTCACTCATGAAAAAGCAAATGAAGTTAGTTTGAAATCTTTTTTCAAATCGAATGGAAATGCAAAGATTCTTGAGCTTGATTCGTCGCAGTTGGAAAATAAAAAAATCTTTGAGGAATTTAAGAAAGAGTTAAAGAAAAGTTATGAAGCTTAATTACAACTGGAAACCCGTTAAGGAATACAAGGAGATTCTCCTCCATAAGTTTGAGGGAATTGGACGCATTAGCATCAATCGCCCCAAAGTTCACAACGCTTTCACACCGCTCACGGTCGAGGAGATGATCGATGCAATGTATTTGTGCCGCGAGGATGTAGAAATAGGCGTGATCATTCTTACTGGGGAAGGCGGAGAAGCTTTTTGCAGTGGCGGCGACCAAAGTGTGCGAGGTCATGGGGGCTATGTAGGAACCGATACGGTGCCACGGCTTAATGTTCTTGACCTTCAAAAAATGATTCGCTCAATCCCCAAGCCGGTCATTGCAGCGGTAGCGGGCTGGGCCATTGGTGGAGGGCACGTGCTGCATGTTGTCTGCGATCTCACCATTGCTGCCGAAAACGCCCGTTTTGGGCAAACTGGGCCCAAAGTAGGGAGTTTCGATGGTGGCTTTGGCGCCTCCTATCTTGCACGGATTGTCGGGCAAAAAAAGGCCCGCGAAATCTGGTATCTATGCGATCAATACAACGCACAAGAAGCCATTGAAATGGGCCTTGTCAACAAAGTGGTTCCTTTGGAAAAACTGGAAGAGACTTATGTTGATTGGGCAAGAAAGATCCTTAAGAAAAGTCCTTTGGCCATCCGTATGCTTAAGAGCGCCTTCAATGCTGAGCTAGATGGTCAGGCCGGTATCCAGGAATTGGCTGGCAATGCGACGCTCCTATATTACTTAAGTGATGAAGCCAGGGAGGGCAAAAATGCGTTCATAGAAAAACGGGAACCGGATTTTTCCAAATTTCCAAAGTTTCCCTAAAGCATAAGCATGGTCCAGACGAAATTAATGGCTGGAACAAATTGGCTGTCCCAATCCGATCTTAAAAACGGCAACGCTCCGGCTAACATTACGGAGTATGAAAAGAATGCTGTTCAATTCTGTCAACAATGGCTAAATGGTAAGAACGAATTTGAGTTTCTTACTTCCGGATCGACCGGCAATCCAAAACAAATAACTTTCAGGAGGGATCAACTTGAAGCAAGTGCCAGGTTAACAGAACGCGCCCTCACACTCGAACCTGGCTACAACGCGCTAATCTGTCTGGACACCAATTTTATAGCAGGAGCTATGATGCTGGTCCGGAGTATGGTTACCGGAATGAATATGATCCTCCGAACTCCGTCTGCCAATCCCCTACTTGAAATTCATGAACAAATTGACTTCGCTGCGTTTGTACCGTATCAGATTATTTCCATCCTCGAACAATCTCCATCAGCGCTTGATAAACTAAAGAAAGTAATCATCGGTGGTGCAACGCTGAAAAATGAAGTCATTAACTTACTTCAAAACAAATCAGCATCGTTTTATGCTACCTACGGCATGACAGAGACCATCACGCATGTAGCGCTTCAAAAACTTAATGGGCCCCACCGGCAGGATTTTTTTCAACTTCTTCCAGGAATAACCACGGCCACGGATAACCGTGGTTGCCTTACTTTACATGTACCTCATCTAGGCAATAAGTCCATTGTTACAAATGACCTGGTCACCCTTTTCGATGAGAACAAATTCCGTTGGCTGGGAAGGTATGACCTCGTGATCAACTCAGGAGGAGTAAAAGTACAGGCAGAAAAAATTGAGGGCGTGATCGACACCATTTTTCACAAATTGAAAATCCATAAAACATTTTTCGTGAATGGAATTCCTGATGAAAAACTTGGAGAGCAAGTAGTGCTTTTTCTAGAGGGTTCAAAACTATCTCTTGCTCAAGAAGAAGCTGTAAAAGTCATGCTGGACCAACACTTAAGTGTTTATGAAATCCCAAAGTCTATCTGTTACATTAACCGTTTCAACTTAACTCCAACTCAAAAAATTGATCGGGTGAGCACGATGAAAATATATAATGAGTAATCCTACTTCTATGTTTATTCAAGTATGATCAGATCTATATCCAATGTTTCGATCCCATCGGGGTCGCAAGTTTATCTTAGGATACCACACCATAGACATTTTAACCATCAGAGTTGGTAAGCAGGCGCAAAAGGGTGTACGACAGTTTTGCCTCTTGGGCTAAAGCCCTTTTTCGAAAGCTACCCAATAACCCCGTGCTTAAGCACGGGGTCTCGAGTTTGGCTATTTTCTAGCATAAAAAATT
>JAYVQY010000044.1:0-2329 GCA_043776715.1 Cyclobacteriaceae bacterium | reverse complement strand
AGCTTGGATCGATGAACATGGCGCCTGATGGGGTCACCGTGAAGAGTTTTGTGGGTGATTTTGTGGCCAAAGAGATCGAAATTTATCTTCATAAAAATCCAAAGACTGCCGATGCAATGCTCAAACGTATCCTGCAGTCTGAGCGCGAACGCAAGGAGATTGCCGGCATCAAGAAACTTGCAAATGAACGTGCCAAGAAAGCGAATCTCCACAATAAGAAGCTCCGCGATTGTCGTTTCCATTTTGATGATGAAAAAGGGGAGAAGAGATCCGAATCGGTGGTATTTATTACAGAAGGAGATTCTGCCAGTGGCTCGATTACCAAATCCAGGGATGTAGAAACTCAGGCCGTATTCAGTCTGAGGGGAAAGCCATTGAACTGCTTTGGTCTGACCAAGAAAGTAGTGTATGAGAATGAGGAGTTTAACCTGTTGCAGCATGCCCTGAACATTGAGGATGGCATGGAGGGGTTGCGGTACAACAAAGTAATCGTTGCCACCGATGCCGACGTTGATGGAATGCACATACGTTTGCTGTTGATGACCTTTTTTCTCCAGTTCTTTCCGGATCTGGTAAAAGCAGGCCATGTTTATATTTTGGAGACGCCGTTGTTCCGTGTACGCAATAAGAAGGAGACGATTTATTGCTACAGTGAAGAAGAGAAGAAGGTTGCTGTGAACAAACTGGGCAGCAAGCCGGAGATCACTCGGTTCAAAGGACTGGGAGAGATTTCGCCTGAGGAGTTTGGAACATTCATTGGCGAGAATATCCGGCTACAACCGGTGCGCATCGATAAGGAAAAGCACCTGATCAAAATGCTGGAATTCTATATGGGTAAAAATACCCCTGACCGTCAGGATTTTATCATTGATAATCTTAGGATTGAGATGGATGTAGTAAAAGAAGAACTGGTCGGGGAGGAGGAAGAGGCATGAAAGTGAGGATTGCATTTTTTCTGCAATTTCACCTCTATTGCATTTTTTCTGCAATAACCGTTAAATTGCATTTTTTCTGCAATAGCATATGGTAATCCTGATGGCGGACATCGTAGGAAGTTCAAAACGAAAGGGCAAAGCGTTGATGAATGATTTCAAAGTAGCTGTGGCAATGGTGAACAAAAAGGATAAACATCAGATTGTTTCGCCACTGACCATCACCTTGGGAGACGAATTTCAGGGGATTGTAAAGAATGCCCACAGTGCGCTTCAAATTGTGTTTGACCTTGAGCAGTACCTCATGCAACTAAAGAGTCCATTTAAGCTGCGGTACGTGATTCACGAAGGAGAAATTGAAACCCAACTTAACCGGAAGAATGCCTATGAGATGCTGGGACCTGGATTGACCCAGGCGAGGCACCTGTTGACGATTCTAAAATCGTCACGCCACCGCTTTAGCATTAGCCTGAATGATAAAGCAGTATCGACGAAATTAATGCTTGGGATGATCATTTATCAGGGAATGGTTGATCGCTGGACGGCAGCCCAACAAAAGGTTGTCACCGCTTTTTGGGAACATCTTTCTGATTATAGGAAGGTGGCAAAAAAACTTAAGAAGGACCCTACGGTGATGTGGAGAAGAAAAAGGTCGCTGATGATTGACGAGATCACCAGTCTGAAGAAACTAATGTTACTAATCCTGGATCCGGCATGATGTTGACCCTTCAGTTGATTGGAATTTTGGCAGCAGGTGAATTGATAATTCACATACTTTTATTTCTGATCAGCAGGTTCATTGGAAAAGCAAACAAGGATAAGATAAGCAGAACCAGCGTTCTTAAAGGGCTTCTGGAAAGAACGTTTATTGTTGTGTCCCTGCATCTTAATATCACCCAATCTCTTACACTTTTGGGAGCATTGAAGATTGCAACAAGAATTAAAGATGGTGAGGACCGGGTTTCCAATGATTTCTTTCTCATTGGAAACCTTGTATCTGTACTTTTTGGGATTGGATATTATATGCTATTAAAAGAATCGTGAGCGCGTTGAACTATGAGTAAAAAGAAAATCACCAAAAGCAAAACGACCGACGAAAATGGTGAGGTTGTGCATGAGCTCGTTTCCATTGCTGGGCTCTACGAGAATTGGTTCCTGGATTATGCTTCTTACGTGATCCTTGAACGGGCTGTGCCGCGCATCGAGGATGGGTTGAAGCCCGTGCAAAGAAGGATTGCCCATTCCCTAAAGGAAATGGATGATGGCCGCTTTAATAAGGTCGCTAACGTCATTGGCAATACCATGCAATATCACCCCCATGGGGATGCTGCCATCGGAGAGGCGATTGTCAATATTGGTCAAAAAGATCTGTTGCTGGATACTCAGGGTAACTGGGG
>JAYVQY010000043.1:0-9088 GCA_043776715.1 Cyclobacteriaceae bacterium | reverse complement strand
TTTGCCTCTTGGGCTAAAGCCCTTTTTCGAAAGCTACCCAATAACCCCGTGCTTAAGCACGGGGTTATTTCAGCTACAAGCCTCATGGGCTTTAGCCCTGCAATGGCTTTGCAAAACTGTCGTACACCCCCCTTCTTCCCGGATATGAGTACGATATTTTTTTTAAGTAAATTGCTTTTATGTGTTGAATAAAATAGAATGAAATCATCCGGCGGTACACATTGCAATTATCTGGGTCAAGTGATGACAACCCTTCTCTGCTTCATAACCTTTGTCGGCTATGGTTTTTCTGACTCAGCATCTTTAATAACCACCACCTTCTGGCTCTGGAATTTTCTCGGACGCCTTCATCCCCTCATCGTCCACTTTCCGATCTCGATGCTTTTGCTGGCAGCGGTGTTAGAATTGTTTTCCATTAAAAACTTTTATTCCTCCCTTCGGCCTGGGATCAATGTATTGGTTTTTACTGGCGCAGCAGCGGCGATGCTTGCTGCCCTGTTAGGATGGCAACTCTCCACACAGGAAGAAACGACGGGCAATACACTTCAAGTTCATCAATGGTCCGGCAACATCACGGCTGCGCTTGGATTTCTTACCGCTGTAGTTCTCTATAGCATTCTTAATAATAAACGTTTTGGTTTGATCCGGATTTATCGGACCATTCTCTTTTCTTCAGCCCTTGGCGTTTCGATCGCGGGTCACTTTGGGGGTTCCCTTACCCGTGGCGATGACTATCTGTCAAGCGCGCTACCCTGGACAGATGACTACCGCCCTCCAAGTTCGAATAACTTTAATGCCACTTTGGTGAGAAATGACAGCCTTGGATTAAGTGCTACGCAGCAGCAGCAACTCAGCATCGAGGTGCAGGCTATTTTTGCGCACAACTGCTACAAGTGTCACAGTGCAAAAAAAGTGAAAGGTGAATTGCGACTGGACCAAAAGCACATGGCACTCAAAGGCGGTGAAGATGGTCCGGTGATCATTCCAGGAAAACCCGACGAAAGTGAAATCATCAGGAGGATAACCCTGCCCCGAAATGATGAAGATGCGATGCCCTCCAAAGGCAAGACCTTACAAAAGAATGAGATTGAATTGCTACGATTTTGGATTGAAAGTGGCGCTCCGTGGCCTGACTCTACAAAGCAATTCAACGAATTTCGGGTGGCTAAGCTTGAACCCCGAAATCCTCCGCTTCCAGTCACGACCCGAACAGATCTCACCAACCCCGTTGACCTTTGGGTCGATCAGTATTTTACCATAAACAAAATTTCCTGGCCGCAGGTAGTGGCTGACCGGATCTTTCTGCGAAGAATTTATCTTGACGTCATCGGTATTCTTCCAACGCCAGAAGAACAACAGGAATTTTTTAACAATACACGGGCGGACAAGCGATCCATCAAGATAAAACAATTGCTTGCCCGCAATGACGACTATGCCTTGCATTGGCTCACGTTTTGGAACGATGCATTGCGCAATGATTATACTGGCACCGGCTATATCACGGATGGAAGATTTAATGTTACAGATTGGCTGTATAAAGCTTTGCAATCCAACAAACCTTATGACCAATTTGTAAAGGAGTTGATCAGTCCGGATAAAGAGTCGAAAGGATTCATTGAGGGAATACAATGGCGCGGCGTCATCAATGCAAGCCAGACCACGCAAATACAGGCCGCGCAAAATGTATCGCAGGTATTTCTCGGACTTAATCTAAAGTGCGCCTCCTGTCACAATAGTTTCATCAGTGACTGGAAGCTGGAGGATGCTTACGCTTTTGCCAATATTTTTTCAGACTCTACGCTAGAAATCAATCGTTGCGACGTGCCCACTGGGAAAAAGGCAGGAACAAGAATTCTTTGGCAACAATTGGGCGAAATTGATAGCACGGCCAACAGAACAGAAAAACTCAGACAGCTTGCCGAGTATCTTACCAAGCCTGCCAACGGACGTCTGTATCGGACGATTGTCAACAGAATGTGGGCGCAACTGCTCGGTCGTGGATTGGTAGAACCTGTGGATGCGATGGATAACGAACCCTGGAGTCAGGACTTGCTGGATTGGATGGCCACGCATTTCACTGCCAATCAATATGATTTAAAGGAAATGATTTACCTGATCACCTCTTCGAAAGCATACCAGCTTCCGTCGGTGGGTGTAAAAGATGCGAATTTGATTGTCAACAGCAATTATAAATTTGCCGGACGACTACCGAAAAGGCTTTCTGCAGAACAATTTATCGATGCGCTCAGCGGCATCCTTACGCCAGTCTATTCGGATACTTTGATCAAGTATAATCCCTTCGGAAAAGTGTCATGGAATAGAACAAATCAAAAGTTTGTCCGCGCCTCCCTGGTGGCCAACGATAATTTGCTCACTGCTTTGGGCAGGCCCAATCGTGAAACTGTTTCAACGGGAAGAGACTCACAGGCAAACCTCCTTCAGGCGTTGGAACTTACCAACGGTGAAAAATTCAATCGCGTGCTGACCAACGGTGCCATCCAATGGAAAACGAATTATGCCGACAGCCATGGCATCATCGACATGCTGTATCTAAAAGCATTGGGAAGAACTCCAGATAAGAAAGAAATTGAAACAGCAAGCCGGATGCTTGGTGATAATCCTGATGTGGAAGCCATCGCTGACTTGTTTTGGAGCGTGGTTTTATTGCCTGAATTTCAGATTGTGTACTAGCATTATTAATAATGTCAATGAAGATGACCACCCATTTGGACCGAAGAGAATTTCTAAAGAAGACCAGCATGGCCTCTCTTGCGGCATTGGCAGCCACATCGCCCGTGGCAGGGTTGGTGTCTTGTGATTCAAAAAAGATTAACTCGACCGCTGATACGGTGATCCTGCTGTGGATGGCCGGAGGGATGGCCCATACGGAAACATTTGATCCGAAAAGATTTACGCCTTTCGAAAAAGGAATGGAATCCAATAGTGTGCTCAGCACTTTCAAATCTGTGCCTACCAGTCTGGATGGAATCCATTTTTCAGAAGGACTTGAATCCATCGGAAAAATTATTCATAAGGGGACGTTGATCCGGTCGTATGTGGCGGGCGACCTGGGCTTTATCCTCCACTCGCGGCATCAATACCACTGGCACACTTGCTATGAACCGCCCCAAAATGTGATGGCGCCTCACATGGGAGCATGGATTGCCAAAGAATTGGGACCGCTGAATCCCGTGATCCCTGCATTCATTGACATCGGTCAGTATTTCAATGTGGGTGAAGGTGAAGAGCTGAAGGCTTTTCATACGGCAGGTTTTCTTGGAAATGAATACGGACCCTTTCTGATTCCAGATCCATCATCCGGGCTTGAGAGTGTAAGGCCCCCTGTGGGAATGTCGGTGAAGCGATTTGAAAATCGCAATAAACTTTACAATGATTTGGTGAGTCAAAGTCCGGTGAGAGTTTTGGGAAGTGATTATCAGAAAGAGTCATTGAAAAGATCCATGGAGCAAGCCTACATTCTTCTCAATTCCCCGGAAGCAAAAGCGTTTGATCTCTCGCAGGAGCCAAAGGAGATTTATGACATCTACAACACGGGTCGATTCGGACTTGGCTGCCTGATGGCGCGACGGCTCACGGAACAAGGTGCAAGATTCATCAGTGTTACGACTGAATATGTACCCTTCAAGGGTTGGGATACTCATGAAAACGGAAACACCAGGCTTAAAGACATGAAGAAGCAAATCGATGGACCGATAGCTCAGCTGATCCTTGATCTTGAAAAATCCGGAAGACTGGACAGAACTCTTATTATTCTGGCCAGCGAGTTTAGCAGGGACATGATGGTTGAAGGAAGGCCAGGTGCTAAAGTTAAAGAGCAGGTACAGCAGCCGCCCATCATTCAGGAGATGAAACATTATGGCATGCACCGTCACTTTACAGATGGATGTTCCATGCTGATGTTTGGTGGAGGGGTGAAGAAAGGCAATGTCTACGGCAAGACAGCGGATGAACGTCCCTGCAAAACCATTGAAAAGCCAATCCGAATAGATCAGATCCACCAGACGATCTATCACGCCCTCGGCATTTCACCCGACACAAATTATGTGATTGAAAAAAGACCTTTCTATACGACGCCGGAAGGTAAGGGCGAAGCTGAGTTGGGGTTGTTGGGTTAGTGGGCATGAAGGGATATGCCTTAAAGATCTTCTGGAACGGGAATCAATTTCTGTATCCAGCTAATGTTTTAACTATACTTGTAAAAAGCATATATTTGATTATATATTTTAAGTATAGATAAAATATTCATGAAAGCAGCCTATTTAAATGCTCAAAGGCCTATATATATAGATCGAATAAAGCCCCTCATTGGCAAAAACCTGATCAAAGTGTTGATTGGCCAGCGAAGGGTGGGCAAAAGTTACCTTTTGCTCCAACTCATGGATATCGTCCGTCATCAAGATGCCAGTGCCAACATTATCTACATCAACAAAGAACTTTTTGAATATGACAGCTTGCGCGACTACAAAGACCTGATGAACAGTGTAAAGAGTCAAACCAACCTTGCCAGGAACAATTACCTTTTCATTGATGAGATTCAGGACATTACAAATTTTGAAAAGGCCATTCGAAGTCTGCAGGCAAAGGGTGACCATGATATTTACATTACCGGCAGCAATGCCTTTTTACTTTCCGGTGAACTGGCCACCTATTTAAGTGGTCGGTATATTGAGTTCAAAATCTTTGGCTTGACCTACAACGAGTTTTGTGTTTTCCATGCGCTGCCCGATTCTCAAACTACCTTCCTCACCTACTTAAAATATGGAGGGCTGCCCTACCTCATTAATTTGAAACTCACAGATGAACTGGTCTTTGAATACCTCCGGAATATTTATGCGGCAATTTTGTTTAAGGATATTGTGGCGAGGCACCGAATCAGAAATGTTTCATTGCTGGAAAACTTAGTGAGCTATGTCGCTGACAATGCAGGCAATTTGCTCTCGGCCAAAAGCATAAGCGATTTTCTGAAATCGCAAAAAGTAAAAGTATCACCCAACGTGATCCTTAGCTACTTATTATTCCTGGAGCAAGCATTTTTTGTTTTGAAAGTAAGCCGAACTGAGTTGAGAGGAAAAAAGATCTTTGAAACGGGGCAGAAATATTACTTAGAAGACCTTGGCTTGCGCCACTCTTTGTTGGGATACCGAACAGCCGACATCGGAAAGATTCTGGAGAACATCGTCTATCTTCATTTGATTATCGCAGGATATCAAGTACATGTCGGAACATTTCAAAACAAAGAAGTGGATTTTGTCTGCACACGCGCCGATGAAAAAATGTATGTTCAGGTAACATATTTGCTAGCCGATGAGGCAACAAAGAAAAGAGAGTTTGGAAACCTGGAGCTCATTTACGACAATCATCCAAAATTTGTGGTCTCCATGGATGAAAATGCTTCTGGTCATGTGGGGGGAATAAAGCATGTTCATGTAAGGGAGTTTATCAAAGGGCTTATTTAATATATTTGATTATGCCCTCCATAATTCAAAGAATTCGAATACTCCGCCAAAAGTGCGGGGCAGGCTCATCCCAGTATCCTTAGTTAAGATATGGCATCCAACCTTCCCGGTTTCGAATACGACATCTTCATCTCCTATCGCCACAACGATAACCTGCCTTCGTTGGACTCCGGCAGGCAGGCCTCCGATGGCTGGGTAACTGAATTCGTTCAAAACCTAGAGAAAGAACTGCGCGCCACACTTAAAGATTCACTTACTATCTATTTTGATAAGAACCCTCACGATGGCCTGCTTGAAACCCACAACGTGGACAAAAGTCTGGAAGGAAAATTGAAGTGCCTCATCTTCATTCCCATTCTCTCGCAAACTTATTGCGATCCTAAATCCTTTGCATGGCAGCATGAGTTTGTGGCTTTTAATAAATTAGCGAAGGAAGATCAGTTTGGAAGGGACATTAAGTTGGGCAATGGAAATGTGGCTAGTAGAATCCTCCCCATCAAAATTCATGATCTTGATGCAGAAGATAAAGCAATCATTCAAAATGAAATCGGCGGAGTGTTAAGATCAATTGAGTTCATTTACAAAACAGCCGGAGTGAATCGCCCACTTGCGCCCTCGGACAATCCGGAAAGGAATATCAATGCAACATTTTATCGTGATCAAATCAATAAAGTAGCCAACGGTGTAAAAGAACTTCTTATAGGGTTGAAGAACTTTGACCATCCCGAAGCAACATTACCTAAGCCTTCTTTTTCAGCGACTCCCGAACGGGACTACAAAAAAATATTCAGCAGGATATTTATTGGGATGGGCACTTTACTCGTGGTTGTTTATGTTGTTATCAATTTTGTGGAAACGCTGCATCTTTCCAGTCAGGCGCAACGTCCCTATCACAAGATTATCTTGCCTATTTTTATTCTTGCTATTGTAGCTCTAGTGGGGCGAATGCAGGCCAGAAGAATGGGTCACACATTGCTTCAAATCGTAGCTGTTACAATATTTGGTGGCGGTTTGATGATCCTGATTTTTACCTTTAACAGCCAGTCCTTACCCAGTGCTCATATGAATTTTCTTGGAGTAGGAGTGGATCAAGTACCCAATAATTTGATAAGACTTGAATTTGCGCTTCTTAGAACCTACGGCTCAGCCATCATGGCTGTGGGCATCGGAAGCTTCATACTTCTGCAAACCTCTATCAGACAAGGAAGCAGAAGGGCTATGATTGGACTTGTAATAATAATTACCCTGTCAGAAGTAAATGATGGCCTTCAAATGCATGCAATTGGTGTGGAGCTTTATGTTTATTCGATCACACTCGTGATCATAACCTGGGTAGGGGCTTTGATTTGGTGGCGGGGAGATCGGGTTTGATCAGGTGAGGGGAAACCATCCGCCAAAAAGCACTATATTGGTTATTATGTTTCACTTGGTTTACACCAGTTACGCCGTCGAGCCCTTCTCAAGCGCTTCACTGATTGATTTGCTAAACCAGGCTAGAGAATACAATAAGGCCCATGGCATCACAGGTATGTTGATTTACACCAATGGAAGATTCATACAGGCCCTGGAAGGAGAAATGACAGCGGTGGAGCGCGTTTTCTCCAGCATCTACAAAGACCCGCGGCACAAGCGAGTGGTCAGGGTCATCGAGGGTGATTCGAAACAGAGGATATTCAACAACTGGTCAATGGGCTTTAAGAACCTGTCTGATTATGATAACAGATTGCTCGAGGGATTTGAGGATGTGGAAGTTTTTTTTGATCAGAACAAGACGAAGAGCAAGGACAATCTTCTGGTCATGACATTCCTGCGGCTTTTTTATGAAAAGAATATTGTCGACTACCCTGAGGTGGCCACCTGAAATGGTCCTTTTTCGTTTGTTCCCATTACCGGATTAATCCCAATCCATAGCAGTGCTGAAATGACCGCCAACCCAGCCGCAATGTGCAACGCAAATTCCCAACCCACATAAACAGCAATCCACGGTGTAAGCATCGGCGACAACAAACCACCCAGATTACTACCCATATTCATAACTCCTCCGGCCGTTCCACTTTTGCTGCCGGCGATCCGGGTCATCATCGCCCAGAAGGGTCCTTCGACACACAATACAAAAGCGGTGGCAAACGCAAGGGTTATGGCTGCAATGATCCCATTCGATGTGTGAGCACCAATGGAGATTAAGATTCCTGACAAACCCATTCCGATCATAGGCACAACTCGTGCACCCCAAGCCATGCCCAATCTCCCGCTCACCAGCTTGTCAGAAAAATATCCTCCCAATGGAATGGAGATGATGGAGAGTACCCATGGCAAGCTGCTCACCCATGCACCGTTCAACAAACTGAAGTGACGCTCCTGAACCAGGTAAAGATAAAACCATGAGACAAAAATATATCCCACGTAACCCTGCAAGCCATAGCTGATGGAAAGAAGATAAAAACTTCTGTTTTTCAATTTGCCATACTGTGCCACTCCTTTTTGTTCATGCATGGTATCCAGAGCAGTAGTTTCTGGCACCTTGACTTTCTGCCAGACAAAAGCGATGAGTAACGCCGGAAGTGCCGATGCGAGCAATGCCATTTCCCATCCCCACCTCACCATGATGCTCGACACAAGCGGTGGTGCAAGGGCAGAACCAAATCCAATAGAAGCAATGACAAATCCGTTGGCGCGGCCCTGAAAATTAACAGGCACCCAACGTGATACCCCCAATGCGGCAGCCGGGTAAGTGGGAGAGGCCGTAATGCCCAATAGAAAACGTAACGTCATAAATAATATGACGAGCGTTGTAATCGATAACTCCCATTGGCTCCAGCCGATGACTGCTTGCAAAGCTGTGAGGATAAACCATAGCCATGTGGCACCGGCGAGTACTTTTATTGTACCAAGGCGATCGGCCAGTGCGCCAGCAGGAATCTGAAAGAGAGCGTAACCCAGTAGAAATGAACTGAACAATCGACCCATGTCTACCTGAGAGAGGTTGAACTCAGTCATCATCAAAGCACCGGCTGTGGCAATATTCACCCGGCAGATGTAACCTGCCGTAGCGGTGGCACTCAGCAACGCGATCCAGGCGAATGACTGTGGGTTGTTCTTCACCGCAATCTTTTATACATCAGTATTTCTGAAAGACCATCCACGATATAATCATTAAACTCTCCTACGACGCGGAAGCCATACTCCAGATAGAGATGCTGTGCCTTTTTATTGAACGAGGAAACACAGAGAAATATATGTTTGGAGTTTCCGCGATATTGATCTTCAGCGAACTTCAACAGCTGCTTTCCGATTCCCTGGTTTTGATACGTTGGTGCCACCGCGATTGATTTGATGTAGGGCGATCCTGCCACTCCTTTGTCTTGCAGAATGATGAGGCCACAAGGCATGTCATGATCATGTGCGATATAAACATGATTGCCAGCGTCGAGGCAAGCGATCAGACTTTTTTCCAGCGTAATGCCAAGCGTGGTCCAGGGTTCAGACTGCGCCATTAATTCAGCTGCCCAGGTTTTCTCGAGATCGGTGGCTTGTGTGATGAGAAGCTCGTTCATGATGAAGTTCGAAACATATTCGATATGTTTGGTTATTGTGGAGGCTATTCCACTGAG
>JAYVQY010000042.1:0-2352 GCA_043776715.1 Cyclobacteriaceae bacterium | reverse complement strand
TGAAGTTTTCACTTCCAAACTTTTTTATGAAGTCAATAAATAGTTCTGGTTGCTTGATGGCCAAACTGCCAATGTTGATTTGTTCAATGCCGAGCTCGAGCAATTCTTCCACCTCTGCTTCTGTCTTTACGCCGCCACCGAAATCTACTTTTAAGGCAGTTTCCGCTTGTATTGATTCAATCACTTTCCAATTGACAACCTTGCCTTTCTTTGCACCATCGAGGTCAACGAGGTGAAGATATTCAAGGTCGGCCTCCTCAAACTCCTTTGCCACATCGACTGGGTTTTCGCGATACACTTTCATTTTACCATAGTCCCCCTGAGTCAGGCGGACGCATTTTCCTCCAATGATGTCAATTGCTGGAATGATTTTCATATCAACCTTCTTGCTTCAAAAAACTTTTTAATACCAATTCGCCCGCTTCCGCTGATTTTTCCGGATGAAACTGTGCTGCATAGAAATTGTCTTTTCTCAATGCGGCGCTAAAATTAATTCCATAGTTTGTTTCAGCCACGGTAAACGGAGACAAGGGAACGTAATAACTGTGAACAAAGTAAACATACTTCTCTTGCAATGCCGGATCAAGCCATCCCTTTACTTTTTCGAGGGCGTTCCACCCCATGTGTGGTACTTTCAGTGTGTCGCTTTTGAAAAGCTGAACAGTATCATTGAAAATACCGAGGCAATCCGTGTTATTTTCATCAGAATGGTGGCACATCAACTGCATTCCAAGGCAGATGCCAAGCGTAGGCTGTTTCAGGTCTTTGATCACGGCGTCCAGTTTCCTTTCTTTCAGATAGCGCATGGTGGTACTCGCCTCACCAACTCCTGGGAAGATAACTTTGTCTGCTGACTGAATTTCTTCTGTATTTTCCGTAAGGATAAAGTCAATTCCTAATCGCTCCAGCGCAAACGAGACCGATCGGATGTTCCCGGCATTATATTTTATGATCGCGAGTTTCAAAGCATTCCTTTTGTTGAAGGAAGTAAGTCGGTTCCATCCTGTTTGATGGCCATCCGTATGGATTTTGCAAACGCTTTAAAGATTGCCTCAATTTTGTGATGCTCGATTTTTCCATCTGCCCGGATGTTCAGGTTGCATTTCGCGGAGTCAGAAAAAGATTTAAAGAAATGGAAGAACATTTCGGTTGGCATATCCCCAATTTTCTCCCGATTGAATTCCACTTCCCACACGAGCCAGGGCCTGCCGCCAAAATCTAGCGCCACCTGTGCCAGAGCGTCGTCCATGGGTAAGGTAAAACCGTAACGACCGATCCCGCGCTTGTCTCCGAGCGCCTTCAGAAATGTTTCCCCGAGCGCCAGGGCAGTGTCTTCAATTGTATGATGCTCGTCAATATTCAAGTCGCCCTGCACATGGACTGAAAGATCAATTTGGGCGTGACGCGCCACTTGATCCAGCATGTGGTCAAAGAACCCAAGCCCTGTTTTTAGATTCGATTGACCTGAACCATCAAGATTTATTCCGATTGTAATATCGGTCTCCTTGGTCTTGCGCTTGTAAGTTGCCACGCGGGCATGACCGGTCAGATACTTGTAAATATCTTCCCACGAGGTAGTGATCAGGGCACAATGTGTTTCCAGGCTCTTACTCTCCAACGCTTGCTTCTTTTCAGGTGGGCCAATTAATATCCCTTTTGACGAGAGATTTTTTGCGAGCTCAACATCAGTAATGCGGTCGCCAATCACGAATGAATTCGCGAGGTCATATTCTCCAGAGAAAAATTCACTGAGCATTCCGGTGCCGGGCTTCCGGGTGGGCTTCTGCTCATGAGCGAATGATTTGTCGATGAAAACTTTGCTGAACCTGATTCCTTCGTTTTCAAGGGTCTGAATCATTTTATTCTGCGCTGGCCAAAAGTTTTCTTCGGGGAAGGAGGGCGAACCCAGGCCGTCCTGATTGGTCACCATGACCAATTCGAAATGCCCGGCTTTGGCAATCTTTCCTAATCCGGAAAAAACGCCTGGATAAAACACAAGCTTTTCAAGGCTGTCAATTTGCTCATCACTTGGTTCGTTGATAAGGGTACCGTCTCTATCGATGAATAGAACTCGTTTCATAGTGATTTCAGTGCTTGGATGAGTTGATTGTTTTCTTCCGGTGTCCCTACGGTGATGCGAAGGCAGCCATCACACAGGATTACTTTGGACCGATCGCGGACAATGATGCCTTTGTTTACCAATTGATCATAAATTTGAGAGGCATTCGTTACTTCTACCAGTAGAAAGTTGGCGTGGGAGGGGTGGATCTTTTTGATTTTAGGCATCTCTGCTAATTTCTTCCTAAGATTTTCCCTTTCATTCTTAATTATTGCGACCATCCTTTCCTTTTC
>JAYVQY010000041.1:0-78323 GCA_043776715.1 Cyclobacteriaceae bacterium | reverse complement strand
GCTGAAGCTCCGGCGTAAGCATACGCTATGTGGTGTGAGAGGTGCACCGTGAGCTTATGGCTCACGGCCACCTACTCGATTGGTGGCTGTGTGGCCTTCTCCTCCCTTCATTCGTAGCCTGCATTCCTGTCACCCGTTAATTTAAAGCAAACTTTATTAGTAGTGGAGCGGAGGGCATTTTTCATTGACTACTTTCTCCACTTACACTACACTGAGCACACTCTTTGATTGGCTTTGGATGTGGGCCGCAAGTGTGGCCAGGCAATGTGTGTGCGATTTCGTAGCTGTCATTTTACAAGGTCTTACAACACTTTCGGTTTCTTATAAGGAACTGATAAGTCAATAGTCAATGATAGGAATTTTGTCACTTGTTTGAAAGTTGTCCCGAAGCGGCCAAGTAAAATATTTGCGATTTAGTCGAAAATTGTAGCGAAAGGAATAGATATTCTTTTGAACCGTCTATTGCTTTTGCACATGCCTTTCTATATGTTTTATCATCACGTTGTCTAAAATGCTATAGCCGTTCCCTGTGGAAGTTGTTTCTGTGGCAATTTTATAGAAACCACACTTTTGATAAAATTCAATTGCTTTCGAGTTCTTATGGAATACCTTAAGCCGGAGTTTATTGTTTGCGTTCTGAATCGCAATCTCAGTCACATAATCCATGATATTTTTACCGACACCTTTTCCTTGCATTTGAGGTAGTATGTATAATTTGTGGATCATTAGCTCTGGTAAGGGCCCGGAATTTGATTCATATGATGCAAAGCCTAATGGGATATCGCCCTCAAAGACTAAAATGAATTCATGCTTCTTTACTATCATCTGCTCAATTAATGCGCTTTCAGAATAAATTAAATCTAACATATACTCCAACTGCTCTTTAGGTAATATTTCTCCGTAAGACTGCCACCATGTTTTGTGGGCGATCAACTGAATTTTATTCCAATCATTAGGTGTGGCTTTCTTAATTTCTAACATAGGGTTTATCTCCAAATAAATACACAATCAACTGGTGAATGGTCTGTTTTTTCAACGTGCTGTTTCCTTTTGGCTCCTTACACGAATGATCAACCAAACATGGTCAGCAGAAAACCCAGGAAAGAAAAGAATCTTACGAATGGCCATATCATCAAATAGTCAGGTCGCTGCACCATCTATTTTAGCCATCACTATCTGATACGCGTATAAAAATGTGAAAAGTGCTACAACCGCAAGTGCAACATATATAATCCTAAACGACCACGCTAGTTGTGATACCCAGCCATTCACTGGCCTTAGAAATATATAGCCAGTCCAAGCTAAAACTACATCCATCGCGTATGTGAATAGTAATGCAAATATCCCCGAGAGAAAAAGTTTGGGATTGTTTGCCAGATTTTGCGTTGCCTGTGCAGCATCATTAGAAATGATTAGATTTTTAAAGACATAATACTCTGCGTACGGTGCTGTGGGTAAAAATAACGTAAGCCCGGCAATTAGCGCTGCTGTTCCAATTGAAATATTGCCATTTTCTGCATTCATAATTTAGTTAAATAGTCTGCATTGAGAGTGATTCTTTCATCTTGAAATTTGTTCATTCAATTTTTAATCCGTCAACAGGATTGGCCTTAAATACTTCCGGAATGGCTTCTTTAAGCCCTATGTTCATGCGTAATAATTATTGTTGTAAATCAGCAATTGCCAAATTGCTATTTGGAAACTCTTTCTAATCCTTTTTGGGCTCCCTCAAGCTTGCTGTCTAGTTTCAACGCTGTCTCATAATATTTCTTTGCTACAGATTTATTGCCCTGCTTCTCCTTAATTTGACCCAGCCTCATATTTGCCCCTGCCAGAGTAGGCTCATCTTTTGCGGGCGTATGTTTCAAATAGCTCAACAACAACTCTTCGCCACGTTCCAAATTAATTCTGGTGAGGGCTGAAATTTTTCCATACCAATATTGGTGCAAATAGTTATCGGGTGAGTTTTTTAGTGATTCCTCAAGTAAAGGCAAAACCTCCTTAGCTACTGCTTTGGCTTTGTCTTCACCTCCTCCCATAAATTCAGGCGCTACGATGTATGAATCCACTAAGGATACGCGAGCATTAATAATTTTCGGATTCAATTGGGCGGCTTTCTCCCATGCCCTTAGTGCCTTAGGGCCAACTGACATTTGAGTAAAAAAGCTTGCATTACTACCAACCCCTGAGTAAGAATCTCCAAGCCAATTAAAGTACTCGCCATTGTTGGGGTTCTTCTCAGTAGCAATCTTAAAGTAATCAACTGCTTCCTTATATTGCTTTTTATCATAAGCTATCCGGCCAAGATAATACCGCGAGAGTCCGTAATCACCGGAAGAATTTTCAATCGACTCAAAGGACTTGACCGCCTCATCAAATTTCTTTGATTGGTATAGCGATATGCTCCTTTGAAGAACGCTTTGACAATTTGCCGTGATAGTAATCGAAAGTGAAATGAGTACTAAGTAGTGTGTGAGCTTCATTTTGATAGTTTTATTTTGTTAAATAATTTACAGGGAATTAAGTTGGAGTAACCACTTCTCTCACACGAATGCCCTTTATCAAGAGCCATAACATGAGCGCCAACTCGCCAAACATAGCAGGCATTCCCACGGTAAAAACCATATCCTTATACTGAGGGAACACAATACTTGTAAAGCTTAGAAGGATATACACGACTCCGTTGATGATTAACCAGACACCCAACAATCGGGGAATGAAATTGGACTGGTATACAAGGATGGCTAACGGTAAAAGCCACAAGCCCCAAAATAACTCCAAAGCCAATACGCTATAATCATTAATCTTGAGAAACAACATAGCTAAGTCTTGCCGCTGACTCACTTCAAATGACATTAACACTTCACCCTTCAAAATCATTAAGGTGGCAATACTGAATGCGCCTTTAATAAAGGCAACAGGAACTTGTACGACTACAAATGCAACCAAGAGTTTGGCATAGCGCTCATTTACAGATTTAAATAGTCGGTAAAAAACTAATACCAGAAGAATCCAAATAATGCTGGTGATTAATCCGGAAAATGCGCTGGTACGAAAAAGCAGTTCATGAGTTAGAATATTTTGAGCAGTGGCAACAGGATCGCCCGATACAAAAATCTTAGGCGATACAAAAAACATATCATAGAAACCGGTAATTATCCACAAAAGAAATAAAAGGCCTGCAAGTCTTGCTGTCTTTTTGAGTTGATTAATATTATTTTCCATGATTACTTAAAGGTTATGAGGTTAAAGCTTACTTCAAATTTCTTTTGATATAGCGTACTTGTTCCATTCAACCTCATTTACTCCTTTAATTGTCAACGTGAGTGCCAATGACATTTCACCAATAAAAACCGGGAGCACAATAATCATGAACATAATTCCGGAGAGTTGAGGTGCCAGAATTAATACAAACCCATTCACCAGATAGCCCAAGCCTGATATTATGTAGAGAATGCCAATGAACTTTGGAAGGTACCTTGACTTTGATATCAAATAACCTGTAATGAGAAAATAAGGACCAAACATTAGCAAGGCAATACCAAAACCAAATACATGGCTTTTCAGAGTAAGACTTATCAGCGCACCGAGCTGTTCAGGGGTAAAAGCGCTTAGGTATTCTGCCGTTCCTATTGGGAACAGGACTTCCACACGTTTGAGTATATAGACGGTTTGTATGGTGCAAGCTGCCATATTAAAAAAGGCCGCAAGCATTGCCAGGTCTTTGTTTACAAGTCTTGTGAGTTTATACATAATGAATACAAGACAAAACCCTATTATTGACGACACCAATTCAGCTACAATGCCAAGCCGCCATAAAAATTCCATGGACTTAAGGTTAGCCATTGTTGCAGAAGCATTTCCTACAACAATTATTTTGTCTTTCACCATCAATTCATAAAAGATGCCGAGAGCGATAATGAGGATATACAATATGCCTCCAATTCTGGCATAAATCTGTGGCGAAGTTCCCCCGTTAATATTATTTAAGCCCATTTTTTCTTTATTAAATAGTTCGTCTTCAAAGAGTCCGCATTGAGAGTGACTCTTTCATCTTGAAATTTGTTCATTCAATTTTTAATCCATCAACAGGATTGGCTTTAAATACTTTCATCACCTGCGTGCAGACCGTACTGAGTAGCACAACCACCAGTATTACTGCCGAAAGAGCTACACTCCAAAATGTAATCGGCATGTGATAAGTATAGGCAAAATCCAAAACCCATTTTATCGAAAAATAACTAAGCGGTGTTCCTATAATTAAAGCAGCGGCAAATAAGATGTAGTATTGACTAAAAATATTAGACCCGATATTTTTCAGGCTTGCGCCTAATACTTTTCTTATACTGAATTCACGCACACGTCCGGATACATTAAGCGTTACCAAACCATACAGCCCAAGACTAGCAAGCAAAACAGCCACTGATGCAAATACCCGCCATACGTGACCATGAATTTCAATTTCAGTATAATAGTTGCCCCAAACATCTTCCTGATAACCACCCACAAAAGGTGTATCAGGAAATAGTTGAGCCCATGCACTCTTCAGTGATTCATGTGCTTCACGTTCTGAACCAGGAGCGACTTTAAGTGACAAATACTTATAATCCTCTTTAGCAGCAACCTTAAAAAGAGTCGGTTTGAGCACGCTGAAAAAACTGAGGCTATGAAAATCTTTCACTACACCAATCACTTCATAGCGGATGCTGTCTATTTTGAATTGTTTACCGATGGCGTTATTCCATTGTAGATTCCTCACCATGGTTTCGTTTACCAATACGGCCTGCATGTCACTACCTTCAGAATCATGGAAGGGTCGTCCTTTTTTTAATTCAATGCCCATTGTTTTAAAATAGTTTGCGTCTACGGCAAACATATCTGCTTCAAATTCCCGATTAGGAAAATGCAGCACCGTGGGTTGATTTGTTTTGCCAATATGCTGAGCTGATCCTGATAGCGAAATCACTTTTGGGTTCCTTACCATTACCGCATTTAACTGGTTGAATGATAATTCATCAGGTAATACTGCATACAATACATCGCGATTACTATAACCCCAACTTCGATGGGCCAGGTAGTTTGTGTTTTGGGTAAACATTACCGCACTGGTGATGAAAACACAAGCGAGAACTAATTGTAATCCAAGAAATATTTTAGTGATAGGGTTTCGGTGCCCAAACTTGAGTGATCCTTTTAAGATACTAATGGTTTGGAATCTTGAAATATATAATGAAGGATAGAGTCCGGATGCAATGCCGGTAACTAATAAAATGATTGAAAGATAAATCCAAAGCTTAGGATCGCTAAAGCGGAAGTCCATGCTGAAATGCCACAACCTTTCAAACCAGGGAATAACAACAAGCCAGCCCATGAAAAGCCCCATTATCAAGGCAAATAAAGTAATCACAATATTTTCGGATAGAAACTGAATGATAATCGTCTTTCTTGTTGCCCCTATGGTTTTGCGTACACCCAACTCTTTTAACCGCTTGGCTGCCGTAACAATGGCAATATTGATGTAGTTAAAACAGGCTAACGCAAGCATGAGCAGTGAAATAGCAGAAAGGAAACCAATGGAAGACAGATTGTCTGTTGAGCCTTCTCTGAAAATATCATCTCGTATGTTATCGGTTCTAAAATGGGCGGTAGCGAGGGGCTCAAATGAGAAAGAAGAAATGGCCCAATCTTCTGTTACCGCTTCATTCTGCAAGCGCTTATATTTTCCCATTCCGCTTTCAATAATTTTGATGTCGGAAGGGTTAGCTACTAGAATTAATGTTCCATTCAGGAAAGATGCCCAATCGTGAAAGTCGTAATTCGGTTCAGAAGTTCGAAGGTTTTCAAAGGATACAAGAAAGTTAAATTCAAAGCTCCGTGAGACAGGAAATGCTTTTGCTACGCCTGTAATTTTGAATTCCTTGTTTCGTTCTTTATCGAATTTTATGAGAATGCTCAGGCCAATCGGGTTCTCGTCACCAAAATATTTAATAGACATTGGTTCGCTTAGGATAATGCTGTTTACGTCTGTCAATGAAGAGGACGTTCCCCATTTTAAAGGAAACGTGAACATTTCTAAAAACTCCGGATCGGTAAAGCGAATGCGCTCATTAAAAACATTGTCATGGTATTTAACAATCACACTCCGGTCTTCCACACGGCACACTTTTTTCACCTGCGCAAAATCCTGCTTCAGCAATTCGGCCAATGGCCGTGGGGTTTGTCCATATTGCTGATGAACACCTTCACGCATAGCATAAAAAGTGGTTAGAAAAACCTCATTCTTATTTTCATGAAATTGATCACGGTTATATGTCCATCGGGCAAAAGCGTACGCGAACACACAAATACTTATGGCGGCTGCCAATCCAAATAGGTTTATGAATGAGTTGAGCGGATTTCGCATCAACCCGCGTATTGAAACCTTAAAGTAGTTTTTAAACATCCCGGATTGATTTAAGTGATTAAGGAATTCCAGATTCTTGATTAAGGCAGGCCGAAATAGTTTGATTATATCGTAGGTGTAAATCCTTCGTGCTTTACCTGGTGAGTAGCGCTCAACATTTTCATAAAATATTTCTTCCATGTCCCCCTCAATTTCTTCCAGGTATTTTTCCTTCACGAAAAATCGCAGAAGCCTGAGAGGCCATTGGGGTGGATGTGTGGATTGAGCTGTGCTCATATTACTTTAAGTTCGTAAGCAAGATTTGGAATGGAGTTCCAGAGATTGGCCCGTATCTCTTTCATTTCCTCTAACACTTTGCGCGCATGGGATGTGGTTGTATAGATGCGCTTACGTTTACCACCTCGCTTCTGAGTTGCCTCTCCGAATTGAGAAGTGAGGAAGCCTTTGTCTTCCATGCGTTTCAGAGCGGACTGAATAGAACCCACACTCAGTTTTTCTTTTAGCCTTGATTCCAGTTCGCGCTTGATTTCTACTCCATAAGCATCGAGCTGAAGTGCAGCAACGGTTAGCAGAACCAGCTCTTCAAATTCACCAAGTTTTGTTTTCTTCATCTGAAAGTATCGTTTGTCATTTAGTAATTCAATTTCAAGATCGTCTAATAAATTTTTAAGCTTTGGCAAACCTTTTGGATACCATTACCCTTAGGAGCCAGAAGAGCAGACTAACCAAGACAATCAATACGGGTATCATTAATATTTGAGGTTTACGAATTGATTCTGGAAATACTTGTGGTTGTCCAAGAAACAATGAGGCTGCAGCAATTAGAAGAGAAAAGCACATTCGCCACAGGTGGCGAAGGAGACGTTGTTTGCCAAAAATACCACCGCGCACAATTACCCTGACGTCCATAAGGCCCGCAATCAGTGCCACCGAACCAAAGAAGAAGTAAAATCCGTACGCGAACCCATCCATTGTTCCGGTTTCACTATTCAAAGCTTCATACCCAAAGTAATAACCGGCTGCCGTTATCAAGAAGGCCATTATAACAGAAGCAAGTAGGGGCCAACTCATTTTGCTTTCAGCATGTCTAACTGTTAGCCCTGCAGTTATTACCAGATAGAATGTAAGAGCTCCAACGATTACGGAGATCATTTCTGGAACAAAGTACGAACCAAAAGCACCAATGGCCGACATGATCAGCATTGAAATGAAATAGACTTTGCCAACGTTAATGTGCCATTGTGAGCCTTTACTGAGAATCATAGCAGCAGTACCTGAGAGCATTCCGACTGTGCCCCCTACAATATGAATGTAAACAAGCAGAGGATTTATTGCATAATTAGGCTCCATACAATTTATTCAATTCATCAAATTCATGACATTCTGCTTTCTCATAGTTATCGCATTCGTTGTTGAAAGTGTTTATTCAAGAGCAGCTGCCTTTTGCTCCCGAACACCTTTGATCAGGAACCACAGAAAGCCAAGTGAGTAGCACGCAGATGAGAACAATTTCAATGATTGAATAGTCAAATAGTCAGCCCGTTGTAAAACGATGTAAAGGCAAGAATCCACAACATACCCCACTCCACCCATCAGTATGAGAATCCCAATGATCCGGGGTGCAAACTCCGATCGGAAAACCAGCATCCCGAGCGGAATGAAACCCAATCCGAAAACAATCTTATCCGCACCAAATGTATACCGATGAAGACGCAACAGGAAGTAGGCAACCTCTTGCTGTTGTAAAACAGCAAATGCTGGACGTGCTTCACTTTTTAGTGTCATAAGGGCTTTGAAGTTGATGGCCTCCATTATGAAAACGATTGGAAATTGCGCCAGTATCGGAATGATCATGAGCCTGGCCACATGGCTATCTACGGGCTTGAGCAGCCTGTATAGCAACAACATCATGAGAATAAAAACTACCGTGCCGATAATGTGGCTGACTATAGTGGTTCGAAAAATAAATTCATTGGCGAGTAAATTATGAGCGGTCGCTACGGGATTCTGAGGCACGAATATCTTCGAATGCACACTTGTCTCCCATATCGACAGAGGAACACAGATAAAGAAAAATAGTGCTACCGCAATCCGGACTGCTCTGCTATTCGATTGGGATGCTGCTTCCATTTATAAGGTAGTTGGATTCTGAATATGATATTAATCGTAATTGCAGTTAATATAGTTACAATTTTATTCGTAATTGCAGTATAAATATTAAAATCGACCTTTTTGAAGTGGAAATTAGGATTTACTCATGCCGTCTGAAGAATAGCGATTGCGGCTGGAGCCAAACGAGGGTATAACCGTACACCAGGTAAATTATTTATTGACAGTTTATGTTGCTACTCATCAATTTTCTTATGGTGAGAAATACGGAATTGGCCGATTGTATAATCTTAATCGAATTTAGTACGCTTTAATTTAGATTAGAGATAGTTAAAAGTGAAATATCATGGATCCCCTTCTCGAAACTTGGGCTATTAATCAAAGAATGAATGAGTTTCTTATAAATGGAATAAAGGAAGAACATTTGGAGGACATTGGATTTGCTAAGGGAAGAAGCGTAGGAGAGCAATTGTCACACATTCACAATGTCCGCTTGATGTGGCTCAAGGTTGCCGCACCAGATTCAATGGAATCTCAGCAAAAGTTTGAAAAAGATCAATCAATGACAAAGAGGCTCCTATTAAAAGAGTTAAGTAAAAGTTCGTCTGCCCTCGCCAAGCTACTTGCAGTAGTTTTATCCAATGGACGTATCAAAGGTTTTAAGCCACACCCTCAGGCATTCCTTGGTTATATGATTTCCCACGAATCTCATCATCGTGGTCAGATTATTCTAACTCTTAAAGAGAACAGACACATGCCCGATAAAAAAGTCTTATATGGTTTATGGGAATGGGGCGTCCGATAAGTTTTGAACGTGGACGATTTTTTTTAAGGTAATATAACACCTTTGATAACGAGCCATTTCATTTAAGATTTGGCTTATGCCATACTTAGGTTTCTCGTTGACCTTGCCGTCCGCAATCGAACAAAAAACAACTTTAACGGACGTAGTACAATCAATATAGTTTGAAATGAGCATTGTATCGCGCTGGCATGAGTTTTGGAGTAGAGAGCATCACGTTGCCTAACCAAATGAATTTATGCTGAAAAATATTGTGATCACATCGTTGAGAAATTTCTTCCGCAATAAGGCTTTCTCACTTATCAATCTTATTGGCCTTTCTGTAAGCATGTCACTCTGTATGCTTATTATTACTATTATAAAGGAGCAATACTCTTACGATAATTTTCACAAAGACAGCGATCGAGTTTACAGGATAAACACCCGTTTACAACATTCTGAATGGGGCACTATAGATTTTGCTACAGCTCCATTACCACTTGGCCAAGTTTTGAGGGAGGATTACTCTTTTAGTGAAGATGTAGTAAGGGTTAATCGACAATTTTACCGGGCTGCGACCTACTTGAATGTGAACGTTCCCCTACAGGGGTTATTTGTTGATCCATCGTTTCTGCAAGTTTTTAATTTTCCTTTTGAAAAGGGCAATCCAGCCACAGCACTAATCGGTAGCAATAGCTTAGTGCTCACTAAACAAACAGCTGAAAAGATTTTTGGAAATACCGACCCTCTCGGGCAAACTATTTCCATTAAAGGGTATGGTGAATTTACCATTACAGGAGTTTTGCAAGACTTAGAAAGCAAAACACATTTTGAATTTGAAGCGCTTTGTTCTATATCAACACTTTCAATCCTTGAAAAGAATAATGTTGTAAGCACCTCCCTTGACAATTGGAGCGCATACGACAATAGCTATGTCTATGTTAAATTAAAGGATGGCCAAAATACTATGGTGAAACAAGGTCTTGCAGAAATAAGTGAAAAATTCTGTGTGGGTCTTAAATCAGATGGAAAAGATATTGGCTATGATTTCTATTTACAGCCCTTATCAGAAATTACACCGGGGCCGGAGCTTTCAGGCAAAATGGGTAAAGGAATGCCTGCCTACTTATTGGTCTTCCTTAGTGTATTGGCCGGAATTGTTTTGTTGATGTCGGTATTCAATTTCACCAACCTTACCATTGCTAAATCACTTTCGCGTGCCAGAGAGATAGGAGTTCGGAAAGTTGTGGGTGCCAAAAGACATCAGGTATTTTTTCAATTCATTGGCGAGGCAGTAGTGTTTTCACTTATCGCGTTAATATTCTCATACCTGCTTCTACAATTTTTAAAGACTGGATTCTTCCAGTTGTCGCTTAATCAAGGATATTCTACTGTCCTGAATGAGGATTTTTCTTTATATATGGCGTTTGTTCTGTTTGCAATACTGGTAGGAATTTTAGCTGGCGTTCTCCCGGCCACCTACTTATCAGCGTTTCAAGCATCTAGGGTTTTAAAGGATATTCAAAACCTGAAAGTATCCTCACGACTTACCTTCAGAAAAATCTTGATGGTAACACAGTTCACCCTCTCAGTCATATTTGTAATGGTTGTATTGATCATTCAAAGTCAGATGGATTTCATGCTCAACGCAGACTATGGCATTGAGCAAAAATCCAATATTAATATAGATTTAAAAGGAGTGGAATTTGAAAAAGTGGCAAATGAAATCAGATCGCTTCCGGGAGTAGTCCGTGTGGGAGGTGTATCCAGTAGACTTGGCACCTGGGATGGAGGTTCGGGTAATTATAAACTCGATAAAAATGATAAGCCCTTGTCAGTTTATGACTTTAGAGTAGATGATAATTATCTTGAAAATTTATCAATCATTTTTTTAGCTGGACGCAATTTTGATCCGCTTGAACAGGGTGTACGTGAAAAGGATATAATACTTAATGAAACAGCTATAACACAATTGGGCTTTCAAAATCCGAGCGAAGCCATTGGTGAGGCGCTTTATGTGCAGGACACCGTGATGTTACGAATCATAGGAGTCGTGAAAAACTTTCACTTTCGGCCGCTTAACAATAAGATTGACCCATTAGCCCTGCGCTATAGCCTTGGTGATATAAACTATCTAAGTGTACAAATTCATTTGCCCCAAAAGGAATCAACGATAGAGTCAATAAATACCGTATGGAAAAAATTTGATTCCGTTCATCCTATGGAATTTGCGATGATGGAGCAAGAAATTGATGACGCCTATCAGGAAACAGGAATGCAAGATGTTGTGGTGATGATGGGATATGCTACATTTCTTATCATCTGTCTCGCTTGTTTAGGCATCTTGGGCATGGCCATGTACTCCGCACAAGTCAAGGCCAAGGAAGTTGGCATACGAAAAGTAATGGGTGCAACTATTACGGATGTATTGTTGCTGCTTGGTAAATCGTATCTGATTCTCATTGGTGTGGCGATCGTCATCGGTGTTCCGGTGAGCTATATTATGGGAGAGATTTTTCTGGAAGGTTTTCCGTATCGGATTCAAATTACTCCGCTTTTGATAGGAATTAGTATCGCATCCATTGGCGGGTTGAGTTTGTTGATAATCTTTTCTCAAACCATAAAAGTAGCGATCACCAATCCTGTGAAGTGGTTGAGGCATGAATGATGGAAAATGAATGTGCTGAAACGAACTCCATTAACGTGCGGTGGGGATTTGGCTCTTTTGCTTGCTTTGGTGTCGCGGTTGGTTTGCGCGGCAAGCAAATGTGCCAATGGCGTTGGTGAGTCGAAGGAGAATCTTTTTAAAAATACGAAGAGCCAGCCTTTTCTTTTTTTAATTTGTCCAACGTTAATTTATTTGGCTCTTGTTAGAAACTTTGCATCTGTTAGTTCGCAGAGGTCGTTAAGTTGTCCCGAAGCCGTAAGCTTGTCAACGTGGGAAATCTTTGTTAGTAGAGTGTCACCCATTAGTTGATTTTCTTGGCCACATTGCCACCAACAAACCGATAATAGAATTCTTCACTCACCAGACTGACATCCTCTTCCGCAACGTTTTGTGTATCCAGCCCCACAAAATGATCGACAGAAGTAATGATGATAAACACGAAACCAAGTGGAAGTAAATTCCACCATCCGCCAGCGTAAAACCCGACCACCACCATCGAAGGAATGATAAACGCGGTAAAGAACCCTATTTTCTTAAAAAACTTCACTTCATAAAAATGCGAAAAAAGTATTAGTTTATTCAACATAGTGTATCGTGCAGAAATGAGTCGGATTGCAAATTCGGTCAGTACGCTCGTTTCTAAAGCTTCAACCACAAACAAATCACCTTGGTCAGATGCGTTTAGATTAGACCGTAGCTCACTACATTGCACCACTCTTAACAAATCAACTACATGACCAAAACAAAAATTACAGTTAACAACAATGGCTCCCTCAAGATAGAAGGCGACTTTGAGATCGTGGATGCGCAAGGTGGTGTCTATGGGCTGCAAGGAAGAACCGCCCTATCATTGTGCCGCTGTGGGCGGTCGGCTAATAAGCCTTTTTGTGATGGATCGCACAAGGAAAACTTTCAACACGAGGCCAAAGCGTTTGATTTGCCCCCGAAGAAAGTTTAGTTTTTATTTCTCCGAAGGATCGAAATGAAAAAGGTTGTCCGCACCATCCTCCTATTATTCATCGGTCTTTACTTCTTTATTCACTTTTTTTCTTCATTGGAAGAAGCACCCACTTCTCCGCCGGAATTTGTGGACGACGATTTTGATCAAATCGATACCCTGGAAAATGAAATCATCGTGACGCACAACCGTGTCTGGAAAGATGCATATGACTCGGTCATGCAAATCCAATTTTCAGTTTCTTCTTCCGCGGCCGATAATGCATATAATTTTCGGGAAACTGCAGAAGTAGCTGATGATGGGACTGAAAAAACGTTCTGGCATAATTTGTATCAAGGACTCTATACCCACGACCAGAGTAAGTTGACCTCGCTGCAGGACTCCATCCATGCGTTGGCAGAAGCGCGGGAAATTGCACCACAGGATTTGCCTTATGCCGTGGTGTCCATGGTCCAGGACATACCCTACAATTATATATTATCGGATGATAGCTGTGCATACCATACCAGCGCTCCGTGTGTTGCTCTACAGCGATATGGGGTTTTATCTCCGGTAGAGTTTTTGTATTCCCTTTCCGGGGATTGTGACACGCGCACGGTGTTATTGTTTTCGCTGTTGAAAGACCTGGGCTATGACCCCATCATCGTCAATAGCAATGAGTATCATCATTCCATGCTCGCGATCGACCTACCGACCGAAGGAGACTACTTCACTCATAAAGGCAGGAAGTTTTACTTTTGGGAAACCACCGCCACCGGTTGGATGCCAGGGATGCTTCCGCCAGACATGAGCAACAAAGACTATTGGACCATAATCCTCGACTATGAACTTCAAGCTGACCCTTCTCGCAGTTATTGAAATCCTTACGGCATTAAGCCTGGGCGTTGCCATCATGGCGACTACTTACCTCCTGCTGAAATACATCGGCAAGAAAAGATATGGCATAAACCAAAACAATCAGGCCTTTGGCATTTTCATGGCAAGCGTACTTTTTTCGGTAGGGTACATGGTAAGTGGCGTCATTCAACCACTGCTTTCTCTTTTCAGGATATTATCAATACGCGACAACAGCACCCTGCACCTCGCGGTTTCTTTCATCGGTTATGGCGCCATCTATATTTAGATGGCCTATGTGGCGGCCCTATCAATATGTCTTTTGGGAATCTTGATTTATAATTACATCACACCCATTGATGAAATCACGGAACTAAAGAACAACAACATTGCAGTAGCCCTGGTGGTCGGAAGCATATTGATCACCTTCAGCATGATGGCACACGATGGAGTGGTGCTTCTGATTGAGTCATTTATTCCTTATCCGGAGATGTATCCCAAGTGAATTGATTGTATTGATCAAGATGATCAACAAGACCGCATTTAGAATTTCTTTGTCAAATCTAAGCTGCTTAAAGTTGTTTCTCGCCTTGCCCTTTGCGTAGAAAAATCCGGATCAGGGATCCATTGAGTCATGGAAAATAGTCTATCTGAACGTGATTCGCCTAATGCGATGATTACCCCAATCCGCGATATATAAACTGCCATCTGTGCCGAGGGCCAATCCAAAAGGGTTTGCAAATTGACCTACCACACCATCAAGATAGCCACTAAGTGTTCCTCCGGCAATGGTAGAAACGTCGCCTGTCTTTGTAATTTTTCTTATTGAATGACTTTCAACTAAATATATTATTCCTTCCTTGGTTATTGCGATACCTTCCGGCTGCATGAATTGAGCCGTGGTCGCCGGACCGTCACTATGACCAAAGGTTGATCCTGCAAAAGTTGTTACGATATTATCCGGGGATATTTTTCGAACCTTAACATTAAAATAATCGGAGACGTACCAATATCCATCGTCGGCAATGCAAAAAGACCGAGGGTGATCAAATTGTGCCACAGCAAGTGGCCCATCTTTAAATCCGTTCTGGTTGCTGGAGACAATCGTGACCTCTCCTGTTGGGGTTATTTTCAATAACCTTCCGTTGCTGCTTTCAAATGCATTTATGTTTCCATCGCTGCTTACAGCCATTGATTGAATATCCAGGAAATATTTAGTTTGGCTCCTCCCGTCTGCAATTACTTCCAGCGTTCTGTCACTTTCATGCAAAATTCCGACGTGGGCGTTCGTAGCTATGTAGACAGTCCCATTTGGCGCTATTGCGAGTGCATCTAGGGTTCTACCTGCTGGACCAAATACAGTGGTAACCTTTCCATCATTGCTGATCTTTCGTACTACAGTTCTTTCTTGATCAATTACATAGAGGGCGCCACTGGGGGATAAATTTACCCCGGATGGAAAACGAAACCTGGCCTCTTTGAGTGTTCCGTCGACATTACCCTCTTCGGCACCTGCAAATGTTTCAACGATTGCTACCGGTTCTTTCTTTGTAACATCTGTATTATTTTTATTGCATGAAAGGCACAATGCAGTTGATGAAATCAACAAAATTTTCTGGAGTCTTGACATATTGCAACAATGATACTAAATAGATTAAATCCAGCTAAACCAAAAAGATAATTCTAAATAAATATAGTCTGATCTGTTCAAAAATAATACCAAACCAGTGTATTGGTTTACCCGGTATTTCCTTATCAAAAATAAACTACTTAAGCCCCGATGAGAGTTCAGCACCCATCCGGGTTTATCAGGAATGAACCATTGACCATCTCTGATAGTATAACAGCGGAATGTAATGGCATGTCCGGTATACCCCACGTTAGCCCGGTAGCCAGACCAGGAATTACACGAACCGCTTGCTTCTCTTTCCAATAGGCTTTACCTTTTGTACCCTAAGCCTATCCTATGAAAAAACATCCAACACCCTTGCTTTTTATAGCAACGATTTTATTTTTTGCTTTCTCCGGAAGCCTGACCAGCATCGCTCAGAAAGTAGATTTACAACAACTCAAACCTCTTAAATACCGCCACATTGGGCCGCTTGGCAACAGGCTAATCTCAGTGGCCGGAATTCCGGGAGACCCTCTTACTTATTATGCCGGTGCCGCCTCCGGAGGAATCTGGAAGACCGTCGACGGTGGTGTAAACTGGAAAGCAGTCCTTGACGACAAGCCAGTGCATTCCATTGGCTCATTGGCGGTGGCACCATCAGACCCACAAATTGTTTGGGCCGGAACAGGTGAACCTCACATCCGATCAAATGTTTCGGTTGGGGATGGTGTTTGGAAATCCACCGATGGAGGCACTACATGGAATAACATGGGCCTTGAAAGTACATTCCGTGTAAGCAGGATGATCATTCATCCAACAAACCCTGACATTGTTTATGCTGCATCGCTTGGCCATGCTTACTCCCCTCAAAAAGACAGAGGCGTCTTTCGCACACTCGATGGCGGAAAAACCTGGACGAAAGTTTTATATGTAAACGACAGCACTGGAACTTCCGACATGGTCATGGACCCTAACAATCCCCGGATCATTTTTGCCGGCATGTGGCAACTGGATATGAAAACGTGGGGAAGACAAAGCGGGGGCAAAGGCAGTGGAATTTATGTGACACGCGATGGCGGTGACACCTGGAAACGACTTTCTGGAAACGGGCTTCCAAAACTGCCCGTGGGAAAAATCTCACTCACCATACCAAAGGCTGATTCAAAAAAGATTTATGCCCTGATTGAGACATCCGATGGTGTACCAATGAACGGCAAGGAAGCTGAAAGCGGTGAACTATGGCGATCGGATGACGGCGGCGAAAAGTGGCTGAGGGTAAGCCAGGATTTAAGTCTTGGAGGAAGAGGGGCTTATTATACCCGATGCAAAGTCACACCCGATAATCCGGATGAAATCTATTTCATGGCGAGTGATTACAGTTATTCTAAAGATGGCGGGAAGACAACACAAAGGGCCGAGTCACAACCCAACTGGGACCATCATGAAATGTGGATCGATCCAACCAATGGAAACAGACAGGCAGTGGCAGGAGATGGTGGCGTTTCATTTTCACAAAATCGCGGAAAGACCTGGTTCAGAGTTCAGCTTCCGGTGGCGCAGCTGTATCACGTTACTGTGGACAACAACATACCATATTATGTGTATGCCAACCGTCAAGATGGCCCTTCGGCAAGAGGCCCCAGCCGGTTTCTTGCAGAAGGTATATTAGATTCAGGAATTCCCCGTGGCGAATGGCATGACGTAGGTGGTGGAGAAAGTGGGTTTGCTACTCCTGACCCCGTCAACCCCAATGTGATATGGTCGAGCGCATCAGGCTCAGGGGGTGGCGGTGGGATTGTCGTAAAGTACAACGAGAAAACCCGTCAGTTTCGTCAGGTTGAAGTATGGCCTGAAGCAACCTTTGGATCAGCTGCCAAAGATGTGAAGTACAGGTTTCAGTGGACCTTCCCGTTGGTGATTTCTCCACATGACCACAATACCATTTATGTCACCAGTCAGAACGTACACAAGACCACCAATGGCGGGCAAAGCTGGCAGTTGGCAAGTCCGGATCTAACTACCAACGATAAAAGCAAACAAAATATATCCGGCGGACTCACACCTGATAATATAGGCGTTGAATATTGTTGTGTGATCTATGCATTCGATGAATCGCCTGTACAAAAGGGTGTGCTGTGGGCTGGAACAAATGATGGGTTGGTGCAGCTTACCCAGGATGGCGGAACCAATTGGGAGAATGTGACGAAGAACATAAAAGGCCTGCCGCCACTTGGTACGGTCAGAAACATCGAGGCATCTAAATGGAAAGCCGGCAAAGCATATCTGACAGTCGATTTTCATCAGGTGGGCAACTTCGAACCTCATGTTTACAAAACAGAAGATTTTGGAAAGACGTGGGTGAAGATTACCGACGGCATCCCAAAAAGCAATTTGAGCTACACCTGCAACATTCGTGAAGACCCCACAAGACAAGGGCTCTTGTACCTTGGAACCGAAAATGCACTCTACGTCTCTTTCGATGATGGGCTACACTGGCAGTCGATGATGACAAACATCCCGGCGTCGCCCATGTATTGGATTGCCATTCAGGAAAACTTTAATGACTTGGTGGTGGGAACCTATGGTCGGGGCATTTGGGTGCTGGATGACATCACCCCATTGCAACAAATGACAAATGAAATTACCGCAAGTGCCGTTCATCTGTTTGTTCCTCGCCAGGCATACAGATTCAACACCATCACAGGTCCCTTTGCCATGTTTGATGATCAATCGGATGGAGACAACCCTCCTCCCGGAACGCCACTCAACTATTGGCTTTCTGCCGATGCGAAGGACAGTGTGGCGATCACCATTAAAGACGCAAACAATGTTTTGGTCAGGAAAATGAAACACTTGGGCAAGGCAGGGGTCAACAGGTTATGGTGGGATTTGAAGGAAGACCCGTCAACGGCCATCATTGTGCGGAACAAACCTCTTTATGCTGAATGGATCAACATGAGCGACAAACGTGCCATGGCTGCGCCATCATCAAGGAAGGGCCTTGCACCTTTGGTGCGCCCAGGAAGTTATACTGTAACGCTTAAAGTAGTTGAAAAGGAATTTACGCAACCCTTGAAAGTGTTGAGAGATCCAAACTCAGATGGCACGGAGGCTGACATTATAGCCCAGTCAAACATGTTGTCCGAAGTTAAAAAGGATATGTCCTCTGCTGCAGAGATCATCAATCAATTGGAGTGGATCAGGCGGCAGGGAGCAGATTTGAAATCCATCGCCGAAGAACAAAAGAATACAGAAGTGACCAAAGCCATTGATGCGATGGAACAACAATTGATTGACATAGAAAGCAATCTCATTCAACTTAAAATCACCAATCAAGGTCAGGGGGGTATCCGCTGGCCTTCACAGGTTGTTGAAAAGCTTCAATACTTGGGAGGCGTTGTGGAGGTAGCTGACTTTGCGCCTGCCGACCAGCACAAGGAAGTTCATCAGGTGCTACAAAAAAGATTGCGGGAGAGCCAGAATAGATTCAATCAGCTTCTGGAGAAAGAGTTGCCAGCTTTCCAGGACGTGCTGCGTAAAAATAATTTCAATGGTCCAATCATCATCAAAGCAAATAAGCTGAGCAATTGAAGGGGATATATGGCGCGGCGCTTGAAGCGCGTGTCGGTGCGAATTAATAACGATGACGATTACCTGGATGTGAATATAAAAGAGCTTGATTATTTACGGGAGTGTATGGATAATGGGTTATTTATTTTGTTCGCACCGGAACGCGCTTCAAGCGCGCTCCATACTCTGGATAAAGGGATCACTGCTATGGCGCGACGCTTGCAGCGCGTGCCGGTGCGAGATTAATAATGATGGGGTTTTCCTGGATTTTAATAAAAGGTGCTTGATTGTCTAAAAGAGAGTATGGATAATTGGCTATTTATTTTGCTCGCACCGGAACGCGCCACAAGCGCGCTCCATACCCTGTACATATAATGCTATGGCGCGACGCTTGCAGCGCGTGCCCGTGCGAGATTAATAATGATGGGGTTTTTCTGAATTTTAATAAAAGGCGCTTGATTGTCTAAAGGAGGGTATGGATAATTGGTTATTTATTTTGTTCACACCGGAACGCGCTACAAGCGCGCTCCATACCCTCTCAACACCAACATGGTATAAATAGAATTATTAACTTTCCTTAAAAATATTATTATGATACATCGCATTGCCCTTTTTCTTCTTGCATTACTCTTGATATCCTGTAATAAGCCGGCAGGTGAATCCAAGAATTCCAAAATGGATTCTTTCGTCAATGACCTTATGTCTAAAATGACCATCGAAGAAAAGATAGGTCAACTCAATCTCCCCGTGGCAGGTTCAGGAGTAACCGGCATCGTAGTGAGTGCCGACGTGGAAGATAAAATCAGAAAAGGGCAAGTGGGTGGAATTTTTGGCGTCTATGGTCCGGACAAGGTGAGAAAGGTACAAGAGATTGCCGTCAATGACTCCCGACTAAAGATTCCGCTCTTCTTTGGACTGGATGTGATACATGGTCACAAAACGATCTACCCGATTCCACTTGGGATGTCCGCATCGTGGGACCTTGGCCTGATTGAAAAGGCAGCTCGAATGGCTGCCAGCGAAGCATCGGCAGAAGGGTTGAACTGGACATTTTCTCCCATGGTAGATATTTCACGCGATGCTCGCTGGGGCAGAATTTCTGAAGGCAACGGTGAAGATCCGTACCTGGGCTCTAAGATTGCGGCCGCCATGGTTAAAGGATATCAAGGAGATGACTTGTCCAAGAACAACACCATCATGGCATGTGTCAAACATTTTGGTTTGTATGGTGCATCGGAAGCAGGCCGTGAATACAATACAGTTGATATGAGTCACGTTGCCATGTATAATTATTATTTACCTCCCTATCAAGCTGCGGTGAATGCAGGAAGTGCCAGCATCATGAGTTCATTTAATGTGGTGGATGGAATTCCAGCCACAGGAAACCACTGGCTGCTAACGGATGTCTTGCGGAGTCAGTGGGGATTTAATGGTTTTGTGGTATCCGATTACACCTCCGTCAATGAAATGACGAACCATGGTGTCGGCGATTTGCAGACTGTCTCGGCAATGTCAATGAAGGCAGGTCTTGATATGGACATGGTGGGGGAGGGATTTCTCAATACACTAAAAAAATCTATGGACGAAGGCAAAGTGACTCAGCAAGAGATTGATCAGGCATGTCGGCGCATTCTGGAAGCCAAGTTTAAGCTCGGACTCTTTGATGATCCTTATCGATATGTGAGCGAGGAAAGAGCATCGAAGGAAGTGTTGAATGAAGGCACGCGCAAGACGGCGAGGGAACTTGCAGCTCACACCTTCGTGCTGTTGAAGAATAAAGCAGCGGCATTGCCGTTGAAGAAGAAAGGAACCATCGCATTCATTGGCCCACTCGCCGACAACCAGCGCGACATGCTGGGTACCTGGGTAATTGGTGGCGAATGGCAAAAAGCCGTACCCGTCCTCAAAGGTGTAAAAGACGCCATCGGCAAAGACGCCAATATTCTTTACGCAAAAGGTGCGAACATCACCAACGACAAAGAGTTTATGAAACGGCTTAATTTCTTTGGTCAACCCAATGTGTCGCTCGACGAGCGTACTCCGGAAGCGATGCTGAATGAGGCATTATCAGTGGCCCGTAAGGCCGACGTGGTCGTAGCCGTTCTGGGCGAGTCTCAAAGTATGTCAGGTGAATCTTCCAGTCGCAGCAACATCGATATTCCCGAAAGTCAAAAGGTACTTCTGAAAGCGCTGGCAAAGACTGGAAAGAAAATTGTATTGGTACTTTTCACGGGCAGACCTCTCACGTTGACCTACGAAGATGCCAACGTAGATGCCATCCTGTGTGTGTGGGCACCAGGCACCGAGGCAGGAAATGCAATCGCAGATGTTTTATTTGGAATTGTCAATCCATCAGGGAAATTGTCAGCCACTTTTCCACGTTCAGTGGGACAGATTCCGCTGTACTACAATCACCTCAATACCGGCAGGCCCTGGAACGGTAAAGACGATACGAAATTCAAGTCCAACTACCTGGATGAATCCAATGATCCATTGTACCCTTTCGGCTATGGTCTGAGTTATACCACTTTCGAGTATTCGGATATCAAATTGAGCAAATCTGAGCTGAAATCTGGTGAGACTTTAATCGCGTCCATTACTGTGACGAATGCTGGAAAATATGAAGGAGAGGAAACCGTGCAGCTGTATGTCGGCGATCTCGTCGCTTCGATATCCCGTCCCGTGAAGGAGCTGAAAGGATTTCAGAAGGTTACATTAAAACCGGGGGAGGGTAAAGAAATTAGATTTGATGTGACAGAAGAATCCCTCAAGTTCTATAACAGCGACCTGAAGTACGATTGGGAGCAGGGTGAGTTCGTCATATCCATTGGTACTAATTCACAAGATGTAAAGTCAGGCCAAGTCAATTGGAATAAGTGATCAGGGTTTATCTTGCGAAATGTGCACGATAAAATAGTGTTGGTAGTAATATTATCAAAACGATCTGAGAGCAATTAAAATGTCGCAAATTTTAATAGGTAATATTATAAGACAACTCAACGAAATTCAAGACGGCTCATTATGGTTTGACCAAAGTTTTAAGGATAAGTTTGATAATTTATCTGATGAAGAGGCCCTGACACGACCAATGCCCTTGATTCATAGTGTAGCTGAACATGTTTCTCATATGTTGGAATGGAGAAAGGAGTGTATCCGCAGATATCAAGGTCTGAAAACAGAGCTCATGGATAGTCCCGATGATTGGAAAGAGAATGCTGAACTAAGGGAAATAGGTTGGGCTACGTTAAAGAACTCCTTATACAGCAGTCGATCAGAATTAATTGATCTAATCGTAAATCAAGACGATGCTTATTTGCAAAACAAATTCCTTGATACGGATTATAATTTGCATTATTTAATCGAAGGAATTATTCACCATGACTTATACCACCTGGGACAAATAGGAATTACGATCAAATTGCTTAACCAAAATAAAACCACAGCCGAAAGTATGCATGTGACATAGGGGTTCTGGGTTCGAAAAATGAGTTACCCCTTTATTTCTCATCCTTCAGCGTTGCCAAAAAACTTACCACATCTCTTATCTCTTTTTTCGTGAGCAGGTAATTCATTGGTGGCATGCTGGACGGTGCGTCGATCCGTTTCAATACATCCGACTTGCCTAATGTGGTGTCCGGTCTAACTCCTATTTTTAAAACGAATCCATCGGATTTTTCTTCCTGCAGAATGCCCGTAATTTTAGCACCACTTTTCATCTGGAATGTAACGATGCCAAATTTTGGAGCGATGCGCACACTTGGTTGAATCAATGATTCTAAAATTTGCTCACGCGTCAACCGATTCGCCACGCCATTTATGCGTGGACCTGCGCTGCCTCCATAATCATCAAATGAATGACAACGGATGCACTGAGCAGCCTGATGGTTCCAGAAAATCATCGACCCTTTTTTGGGATCACCACCCAATAAACTTCCGGCATAGGCAGCTTTCAAGGAATCAGCTGATGACGCGGGGGTACTCGATTTCTTAAAACGGTCAATCAATACTTGTGAATGAGTACTATCAATAGCATCTGACAATTCAAGTTGCACTTCCATTGGAAGTTTTTTTTGCTTCCAGTTTTGATAATAGCTGATCAAATGTTTTTTCTGAATATGGAATGGGGATGGTGCCGAGTGTGGTGATGGCGGCTTGTTTCTCTTCGGTCGTCCGTGTATTGATGACATCTGTTAGCAGCTTCACCATGAGTTCTTTCGAAATGTCCATCGTGGCTAGTAAATCCAGACCCGTCACTCGTACACTTTTTTCCTGATCCGCCAGCGCTACCTTGATGGCTTCGTCTATCTTTTTATCCTTCAGCCTCGCCAATGCCTGGAGGGCAGCCATTTTCACGGATGGTGTTGGATCGATCTTTAGCCGGGTCATTAGAGGTGCTGACGCTGAACTGATTTGCAATTTGCCTATAGCTTTCGCCGCATGTTCACGCACAAGTGCTTCTTTGCTAGACAATAATTGAATCAAGACATCGGATGATTTATTTTGTACACCCGCAAGATCACGATTAATCACGCCACGATATCTTCCATCCACCCGGTCCAGCACGGATGGTTTGGCCCAAGTACTCAAGGCATCCGTTGCTTCAGCCCTCATTGCCGCTGGACTTCCTTCATGTGAGGCATAGGCGAGCAGATTTTGAATTCCTTTATCACTGCCAACGCGTAAATTGGCATTGATGGCTCTACGCACAAATGCTTCGTTTGTAAAACGATGGTCGTTCAAAGCATTACCCAATGCCGGCAATGCATCTATAATGGAGAGATCATCATTGATAGCACGTGCCGCTTCAGTCACAACAAATTCATCCACGTCGCTAAGAAAAAGTTTTACTCTCGGATCTTTCATACGCCTTAACGCCAGCACGGCGGCCATACGGACTGCCGTGGAAGTATGTGTTGAAAGAGCGATAACAGGTTCTGGCTTACCGATTCGTGCCAATGCTAAACTTGCCGCATGACGAATGTACTCGTCTACGTCATCATTGCTTTCAATCAATTCAATGATCGGACCGATCGCAGGCTCATAAGCAGTTCTACCCAACGCTTCGGCAGCAAAGAAACGTGCGCGGCTATATTCATCTTTCAAGAGGGGGATCAACATATCACCCGCTTCTTTATAGCGAACATCTCCAATCCATTTAGCTGCTTGTGCCCGAATTTCGGGATCACCATCTGTTAGTAACCGAATCAATAGGGCGGCATGCTTCGGCTCTTTTCTTGCAAACTGACTGATGCCCCAAATAGCATGGACGCGCGCCAGTTGGTTTTCTTTCTGTAAGCTATAGTTGGTAAGCACATCCAACCCCTTACTACCGCGTGCTACCAATTCAAATTGCGCTTTCTGACGTACGCGTATGTCTGGATTTTTCAAATGCGCTCCTAGCTTTTCAATGTCCTCCGCAGAAAAATCAGCTTCTAACAATGCCTTTGTAATTTTACGCTCTTCAACATTGGGGTCTCTGACATCCAGTTTCCAGATGCGTCCATGACCTTTTGTTTCCCATCCTTGAATCCAATCGGCTAAATACAAAGCACCGTCCGGACCAAAGTCTATACCCGTGGCCAATACTCCTCCCAGCATTAACTTCGACTCAACAAATTCAAAGGATGCTCCTTTCGGTTTTAATTTAAAAGAGTGAATGCCGGATTTTGTGGGGTTGCCTACAAACTCTGCGACGAAAAAGGAATTTTTATATTCAGCATTTAAGGCAGTACCTGGATTGTATACGAAACCGGTAGGGCCATTTACAAAGTTCTTTATTGTTGGTAAAATATACGCAGGCTGCCCTTCGAAGCGAGGAACATACATTTTCTCATCCATCCACACTTTGTATGTGTTGTTGTCAGGGTCGCGGTATTTTCCAAATTGCCAATTCGTCCTCCACCCAATATCTGCTCCGTTCACTACGTACACGATGCGTTCACTCTCACCGGGATGGTCGCCGTCGTTATCCTCACTGATTAGATTGCCATATTCATCAAACGCAAACTCGTGTGTATTTCTGTTTCCATATGAAAATACTTCGAAGTCACTGCCATCGGGATTCGAACGGACAATGACACCACTGTTGGGATGTTCCCACTTTTGTCCATCGGGGCCTACTCCATTAAATCCAATATCACCGATCTGCCAATAGATTTTTCCTTCCGGTCCTAACTCAATTCCCGACATACCATGACCACCAAACCCAATGTGGATGCCGTATCCATGTGAAATGGAAGTTTTCTTATCAGCGATACCATCTTTGTTTTCGTGGATTCGCCACAGGTCCGGGCCGACGTCGAAAAATAAATCGTTTCCGTATTTCAATACTCCGCCTGCAGCATCCGTTACTTCATCGTGAAAATCCTCCATCACCAGCTGCGACTTGTCAGCTATGCCATCTCCTGAAGTATCTTCCACGCGGTAAATGTGTTCCTTTTGAATGATCATATCTTTCCAGTCATGTGAACCATCACCATTTAAGTCCTTCAGCCATTCATTCTTCTTACTGTTCTCTGGTGATAAGATGCGATGAAGAAATGCCCGCTTCTCTTCAACGGTTTGTAGTTGAATGGATTCAATTTCCCAATCCTGATGCCCGCGGATATCAAACTCAGAATCTTTCTGACGATTGGTGCGGGCATAATAAATCCTTCCCATGTCATCAATATCAATGGTCACCGGATCGGCTACCAATGAATCAATTCCCCATAATTTAAGGGTAAGCCCTTCCGCCAACCGCGGCGTAACCGTAGCTTCAATTGATTTCGCAATGGAAGCGGCTTGGGCAGGGTCCATTTGTTTGATTCTTTTATCCGTTGCGGGGCTATGACATCCAAAAATGAACACCATGATAAGTGTAAACAGTAGAGCGGAAAGTGATTTTATATTCATCTCGTTTATAAAGAAGTATGAATGCCAAATATAGTGAAGCCACCCACATAGTATGGCTGTCGGGAGACAAACGAAACCCTACCGTCGCCAACAAGATTTATATTGCAAATACATTCACCGCAACTAAGCGTTGCGAATCATCAAAGGAGAAACGGTGTCACTTCTATTGAATCACTCCCGACCCCACCAATTCCTCACCATCATACCATGCGGCAAACTGGCCCGGAGTAACTCCGCGTTGTGGTCTGTCAAAAATGATGTAGAGACCTTCGTCCTTTTCATGAAGGGTGCAGCCTTCAAGAGGTTGACGATAACGGATCCGAGCCATATAGTTTCTGGTCTCTCCAACGGCCAACCTTAAATCCCCGCGTACCCAATGCTCATCCGCAAGCGGAATGAAAAGTCCTTTGCGATACAAGCCCGGATGGTCTTCACCCATACCCGTGTAGATCACATTTTTTTCAGTGTCGGTGCCGATGACAAACAAGGGTTTTTCAAAACCTCCAATGTTCAATCCCCTTCGCTGACCGATGGTATAATAGTGCGCTCCATTGTGTTCACCCACTACTTCACCCAGGTTGGGAGATAAAGAATAGGGTAGTGTGATGTGCGCCAGGTCGTCATTGGAAGTTCCATTCTTGAAAACAGAGGAGTCAGAAGCTACTTCGAGCACCTTTCCCTTTTTAGGCTCAAGCCTTTGTTGAAGGAAATCAGGTAAATGAACTTTGCCGACAAAACAGAGCCCCTGTGAATCTTTTTTCTCTGCAGTCGCAAGACCAGCTTTGCGGGCAATTTCCCTGACCTCTGGTTTTAGCAATTCACCAATTGGGAAGAGCGCTTTCGACAGTTGCGATTGGGTGAGTTGGCACAGAAAATAACTTTGATCTTTATTGGGATCTTTACCAGCAAGGAGTTGATAGAATTGCTTTCCATCTTTTTCGAATTCACCTTTTCGGCAGTAGTGCCCGGTGGCGATGAAGTCAGCACCTAACTTGAGTGCCACATTCATGAAGACATCAAATTTTATTTCGCGATTGCAAAGCACGTCGGGGTTGGGCGTCCGTCCCCGTTGATATTCTGCAAACATGTAATCAACGATGCGCTCTTTATATTCCTTGCTCAGGTCGATGGCTTGAAATGGGATTCCCAGGTGCTGGGCCACGATCATCGCGTCATTGCTGTCGTCAAGCCACGGGCATTCATTGCTGATGGTGACCGAATCGTCATGCCAGTTTTTCATGAACATACCAATGACTTCGTATCCTTGCTCTTTGAGCAAGTACGCTGCCACACTGGAGTCCACACCACCGGATAGCCCGACCACCACTCTTTTCATACGGTTCCTTTCAGCGCTTACTTTGAAGAAGCCAAATCCTCGCTTAAAAGTTCATTGACCATTTCATTGAAACGCTGTTTAAACTGGTCATAATAAATTCCTGTCCCAGGGCCCTCGAACCCTGTGCGGATGTATTTCACTTTTCCATTTTTGCCAATGAATATCGTCGTTGGAAAAGCCAGAACCTGATTCAGCATCGGGAGCGTTTCAGATGCTTTCTTCTTATCGTAAGTTCCGGCGATCACAAAGTCGTAATCGACGCCAATTTTTGTTTTCATCTTCTTCACCCTGCCGCTGGCGTATTCAAAATTATCATTGCGTTCATAGGCGAGCCCTAAGACCTCTACACCACGGTCATGGTTGTCTTTATACCATTGCGTTAAGAATTTGGTTTCGTCCATACAATTAGGACACCAGGTCCCAAAGATCTGCAGGATCAGTACCTTATTCTTAAATTTTTCATCAGAAGGACTTACTTTTTTTCCTTCCAGGTCAGGAAAGCTAAAGTCAATTTTGTCATAACCCTTTTTGAGATAAGTGAGCGACTCTGCATCAGGAAGTTTGGCCGAATCATTCCTTATTCCAACCCAGTCTTGATGAAAGGTTTTCCCCGACCAATATTCGCCACGAAGGGTGTCTCCTGATTTGGTTGCCGTGAAAAGAAAAGCGTGGTGGCCATCAAACGTACTCAAGTTCAATTGTCCACCCTCTACATTTCCCTCAAGATATCGATAGTCACCTTCGGGGGTAAGAAAGGTACCTTCCAAACCATCTTTTGTTTGTTTGAATATTCCAACGGCCACCAGGCTTTCCTGTGGGTTGGTAAATTTTACAGCATACGTTCCACTGAAGTCAGTCTCAGCAGAAGAGGATTTACCGAACCTAAAGTTCTGACCCGCGGCTGCCCGGAAGGGAAGTCTGTAATTCTTTTCAAAAGTTTTGATGTAGTAGCCTTTCAAACTGTCGCCGTCCACTTTGGCCCTTAACTCAGCATCGAATATGTGCATTCGAAAAACGATGGAATCATTCTGAAAGGTTACGTCGTCGAGGTTTAACATTTCGCCAAGGTTTTTCAAAGCAGCGTCATAGCCGCCGGCTGAGTCCTGAGTAACCTCAAAATTGAAGGGGAGTTTTTGCCCCTGAATGGTGATCTCTCCCCTCCACCAACCGGTCTTAAGTTCCTGGGGCTGGGTTCCTGAACATCCACAAAACAGGGCACTTAGAGCAAGCAATGTCAATAACCTCATTATTTTTGATCTTTTAGAAACAACTAAACGGTGCAAAATAAAGAAATGTTCACGGGATTGAAGATTGTTGAATTGGCATCGGTATTGGCCGGCCCAAGTGTAGGGCAGTTTTTTGCGGAGCTTGGCGCGGAGGTCATCAAGGTTGAAAATCTGTTAACAGGTGGCGATGTCACACGTTCCTGGAAAGTTCCGGATGAAAAAGCGGATGACCGTTCTGCTTATTTCTGCTCCTGCAACTGGGGAAAAAAATCCATGGCACTTGACCTGAGCAGCACACGGGGAAAGGAGATTGTACAAAAGCTGGCTGCGCGATCTGACATGGTCATCGCCAGCTACAAACCTGGTGACGCAGAAAGCCTGGGAGTTTCTTACGAACAACTAGCAACTACCAACCCCCAACTAGTTTACGGTCAGATCACCGGCTATGGTCGTGATACCGATCGGGTGGGTTATGATGCAGTGATACAGGCGGAAGCTGGCTTCATGGATTTGAATGGAGAGCAAGATGGACCGCCTCTGAAGATGCCAATTGCTTTGATTGATATTCTGGCTGGTCACCAAATGAAGGAGGGACTGTTGCTTGCGTTGCTAAAGAAGGAAAAGACAAAGCAAGGAAGTTTTGTGGAGGTGTCTTTGATTCAAACGGCAATCGCTTCGCTTGCCAATCAGGCCACAAATTGGTTGATGACCAACCAACTGCCGATGCGAAAGGGCTCTCAACATCCCAACATTGCTCCGTATGGAGAATCTTTTGAGACCCGGGATGGTAAGCGGATTCTTCTGGCCATTGGAAATGACAAGCAGTTTAGAAATTTGATGATGATGCTGGGTCATGAGGAGGTGGCATCAATACCTGCATACAGTTCAAATAAGGACCGAGTTGTTAACAGGATGAATTTGAATGAGATCCTGGAAGAACTTATCTCGAAAGAAGATAGTATGATATTGCTTCCCCGTTTGCACAGCGCCAAAATTCCTGCCGGAACGATTCAAAATCTAAAAGAGGTATTTGAAATGCCGGAAGCGAAGGAGTTATTGATTCAATCCAACGATCTGAAGGGCTTGAAGAATTTCGTTGGCTCGCCGTCCGAATGGCGGACACAACAATTGCTTCCTCCACCACATTTTGGTGAACATACGGACGAGATTCTAAAAATGCTCCTCGGATAATGGCGGATGATTCGTAGAAAAGTATTTCGGCCTTTTGTAAATTTGTTGAGCCATTTGCTTGAAACAATCGATGGCTGCAAAGGAGAAAGTGGTATATTACAGCCCCTTTCGTCCTAAAAAACGCTTTAAATCATAAATAACTATGCTTTTTGAGTCAAACCCGTACGCTTCAATTTGGAAAAAGTACAGACCCATGATTCTCCAGCTGATGGTGGCTTCAGGAAATGGGCCGCAGCAATACAAATTATTTTCCCATGAGTTTAAAGCCATTGGTATTCATGAGAAAACGGGCTATTCTTTTGCCTTAGAGGTTTCTCATGGAAAAGCTTTGAAAACGATAAAGGGTTCAGCCGTAGCACGTGACCTTCTGGGGGTGCTGCAACAATCACAAAAAGCGTCCCAGTTGATGACCGAAGCCGTGTATGAGCTGCGTTTGGATAAGCAATTCATGTTTCATGTTACAAGAAGGGTAGAGGTACCAGCGGAGACCCCAGCGGCCTGATTTTTTTTGAGATTTGATATTTGAAAATAGCAGCGGTTCCATCTATGGTGCGCGTTTGTAACGCGTGCCCCTGCGAACTACCAGCAAAGCCCATTATCCCAGACCTCATTGTAGTGCCCGACATGTTCCACCAAATCCCCAATCGTTAGACGCGAACAAATTCTATATACCTGTGGGTCGGTGTTGCACTCAGCGCTGTGCAATCTTCGGTGTCTCCGCTGCATGTCAGACGAACGGTATCCCGAATTCATGCCCGAGCTTTCAACAATGAAAAGTTTGAATACAGGGTGGACTACAAATCTCGACCAACAGACATCTATGGCGCGCGTTTGTAACGCGTGCCCCTGCGAACTACCAGCGAAGCCCATTATCCCTGACCTCATTGTAGTGCCCGACATGTTCCACCAACCAATCGTTAGACGCGAACAAATTCTATTTGCCTGTGGGTCGGTGTTGCACTCAGCGCTGATTGCAATCTTTGGTGTCTCCGCTGCATGTCAGACGAATGGTATCCCGAATTCATACCCAAGCTTTCAACAATCGAAAGTTTGAATACAGGGTGGACTACTAATCTTGACCAACAGAAATGATTTATGACCACCTCCGGTAAACCAGACCTACCTTATCAATGAGAATTTTGATCTAAAGACTGTGGTGACAGAATTTTGGCCTTTTAGTATATCTTTAACTACTATTTCTGCCAAACTGCCGCCTATCTATTTTCCACAATGAAGTTTCAAAAAATACTCGACAAATACCGCAAAATCTCGTTCTCTGAACGCGACAAAGGCGACCGCTTCGAAAGATTGATGCAAGCGTATTTGCTCACTGACCCAATGTACAAATCCAACCTAAAAAAGGTTTGGTTGTGGAATGAGTTTCATGGAAAGAATGACTTGGGTGGTGGCGATACAGGAATTGATTTAGTGGCATTAACTTTTCAAGGTGACTATTGGGCTATTCAATGTAAGTGCTATCAGGAGACCTCAATCATTGACAAACCTGCAGTTGACAGTTTCCTTTCCACGTCAAGCAGAGAATTCAAAAACGAACAGCTTAAAACCACAAAGTTTTCACACAGACTTTGGATTTCAACAACCAATAAATGGGGACCCAATGCAACGGAGACAATTAAAAATCAAAGCCCGCAGGTAACAAGGATAAATTTATTTGACTTGATGGAAGCTCCGGTTGACTGGGAAAAACTGGAGAAAGGAATCCATGGAGAAGCTTCCAGAAACGCGAAAAAGAGTATAAGGCCACACCAACAAATGGCTTTAGACTTAACGCACCAACATTTTAAAAAGGCAGACAGGGGAAAATTGATAATGGCGTGCGGAACAGGCAAGACTTTCAACTCACTTCGCATTGCTGAAAACGAAACCAAAGGCAAAGGGCTTGTTCTTTTCTTAGTTCCCAGCATTGCGTTGTTGGGACAAACCCTGCGTGAATGGTCAGCCGATGCCCATTCGCCTATCAACGCAATTTGTATCTGTTCAGATCCGGAGATTGCCAAAAAGAAAACCAAGAACGACGATAGCGATAGCTTCAGTGTAGTTGATTTGGCATTGCCCGCATCTACCAACACGAAGGACATTGTAAATCAATTCAGACACATCAAAGCGAATGGCAAGAAGGGAATGACGGTTGTTTTTTCAACGTATCAATCCATAGACGTAATTGCTCGGGCTCAAAAAGAAATCATAAAAGCAGGATTCGATGAATTTGATTTAATCATTTGTGATGAAGCACACCGGACAACCGGCGTTTCGTTATCAGGTGAAGATGAATCTGCATTCACAAAAGTGCACGACGACAAATTCATAAAGGCAAAGAAACGCCTGTACATGACGGCCACTCCAAGACTGTACAGCGACGACGCCAAGAGTAAAGCTGCGCAAGCTGAGGCCATTTTGTGTTCAATGGACGACACGAAATTATACGGCGAAGAAATTTACCGCATTGGTTTTGGCGAAGCCGTTGAAAGGGACTTACTCACCGATTACAAAGTACTGATTTTAACGCTTAGCGATAAGGACGTCCCGCCCGCAGTTCAAAAGATGATTTCTGACGAAGAAAACGAAATCAACACAGACGATGCTTCAAAACTAATCGGTTGTATCAATGCCTTGTCGAAACAAATTTTAGGAGATGAAGGAATAATTAAAAGTACGGACCCGGAACCCATGCGAAGGGCAGTTGCCTTTTGCTCAAGCATTGCCGTTTCCAAAAAGATAACAGCAACCTACAACACGGCTACGGATGCATACATAAGCTCTTTGCCAGCGGAGAAGAAGGAGCAAATGGTGTCGTTGGCATCAAAGCACATTGATGGAACCATGTCAGCACCGGAGCGTGATGACTTATTAGGTTGGCTAAAGTCTGACATAGATGAGAATGAATGCCGCATTCTTACCAATGTTCGCTGTCTAAGTGAAGGGGTGGACGTTCCTTCCCTGGATGCGGTTATGTTTCTTTCTGCCCGAAACTCCCAGGTTGACGTGGTGCAGTCTGTTGGACGGGTAATGCGTAAATCTCCAGGAAAGAAGTATGGCTACATCATTATCCCTGTTGTCGTTCCATCTGATGTAGAAGCTGATAAGGCATTGGACGATAACGAGCGGTATAAAGTAGTTTGGACGGTTTTGAATGCGCTTCGGGCACATGACGACCGCTTCAACGCGACAGTCAATAAAATAGAACTCAACCGTAAACGCCCCACGCAAATATTAGTAGGCAGGCCTGAGTATTCTTTTGACAACAATGGGTTGCCTTCACTGGTAAACGAAGATCAGGCAACCTACACTGCCAATAAAGAAATTGCGCAACAGATGGCTTTGCAATTCGAGCAACTACAAAATGTGGTGTTTGCCCGGATGGTGAATAAAGTTGGCTCAAAACCTTATTGGGAGCAATGGGCTAAAGATGTTGCCCACATTGCCGAAAAACAGGTTGAACGAATCAGCAGACTAATCAAAGACGATAGAAAACATCAAAAAGCATTTGACAATTTCCTGGCGGGCTTACAAAAAAATATAAACCCAAGCATTTCACAGCAGGAAGCAATTGAGATGCTTTCGCAGCACATCATTACCAAACCGGTTTTTGAGGCGCTGTTCGAAGGCTACTCCTTTGTGAAGAACAATCCAATCTCAGTTTCCATGCAAGCCATGCTGGATTTATTGGAAGACCAGGCATTTGATAAAGACGCGGAGACACTACAGAAATTCTATCACTCCGTGAAAATGCGAGCCTCGGACATTGATAACGCTGAAGGCAAGCAACGAATTATCATAGAGTTGTACGACAAGTTCTTCAAAACCGCTTTTCCTAAAATGGTGGAAAGACTGGGTATTGTGTATACTCCGGTAGAAGTGGTTGACTTTATTGTTCATTCAGTAAATGACGTATTGAAAAAAGAATTTGACCGCAGCATTTCAGATGAAAACATTCACATACTCGATCCCTTTACAGGCACAGGCACGTTCATTACCCGCCTACTGCAAAGTGGACTGATAGACAAGAAGGATTTAAAGCGAAAATACCAACACGAAATGCATGCCAACGAAATTGTACTGTTGGCCTATTACATTGCAGCAGTAAACATAGAAAACGCCTATCACGATGCCTTAGACCAAAAAGATTATCAGGCTTTTGATGGCATTTGCCTGACCGATACATTTCAGTTAGGCGAAACAGGCGAAAGTGAGAAGCTATTTAAAGATATGTTCCCGCAAAACTCTGCACGGGTCGCCAAACAGAAGAAAGCACCCCTACGCGTAATTATGGGTAACCCTCCATATTCAGTAGGGCAAAAATCCGCCAACGACAACGCGCAGAACCAGCGTTATGAAAAATTGGATTCACGCATTGCTAAAACCTATGCGGCATTGACTGAGGCAACCAATAAAAACTCACTATACGATTCTTATATAAAAGCATTTCGTTGGAGTACCGACAGACTTGATCCCAAGCATGGTGGTATCGTTTGTTTTGTTTCGAATGGTTCGTGGCTGGATGGCAACAGTGCCAATGGCTTTCGTAAGTCCCTGGAAAGTGAATTTTCAAGTATTTATGTCTTTAACCTCAGAGGTAATGCCCGCACCAGTGGAGAATTAAGGCAAAAGGAAGCGGGCAACGTCTTTGGTTCCGGGTCACGCACATCCATTGCCATTACTTTGCTTGTGAAAAACCCTGGGTCAACAACAAAGAAGGCGGCTATTCAGTATCATGATATTGGCGATTACCTGAGCAGGGAGGAGAAATTGATGATCATCAAGAAGTATCACTCAAGCGAGAATTTTGAATTAACCTGGAGAACGCTTTCTCCGAATGAGTATGGGGATTGGATTAGTCAACGGAGCAGTTCATTTGAAACATACATACCGCTTGGTGACAAGGATACGGATATTACAAAATCATTTTTCAATCCGTTCTATAGCCGTGGATTGGCAAGTGCAAGGGATGCATATTGCTATAATTCTTCACAAGGAGCAGTTAGAAATACAATTCATGAATTTATCGCTTTTTATGAAAAGCAACGCACTGCATTGCAGAAGGCAAGGAAAAGCGGTAAGACATTGAAGCTTGAAGACCTTTTGGACTTCAAGACATCTAAAGTTACGTGGAATAGAGGTTTAAAGAATGACATATCTAGAAATAGGAGAATTGAATTCAAAGATGCGTCTTTAGTTGTCGGGTTATATAGGCCGTTTTTCAAGCAACATCTATACTTCGCTCAGGAGCTGAATGATATGACGTATCAGATACCCAAGCTATTCCCAAACCCTGAATTGAGCAATTTGACAATTTGTGTTTCAGCAAATAGTAATGATGGTAGCGTATTAATTTCGGATCGAATTCCTGATTTGCATCTTAACGGTGATACTCAAGCTTTCCCTTTGTACTTCTACGAAGAGCGTCAAAAACAAAGCCAAGGATTATTCGATGACGATGGTGACGGCGACTACATCCGCAGAGACGGCATCAGTGATTTCATCTTAGAACGAGCTAAATCCCTGTATGGCAAGACCGTAACCAAGGAAGATATCTTCTATTACGTGTATGGCTTCTTGCACAGTCCGGAGTACAGGGAAATGTTTGGCAACGATTTAAAGAAAATGTTACCTCGTTTACCTTTGGTAGAAGATGTTCGGGATTTTTGGGCGTTCAGCAAAGCGGGTCGCAAGCTGGCAGAGTTGCATATTAATTATGAAAGTGTGCCACCTTTAAAGGGTGTAAAAATTCAAGAACCTGAAGAAATCTATCAGATGCTCCCGGAGGAGTATTACACAGTTGAAAAAATGCGCTTTCCTAAGAAAGACCAGAAGGACACTATTATATATAACAGTCGCATTACCATCAGCAACATCCCCGCCAAAGCATACCAGTATGTGGTAAATGGTAAAAGCGCCATCGAATGGATCATGGAGCGTTACCAGATTACCACGCACAAAGAAAGCGGCATCAAAAACGATCCCAACAATTGGTCAAAAGAAGTCGGCAATGACCGGTACATTCTGGATTTGCTGTTAAGCATCATCAACGTGAGTGTGCAGACGGTGGAGATTGTGGAGGGATTGCCGAAAGTGAAGTTTGATTGAATTATGAAGAACTTGCTACGATTACATGAAGCAGTTGCGATTGTCTTACTTAGTAAGCCTGATAGAGCAGCTACTTTTGAAGGAATAGCAAAGGAAATAGTAAAAAGAAATTTGTACCCCCATCGAAAGGGTGGAATTGCATTGTCAGAGCAGATTCGATTAAGAACTTCAATTTCCTCAAGCAGATATAAATCATGGTTTCGTTTCACAAAACCGGACATTCTAAAGCTGAGATAGTTGATATCAGTGTAAAGCAGACCGCGGATATCCGGTTATGGCGCGCGCTTGAAGCGTGTGCCCGATGTCATTTTCAACATTAACCGATATCAAGGGGGTTAACTAAGTAGGGAAAGCCATCGTTTTAGGGGTTCTCCCTGAAAACAGGGATTGATGATTTGAATAATTTAGTCTCATTTCATGCCGGATTTCCTGACAATTTTGAATGAACGTTGCAAATAATCGCTTATTATAGCTAATTTACCAACTAAATTCACCTTTAAGTGAATCTATCCTTGTAACATTACGTTAAGTGAGTAGTTTTACGCTCGATATATGGGACGATGAATGTGATAAAGTCACCTTTTATACCGTAAAGTTAGAGGGGTCCGATTATTCAGAGACGGATAGGTTTCTTATTCAAATGGAAGCTGATCCTGAAATGAAAGAAGTGTTACATCAACTGCTCAATTTGATTACTGAGGTTATAGGAAACACGTATGGTGCACATGATGCATTCTTTAACAGATATGAAAACAAAGTTACGGCACTCCCACCCAAGGGTAAACCCAAAATCAGTGATATTGAACTGGATTACCGGGGTTTCCCACTAAGATTGTACTGTCTCGCTCTTTCTGAAGAAGTTGTCATTTTATTTAATGGAGGATTAAAGGATTCGCAGACTATAAAAGACAGTAAGGGTCCAATTTCAATGAAGTTTTATGAAGCAAATGAATATGCCGGCAAAATCATCGAAGCCCTTAACACTGGTTTGATTAAAATTGAGGGAAGGCAAATCCTTGATTACAAAGGGAAGACTGAAATATATTTATAATCGAATTGTATGAGAAGCAAGATTGCACAAAGGATCATTGATGAAACGCCGGAAGATGTAAAAATCTTCACACGCATGTACGGAGACATTGTTGTCCGCGTGTTCCAAATCCTGAAAGAGAAAGGTATTTCACAAAAGGAATTAGCACAGCGTTTAGATAAGACGCCATCCGAAATCAGCAAATGGTTGAGTCGTGATCATAACCTGACCCTCAAAAGTTTGGCAAAGCTTCAGGCTGAACTTGGTGAAGTTATAATTTATACTCCTAAGCATGATTCTTATCATGTACAAATTCGCGCAACAGTTACCAAGATAGTAGCGCCACAGCAGCCGCTCGGTAAGGAAGTGAAGTTTATTCCAGCTGCTGAGAAAAATATTCAGGAAAAAGTATTTCCGTTAGTAGTTGCTTTATGAGTGAATTGCGGAAAATAAGTCCGGAGAAAATTGAGATTAAGGAATTCAGACTGGTAAATGGCCAGGTGGATAGCCCTTATGAATTTAGATCTGAGAATATCAGCTCATTCAAATTTAATGTTGATCTAACTGCAGGCCTCAATATTCCAGAGAGTTTGATAAGAACGGACATTAAAATTAAAGTTGAGACTGTCAGTAAAGAACCTGGTAGTATTGAAGCAACGGGAACCTATCACTTCGTATTTGTCTATTTTTATGAAGGATTAAATGACGTTGCTAAAATTAAACCTGATGGTAAAATCAATTGGCATCCTTATCTGGCAAATGCAATTGCTTCGATAACATATTCTACATCGAGAGGAATATTATTGTCCCGATTTCAAGGAACGGTAATGAGAGATTTTATGATGCCTGTAGTTGATCCAAACAATTTATTCTTGCCTTCAGAGGAGAATATGTTGAAATAAAGCAACTCGCTCCATGGTGGACGTTTTCAAGTTGTAGTTTTTTCATCTGCTGAGAAGCGAATAACATACCCAACTAAGAAATAACCATGCAGAGTCCGTTTACGGGGGGAGAGACAAAACTCCTTTCAGAAAAAAAAGAATTTGAATTTCGCTGGGAGAAATTTCAAGTGCTTCACTTTTTCTACAAGTGTATCGATACCAAAGAAGAATTTACTACTGCCGAACTCGATGAACTGAACACCAATCAGCTGTATAACCAGTACAGGGAGAAATACAGCATTCCTTTTCCTGATGAGGTCAAAGAGACCCATGAGCCATAAAGAGAAAGGCTGGCTTGAAAACGAAAGCAAGCATGAGATCATCAGTTACCAGAAGTATGCATTTGAGCTGAATGCATTGTAAACAGTTTTTGCCTGTGGATAGGAATGTGGGGAAACGTGTGCCCGCCAATCTTTTCTAAGTGCCTGTTATCCACACTCTTTTTTAATAACCTAAACAAACTCAATCTCAAGATAACCCTTACACTTCGGATAGAAGGCAAAGATGTGGAAATGTATTTTCAAAACTGAGTTTACCAATGAAGGAAAACGGGATGAATTAACAGTGGTCCTTTGTGTTCTTCTATGGGAATGCGGGGAAATCAGCTTTGGAAATACTTCGCACCGGCACGCGCTACAAGCGCCGCGCCATAGTTAGCTTCGGGCACTTCGTTTTTATTTTCTGTTTGCAAGAAAAATATTCAGTTCCTCAAGACGGTCAGTATTGATCAGATCAACGCCAGCCTCTAATAATTCCGCCCAGGCCTTTTCATTGTCAGGGATCGCCCATAGCCGGAGCTTTTTTCCTTCCCCATGGACCCGAATCGCAAGGTCTCTGATCTTTCGAAGCTCTTCGGCTGAAGGGTCAGATTTGCCATTCCACGATGACCAATTTTTATAATGATCGCTGATGACCGGCATGAATTCACTTGAATAATTTTTTCCTACATCGGTGGGACGTCCGTCAATGCCGATTCCTGGAAGGCCATCTTTTAACATGGCTGAAATGTCTCTATTGCCCGAAAGAAAAATCTTTACCGCACAATTTCTTAAAGAACACAACAAAGCCGGATACTTTTTCAAATCACGAAGAATGAAATGATAGGTTGATGTTGCTTCTGTCTTACAATCAATCATCAGGAAAAACGGCCCATCATAGCCAGGGTATATGGTTCCGGAATTTGCTTTCAACAGACTGTCAAGGGGTGCAAGGTATAGCCGTTCCAGTGTTTGGGCTTTCGGTCCGGGTCGATTGTGAGAAACCAGCAGTTTCTCGTTTTGAAGATGAACATCAGCCTCTACTGACATAAAACCATTCTCCAGAGCTTCTTTCAATGGACGTGCATGCTCATAGTCGTTATGGGCGTGGGCTTGCGGGTGTGGAAATTGTAATTGGGAAAAAGCGGCTATGGAAAAAAATAGAAGCAGTGCAGAAAAAAAGCTGCTTCCAACACTAGCACGGTGGTTGGTGCTGCAATTAGAAAAAGAATTTGGTGATGCCATAAATACCCACTCCCAAGATGGAAATGATGCTGATCCAAAATGTAATGTCATAAATAACACTGGATTTAAATGCTTGTGTTTCCTTGTACTTGAAGTTTAATGCGGCATAGATTACGATAAATAACAAGAAAGATCCAACCACACCACCCGAGAGCACCATCAGCACCGGTGAGTCGATGAACAGATACATGAAAGCCCAGGTGAATGGAAAGATACAGGCAAGCACTGCCACCATTTTGTTTCGCCTTGTGACATCAGAAAAATTAATCCATCCCATTTGACTAAAAATATCTGAGTAGAGACGCGTCCAGGCTGCGAGCGAAGCATACAAACTTGAAAACAAGACAAAGAAGCCCCCTATGAGATAAATGTTTTTCACACTGGGCCCTAGCGATTGAGTATAGATGAGCGCCAACGTCTCTATGACCTGATTTCCCTCTGGGATGTCTCCACGATGGTGCAGTACGGCTGCACCCAACAAATAGAAGGCAACAGTTACCAGGGTGTAGATGGTCATGGCGACAAGGGCGTCAAGATACATGATGCGAATCCATCCCTGGGCACGTCTTCTCCACTCGACAGTATCAGCTCTTGGGCCGGCGTATGAGGCATAACCTTTTTCGATGCACCAATAATTGTATGCGATGATTTCATCACTGGCTACACCTGTAATTCCAAACGCCCCAATGGCGACACCCACGATCTCAGGGGAAAGATTAAATCGGAACCCTACCCAAATATCGGATAGCGTAAAAGCAAAAGGAGTGAACCTCAGCGAAAATAAGGAAGTGAGTGTGAGGACCGTAAACATTCCGATCATGATAAGGGAAGCTTTCTCAACAAAATTGTAATTCCCATTGTAAATAAGTGCTGCCACTACGAAAGCAATCAATATGCTCCACGCCGAAATAGAGAAACCGTTGTATAACATATTGAGGATGATGGCTGTGCCTCCCAATATTCCACCCACTTGCACAATTTTCAAAGTTGTTAAAAAGAAGACCATCCATACTGTCCAGCGACCCTTGCCTAACTTCATACCTGGTAGCTTATTGAATGCCTGCATGGCTGTCTCTCCGGTGATGATGGCATGTCTTCCAAACTCCAATTGAACGGCCACTTTTGCGAGGCAGCTGATGACAATGATCCATAATGCTGAGTAGCCAGCCTTCGCCCCAAGAACGGTGGTGGCAATTAGTTCTCCTGACCCTACAATCGAGGCTGAAAGAATAAAGCCAGGCCCTAGGAATTTCAGTTTTTGAACAAAAGAGGTAGGTGGCTCTTTGACCGTTTTTTCTGAAATGAGGTAAGGATCGACGCTCATATCAGTCCTAAATAAAAACTTCAATAATTATTACAGCAGGAGCAACAATAAGAAGCAGGATGCGGAGCAACTTAGCAGGAGTTTAAACGAAAGGTAAGCATTATGTTTAGGGTAGAAAACCCGATGACAAAGTAGAACGCCGCTCAGTGGTTACTACGTGTTTAGCCATCGCATAAACCGACCCCACCAGGTTTTAGGTGCGGGCACTTCAACAACCGACTCTTCTACCGATGGTTCATCATGAGTCATTTTTATAGCCTTTGTAGGTTTGGCTACAATTACTTTTTTCATATAATGAAGGGTGCGCTTATCTTTTTTGCGCTCCACTTCAGCTTCTCTTTTTTTTCTGCCTTCAAGGGCTTCCTCTTCGCGCTTTACGGCAATCGGGTTTTTGCGCGCACGCGTGTTGGTTCTTTCATGCCTTGGTGGTTGGAGTTTTCTAAAATCCTGAAGCGGTTGTTTTTTTATTTCTCCTGAGTCTGGCTCATCCGTTGATTCAGGCGCAGGCTCTTTTTTCTTAGGCTCAGGCAGTTCAATCTTTCCAAGGACTTTCAAACCTGAAAGTTCTACTTTGGGAGCTTTAATAAGTTCGATTGTTTCTTCCTCACGGCTCTCATTTGTTGGAATTTGAACTTCGGCAACAACCTCATTTTCAACAACGATGGGAGTGGCAGGAATTTGAATGATGGGTTCCGCCTTTGGGCGCGGCGCTTCTAAATGCTCGGGAGCAAATTTCTGTAAGATCAACTTAACATGGTCGTCTTCCAGCTTGGTATTTCCTCCATCTTCAATTAAAACATTTTGCTTGGCAAGAAACCCTACTATTTCAATGGGTTTTAGGGCCAGCTTTCTTGCCAGTTGTCCGAGTCTCATTCTATGATAATTCTTTTTTTAGATCAGACGCAAATATACCGTGCGTAGCAGAATTTAAAAAGGTGGGGCCCAGTAGCCAAAAAGCGTCAAAAGAATTTGGGCACTTGACAAATGACACAAGATGATAAACAGTTTTAACCATCGAACCTGTTTCCAAAATCAGCTCAGATACCTAATGGCGTTAACTCAATCTTTCGGAATTCTACTTCGGCTCCCTCAGCCTGAACAGCAACTTGCCCTTCAGAAGCACTACAATCATACCCATCGTTGACCAGGTCATCATTGACCCAGACTTTAATTGCGTTTGCCCGGCATTCGATGGTCATGGTGTTCCATTCGCCCACCGGTCTTTCTGAACCGTCTGTGAGGTTGAGAATTCTTCTAAGTTTACCTTCTGTCGTGCCCCATTCAGTTTTGTCACCCCTTCTTTTTTCCATGTCAGGAACACCAATGTCTTCGCCGATGCACCAGAAGTCACCGGCATTTTCATGGTTCATCTGGGCTTCGATGGATTGAGGAAACATTCCGTACAGCATCCTGGGTTTGGATGCATGAACAAGTATGCCGCAGTTGCCTGGGGTTCCTGCAAAACGATACTGAACCTCCAACTTATAGTTCTTATAAACCGCATCAGAAATGAGGTGGCCTTCCGGTTTCCCCAGGCTTACTAATAAGCCATTCCGAATAATGAATGGTGTTATTTTGTTTTTTACGGTGTCCATGGAGGGAATATCAATATGCCATCCAATCAAGTCTTTACCATTGAAGAGTTTTGTGGTGGAAGGCGGAGCACTACAATCAAGAAGGCCAATGGCGATAAGAACTAAATACAAGTTTTTCATAAGTAAGATGATAGGTCACAATTTAAGAAATGTTTGATTCACCTTCGCAGCCAAAAGAATAGTGCTTCAGAAATCGTGATTTGAGAATATCAATGAAGAATCTTTACCGCAAAATTGCCCAGGTGCAAAGTTTCGCAAAGGAAAAGCAGCATGTTTCCTTGGGAGATTTCAAAACAATTTTGATGTCTAAGTAGTTTGAGGGTTATTAAAATGATAAAGAAAAACCAAAATTGCTTTGAATGCAGGCTTTGGGTTGTCTTTGATTTCAAGCGTTGCGTCTACTTCAAACTTTGTGATGCCGCGGAGGTTGGCAATGGAATGCAACCTGGCACGCAAGCGAACTTCGCTGTTCACCATCACGGGCTGATTGAATTTGAGATTTGTAATCCCATAATTGATCATCATTTTGATATTGTGGAATTCGGTGATCTGATCCCAAAGGTGCGGGATGAGTGATAAAGTCAGATATCCGTGAGCAATGGTAGTTTTGAATGTGGTTTCTTTCTCGGCACGCTGCGGATCGGTGTGAATCCATTGATGATCGAGTGTTGCATCAGCAAATAAATTGATTTGCTGCTGAGTGATTTTCAAATAATCCGAGACACCTAGTTCCTTACCCGCATGAATTTCAAACTCTTCATGGCTACGGATAATTAATTTGCTCATTTTTACTCGTGTATGCGTGAACTCTTTTCCAAGGTAATAAAAAATCACTTCATCAATAGTCTCCCCACAATGAGCACAATAAAAAGCTTACCCCAAAGTGTTCTAACAAAAAAGAGAGAGAATAATAGATCCTTGTACCAGTGTGAGCTTCTTAAAGTCCTGAATCTTTTCGTCTGTCATTTCCTTTCCTTCGAGGTTCCTTACCAGAATATAACCGTGAAACTTCCTTGGCATGTTTGAGTTTCAACAATTGCCTTAATACTTCTGTGACATTATTTATTATGGACAATCACCGGATGCGGGTTTGAATCCTTAGTTCTCAGCCCGGATGCCCAGACCATCAATGAGGTAAGGTTTATTCTTATCAAATTTCAATTCAAAGTTGCCCATCAGACCGGAGCCTGTATCCAATGTCATATTTAGAATGTTTTCGTGCTGTTTAATGGAAGTTATTTTTGACCCACCAAAATCATTGTGAAGCCGATCAAACATGTTGACTTTAGATTCAAGATGATCTTCAGTCTTGACTTCAGAGGATGCTTCCGATCCCATTTCTTTTATTGTCGCGCGCATCGGCTCATTGATCAACGCTTGCGTATAATTTTCTTTAATAAATTTTCTCCACTGTTCTTTATCTGTCTGATCAATAACACGGTACATCTCCCTGGCCCGATTTTCCATAACTTTTTCCATGGACTCCTGCGCATGGGTGGTGATTGATAGTGTGCTGATAAGAAGGAAGGCGTATAACGTTTTCATGATGGATTATGATAGGATAAGTGCTCGATCAATTAGTCAGATTAAAGTTAGATAGTTTTATCCCTTTTGCTGGGGAAGAAGATTATTTATTCGAATCCCTTCCCGATCTTTCTTATCAAAGTTGACAGTGTAGGACTGCCAACTTTCAGGAATTTACCAAGGTTTTGCTTTTTTTCTTCATCTCAATGGAAATAGAGCAACTTTTTCCCCACCGTTTTCGATTAATGATCATCAAACCAATTTACTATGAAGAAGATATTCTTTGTTTTGCTTTTAACAGGCTTTTCATGCGCTGTCACGAATGCGCTGGCGCAGGCTATTGACAATTCACCAGAAACTCAGATATTGGTTACTCCGCAATGGTTGAATGACCACTTAAAGGATCAGAACCTTGTCCTGCTCCAGGTAACTTTTCTGAAATTTGAGTATGACAAGGAGCATATCTCCGGGGCTCAATATTTGTGGCCAGGCTGGCTTGCGCCCGATTCTCCCTATGGCAATTACAACGCCCCAGATCCAAAGCAAGCAACAAAAATTTTGAGACAGTTGGGGATCTCCAACGATTCACAGGTAGTACTCTACTACATCCGCAGCGAAGTACCGGTTACGGCCCGCATGTTTCTTACTTTGGAGAACCTCGGACTGCAAGGCCGGGTATCATTTCTCAATGGTGGATTGGACGCGTGGAAGAAGGCTGGATTTACAACGACCAAAGATTTACCGTCAGCAAAAAAAGGAAATATTAAAATTAAGCCCGGTACCGTTTTGGTGGACAAAGAATATGTTTTGAAAGATCTGAATACCCAAGCAGGAGTGGTGGTCGATGCACGCATGCAACGGTTTTATGATGGGGAGCCAACCGGCAATCCCCGCGATGGGCATATCGCTGGCGCAAAAAATATTCCATATACAGAAATGATAGATGCCTCGAATATGTTTAAACCTGCTGATCAACTCCAGTCCTTCTTCACGCCCGTCGCGCCAGATAAAAGCAAGGAAGTTGTTACCTACTGTTTCATCGGACAAACGGCCAGTGTGGTATACATGGCAGGCCGCATGTTGGGCTACAATATGAAACTCTATGACGGATCATTGCAAGAGTGGAGTCGCCTGGATAATTTACCGATGGAGGTTACTAAGAAATAACCGATTCATACTATTCATTCCTTAAAGAATTTACAGGGTTCGCATGTGCGGCCCGGAGTGCTTGCGTTGACACGATGATGAGTGCGAATATCAATGCCACAAGACCCGTGACTGGAAATACCCACCACGAAATTTCAATCCGGTAGGGATAGCGTTCCAAAAAATTATCAAGCATCCACCATGCAATGGGAGATGAAATCGCAAATGAAACGATCACCAGTCGCGAAAAATCTTTAGACATAAGTGTAACCAGGCCGACCACCGAGGCGCCCATCACTTTGCGGATACCGATTTCCTTGGTCCGCTGTTCAGCCGTAAAAGCTGCCAATCCAAAAAGACCCAGGCCAGTAATGATGATTGCCAAGGATGCAAAGAGGTTCGCCAACTGACTGGTCATATCAATTGTTGTGAATTTTTTCGCAAACTCAACATCGGCAAAGTCATATTGAAATGGATACGCCGGATTATACTTCTTAAAAATCTCTTCAACTTTCTTTAATGAGCCTCGGAGGTCTGACGTAGCTTCAAGCCGGATGGTAACGGAGCTCGCCCATTCCGGGTCGAGGACCATGAACAATGGTTTTACCTCGCGGTCAGGCGACCCCATCAATACGTTGTCGACAATGCCAATGAGGGATTTCTTTTTTCCCCAGAGGTCCAATTTCTCACCCAACGGATTCTTGAGACCCATAATATCTAGAGCCGCCTTGTTGATAATGATCGTGGTTGAATCACTGGTAAATTCTTCGGAGAAATCGCGCCCTTCCAGAATCTTGATACCCATTGTTTTGAGATAATCATATTCACAGGCGATCGTAACGAAGATGACTTTCTTGTCTTCAGGCTTGCCGGGCCAACCCAGAAAGTTGTTCGAATAGATTTCGGTAATCGGACTGTTGGACTTGGTGACGGAACTTACCACGCCTGATTGCAAGAGTTCTTCTTTGAGCGACTTAAAGCTCTGACCAATTTCTTTGGTATAATCCAATGTAATCAGATTCTCCTGGTCGTATCCTAAATCTCGACTCTTGATATGTTGAATCTGCTGGTAAATGACGATGGTACCAATGATTAATAATATCGAGAAACCAAATTGGAGGGTCACCAGCACTTTGCGAGGAGTTGTGCCGCTCCTTCCAGCCTGGATTTTACCTTTCAATACTTTGGTGGGTTGAAATGAAGAAAGATAGAAGGCGGGATAGCTGCCGGAGACAATTCCAGTAAAGAAAATGAGGCCAACGGTGAACAGCCAAAACTGCATCGAGGTATAATCGACATGAAGTTGCTTTTGCACCAGGTCATTGTAAAGCGGCAGCGCCATTTCTGTCAGGAGTACAGCGGTACCAAAAGCAATGATTGTAATCAATAAAGATTCTCCTAAAAATTGAAAAATAATTTCGGCCCTCCTTGACCCAACACTTTTCCTGATCCCTACTTCACGCGCCCTTCGCTCAGACCGGGCGGTGGCCAGATTCATGAAGTTGATGCATGCAATAAAAAGCACAAACACTGCAATGACTGTAAACATTTGAACATAATCGATCATTCCACCGGCTTCTTGGCCATCCTCAAAGCGGGAATGCAGCCTCCAACGCTCCATTGGGTAAAGAAATAAATCGTGTTTGATATCAGTTTCTCCGTGACGTGTTAGCAAATCTCGGATCACATTTTCAACAGAGACTTTCGCGGCAGGGTCACTCAGTTCGACAAATACCTGGAAAGAGTAATTTCCCCAGTTGTCCTTGTTTCTTTTTACCCAGTCCCGGGTCTCATACAGTTTCCAGGGTATCAGAACGTCAAACTCAAAGCTGGAATTCTTTGGAACGTCTTTGAGCACCCCTGTTACTTTGAGTTCATCCAGGTTATCTAGCCGGATGATTTGATCCATCGGGTCCTGATCGCCAAACATTGCCTTGGCGGTGGATTCTGAGATTACAATCGATCCAGGTTCATCCAGGGCTGTCTCAGCACTGCCTTTCAGCAAAGTGAACTGAAACATTTCAAGGAATTCCTCACTAGCATAGAAGCCGCGTTTGTTAATTCTATTTTCCCCCACGGTAAGTAGATGCTCACCTCCCCAGTCAGTAGCAGCAGTGCTTTTGATGTTGTTGTCCTCTGTCTTAAGGCCTTCATAGGTTGGAAGAGGAAGGGAATTCCATGAATTTATTTTTCCATCAAAGGTCGCATTGACCCAAACCTGGTACAAACGGTCAACCTTGGGGTGGAAACGATCAAAGGACAATTCATCAAATACCCATAAGAGGATCAGCAAACTACAGGCGATGCCGATCGAAAGGCCGGTGATATTAATAAATGAGTAGGTTTTGTTCTTCAGCAGGTTCCGCAGGGTAAAAATGAAGTAGCTTCTCAACATAAAACGAAGATTATTGATAGAATACCCGGACGGGGGGAAAAGGTTTCAGCGGTTAACCATGATTTCTTTCCACGGTCATTGCCATTTGTCATTTATAGAGTGATGATTTTATCAAAAAGTTGCATGCCCCCGCTAAATGCGGTGTCATGCATGGGAGAGCCAGTCCTCAGGATTTCGCACAGGTCTGGTTAATTGTTTTTTAGGACCCCATGCTGGAATCTTCAATTAAACCATTCCAAAAGCCATGGTATTCCAAAATTCGCCCACAAAAGCACTAAATATTAACTAAAGTGGATGAAAGTGGGGTAAAGTGGTTGAAAATGTAATTTTTCTCCTTATGTTTGTTAAGGAGAGAAGGACAACCACTACGTCTATGACTTTCTTCACTAGCGAATACGAAAGTAAACTTGATGCCAAAGGCAGGCTGGTACTGCCTGCGCGGATCAAAACCCAGCTTCCCGAAGGGGAGAGCCAGGAATTGGTGATCCGTAGAGGTTTTGAGCCATGCCTTATCGTGTACCCGATGGTGGAGTTCAAAAAGGTCTTCTCAAAGATTTCTGGTCTCAACGAGTTCAATGAAGAGTTCCGCAAGCTCCAGCGGAACTTTTTATCGGGGGTAGTTACAGTGGAATTGGACGGCAACGGACGATTTCTGATCCCTAAGAACATGCTCACCTATGCCCAAATCGAAAAGGAAGCGATTTTGGTTGGCACCGGCAGCAAAGTTGAAATCTGGAATCCTGCTACTTATGAGAAGTACCAGATCCAAGACCCAGGTGAGTTGTCGAAGCTGGCCGAGAAATATTTGAATGAGTAGCGGTGGGTGCCGCGGGCACTCATGGGTTGATTCGTTTCTCCGTTGGTAGTGAAAATGGCTTCAAGCCGCTGGCTGCAAGCTAATAAGGTATTGATATGAGAGACTTTAAAAAACTTTTGATCTGGCAATTGGGTATGGAAATAGTTGATAGAGTATACAACATCATTCCCGCTCTTCCAGCAGACGAGAGATTTGAGATACGCTCTCAGATGACAAGAAGTGCAGTCTCAATACCTGGAAATATTGCTGAGGGTAGTGCGAAGACCAGCCAAAAAGATTATACACGGTATTGCGAGATTTCTTTGGGTTCGACTTTTGAATTGGAAACCCAATTATTAGTCGGGCAGCGAAGGAAGTGGACTGAAGAAGAGAAGGTTTCTGAATTGTTGGTAATGATAAATAGTGAGCAGAAAATGCTCACAAAGTTCATTGAAAAAATTGAAGGCACTTGAAACAGCCTGCGGCCTGAAGCCTGCAGCTTGAAGCCGATGTACCATCAACCAGTTATGTTGGCCGAGTGCCTTGAGGGGTTGCAAGTGAATCCTGAAGGCACTTACGTCGATGTCACTTTTGGTGGAGGTGGTCATAGCTTGAGAATACTTGAGCAATTGAAGGGAGGTAGATTGATTGCCTTCGATCAGGATGAAGATGCCAAGAAGCAGGCTGAAAATATTCAGAGTCGTTCTTTCACATTTTGCCAGGCAAACTTCAAATACATGAAACAATATTTGAAGTTAAACGGAATCGAAAAGGTGAATGGCATTCTGGCGGATTTGGGAATTTCATCGCATCAGATCGATTCACCGGAACGCGGATTCTCCACCAGGTTCAATGGACCGCTGGATATGAGAATGGATAAGAAGTCGCAACTCACTGCCGCCAAGCTTTTGAATGAGTACGCGGTAGAGAAGTTGCATAAGATTCTGGGGATGTATGGTGAAGTGCGAAATGCAAAGACAGTGGCCATGGCAATTGAAAAAAAAAGGGCGGAACGAAAATTTGAAAGCAACGCTGATCTGATCGACATGTTAAAACCACTATCGCCCAGAGGCAAAGAGTTTAAATATTACGCACAGGTATTCCAGGCTTTGCGCATTGAGGTGAATCAGGAGTTGGAAGCGCTGGAGAGTTTTTTGAAACAATGCGCAGATGTGATGCAGACGGGAGGAAGGCTTGTGGTAATGAGCTATCACTCTCTTGAAGACAGAATGGTAAAGAATTATATCAATACAGGAAAGGTGTTTGGAGAACTGGAAAAAGACTTTTATGGAAATCCAATCCGGCCCTTTCAGGCGAGCACCCGCAAGCCGATGGTGGCTTCGGAAAAGGAAGTAGAGACGAATAACCGGGCGCGGAGCGCAAAATTGAGAATTGCGGAGAGAATATAGTTGTGAGTGGTTGGTTAGTCAATCAACCACGAGTGACGAACAATAATAAGTTATGAGTGAGAACAAATTCAGAATAGGACCGGACCGTAGCAACGAGACACGCGTCAAGCCTTCAGGCAATGGCACGGGCCTCTTTTCTGGTATTGAAAGACGGCTGAAGCTGGAGACCTACTTTGAAGAGGGGTTCCCGGTGCAGTACCTGCCTAAGATCATGTTTGTCATGATGGTGGGATTGCTTTACATCAGCAACACGCACAATGCTGAGAAGACCGTGCGTAGGATTGACCAAGTGCAATCAGACGTAGAAGACCTGAGGGCTGACTACACGACATTAAAGTCTGATCTAATGTTTGCCAGCAAGCAAAGTGAAGTAGCAAGAAAAGTGAAAGTAATCGGTTTGAAAGAAAGTTTGAATCCACCCACCAAAGTAGCTGTAGACGCAAGTGAATATTAAGAAATCCATATTAATAAGAGTACGTGTCGCGTTTCTGGCCGTCGTGACATTTGCCATTTGCGTAGCCGCGAAGGTGGGCCATATCCAGTTTGTGGAAGGCGAGAAGTGGATCAGGATGGGCAATGAAATTTCTTTTGACTACAAAAAAATAAAAGCCACGCGAGGAAACATTTACTCCGACAATGGGAGTCTGCTTGCTACCTCCTTGCCTTTCTATAAAGTGGCCATTGATCCCACGCTTGTAAAAGACGAGCTCTTTAAGAAAGGTATTGACTCGCTATCGTTCTTGCTCTCTCGCCACTATAAAGACCGCTCTGCCACCGACTATAAGCGTTTGATCCGCGATGCCCGTGAGACAGGGAAACAATATCTCACCATCAACCGCAAGCAAATTAACTATCAGACAAAGAAAGAGATGGCTTCCTGGCCCATCTTCAGGGAAGGAAGGTTAAGGGGGGGTGTATTGTTCGAAAAGTTGGATGTGCGCTACAGGCCATTCAGCAATCTTAGCCGCAGGACGATTGGTTTCGTGAATGAAAATGGCAACGGAGCTGGACTGGAATACAGTTTTGAGGGCGCGCTCGGTGGTCAGGATGGAGAAGCACTATTTCAGAAAATTGCTGGAGATACCTGGAAACCCGTCTTTGATGCAAACAATATCAAGGCAATCGATGGATTGGACATTCAAACCACCATTGATATCAACCTTCAGGACGTAGCGGAAACATCCCTCTATCGTGCCATGCAACAACACAACGCGGATCAGGGAACGGTCGTGGTGATGGAAGTGAAGACCGGCCACATCAAGGCGATCTCAAATTTAAGCATTGATGGGAAGGGTAATTATTTTGAAGAATTCAATCACGCCGTTGGAGGATCGTTTGAACCAGGTTCAACATTCAAACTGGTGACGATGATGGCACTTCTGGAAGAAACCAATATTGAACTCACAGACAGCATCAAAACAGGAAATGGTGAATACACTTTTTATAATAAAAAAGTACGCGATCACGAAGAAGGTGGTTATGGCAGGATTACCATCCAGGATGCTTTCGAAAGATCTTCAAATATTGCCATGGCCAAATTAACGGACAAGCATTTTGGGACAAAGCCTTCGAAGTTCCTGGAGTATTTGGATGAATTGAAACTTTCAAAGCCGCTGGGCTTGCAAATCAAAGGAGAGGCCTATCCAAAAATCACAAGACCCAAAGACAAGAACTGGAGTGGTATCACTTTGCCATGGATGGCTTATGGTTACGGATTTGAAATTTCACCCTTACATACTTTGACATTATATAATGCGGTGGCGAACGATGGAAAAATGATCAAACCCGTATTTGTGACCTCCATCAGTCAGGTGGATGAGGTTAAGAAAGAATTTGAAACAGAAACACTGAACGCAAAAATCTGCTCCAGGAAAACGTTAAACCAACTAAAGCTCCTTCTGGATGGAGTAGTTGATCACGGTACTGCCAAAAACCTGAAAAACTCTTATTACCGCATCGCTGGCAAAACCGGCACCGCCCAAATCCTTAAGGATGGGCATTATGAACAGAAGTACATCACGTCATTTGTTGGCTACTTTCCTGCCCATGCACCAAAGTATTCGGCCATCGTGCTCATCAAGAATCCAAAAGGAATTTATCAATACGGAAATAGCGTGGCAGGTCCCGTCTTTAAAGAAATAGCAGACAATATTTATTCGCGCGATCTGCAACTGCACCTGGCGATGGAGAAGAAGGCAGCGTTGGATCCAGGTGTATTCCCTACGATTAGGGCAGGGAAGCAAAATGAACTTACCATGCTTTGCAATGAACTGGGTGTATCAAACCATTCCGCGACAGAGGAAGAGTGGATCAAGGCTGTAAAAAGTGGCAGCGCAGTGACCTGGAGAAAGAACGTAATCATGAAGGATCATGTGCCAGATGTACAAGGCATGACGCTGCGCGATGCGATCTATCTATTGGAAAAAAATGGAATGAGGGTCGTGCATCAGGGCAAAGGTCGTGTGGAAGAGCAATCCCTAACACCCGGAACAAGAATTTCAAAGGGATCAAGAATTTACATACGCTTAGGCTGATGGCTGAACTCAGAGACATATTATATACGGTACGCATCACATCTACCTCCGGTGATATGAATGTGGAGGTGAAAGGTGTTGCCTTCGACTCACGAAAAGTGAGGCCTGGATTTCTCTTTGTGGCTGTAAAGGGTGGACATTCCAATGGCCATGACTTTATCGATACTGCGATTGCTGATGGTGCGGTGGCGATTGTTTGCGAAGGGCTTCCGGAAAACATTAACCACCTCATCACGTATGTCACGGTCAAGAGTACGACCCATTCCCTTGGTATCATTTGTGACAATTATTATGGCAACCCGTCCAAGAAGTTAAAGTTGGTGGGTGTTACTGGCACCAATGGAAAAACAACTGTGGCCACCTTGTTGTACAAATTATTTAATTCCCTTGGCCATACCTGCGGCCTATTATCTACCGTAGAGAATAGAATCATCAACGAAGTCATTCCTGCCACACACACGACACCCGATCCAATACAAATCAATGAGTTGCTGGTGAGAATGGTAGAGGCCGGTTGTACTCATTGCTTTATCGAAGTCAGTTCACATGCGGTAGATCAGGGCAGGATAGATGGTCTCCACTTTCTCGGAGGGATATTTACCAACATCACACACGATCATCTCGATTACCACCGCACATTTGAAAGTTATATCCGGGCAAAAAAGGGATTCTTTGATGGATTGTCTTCCGAGGCATTTGCATTGGTGAACTTGGATGACAAGCGCGGTATGGTCATGCTGCAAAATTGTAAGGCAAAAAAATATACCTATAGCCTGCAAAAAGTCGCTGACTTCAAAGGTAAGATCATTACCAATTCCATAGAAGGGCTGGAGGTTGAAATAGACGGTCGCAATGTGTGGTTCAAGCTGATTGGTGATTTCAATGCTTATAACCTTCTGGCTGTATATGGAGCGGCGGTATTGCTCGGAGAGAATTCTGAAGACGTACTCTTAAAACTTTCAGCGTTGACAGGTGCCGTGGGTCGCTTTGAAATGGTGATGCCAGGATCAAAGTTTACTGCCATCGTGGATTACGCTCATACTCCAGACGCGCTAAAGAATGTATTGGAGACCATCACACAATTCCGTTCAGGCGTGGAACAAGTGATTTTGGTATTTGGATGTGGAGGCAACCGGGATAAGACGAAACGTCCATTGATGGCCGCCATCGCATGCAAGTATTCTGATAAAATAATTTTTACTGCTGACAATCCTCGCGACGAAGATCCCCTTGGCATCATCGAAGATATGAAGAAAGGCGTTGGCCCTACGGATGCGAAGAAAACGATTGTGATGCTGGATCGTGAGGAGGCCATCAAGACTGCGTGCATGTTGGCAAAAGAGAAAGACATCATCCTGGTGGCGGGCAAAGGTCATGAGACCTATCAGGAGATAAAGGGCGTCAAGAGGCCATTTGACGATCGGGAAGTTGTAACGAGAATGTTAAAGATGTTCGCGAATTGAAATAGAAAGATGCTGTATTATTTGTTCACATACCTTGATAAACAATTTGACCTGATCGGGGCAGGAGTGTTTCAATACATATCATTCCGGGCAGGGGCAGCTGCAGTCTTGTCTTTATTGATTACGATCACCTTTGGAAAAAAATTGATCAATTACCTGAGCAAGAAGCAAGTGGGGGAAAGCATCCGCGACCTTGGTCTGGAAGGTCAATTGCAAAAGAAGGGGACTCCTACCATGGGTGGCATCATCATCATTGCCGCCATTCTCATTCCCACGTTGCTCCTTGCAAAGCTTGACAATGTCTACATCGTCCTGCTCATCACTGCAACCATTGGATTGGGTCTCATTGGATTTTTAGATGACTACATAAAGGTGTTCAGGAAAAATAAAGAAGGACTTGCAGGTCGTTTCAAGATTGTGGGGCAAGTAATCATAGGATTGATTGTTGGGTTAACGCTCTACTTCAATGAGCATGTGGTCATTCGCGAGGAGTCATCACCCCTGGAAGAGATGGCTACAATATCTCAGCCAGACATTGAGTTGAAAACGGACATGGGCATCAAGTCAACGAAGACGACTGTTCCTTTTCTAAAAAACAATGAATTTGATTATTACAGTTTGACACCATGGTTGAATAAGGACTATACATGGATTATTTATGTATTGATCGTAGTAGTCATTGTCACCGCTGTATCCAACAGCGCCAATATGACCGATGGAATAGATGGTCTTGCTGCTGGCACCTCTGCGATCATTGGATTGACCCTTGCCATCTTCGCATACCTATCAGGTCGTGTTGACTTCAGCTTATATCTGAACATCATGTATATCCCCAACCTTGGAGAGCTCGTGATCTTTTGCACCGCGTTTGTAGGTGCGTGCCTCGGCTTTCTATGGTACAATGCTTACCCAGCACAGGTATTTATGGGGGACACCGGTAGTTTGACGCTTGGTGGAATCATCGCTGTCGTTGCGTTGGCGGTGCGAAAAGAATTAATGATTCCATTGTTGTGCGGGATTTTCTTCATCGAAAGCCTCTCCGTGATCGCGCAGGTAAGCTATTTCAAGTACACGAAAAAAAGATTTGGGGAAGGACGCAGAATTTTTCTGATGTCACCCATCCATCACCACTATCAGAAGAAAAATATTCATGAATCTAAAATCGTAACACGATTTTGGATCGTAGGAATTCTATTGGCGATTTTCAGTCTCGCAACATTAAAACTTAGATAATCTGACATGGCAGAGAGAATAGTCATACTGGGTGGAGGAGAAAGCGGAACAGGAGCAGCACTATTGGCAAAAACCAAGGGATTTGAGGTATTTGTTTCCGATCAAGGACAATTGAAGGACAAATACAGAAATGATCTCCTTCAACATTCCATCGAGTTTGAAGAAGGACAGCACAGCGAAGAAAAGATCCTCAATGCAAATTTGGTAATCAAGAGCCCTGGTATCTCTGGAAAGATTGAGCTCGTCAAAAAAATCAAAGCAAAAAAGATCCCCGTCATCGATGAGATAGAATTTGCATTCCGTTACCTGAAAGGGAAGGTCATTGCCATTACGGGCACGAATGGGAAAACGACCACTACATTAATGATCTACCATCTTTTAAAGACGGCGGAGAAGAAAGTTGCACTCGCTGGAAATGTTGGGGAAAGCCTTGCACGCAAAGTAGCGACGGAAGATCATGATTGGTACGTATTGGAAGTAAGCAGTTTTCAATTGGATGGGACGCAGACCTTCCATCCTCATATCGGAATTCTATTGAATATCACCCCTGATCATCTTGACCGGTACAATAACAAGATGGCGAACTATGTGAATAGCAAGTTTAAGTTGGTCAAGAACATGGGTTCGAAAGATTATTTTATTTATTACGTCAATGATCCGATCGCAGGGCCAGAAGCAAAGGAGCGTTCCACGGAAGCCTATCGGGTAGAAGTTTCATTAGACCACGAGGCCATCACTTCCGCACATTTTGATGGAAAGAAAATGGTCTTCCAGTTTGGAAAAAAATCATTCAAGATTGCTCAGTCTGACACAACGCTGAAGGGCACGCACAATCTTGTTAATACAATGGCAGCGGTGTCGGCGGCGTATTTGGCGAAAGTACCTGACACGAAAATCCGTGAAGGATTAAAGACTTTCAAGAATGCCCCTCATCGGATGGAGTCTGTTGCCGTGATCAATGGAGTAGAGTTCGTGAATGATTCCAAGGCCACCAATGTCGACTCCGTGGTGTATGCCCTTGGAAGCTATGACAAGCCACTGATTTGGATCGCCGGTGGAATTGATAAGGGCAACAATTACAATTTAATCAAGAGTGAAGTTGAAAAGAAGGTGAAGACATTGATTTGCCTTGGCGTGGATAACGAAAAGTTGAAGAAATTCTTTGGTAAAGTGGTCCCAAAAATAATTGAGACACAGAGTGTTAAAGAGCTGGTTCAGCTGGCATTTCAATCCGCAGAGAAGGGTGATGTGGTATTGCTTTCCCCTGCATGCGCCAGTTTTGATTTGTTCAAAAACTATGAGGACCGTGGAGACCAGTTCAGGGAGGCAGTCTTGCACTTAAAAGAGGAAGTGGAGAAAGTAAAGGCATAAGTCTGAAAAGAAATAGACTATGAAAAAATTTAAAGAGTGGTCGGATAAGAATCTTCAGGGTGACCCGGTCATTTGGGCTGTGGTATTCGCCTTGTCAATGGTCAGTATACTGGTGGTGTATAGCTCCATCGGCACGCTGGCTTATAAGCGGACTGCCAGTCCGGAGTTATATTTATTCAAACACACTTTCACCGTCTTCATTGGCCTGGCGGCCATGTGGGTAGCTCACAAAATTGATTATCGCTATTATTCAAAGATTTCGCGTCTCGCATTGTGGGTGAGCGTACCACTGTTGATTTATACGTTTACAAACGGAACATCCATCAATGATGCTGCACGCTGGATCAGCTTACCGATCGTAGGTTCTTTTCAACCTTCTGATTTTGCAAGCCTGGCATTGATCATCAATCTCGCCAGTATGTTGTCGAAAAAGCAACAGAATATCGATGACATAAAGGAATCATTGATTCCGATCCTGATCTGGTGCGGAGTGATTTGTGGGTTGATTGCCCTTACAAATTTATCTACCGCCGTGTTGCTATTCGCAACCTGCATGCTGGTGATGTTCATAGGCCGTGTACCCGTGAAGTACCTCGCAATGTTGGTATTGGTCGGATTGTTGGCAGGAGCAGTTGCACTGAAGTTTGGTGTGAGGGGCGAGACCGCCAAGAATAGAATTTTAAGTTTTGTCAATGGCAGTGAACTTCCCTTCCAGGCCAAGCATGCCCGCATAGCGGTTGCGACCGGCGGTGTTGTGGGAAAAGGTCCTGGCAACAGCGATCAAAGAAATATCCTTCCCCATCCTTACTCAGATTTTGTGTACGCGATTGTCGTGGAGGAATATGGCATGATAGGGGGGATCATCGTATTGCTGCTATACTTGATTTTGCTCCACCGGGGTATGAAAGCAGCTTACAATTCCGAGCGGGCATTTGGAGGACTGCTTTCAGCGGGATTGAGTTTTGACCTGGTCTGTCAGGCCATGGTAAACATGGGGGTCGTAGTTGGGCTGGGCCCCATCACCGGGCAGCCGCTTCCATTGATCAGTATGGGTGGTACAGCGATGGTGTTCACAGGATTATCGGTTGGAATTATTCTGAGTGTGAGCCGAGGAGAGCAAGAAGAGAATTGGGGACAACAATCTGAGAATGAAGGAGCAAAGGAGAGTAAGAATTTAGAAAAAGCAGCATGAGAGGGAATGGATGCTATTGGGTGTTGGGTGTTGGCCATTGGCTATTCGCGGTGGGGCTGGAGAAATTATCCAACCCTCAGATTTTTTCTATTAAAGGGACCCTTTTGCTCTGTTGCTTGAATGGTGGCTTTTGGGTGTTGGGTGTTGGGTGTTGGGTTCTTTCAGCATGGTTAAGGAAATTAACCAACCCTCATTCTATTTATATGAATGACTGTCTTTTGGCCTATTGCGAGGTACCAACACCCAAGAGCCAATACCCAATACCCAAATGAGCGCGCAACAACCATATCGACTCATCTTCTCTGGTGGCGGCACCGGTGGGCATGTGTTCCCGGCCATTGCCATCGCCAATGCTTTTCGCGAGCGTCATCCCGATGCAGACATTCTTTTTGTTGGCGCCCTGGGGAAAATGGAGATGATCCGTGTGCCGGAAGCTGGCTACAGGATTATTGGGTTGTGGATCAGTGGCCTGAGTAGAAAGTTGTCTGTATCACTGCTCACATTTCCTTTTAAATTGATTTCAAGCTATTGGAAGGCCAGAGGCATTGTAAAAACATTCAAACCTCACGTTACGATCGGTACGGGTGGGTATGCCAGTGGTCCGATGATGATGGCCGCCGCACAATTCAAAATCCCGACCATCCTTCAGGAGCAGAATTCATATGCAGGGTTGACCAATAAAGGACTTGCTAAGAAGGTCGCTCGGATCTGCGTGGCCTATCCGGGCATGGAAAGATATTTCCCAAAAGAAAAAGTATTGATCACCGGTAACCCGGTAAGAAAAGACATCATCAATGTAGAGAGCAAACGTGACAAGGCGCTGAATCATTTTGGCTTTGCTGCCAATGATCGAACGTTGCTGGTGTTGGGTGGAAGCGGCGGGGCAAGAACGATTAATGAAAGCGTGCTGGCGGGCATCGACAAGCTCATTGATTCGAATGTTCAATTGATCTGGCAAACAGGTAAGGTTTATTATGAAAGTGTCAAGGCACAGATTTCAAATAAAGATTTGAGAAAAATCCGGCTATACGATTTCATGAAAGAAATGGATTTGGCTTACGCTGCTGCGAACGTTGTGATATCGCGTGCGGGAGCACTATCGATTTCTGAACTGTGCCTGACCAGAAAGCCTTCCGTGCTGGTGCCTTCACCCAATGTGGCAGAAGATCATCAGACAAAGAATGCAATGGCGCTGGTAGGTGAGCAGGCTGCAATCATGATTTCAGACCAACAGGCAAAAGGAATGTTGGTCGATGAAGTGATTAAGCTCCTTTATGATGAGAAAAGTTGCCAAACCTTGAGCGAAAATATTGGAAGGTTTGGCAAGCCCCACGCAACGGATGATATCGTCAACGAAATCGAAAAATTACTTCAGTGAAATTCAGCGACTACGATAGCATTTATTTTCTCGGCATTGGAGGCATCGGCATGAGTGCATTGGCCCGGTGGTTCAAGCGCAAAGGGCTTCGTGTGGCAGGATATGATCGTACACCCACGCCACTCACGCATGAATTGATTGAGGAAGGAATGGAACTCCATTTTGACGACAAGGTGGAATTCGTCCCAGGCTATCTCACAAACGAAAAGACCCTGGTGATTTTCACGCCTGCCATTCCGAAAGACCATAAAGAACACAATTATTTAATTGACCAGGGATTCACGATTCTTAAGCGTTCGGAAGTTTTGGGTATAATCTCGAAAGATTACAGGACCATTGCCGTTGCCGGAACCCATGGAAAGACAACGACTTCTTCCCTCATCGCTCACATATTGAAATCAGCAGGCAAGGACATGGTAGCATTCCTCGGAGGCATTGCTTCCAACTATGATTCTAACTTGATCATGCAAGGAGAAGTGAGTAAGAATACGATTGTGGTAGCAGAAGCAGATGAATTTGACCGGTCCTTTCTGCGCTTGTTTCCGGATGTCGCAGTGGTCACTTCGGCAGATCCTGATCACCTGGATATTTATGGGGATCATGAAAGTATGTTGGTGTCATTTAGAGATTTCATTAAGCAAATTGATAAGAATGGAACTTTGGTCATCCATCACACAATAGAGAAACTTGGAGAATCTGCTCCGCACCTTCGGAAGAAAACTTATGGTTTAAATCAGGGACAATTTTTTGCCAGCAACCTTACCACAGAAAGTGGATTTTTTAGATTCGATCTTCATGGCGTAGGTGCCGATGGCAATCGCATGAAGATTGAAGATATTCAGCTTGGCATCCCTGGTTTTCATAATGTGGAGAATGCAATAGCCGCTACGGTGGCGGTGAAGGAGGTAGGGATTGATGACGAGACCATCAGAACTGCGTTAAAATCTTTCAAAGGTGTGAAGCGCAGATTCGAATTTGTTTTACGGCAGGGTGGAAAGGTATTCATTGATGATTATGCCCATCATCCTGCGGAGATTGAGGCATTCCTCAGGTCTTTAAAATCGATGTACGTCGGAAAGAAAATTACCGTAGTCTTCCAGCCTCACCTCTTTACGCGTACCCGCGATTTCGCAAGTGGTTTTGCGAAAAGCCTGAGCCTCGCCGATCAATTGGTGATGTTGGACATATACCCAGCCCGGGAATTGCCCATTGCCGGAGTAACGTCAGATTTGATTCTCAAGGATGTGACGAGCCCGATAAAGATTGGCTGTACCAAGACTAATCTATTGAGTACCCTGGAGTCGTTGGATATAGAAATTATTGCTACCGTGGGAGCAGGTGACATTGATGGCTTTGTAAAACCAATAAAAGAATTGCTCGCAAAGAAGCTATGAAATTGAAATTAAACATTCGCAAAGAGATCAGGATCGGGGCTGCCCTCATCGGCCTGTCATTCCTGATTGCTTTCAGCGAACGCAAACAGGGAGGCGCATTGTGCAAAGACATCATTGTTGAAATTGAAAATATCAATAATAACCATTTTTTAGATGAGGCTGACATACTCCGTTTGGTGGAGACCAGCGGGCAGTCGATCAAGGGAGTTGGCATTTCGCGGATTAACCTCAAGGCAATCGAGAAGAAATTGAAGTATGACAAACACATCAAGGAAGCTGAGCTCTTTGGTGATCACAAGGGGAACCTGATTGTCAACATTGAATTAAGAAGACCCATTGCCAGGATCGTTCAGGAAGATGCGCCGGATGCTTATATCTCTGAAGAAGGGATCATCATGGGTGTTTCTGAAAAATTCACTTCGCGTGTGATGATCATTAGTGGGAGGTTTGTAAAAGAACTGCTGGAAAAAGGAGACCTGATGAAATTTGAAGAAGGGCGAGTACTGATGGAGATGATCGAGTTCATTACGGAGGACCCTTTCTGGAAAGCTCAAATAGCTCAGATGGATATTAACAGCCGCGCCGAGATCACCCTTTATCCTCAGGTTACGGGCCAATTGGTGGAGTTTGGAACACCAGAAAATTTCGAATCAAAGTTCAGGAAGCTCCTCGTTTTTTATAAAGAGGTACTCCCTCAAAAGGGGTGGACTAAATATGAAAGGGTGAATCTGAAATATGAGGGACAAGTAATTGCTGAGTAATATGAATGAACGATATATTTTTTAAACACTGAACAACCACCAAAAGACAAAACCATGGAAAAAGAAAAAATAGTAGTAGGCCTGGATATCGGAACCACAAAGATCTGCGCCATTGTGGGTCGTAAGAATGAGTATGGCAAACTCGAAGTGCTTGGCATGGGCAAAGCAGAGTCAGAAGGTGTCATCAAAGGCATCGTTACGAATATCGACAAAACTGTTTTTGCCATTGGAAAAGCGGTAAAGGAAGCCAGTGATATGTCTGGTATTGACATTGGCGTTGTCAATGTTGGAATCGCAGGACAGCACATTCGAAGCACGATCCATCACGGGAGCATTACCCGTACATCAAACGATGATGAGATCAGCATCGAGGATGTAAGCCGCCTGACGGAAGACATGTATCGCATCGTCATTCCACCCGGCAGCGAAATTATCCACGTGATGCCACAAGACTATACCGTCGACTATGAAGAGGGGATTAAAGACCCTGTTGGCATGAGTGGTGTGAAGCTCGAAGCAGACTTTCACATCATCACCGCGCAGACCAGTGCCATCAACAACATCAATAAATGTGTACGGAGGGCTGGATTGGAAATTGAAGATTTAATACTCGAACCACTCGCTTCAAGTCTTGCTGTACTCAGCGATGAGGAGAAGGAAGCTGGAGTTTGCCTGATCGACATTGGTGGCGGTACAACTGACATCGCAATATTTTATGACAACATCATTCGCCATACGTCGGTCATCCCTTTCGGCGGAAATATTCTAACAAATGACATACAGACAGGCTTGATGGTGATGGCAAAGCAAGCTGAGCAATTGAAGACAAAATTTGGAAAAGCAATTGCAGAAGAAGCAAGTCCAAATGAAATCGTTTCCATTCCAGGCATCCGAAATCGTTCACCAAAAGAAATATCGGTCAAGAACCTATCCAATATTATTCAGGCGCGGATGGAAGAAATCGTGGAAATGGTTCATACAGAAATAATAAGCTGTGGATTTGAAAACAGACTTGCTGGCGGTATTGTCATCACTGGTGGCGGTTCTCAACTCAATAGTCTGAAGCACCTTGTGGAATATATGACTGGCATGGATACACGCATTGGCTATCCTAACGAGCACCTTGGTAAGAGCAAGCTTGAGGCGGTGAAAAGTCCGATGTATGCAACAGCAGTGGGTCTGGTGCTAGCTGGGTTCCGTTCCCTCGATGAGCGTGAGGAACGCTATCGCGAAGCAAAAGAAAACAGGGCCATGGTGAAGGTAAAGAAGGTAAAGCCTACTTCTGATTTCTTTACCAGCATCCTGAATAAAACGAAGGGGTTGTTGATTGACGACCTCGGTGAGAAAAACGAATACTGAGTTGGGATTCTTATAAACCAAAATCGATATCAATACACTTATCATAATCTTTTTAACCACTATTAACCAATAATATCATGTTTCAACCTGGAGCAACCTACAAATTTGATTTGCCGAGGCACCACAAGTCGATCATCAAGGTGATCGGTGTGGGTGGAGGAGGCAGCAATGCAGTGAACCACATGTACCGGCTCGGCATCAAGGATGTTGAGTTCATCGTGTGCAACACAGACTTGCAGGCGCTGAACAGTAGTCCGGTGCCCACCAAGTTACAGATCGGAACCAACCTAACGGAAGGTCTTGGATGTGGAGCCAACCCTGAAGTGGGTCGTGCCGCAGCGATGGAGAGCAAAGAGCAAATCAGAGAAATGCTCACAGGAACCAAGATGGTTTTCGTAACTGCAGGAATGGGTGGCGGTACCGGCACGGGCGCGGCGCCTGTCATTGCCAGGATTGCAAAAGAGATGGACATCCTCACGGTAGGAATTGTCACCATGCCGTTTGGCTTTGAGGGGCGTAAAAAGATCGCACAAGGGCAAGCAGGATTGGATGGCATGCGAAATAGTTGTGATACCGTGTTGGCGATTCTGAATGATCAACTGCGGCAGATGTTTGGAAATCTTTCCATCAGCCAGGCATTTGGCGAAGCGGATGGCGTGCTGACTACGGCGGCGAAAGGAATTGCAGAGATCATTACGCTGGCCGGATATGTCAATGTTGATTTTCAGGACGTGCGAACAGTCATGCTCAATGCAGGTGCGGCTGTGATGGGTTCCGCTGAGACCACTGGTGAAAATCGCGCCATCCGGGCGGCAGAGCAGGCGCTCGCCTCACCTTTGCTGGACAACAAGGATATCATGGGAGCAAAGCGGATTTTGCTTTCTATTATATCGGGCGAAGAGGCTGAGTTGCAAATGGATGAACTGAGTCAAATCACAGAATATATCCAGGAACAAGCCGGCGATGAATGTGAGGTAATCTTCGGTCATGGTGTAGACTCAGCACTGGGGCATAGCATCCGCGTCACGGTGATCGCTACCGGATTTGCAGGTGACGGAAGAACGGCAGCCCGGAAAGTGGAGGAGCGCAGGGTACTGGACCTGGAAAAAAGTGATTTTATGGCCACCGTGCTGGCAGATAATTCAGTGAATGAACAGAACCAGGAAATTGAATTGAAAATTTATGATGAAATGATCTACTCGGAACCGATCAAAGATGAACCTGTCTTTGAAGTCTTTGAGGAAAAGAAAATCATCATAGAAGGGGAAGAAATACCAGTGATGAAAATTCCCATAGAAGAAGTTCCGGCTGTAAAAGATCCGGTGGAAGAAGCTCCTGTCATGCAGAAACCAGTAGAAGAAGCGCCCTCAATGCAGAAGCAAGTGGAAGAAATTCCGGTAATGAAAAAACCACTGGAAGAAGTGCCTGTGGCGAAGGCGCCGGAAGAGAAGATCATTTATACTAAGCCCGAGGAGAAGCCCAGAAAAGAAGAAACTCCTATGGAAGAACGCACCCTAAGTTTGTTTGAGCAGGAAGATGTTGTCGCAAGGAAATTTGAGGAAGAGGATGACGAAGAAGAAGACATCAGCAGGTCCAGAGTTGATGAGGATGAATTTGAAAATGGTAAGGCAGTTTCTGCAGATCAGGTTATTAATTCAGAAGGTATGATGGAACAAAGAAAAACCAAGCAACGTCTTGAGCAACAGGCAAAAGAAAGAAGGGAGAAATTGAAAGCCGCCAAGAAGCAGGAGATGAGCAAAGAAGAGTTTAATGAAAAATGGACCCTTCCTGCCTACTTACGGCGAGGAGTTAAGATGGACAACGTGCCTCATTCTTCCGAACGATTCATATCCAAGTACAATTTGAACGAGGATAGTAATCTGTTAGGAAACAATAAGTTTTTGCATGATAATGTGGACTAAGCAAGGATTTACGATTTACGATGTACGATTCATGATGTTCGATTGGAGAAATCATAAATCTAAAATCGTACATCGTAAATCCAAGACATGGCATTTCCGGCACGACTGGTCATTTACTCCATTCGTAGTGGTTGTTGGTGGTAAATATTTTTTGCCGGTGCCGGAGTGCCTTCTTTTTGATCGGGCGTAGTATTTGCAGTTACTTGTTTTCGCGAAAGCGCTGACATGGATTTTTTGACTGCCCTGGTCAAATGTTTTTTTAAACTGAAAGCCGCCCTCACTAATTGGGGCGGCTTTTTAATTGATGAATTAGTTCTATTTCATAACTTGGAATTCACATGATCCAGGTAAAGTCCAGCTGCCCCAGTTGTGGAAATGATGTGAAGGGCATCTATTGCTCTCATTGTGGCGAAAAGATCGTTTCTGATAGAAAAGAGCTGGGCCTCGTCTTCTTTCTAAAAGATGCCTTTGAAGAGGTCTTTAGTGTTGATTCAAAATTTCTCAGGACCATCCGGCTACTATTCACAAAACCGGGGTTCCTAACCAATGAAGTCATTGCGGGTCGCAAAGTGCTATATATAAAACCCTTCAGGCTGTATACGATTATTGTTGTGGTGCATTTCCTGGTGTTTGGTTTCTCAGGATCGGGTGACATTTTTACAATTGAACACTTTCCCCTTATCCAAATGGCGCCAGGTATTCAGAAAGCCATCAATCATTATGAGGTTGAGAGTGGATTATCGCATGATGAATTTGCCAGCAGCCTGGACAATAAAATCAAGGAGAATCTTAATATTCTCTTCTATTTTGTTGTGTTTGTGCTGGCCTTTTATTTTAAGCTTCTCTATTTCAGAAGCGGAAAGTATTATGTTGAGCATCTTTATTTTTTGCTTCACATGATCAGCTTCGGTTTGCTTAGAAATATTCTCTTGATTCCCTTTCTTGCCCTCGGATGGATTGGAGTAGCCCTTATCTTCAGCATGGTAACACAGATATCCTATACGTATATTGCCCTTCGAAACGTCTATCAGCAGGGCGTCGGCACTACATTTTTCAAGATGCTTTTGACCCTCATCGGTTTTCTGCTCGTACTCATTCCCACCTTGCTACTTTCCTTGGCGATCGGAATCTTCCAAATTCTTGCTTGAGGAGTTTTCCTAAAATCTTGGGATTGACTTTTCAAGGTCCACAAACCGGTATCCGGCCGTGATACCTACTTTAATATCCGAACTTGTAAAGTAGGAGGAATCAAATTGAAATGCCGCGTTTCATAGTAGGAGCGAAGAGATACATATATACGGTTTCCATTGTATCCCGCATCGATCTCCGCAATGCCAGCCCATTCTGTATTAACGATGACATGCTCTGCGACATTTCACTTATAGGCGCTGAGAGCGAAAACGCCACCCACCAATATAATCGGTGAAACAAAAAACTTAACGTTCTTTATTGCTAGCGTATATCCATAGCCGGAAGAAAACTGATGCCCGGAGAAGTGACGTAGCGAAGTCCCGTCTGCTCGCCATAGGTCGCAGGTTGGTCGAGTGAGGCTGGTACCAGCGTGGCGCCTATGCCAATCTTACGGTAGTAGGGTTCAATGCGTGCCAAAAAGCTGCCGCTGCTTTTTTTCTGCAGTTCATTCTGGAAGTGCGCACCTTTAAAGGAGTATCGTGCGTAGTTAAAGTTGTAGGTAATATTCACTCCAAGTCGAACCACGTGTACATCCGGGCTCGACTGGAAAGCTTCTCCGGCATCAGAAATGATCAACCCTTGACTGTCCGTCCAATAGCCGCCGATGGTGAGCCTTCGGCCGTAGTACGTGCCGGACAATCTGAATTGTTTCAGGTTCTGTAGTCCGTCTACTTGTAATCTGGTGTCAGGAAGAGAGTATGCTATGTCAAAGTCGATGATCTTGTACGTGAGGCCGATGCCAAGAATGTCATTGACATTGTTGAAGTAAGTGAGCGTGTTATTCGTTCCGGTTTGATTATTTGAGCCAAACATGAGACTCGAACCAATGCTGCCATAGTGGAGCCGGAAATCATTGCGTCTGTTAAAGCCTGCAATGTAGAGCGTGTCTTTGGTATCTGAGAAGAGATTGTTGTCTTCGCCTGCTGACTGGGCAACGCCGGGTATGCTGAAGATTGATAAAAGGATTTGAAAATGGAGTCTCACCCAAAGATCATGGTTAAGCGACTTTCCCGATCGTTGGATAAAAAGATTTCCCAACTCTGTTGATGTGCTCTCTGACTTCTGGGTCGGAAATCGCATCATAATGAAGAAGGTCGATTTTGTAAGGGAGATTCAGGAAATCCATCCGGGCTTTTAACTCGAGGATATCTGTGAATACCAATTGCGCACCTTTCACAGCAAGGTCAATGTCAGAGCCTTCTTTGAAATTCCCTTTTGCCCGCGATCCGAAAATCAAAACGTATTCAACCCCTGGGTAATTGCGAAATATGCTTTCCAGAGAATTTAGGGCTGTATCGTCAAGGCCATACTTCATGACCTGAATGATTTCCCCTGATCACCAATTCTTATTTTCTCCATTGACTTTTCTAACTCTTTGAACAAAGGGAAGTAAGTTTGTTTTATTTGCTTAAGAATATTTTCAGCCATGGTCTGATCATAATCATGTGAAGATTGCTGACGGCTTTCAATCATTTTCATCCAGTCATTCCCTTCAAATAAAATAGCTCTTTGAATCCCCATTCTGAAAGCATCCCTCGATCCCTTGACTGAATCGGCTTCCCCCTGATATTCAAAGTAATCTTTTAAGGTGTTCCATGACAATTCATAGGTAAATTCGAAGCTTTTGATAACACCCGGCACCTCAAATTCGTTTAAGCCTGACGTTCGTTCCTTGGCAAGTCCCTTCTCAAGTTGGGCCAATGCCTTTCTGAAACTGGAAAATCGCTGTATCCATCGAATATCCTCCATGGATCAAATTTACTATTTTTGATATTACCGTGAATGGAATTCGAACCTGAGACCCGGAACGAAACTTGAAACCTAGTAATCCATTCTCCATCTTACTCTAAAGCCAATTAGATGTCCAGACGCCTGATCTTCATCACATTTCCAATTATCCTTTTGACGGGTATATATTTTATGGGTCCTGAACCTGACCAGCCCGTATGGAATATGGACGCTGTGGTTGTGCCGCAGGATCCTGCAAATCTGGAGGCCTACGTGAAGACCCAGGAGGCAGCACATAAACTCAAACCTGACAACGAGGCACGGATTGTGTGGGCCGACTCATCAAAAAGAAAAACTGAATATAGCGTGGTTTACCTGCATGGCTTTTCAGCAAGCCAGGAGGAAGGAGACCCCATCCATGAAGGCTTTGCAAAAGCATTCGGATGTAATCTTTATCTGGCGCGTATGTCCGATCATGGTATTGATACCACCGAACAACTTTTGAATTTCACCCCTGATCGCTGGTGGAAGAGCAGTAAGGAAGCGTTGGCAATTGGTAAAGCTTTAGGTGAAAAGGTGATTGTAATGAGTACATCAACCGGGGGCACGATGGCACTGGTGCTTGCCGCAGAATACCCTGAAGATGTATTTGCGTTGATCAATATGTCTCCCAATATAGCCATCAATGACGCAGCCGCCTGGCTTTCAAATAATCCTTGGGGTCTGCAGCTGGTGAGACTGGTGATCGGAGGAAAATATTTAGTTTCTAAAGTAAAACCAGGAGTCGACATGAACCTGGTAAATCAGTATTGGAATGATAAATACCGGTTAGAGGCAGTGTGTCAACTGCAGGAACTGCTGGAAGACAAAATGAACAAAAACACTTTTGAAAAAGTGAAGCAACCTTGTCTGACGCTTTATTACTATAAAAATGAACAGGCTCAAGACCCAACGGTTAAGGTTAGCGCAATTCTTGAAATGAATAAGCAACTGGGCACACCGGAATCACTCAAGATGGCCATACCGATTCCAAATGGTGGAGAACACGTGCTTGGTTCTCACATTGTTTCAAAGGATCTTGAAACAGTTTCTAAGGAAGCCCGGAAATTTGCGATTGAAAAACTCGGGATGAAGGCCCTGATCACTGACGCTCAAATTCCATGAGGAGATGTTTTGAGAGGAGTATGTTCCAAGAAGTGTTTAGCTTGGAAATTTCCTGGTAGACTTCGGAGTGCACAGGGTCTTTCTCCGTCTGTCTGTTCCTCATACGAGCGGCAAAAAGATAGATTAATGGGTAAGTGAAAAGGAGGAAATACGAAGTGGGACTCCGTGGCGAAGGATGAATGACCTTTATTTTCAATTGATTCATGGCTGCGAGTGTCCTCAAACGCAGAACGCCACTTAAGAATAGTTTGCCGAAATATTTCTGACCAAGGTCCCAGTTTACATGGGCAGAGATTTCATTGGGAGGCGGACTCCCATAATGTTCACTTTCGGAAAGGAACTGGGACATCCGGCTCCTAAGGGAGGATGTATTTGGCGTAGTCAACAAAAGACACCCGCCTTGTTTCAGGATCCTCGACACTTCTCTAAAGAGAAAAAGCTGGTCGGGGAGGTGTTCGATTGTTTCCGCCAGGATGACATAATCTGCGAAAGAGGACGCGATCGGAAGGGTTTCCTGGAGATTGATGGATTGGCATGGCGCAAGCGCAAACCTGTTGTTTTCAGGAAAAAGATCGAATGGAAGTACCCGGCTTTCGGCCTCCTCAAATAGATGAGAAATAAAACCGCTGCCAGCGGAAAGATCTATCACCGTTTTATGTCGCAGCACGCGCCGGTTTTCCTTTGTAAACTTGATAAAAAAACGGAGTGCGTTATCCCGGGTGTGAGGTGTTTCCTCCATATCAAAATGTATGAGTTTTGAGTTTCATCAAGTGGTCGATCGCCCTTGTCAGATCCTCCGGTGTGTCGATGCACATCCCTTCTTCAATGTCAGTTTCAACGGTCTTGATTCTAAATCCATTTTCAATCCATCGTAATTGCTCCAGGGACTCAGCCGTTTCAAGTGCGGAAACGGGAAGCTGAGTAATTTTCTTTAGAATATCTTCCCGGTACGCATAGAGTCCAACATGCCGGTAAAAGATCGTATGGTCTAACCATTCCTTCTGATTTATCTTTTGAACGAAAGGAATCGGAGATCTGCTGAAGTAGAGCGCCTCCCTGTTCTTATTAATCACAACTTTAGCCTCATTGGACGAATTGATCTGATCAATGGAAACGATCTTTTGAATCAATGTAGCCAGTTCAGTATTTGCTTCGAGGGAGGAACACAACAAATCAATTTGCTGGGGATTGATAAATGGCTCATCACCCTGAATATTGATTACAAAATCGAACGACGATTTTTGCAGTTGAAGCGCTTCACAGCACCGGTCTGTTCCACTAGGGTGTTGATCGGAGGTGAGGCAGGCATTTCCTCCAAAGCCGAGCACATGATCAAAAATCTGTTGATGGTCGGTGGCGACCACGATTTCATTTAAGCGTCTTGCTTTCTTGCATTGCATATACACCCGTTCCACCATTGATTTTCCCAGTAGGTCAGCAAGAGGCTTACCTGGAAATCGGGATGAAGCAAACCTCGCGGGAATAACACCAAGTATTTTCATGAATTATCTTTCAGCCTTTGATCTTCAACCTTCTATTTTCCACTTATAGCTTTCAACTTTCAACTTTCAACTTTCCACTTTCCACTTTCATCTTTCCACTTTCAACTTTCATCTTTCCACTACCCACTTCGCTTCTATTTTCCACCCGCGTCCTTCTTTACTCGCAGCGTCGAACCTTCCCCGCCAATGACTTCTATCGGCTCATCTTTTTCAATATACTCACCGCGTGTAAATGCGTCGTAAATTTTACCATCGATCAGCACTTTGCCACTGGGGCGAAGGATCGTGAAAGCCATTCCCATTTTGCCCTCCATCGCGCCTTCATTGAAGTTGGAAGTATATCCATCTTGTTTTTCCTGCGTGTCCGTTAGAGCCATTCGCTTAAAGGCACTCGTTTGGGTCAGCCTGGCACCACCAAAAAAAAGTAATAATACTCCACCCGTAATTCCTCCAACGGTGGCAAACATCGCAACAACAATGTCGCCGAGTGGAACGAAATCAAAATTGAAGAAGTCGTTGTTGAGCATGATCAGTATCAGGGAACCTATTGTCATGCCAATGCCAAATACCCCCGCCACACCAAATCCAGGAATTACAAATATTTCCAGAATCACAAGAATAAGTCCGGTGAAGAGTGCTAATATCTCCCAGTATTCGGCAAGACCATTTAGATAATATGGGACGAGATAGAGAATCAGTGCGATGATTGCTGCAAAAAGCGGGAACCCAATGCCAGGTGTTTGCAATTCAAAATAGATGCCTCCTATGATCAAAAGAATAAGCAAACCGCTGATGAAGGGATTCAAAAAGAAGGAGATGATCCTTTCTACGGCTCCGAGTTTGAAGTACTCAATGCTATAGTCCTCGATCTTGTTTCTCTTCAGAATTTCATCAATGGAAGCAACTTTGGCTTCACAGTAGCCATATTTCAAGGCCTCGGAAGATGTAAAGGTGATCACTTTCCCGGCCTGTTTAATGCTGTCAACAACGACCTTCTCATCCACCATGCCTTCGGCAATGCGGGGGTCTCTTCCATTTTCCTCTGCTGTGGCCCGCATGATGGAGCGCATGTAGGATTGGTATTTGTCGGGAGCAGCTTGCCCACCGGCCCCTTCTACCACGGTGGCCGCTCCAATGCTAGCGCCGGGTGACATATAAATACTATCGCAGGCGATTGAAATAAGTGCTCCGGCCGAAGCTGCGTCTGAATTAATGTAAACCCATATTGGTTTCTTAAAATCCATGATGATGTCTACGATCTCCTTTGCGTCCGTGAGTACCCCGCCATAGGTGTCCATGTCGACAATCACATAATCGGCTTTTGTTTCTTCGGCATGCGCGATCGCCAACTTTACATACCGGAGCATCCGGGGATCGATTTCGCTCTTGATCTCCATCACCATCACTTTTGGCTTTTCCTGTGCAAAAAGCGAAATAACGAGGCTTGAGAATATCAGGACAGTCAGGGATATGGCCTTCATAGGGTGTGTTTTTGTAAAAATACTAAGTAATTCAACGTGTTTGGGTTGCGCGATGCACGATGGAAGTGGTAATTTTCGTTGGAATTATTATTTTATGTTTCAAGTCATATTATTTGCGCTGCTTGGCTCATTGCCCCACGACTCGCTGCGTATGGAAACCATCAAGGGCAAACTATTTGTGGTCCATCAGGTGGACGAGAAGGAAACGTTATTCAGCATTTCCAGGCGATATGGTACAACCATTCCTGGCATCCTGGAGCAAAACCCGACAGCCGATGGAGGATTGGAGGTAGGTCAAATCTTAAAGATACCCTATACACCAGGAGCAAAGGGTCAGCCTGCGGTTCAAACCGCTGACGGACTTATTCATAAGGTAGGTGCAAAAGAGACACTTTTCTCCATAGCACGACTATATGGTGTGTCAGTTGATGAGGTTAAGGAATGGAACAATCTGAAAGATAATTCGCTTTCAATGGGTCAAAGCCTTCTAATCAAGAAAAAGTCATCTGAGGAAGTTGTTGAAGTGAAATCGCCACAGCCGTCTGCTGCCAAGACCCACGTCGTGGCACCTAAAGAAACTTTGTTCTCCATTTCCAGGCTGTATGGAATGACGGTGCAACGGCTAAAAGAGCTCAATGGCATTCAGGATAATGACTTGAAAGTAGGGCAAGTCTTAACCGTTGTGGTGACGGTGTCGCCAGTAGCAATAGGGTCAACCACCCAGGATAATGGTACTATAAAAATTTCTGAAGGCTCGGGTGGAAGCAGCGAAGTGAAGGAAATCGGAATGGCGGAGTTGATTGAAGGAAGTGAGGGCAATAGAAAGTACCTGGCACAACATCGCACGGTAAGCCCTGGCACAATTTTAAAAATAAGAAACCTCGCCACCAATCAGGAGGTATTTGTGCGGATAACAGGCACCATTCCCTCGTCTGATCCAAAGACCATCATTTGCATTTCGAAATCAGCCTTTAATAGACTCGGTGCCACAGAGGCAAGATTCAAAACTGAAATCACTTATTATAAATGAGTTGGAGGTGGATGAATGGCAGTATAGGTTTTCTGATTGCTATGGCGATTGCCAATGTTTCAGGTGGCCAGAACTTGGTAATCAATCCGAGTTTCGAAGAACACTACCGCTGCCCGAATAATTTCAGCATCAGCAGCAAGGAATTTTCCTTGCCGGGATGGCGATCGGCAAATGCGGGTACTCCAGATTACTTTCATCAATGCAGTTGGGGCGATTGCGATGTACCCTTCAACTGGGCGGGTGAATCGAATGCGCACGCTGGTTCTGCATATGCTGGAATTTATGTGTGGAACAGGCCCACCAGCAAACCTCGCAGCTACCGCGAATATATCCACGGTGAATTGAAGGCTCCTCTCAAGAAGGGAAAAAGATACCGGATCGAATTCTATTTCAAACTTGCTTCTTACTCAGTTTACACCATTGACCGTATTGGATTGCTCCTGGCCGATTCTACTTTTAACACTTCCGGAGACCAGGTGATCACGCAATCACCGACACTTTCTGTTATAAGAAATGAGCCCATGACCAAAAATGGCTGGGACTTTGCAGAAATGGACTACATAGCCAGGGGTGGGGAAAGATTTATCTTGATTGGAAATTTCTTTGATAACCTCAGTACACAGTTTACCCAAATGGAAAATCGCAAAGGCAAAAGCCTTATGCTAAACGGGAGTGCTTATTTCTACATCGATGATGTCTCGGTTGTTTCTCTTGATTCAGAGGAGCCAAAGCCATCCCCTGAACCACTCGTATGGTCTGACGGCCGCGAAGTGAAGACGGAAGAAACCTATATTCTCAAGAATATTCAATTTGAATTTGCCCGTCATGAGCTATTGCCTGTCTCATTTCCTGAACTTGATAAGTTGGTAAAAATTCTTGTTGATAAACCTGACTGGAGAGCGGAATTGCACGGTCATACGGATGATGTGGCAAGCGATGAGTACAACCTTGAGTTGTCAAAGAACCGGGCCCAGAGTGTGGGTGATTATTTGAAGTCAAAGGGAATTTCGTCCAATCGTTTGATCATTCTCGGATTTGGGAAAAGACAACCTTTAGTACCACAGAAGGATGAGGCAGCGAGGACTTTGAACAGAAGGGTGGAAGTGAAATTTTTGAAGAACTAAAATGCCAAGACGCTTTCAAGTCCCACTTGACCTCAAAGAATTCCTTGACCTCAAAGTCCTTCAGTACAACCAGCCAGGATTTATTAAGAACGATCCGATCTCCATTCCGCATCTATTTAAAAGGAAACAAGACATAGAAATCGCTGGCCTCTTTGCTGCTGTTTTGGCTTGGGGCCAGCGCATTACGATTATCAATAAATGCAAAGACCTGCTGGAGCGAATGGATGGTGCCCCGTATGATTTTATACTAAATCATGGTTCACCCGGTTTGAAAAGATTGGTAGACTTCAAACACCGCACGTTCAACTCAACGGACCTTCTTTACTTTGTCGCTTTCCTAAAATCTTATTACAATCGTCATGAATCGCTGGAGGACGTTTTCCTTGTCGCCAGCAGCGACCCCACTGTCGAGCATGGATTGATCAATTTTCATCGTCAGTTTTTCAGCCTTCCAGATTTTCCCCTGAGGTCAAAAAAACACATTGCCACGCCCGAGCGGAGATCCGCTTGCAAGCGAATCAATATGTTTTTGCGGTGGATGGTCAGGCGCGATCAACAAGGTGTGGACTTTGGAATTTGGAGTAAAATTTCACCCAGTCAATTGGTGTGCCCCTGTGACCTGCATGTGGAGCGCGTAGCCAGAAAATTGAAATTGATCAGGAACAATCCTATGAATTGGCAGACAGCCCTTGAACTCACAGCCCAGCTTAGAAAATTTGATCCACTGGATCCGGTCAAATACGATTTTGCTTTGTTTGGACTCGGGATTGAGGAGAAGTTTTAGTGATGGATTGCTGGTGTTGCCAATCAAATACATCAGATATTTCGTCCCTAGAGGACGTCAGCGTCTGCCATAGTGATGACTTTAGCAACATTGGACCCCGCAGGGGAATAGCATTAAGTTAAGACACCCCGGAGGCTTCGACTCGGCTGAGCCTGACTCCTTCGAAGCAGAATGTCCAATATGGTCACCCTGAGCGTAGTCGAAGGACGACACCCATATATTTTAGAGGCTTAAGTTAATGACATTGTCCGCAGGGGGCATTTCTATCGATCACGGTTTTATTCACTGTTCCTCGCGGCCGCCCTGCGCAACCGGTCATTAATGGCACGGCCCAAGCCGATATCCGGGAGTTCTTCTGCCAGCACGAGATCGATCTCCATATCGTCAAATTTCCTCATCATGGAAAAGAGGTTGCGCGCAGCTTCGTTCAAATCACCGGAAGGGGAGAGCACAAGGTTAGATTCAAATCTGCCTTTTACTTCCTTGTCTTGAAAACTTAGGATCCCCAAACGAAGTGATGAATATTTGACTGCCATTGCCTGAATGTCTCCAAGTAAGAATTTTGTTGTGGGTGCGTAATGAGTCTTTAATTGACCTGGAGATTGTGGCTGCGAATTGGAATTTGGATTGACCGTAACACTGCCGATGACAGACTCTATTTGCTCCTGACTTATGCCACCCAGCCTGTAAATGATCGGCTGCCCGGATTCCCAACCAACGATTGTTGATTCAATCCCAACGCGACAAGGACCCCCATCCAGAATATAGGCTACTTTATCTCCAAGTTGGTCTTGCACATGTTGTGCTGTCGTCGGACTTACATATCCAAAAGGGTTTGCGCTGGGTGCTGCCAATGGGAATGAAAGTAGCTCGAGTAAATTTCTCGTCAATGGATGATCAGGGCATCGAAGGCCTACGCGATCAAGCCCCGCCGTGACAAGATCAGGGATGATTTCTTTTTTGTTTAACAGTAGCGTGAGCGGTCCAGGCCAAAAGTGATTCGCGAGTTTCTTTGCCTGCGGTGGGATTTCGCTCACGAAATGTTTTGCCGAGTCCAGCGATGGAATATGAACAATCAGAGGATCGAAAAGGGGTCGATCTTTTGAGGTGAAGATTTTAGCGACAGTGTTGGCATCCAGTGCATTCCCGGCAAGGCCATAGACAGTTTCTGTGGGAATCGCTACCAATTCCCCTTTTTCCAAAAAGTGCTTTGCCCGCTGAATGTCTTGCCCAAGGGTGGCCATATGGATAATTGCAGTTACAAAGTTGCAGGAAAATTTGATTGATCTGCCAACGTGTTAAAATCCGGTTGTGTCTCAGTTTGAATTTGGTGCGGGCTAAAGCCCCTCTAAATTTGAAGGCATTAACCCTGGCATTAATGCCAGGGTTAATGCATCCAGCTTAATAGGGGACTTTAGTCCCAAACCGAGGCACTACCTAAAATCACTATCTAGCCCGCAGTTTATCCCTCATCCGCAAGATCGAGCTTTCATTATTATATACCTCAAGCTCCGATAAACTGACCCACTTTACATCGTGTGATTCTTCACTCACAATAATTTTCTCTGTCGTGGATGCTTTGATCAGATATCTTACATCATAATGATCGTGCTGGGGAAAATCCTTCCGTGTGGGGATGGTGTGAATGTCAAGGTCAAAGATTTCTGGTGAGGAAAGGATGAGATTTTGGAGCCCGGTTTCTTCGTTGGCTTCCCGCAGGGCCACCCTTACGACATTAGTATCACCATCGGCGTGGCCACCGGGCTGGAGCCACTTGTTCAATTTGGCGTGGTGTACAAGGAGCGTTTGCAATTGATCCTCCGATACAATGAAGGCGGACCCGGTAATATGCCCCGGCAAATGTGTACGCTGAAAAGCATCTTCATGTTGAAGCAACTCCAGAAACCTGATTTTGAAAATAGATTCTTCAGCCGTAGAACAAAAATAGCTTCTGACTGATTCTAAAAGTGCTTGCCTTACGTCATCAACTTCGGGCTTTCGATTTTCAGCTTTCAATTTCTACTGAATAATGACCGTCGCCTTATTAAACTTCTTCTCGCTCAACTTCCCGGTTTTCTCTCCGGCGCCCACATTATCTTTATCCCCTTTCGTGGCAAGAACAAAATAAGGTATTGCTTTCAGGTCTTTGAATTTTACAACCCCCTTATCATCCGTCGTTCCTTCTGCCGAATAATTTTTCTCCGCCGTGTAGTCAACTTCGTTTTCAAAGAGCTTCACGGTAGCATCTTTGACCGTGTTGCCCAGTTCATCTCTTACTGTCAAAGTCAGAGATGTTTTGATGATCTGAGCCTGGGCCGTCAGCACGATGAATGTTGAGATCAAGATAGAAGAAAGTAAGTTTTTCATAGAATTGGTTTTGAGATTCGATCGTTGGCCAATGGTAAAGGCTTCACATAGATAGCCAACTCAGGTGGAATTTGAAAGCACAGTGCTATCGAAGTAATACAACTCCGCCCCTCTGATCCAGTACGCCTCGCTCAGGGTGGAAGGCATTCACATATTTAATTACGTATGCATACGTTCCGCCTGGAGCCGGTTGACTAAGACTGTTGTTGTATCCGCCGTTCCATTTAAAATAACGGTCTGTGGAGGTAAAGATCAATTCACCCCATCGGTTGTAAATAAATACCTGGAAGTTATCGGTGATAAAGAAAGAAAATACATAGAACTCTTTGTTTTCTGAAATGGTAGACGTTGGGCGAAAAGCGTTTGGTACATCAATTTTTGGGATGCACTCGTTCTTGACTTCTGTTTCATCGGGGGCGATACAACCAAATGAGTTTGTAATGTCCACACGATATTTTCCCTGGCTGGTGGCGGTGTAAACACGTTGTGTATAGCCAATGGTCAACTCATTTTTAAACCAATTGAATTTAGAAAAATTCCCAGGATCGAGATCTACCTGATTGGTTTTAGGATCCTTATTCTCAATGTCATTGCAAATGATTTTCCGGTTCGGAAGTATCCCGACAGGCAAAGGTGCTCTGATGATGGTGATTTGAGCTGTGGCTTTACACGAAGATTTGCTCACCTGCACTTTGTAGGTCGCAACATCCGTCTGATCGATGCTGGGAGTTGTCAAGGTTGGGATAACAACGTTGTTCTTAAACCATGAGAACGTGGGCCCGATAGAAGTGGTTGTTGCAGTAAGTGTAAAAGGTTTATTGTCTTCGCACGCAGGCGTGGAGGTCAGGTTTGCATCGACAATTCCTGACACCTGAACATTTTTGGCAATGGACCGATAGGCACAACCATTCACCGTACTGAATACTTCTGACTGATAGGAGGCTCCATCTTCCGTTTGGCCAAGAGAAATTTGTTGACCCAACAGTCCGGATTGAAACACACCGGCTTTAAACCATCGATAGGTGTATGTGCCGGAAGGTGTTGCGTTGAGCAAAACCGAGGTTTGGCAAGGGTCACTCTGTGTAAAATCAGCAGTGACATTGTCAAGCACGACGGTAGTAGTCTGGGTATTGGGACATGCGCCAGGGCCAGATGCCGTCACAGAATAAGTAAGCTGTCCTTTGCCTGAGACGGTGATGGTGGGTCCTGTGGTGGATCCAACAATGCTCCCTGCAACGCCGCTCCAGGTATAGGCGGTTGCGCCGGAAGCTGCGATGGTGGGAGGAGAAGTGCAGGGGCTTGGCGTAATGGTAATAGCGATCGGAGGGTTGGGGCTGACGGCAAACCCATTGATGTTCAAAATGCAACCATTTACATCACTGACTTGAATATCATAAATTCCTTGCGGAGCGGGCGAAGTATTAAATATGGCCGTTGCGATCCCACCCGTGGGCCCGATGGGTGATCCGGAGTTTGGAGTGAGGAGATATTTAAGCGGAAATGCGCTTGCAGTCGTTGTTAGCTGGATGGTCACGGGGTCGCAATTTGGCGCGAGCGCTGCGGCTGTAGCCGTAAATGGTGCATCAGACAATCCGAAAGATTGAGAAATCGTGCATCCCGAGATCTGATCGGTTACAACCCCTGAATAAGTGCCAGCCTTGAGGAGTGGAAAATTAATCGTTTGAGGTGCGGACTGATCAATACCTTGCTTATTGAATGAGTTGGGCCCTGTTATGAAATAAGAATATGGACCCGTGGCAGGACTGGTGGTAAGAAGTTGCAATTTCAATGAACCGTCCGCGGCGTTGCAAGTCAAAGGGTCGGTGCCACTTAAGGTGAAGGAAGGTGAAACCACGATGCTAAAAGTCGCCTGATCAATGGCGGTACAAGTTGTAATGGGATCCTTGATAGTCACTTTATAAATGAAGACCCCTGGAAGGGTTGTATCAATCGGTCGACTTTGAGCCGTTGTCGGATTCAGGCCATTGACGGTCCA
>JAYVQY010000040.1:0-32533 GCA_043776715.1 Cyclobacteriaceae bacterium | reverse complement strand
AGCCTGGCTCAAAGTATAAATATTCCAACCCCGCTTTTAATGGGCTTGCCCTGATCATCGAGCAAGTGAGCGGAATGAAATGGCAGGACTTTATCTCTGAAAAGATTCTTAAGCCATCTGGCATGGAACGGACTACTATCACAGACGGCGCCCATCCTGACATCGGAGTATCTCATGCATATTCGATGATCCAGGGGCAGTGGCGCGAAGATGACTATGGAGAAGAACCCACTTTCTGCGCCGCAGGCAATGGCGGTGTGTGGAGCACGGTGGAGGAACTTACCAGATATGAGCTGGCCTTGCGTAAGGGTACTTTCCTGGGTATGAAATCCATTGACGAATCGGCAGTGATTAAAACCTTTTCCAATTGGGCAGACAAGAATTCTCCTGCAATTGGTTGGTCTTGGTTCATTGGTCAAACGGCGGACGGATTAAAAACGATCGGACATACCGGCAGCCAGGGAGGGTTTCAGGCTAATTACGTGTCCATTCCTGACAAGGGAATCCTTTTTGTAGTGCTCTGCAATGCCCCAAGGGATCTTAAACGCAGCACCGAAAAGGTGATATCTGAGTTGAGTGGACTACACTATTTAGACAAGTAATATTTTGAAGGTCCCGCCTCCGTTCATCAAATTTTATGAGGCAACCGGGGCTTGCTGTTTTGAAATACATTATTCTTTTTACTTTTAGGAGTTAACACCTGCCTAACCTTCACACTCATGAGTTTATTTATTAAAAAACCACTGGAGCAATTAATGGCCCAAGCCGCCACGACTGCAGATTCTGGTCAAGGACTTAAGCGCACACTCGGCCCCGGCAATCTGATTGCATTGGGTATTGGTGCTATTATCGGGGCTGGGCTCTTCGTGCGCACTGCTGCTGCCGCGAGTGACGCTGCGGGACCAGGTGTGATCATCTCGTATGTCATCGCTGGGATCGGCTGTGCATTTGCCGGCTTGTGTTATGCTGAATTTGCTTCTATGATTCCAATCGCCGGCAGTGCCTATGCCTATGCGTACGTTACCATGGGAGAGTTTATGGCCTGGATCATCGGCTGGGCATTGGTGTTGGAATATGCACTGGCATCGGCTACTGTTTCAATCGCCTGGAGTGAATATCTGAACAGTCTTCTGGGTGGCGCGATACCGTATCAATTATGCCATTCGCCCTGGGAAGCAGCGGCCGCGAGTGGAGCAACCGGAATCATAAATTTGCCCGCCATCTTTATTCTTCTCATGCTCACCTTGCTGCTGATCAAAGGCACTCAAGAATCCGCAACCGTCAACGCAATTATCGTATTCATAAAAGTCTCTATAGTCATTCTTCTTATTGTACTAGGTTGGGGTTTTATCAACCCTGCCAACTATACTCCTTTCACAATTCCTGATGGACTGCCAGGCCACGAAGCATGGAACAGACATGGGTGGGGCGGAGTACTGGGTGGAGCTGGCATTGTATTCTTTGCTTTTATTGGATTCGATGCGGTTTCTACTGCTGCACAAGAGGCAAAAAATCCCAAGCGCGATATGCCCATTGGTATTTTGGGATCGCTGTTGATTTGTACAGTACTCTTTGTATTATTTTCTCACGTGCTGACAGGGATTGCCAACTGGCAGGAATTTAAGGTGGCAGGTAAAGAAGCCTCCGTGGCTTATGCGATAAGAACGTACATGATTGGCTACGAATGGTTGGCTACGCTGGTTACAGTTGCCATACTTGCTGGTTTCTCTTCTGTTATTCTGGTGATGCTGATGGGGCAATCGCGGGTTTTCTATTCTATGTCTAAAGATGGATTGGTGCCGAGCGTGTTTTCACAACTTCATCCCAAGTTTCGTACGCCCTTCAAATCAAACATGATTCTATTCGTATTTGTATCACTATTTGGTGGGTTTGTTCCCGGTAGCGTAGCCGGCGATTTGACAAGTTTTGGAACGCTCTTCGCTTTTATCTTGGTGTGTGCTGGCATCTGGGTAATGCGAATCACAAATCCAGAAGCTAAACGACCCTTTAAGACTCCCCTTGTTCCGCTCGTTCCGATTTTGGGAATCATAATCTGTACATCCTTAATTCTCGCACTTGACTATAAGACTCAACTATCTGCTGTGGGGTGGTTGCTGCTCGGTCTCGTGGTATATTTTCTTTACAGTAAGAAGAACAGCATTCTCCGCAAGGCGAAATAATCTCCGATTACTTTGGAAAAGTAGTCTCATTCTTTTCAACAGGGGTTCGGGCTATGAGTTTATTTGTAAAAAAATCGCTCGAACAACTGATATCACAATCTGGTGATTCAGACAAAGGTCTAAAAAGGATTCTAGGGCCCACCCACTTGATTGCACTCGGCATCGGTGCCATCATGGGTGCTGGTCTTTTCGTTCGTACAGCAGAGGCTGCAAGTGAAGCAGCCGGACCTGCTGTAGTCTTGTCTTTCATCATTGCTGCCGTCGGTTGCGCCTTTGCGGGATTGTGTTATGCGGAGTTTGCTTCCATGATCCCAATTGCAGGAAGCGCCTATGCTTATGCGTACGTTACCCTTGGAGAGTTCATTGCCTGGATCATCGGCTGGGCGCTGATACTTGAATATGCGGTAGGGTCTGCAACAGTCTCTATCGCCTGGAGTGAATATCTGAATAGTCTTTTGGGTGGGGCAATACCGTATCAATGGTGCCATTCCCCTTTTGATGTCTCCCCCAATGGCCTGCATGGAATGATTAACCTGCCTTCCATATTCATACTTTTCATTCTCACGATGATCTTGATCAAAGGCACCAAAGAATCGGCAACGATCAATACCATCATTGTCTTTTTAAAAGTATCGATTGTACTCGTTTTTATTGCCGTGGGCTGGAGTTTCATCCATGATGGTAATTATGTTCCCTATATCATTCCAGATACCATGCCGGGTCATGAGGGCTGGAACAGGCATGGGTGGGGCGGAGTGTTGGGTGGGGCTGGGATTGTATTCTATGCCTTTATCGGATTTGATGCGGTGGCCACCGCTGCACAAGAAGCAAAAAATCCAAAACGCAATATGCCCATTGGTATTCTTGGATCACTTTTGGTCTGCACGATACTGTTTGTTTTGTTTTCACATGTTCTCACTGGTGTAGCCAACTGGCAGGAATTTAAGATAGCAGGAAAAGAGGCCTCGGTGGCATACGCGATTAAGACCTATATGCTTGGTTACGAATGGCTGGCGACTCTAGTCACCGTGGCGATTCTCGCGGGCTTCTCTTCCGTAATATTAGTATTGTTAATGGCGCAATCAAGGGTATTTTATTCTATGTCCAAAGACGGATTGGTGCCTGGCATCTTTTCGCAATTACATCCAAGATTTCGCACGCCCTTCAAATCAAACCTGATCCTATTTGTTTTTGCATCCCTTTTCGGAGGATTCGCACCGGCTAGTATCGCCGGTAATTTAGTAAGCTTTGGTACGTTGCTCGCCTTTATCCTTGTATGCGCAGGGATTCTGGTGATGCGGGTTACTCATCCCGACGCTAAAAGGGAATTTAAAACACCACTCGTTCCATTGGTTCCTGTTCTTGGCATCATTATTTGTTCCGCATTGATTGTTGCATTGGATTCCAGGACACAGTGGTCGGCGCTGGTCTGGTTTATAATCGGTATGATCGTCTATTTTCTTTATAGCAAAAAAAATAGCGTCATCCGCCAAGGCAAATAGCGGGTAATCATTCTATTGTAAAAAGGAAATCAGTTCACAATTTCGTTCGTGATGGTGAGGCTGGAGCCGCTGAGTTCAGTTCGGTATCTTCGTAGAGGACGCCAGGCAACACCCCCAGTAGGTGTTCCACCCGTAAAACTAAAATCAGAACCACAGCCCGAACAAGTCATATACAAACGTGACGGATTCACATTCACATTCGAACTGGCCTCGTTGGGACGGTAAGAACAATTGACTTCGAAAGCCAGATAATTTGCAGCGTCCTTCCTATAAATGATTACTCCGCGAACTCCAACGCTATTGCCAGCGACGGTGCTGATAACTTTGAATCCTCCATCTACGGCAAGGCTTTGCTGAAACTCTGGAAAGGAAAGGTTGATCACCGCATTTGGAAATAGTATGACCGGGATGGGATCGTCTGATAACTCCCTTCCGCACGAGCACACCAGCAGCCAGATGATGGAAACAATCCAGGAGCTGCGCACCATCTCAGCGGCCATGTTGCCGATGTTGGTCCGTGGTGAGTGGTGGGCGACAACATCAACCACCTGTTGTTCTGTGGTCATAGCGTCTCGGGTTGTCAGAATCTTATTTGGTAGAATAGTCATAAAATCCTTTTCCTGTCTTTCTTCCGAAGGAGCCCAGATCAACGAGCTGTTGCTGAATCTGACTGGGCTTGAACTTTGGATTCTGATGAAAGCCTTCATAGACTGACTTCGTGACCGCCAGGTTGGTGTCCACACCGATCAGGTCCATTAATTCAAATGGACCCATCTTGAATCCTGTCGACCGCATCAGGGCATCAATCGTTTCAAAATCAGCTACATTTTCTTCAAGGAGCCTCAATGATTCCCCATAAAAATGCCTCGCCACACGGTTAACGATAAATCCGGGCGAATCTTTTGCCAAAACGGCTATTTTTCCAATCCTCGTTGAAAATTCCTTCATCACTTCATTTGTTTGATGGTCTGTCGCAGGGCCGGAAATAATTTCAACCAGTTTCATGCGATCAGCAGGATTGAAGAAGTGAAGTCCAATGCAGCGAAAGGGCCTCTTCAAAACGGAAGCTAATTTTGTGATTGAAATCGAAGAGGTATTGGATGCGAGGATGGTTTCAACGCCATTGATCTTTTCAAGTTCTATAAAGAGTTGTTGCTTGATTTCAAGTTTCTCAGCCACCGCTTCTATCACCAGGTCAGCTTTCAATTCTGATACATGATGGATTGGTTTTATCCTTGAAAGTATTTCTGTCTTCTGGTGTGGTGGGGTCTTTCCTTTTTCTATGGATAAAGTGAGATTCGCATCAATGGTGCGAAGGGCAATCATCACTTGCTCTTTCTTCACATCATAAATCATTGTATTATATCCAAATGCGGCACACACCTGGGCGATGCCAAGCCCCATAGTGCCGGCTCCTACCACCGCCACCATATGAATTCGTCCATTCATATTACCGATTTGAACTGGCGAAGGAATCGAATATCATTTTCAGAGAAAAGTCTTAGATCGTCAATCCCGTAGCGGAGCATGGTCACTCGTTCGATGCCCATGCCAAATGCGAACCCGGTAAATTCCTCCGGATCTACGCCACTATTCCGCAGTACATTGGGATGCACCATGCCTGAACCGGCGATTTCAACCCAGCCGGAGTGCTTGCAAATATTACACCCTTTGCCGTGGCATATAAAGCAACTAATATCAATCTCGGCACTCGGCTCAGTAAATGGGAAAAAAGAAGGTCGTAGTCGGATTTTGGTGTCCTTCCCAAACATCTCCTTCGCAAAATGATACAACGTCTGTTTCAAGTCAGCAAAGCTTACATTCTTATCAACATAGAGACCTTCCACCTGATGAAAAAAGCAGTGGGCCCGAGCTGAGATGGCCTCATTTCGGTACACCCTCCCAGGCATAATGGCGCGGACGGGAGGCTTTTGTTTTTCCATCAATCGTATCTGCACATTCGAAGTGTGTGTGCGGAGAAGCATGTCAGGGTTTTTCGAAATGAAAAAAGTGTCCTGCATTTCGCGCGCCGGGTGGTTCTCTGGAAAATTAAGGGCGGAGAAATTATACCAGTCGTCTTCGATCTCAGGACCATCGGCCACATCAAAACCCAGCCTTTCAAAAATCTCAATGATGCGAAAGCGTGTAAGATTTAAAGGGTGCAGGTTGCCTACCGTATTTTGAATCGCCGGTAAAGTTAAATCAACACCACCGGAGCTTTCCGGTTGCTTGAAGCCTGCCAACCCAGACCATTCCTTTAACTTTGTTTCTGCAAGTTGTTTTAACCCATTGAGTGGCTTTCCCGTTTCTTTCTTTTTCTCAGCTGAAAGCGTTTTGAGGTCTTCAAAAAGTTGAGGAATGATCCCTTTGCGGCTAAGATATTTAAGGCGAAATGACTCCACATCCACAGCAGTCTCAGGCTGGAATAAATCAATTTCTCTTTTAAGTATCTCTACTTGCTCAAGCATTGGTAAAGGCTTTGGATGAGGGTCTCTGCTTCCACTTTAAGGCAAAATTAATAAACAAACAGGTGATCACGATGATTGGCAATAAAACCAGATCAGATTGAGATTTTAACAAGAAAGCGCCCAACAAGAAAAAGATGTTAATACCGGCGATCCACTTTACCGCACCGGCATGCGAAAAGCCCAGTCCCAAAAATCGATGATGGAGGTGATTTCGATCAGCATGAAAAGGAGACTGCATGACTCTCAATCTAAGGATGATTACACGCAATGTATCAAAGACCGGAATTATTAAGACGCAAATTGCAGTGGAGACAGAAGCTTCGAACTTGGCCATGTGCTCTGCTGGAAGTTGATAATTATAATTTATAAACTGAATGGCAAAGTAGGACAAAATTAATCCGATGGTGAGCGCACCCGTATCACCCATAAAAATACTTGAGGGCTCCCAGTTGAAAACTAAAAATGCGATCAAAGAACAGGCAAAGATTAATGCGATTAAACTCAGAAATTGCTGATCGGCCATATAAAACCAAACGCCAAAGAAAAACAAGATCAAGAATCCAATAGTACCCGCCAAACCATCAATACCATCAATCAAATTATAGGCGTTGGTAATTATAATCACAGTGAAAAGACTGATAAAGTACGAAAGTGGGGATGAAAAATAACTTTTGGGTACCAGTCCGTAAAGAGAAGTCAATGTGACATCATCCAGGAAAACCAAAACAAATACTGGTAAAAACTGGCTGAGCAATTTTTGTCGGGGGCTTAAGGCGAGTACATCATCCCGCAAGCCAATCAGAAACATCAGGGCAACCGAAATAAAGAAATATCTCATAATGATCCATTGCTGCAGTGGCAATGCCATCAGCATAGCCAGAGAAGTTCCTGCAAGAATCGCAACGCCGCCCATGGAAGGCACAAAGTCAGAATGGATTTTATGAGTGCCTGGTACATCCACCCACTTTAGTTGCTTAAATATCTTGATGATCACTGGAAACAACAGAAAAGAAATTAGAAAAGAAGCAAATGAAAAAATGGCAAGTTGAGTTAGCGAAATCATAAAGATCTGTCTGCCCTTTTTCCACCTCGCAAAAATTCAAAGGCGGGTAATACAATAATTCTTAAATCTGGCAAAACCATGATCATTTCAATTTTAAAAGCGATCAATCTTCACACTGCTCTTCATGTCAATGATAAATTTGGTTTTCTTAACAGTAAAATTAGTTAAATCACCGAACACTTCAGTACTGGGCAAACTCAAGAGAATTTCTTTAACGAATCCGAAATGAAATTAATAGCATAGAATGCTCCAAATTTAATAATCATCAATTCCCGGATGGGATGATGCATCGCCGAAAAATCAAGAAACTTGATTTCCAATCAGAAAGCTTTTTCGCTACCTCGGGCGAGTTCAAATACTGTTAAAACGATAATCTTGACATCTAACAGGAAGGACCAGTTTTCAATATAAAATCGATCAAGCTTGACACGATTTTTCATATCAATCACATTTTTAGTTTCTCCCCGGTACCCTTTGCTTTGCGCAAGGCCTGTTACCCCGGGCTTAACATAGTGGCGTGACATGAATTTACCTATTACTTTGGAGTACTCTTCCGTGTGTTTAAGCATGTGTGGTCTTGGCCCGACGACCGACATCTCACCACTAAGGACATTCAAAAACTGTGGCAATTCATCGAGGCTGGTTTTACGAAGAAACGATCCTACTGCCGTAATGCGAGAATCGCCGCGGGCAGCCTGACGGTGATCAGCGTCATTATTAACGTTCATTGTCCTGAACTTAAGACACCAGAATTCCTTATTGTTTTGGCCGGTTCTACGCTGCCTGAAAAATACGGGACCCGGGGAATTCAACTTGATAGCAAGTGCAATCAAGGGAAATAGCCATGAGAAAATGGCAATCGTAATGACCACAGAAAAAATCATGTCAAAGGCCCGTTTCACCACTTGATTTCTTCGATCATCCAACGGCATGGAAGTGACATTGAGTACGGGGATATGATCATACCTTTCCAATTCAAGTCCTTTGAAAGAAAAGGCCCGATAATCTGCAATCAATTTTACTTTTATGAACCTCTCTTCTCCAATGTCAATAATTTTCTTAATGGCACCATATTTAATATAAGGAAGGCAGCAATAAATCTCATCGATTGATTCAGTTTTTAAGAAACTGTCGACATCACCTACCTTCCCTAAGATCTTGGGATGTTTATAATTGTCATCAAAAAAACCAATGAATCGGTATCCATGTTCCGGATGCATCTTAAAGAAGTATTCCATTTGCCTGGAAATAGCCCCATAGCCAATGACGACCACTGATCTGAAATTGTATCCACGAGCACGGTAGATCTGCAAGAAATAAAAGAACATGAGTCGCCATGCTAGTACAAAAAAGAGAAATCCTGAATAAACAAGGGGCGGGCCCCATTTATGGACCAGTTCAAAATCCAAGAGATAAATAGCCGTACATGTGACGAGGAAATGCTGAAATACGGTGTAAATAATTTCACCAATAATTTTAACGAAGTTAAAGACCCGGGAAATTTTATAAGGATTGGTGTAAAAGATGATGACCAACCAGGAAATATTCAACATCAGCAAGAAAAGAAACCAGGACTTGTCTCCAATCTGTATAACAAAGTGCCCGGTGAGGTAAAGCGTTATGAATAGTCCATTCAGGACAAGGATGTCGCCTAAAAAAATTAAAAATCTTAAGTACCTTGAAAATCTGTATTTCATGAACGTCAAAATTAGTTAAATCATGGGAATACTTCCTTTATACTAAACTTCGGACCAATTGAGTCTAAAATCGATCGGTATTAAACACTCAAACACTGTTTTTTTGTACATTATAGTGTTCCTTGGCCTCGGAATTCGCCTTTACCGGTTGGACTTCCAAAGCCTTTGGGTAGACGAAATTGCCTCCATGAACGGGGCTGATCCTGATTCAAGCTGGTCAGCAGTGGTTGAATACAGTGTTTCAGATCAACCCCCTGCCTTCTTTCTGTTGCTACATGGCTGGTTTAAGGTCTTCCCGTTTAATGATATATCCGGAAGACTGTTTTCGGTAACCCTCGGGATAGCAGGAATCTTTGCGATGTATCTTTTGGGCAAAGAAGTTAAGGATCGCAAGACAGGGTTGACGGCTGCCGCGATTACTTCATTTAGCTACGTCCATATCTTGTTTTCACAGGACGTAAGGTTTTATACGCTTGTTTTCCTGTCTTCTGCCTTATCGTATCTTTTTTTCATCAAAGCGGTTAAAGAAAATCGTCTGATAGATTTTGTGCTGTATTCACTATTTACGGCACTCGTACTCTATACGCACTATTTTGGACTTGTGGTCTTTGCCTCGCAGGGTATTGTTTTCTGTTTGTTGATAACCTTTTATTCATTTGACCGAAAGTTCATCTTGTCTGCAATTGCCTCAGGTTTGTCCGTAGTGCTGATGATCATCCCATGGATACCCATTTTCTTTTCAGACGCACAGACTAATGAATTCTGGATTCAAGCAGAGCCCATATACTTTTTAATTAAGTATTTTTATGTGTACTTTAAAGATATTCTTTCTTTCTTGGTCTTTGCAGCCCTTCTTCTTTTCTATTTTGCAAACCTATTGAATCAATTCGCAACTCAACGCTCCATCGATCGGGTTGATTTCATTTTGATCGCATCCGTCAGTTTAAGTTTCTTGATTCCCATTATATATTCCATTGTTCAAACTCCGATGCTGCACGTTCGCTATACCTTGATTGTTTTGCCACCGCTCATCGTAATGATATGTCTTGGGTTCAATTTGGTAAAAACCTCATTGCGGAGAATATTACTCATCGCCACCTGCTGCACTGCATTCCTGAGTTTGGTATTCATTGAAAAATACTTCACCAGAATTCAAAAAGAAGATTGGAGAGGGATGATCAGCCGGGTAATGGTTAAAGGCAACCCGACCGATGCGTTCGTAAGTCAAAAGGCATGGTACTGCAATTACTATTTCAAAAGCCTTCATGCTCCTTACCGTGCCGTTTTACCAGAGCAATTTTCCCTCGAAAATAAGAAGCCTTCAGGCATCTGGTGGATGGATGCGTTTAATATAATTCCTGGGTCAGATAAAATGGAGAATAACTTTATGGAAAATGGATACTTGATGAAGAGTACTGATAGTCTATTCCGTGCCAGAGCCACTTACTATCATCTACCTTGATGTATGACATCGCCGGGATCGGTCAGTGACAAAACCAACCATTTGAAGTTTCTCAATCTGTACGGTCACCCGTCTGGTTTGGGTTCTCCAACAAGGAATTGAAGAGCCTTTCATGCTTAAGAGTAATTTCATCCCAGTTGTATTGGTGAATAATTTTTTGAAAATTATTTTCCTTGAATTCATTTATAACCGCCTCCTTCAATGCATCCAGCGAATGAAAATGTGCTTGTAGATCATCTGATTGCGAGAAGTATCTTGCATCCTCTCCCAATACACCGCGGTTGAAAGGGTTGTCATGAGCAAGTATGAAACACTTACAGGACATGGCCTCCAGAAGAGATGGATTTGTCCCGCCGACAGAATGCCCATGAAGGTAGGCTTTCGAAAAATGGCGTAAACTGTCCAACTCCTTCTTGTCATACACTGCACCAAGGAATCTGGCATGTTTTGAATATCGCTGAAACATCAGTCGCCCGAATCCATTGTCGTAATTTCCAATGACCAAAAAAGGCAAGGCGTGCCGGGCCTTGACATAAGCTTCGAGAATAAGCTCAACATTATTTTCCGGCTCCATCCTCGCAATCAGAATAAAATAACCCTCTGCCGTCACCTGATACTTCGATAGTGTCTGGCGATCAAACTCATAAACAGGATCTGCTCCATAAGGAACAAAAAAAGAATCACGCTGAAAGTAGTCCAGATAATATTGACGAATTCCAGGGTTATCGGATATCAGAAAAGGAGATTCTTTAACTGCTATTGCTTCAAGATAGCGAATCAGTTTACGAACCCCATAATTCCACTTTGATCTTTTCCACTCCAGTCCATCCATATTGGTGATTAGTACCGGCTTTTTCCTTTTACGAATCGATAGCAACTTGTATGAAAAAGCCACACTATGATATCCGGCCTCATAAATCAGGTCAAAGCCTTGCTTCAAAGCATCTTTGAGGCAAAGGTGATCATATATAAAATTGGCTGAACCTCCGATCCATTTCTCCGGGCTGCAGATCTTTCTGATCTTCACTCCTTTAAATTCACTTTCCGAATAGCTGTGGAAAGAAGGATTGTAGACCGTCACCTGGTGACCACGAGCAACCAATAGGACGGACAAATACTCTGCAAATTGCTCGAATCCGCCATAATTGTTCGGAATGCCTTTTGTTCCCAGGATTGCAATATTCATCCAATCTAAATTATGGGCCAAAGATAAATGGACTTTTCACAGTAAGGGCAAGTCATTCAAGAAGTATCAATTTCTATCTTTGGACTATGTCGATGTTTCAGGAAAGAGTTTTCAAGAGTATGAGCTGGTTGTTCTGCCTGGCCTACGCCGGACTCTTTTTTGAACTTCCCATTAGTAATGTTACTATAGTACTGCTGTTGGTGGGCTGCCTCATTACCCTGAACGTCGGCAAGCTCAAAAAATCGATCAGTGCGAACTGGCCCATCCGGTTGATGCTTCTGTTTTACCTACTTCACATCATCGGCCTGCTGTACTCAGAGAATTTGTCCAACGGTCTTTTTGTGCTGGAGAAAAAAGTAACCCTTTTACTATTTCCAGTCCTACTGTTCCCGACTTTACAGCAGTTGCCTGCGTTAGAGAAGTCTAAACTATTCCTAGGAATTGGCATCATTACTATTGGCAGCAGCCTCATCTTCATGATCACTGCCATTCTAAAAAAATACTTTTATAGCTATTCGTTGGCATTTCATCCTGATTTTTTCGCTTCCATTCCTTATGTTTTCTACGGAATATATTTTGCAATGGGCTCCCTCTTTTTGTTGTCAACGTTGAACGAGTGGTGGGAAGCATCGCCCCGAAAACTTATGATTCTTTCTTTATTGGTCATGTACTCATTGGGAGCTCTGGTGATCATTGGCTCCAAAACCGGGATCATATCGTATGTAACTGGATTGGCCCTATTTCTCTATTTGAAACTTCGATCCAGAAAATTGTTCTCGCTTTCCCTTGTCGCCGTTGGGGTTGCCCTGTGTATTTTCCTACTCCTATACCCCGAGACGTTGAATCGTTTTAAAGTACTGTCCAGAAATCTATCCGTTCTCTCAGAAGAAACTCTTAAGAACGACGAAGAGTTCACTGGACTCAACCTGAGGCTCTATATTTGGAAGACTGCTGTTTCACAATTATGGAAGGACAATCTATTGATCACCGGTGTCGGCACAGGTGACGAGCAGGATTATCTTGACAAGGCCTATGAGGAGAAAAAACTTCAGAATTACGGGTTTATGCATTTTGACCCACACAATCAATGGGTTTCCACATTGGTACAACTTGGTATCATTGGCGTAATCATTCTGGGGTTTGTCTTTCACACGGCCTGGAGGTCAAGCCGTAAGGGTGGGCAAATAAACTTTCTTTTCTTTGCCATCATCATGCTTTGCTATAGTTTTTCAGAATCGATCCTGGAAGCCAATAAAGGTGTTGTGTTTTTTGCCTTGATGTTTTGCCTCGTCGTAACCGCTCATGAGGTCGATTCAGAAGTGCCATCGACAGCAGATATGAGGGTAGGAAAATCTAATGGAAAAGCCTCATAAGGCGTTCAGAAGACAATTCCCAGGAATAATTTTCTTTGATCCATTGACGAGTTGCTTCATGATCCTGTTGTGCCGTGTCTTCCAGATAATATCGTATTTTATCTGTAAGCTCCTCCTGGTTACAGGGATCGAACAACCGATCTTTCAAAAATTTGAACTCGGACATCGCTGTTGAACCGGAACATATCACACTTGCTCCACAAGCGAGCGCCTCCAGGGGCGGAATTCCAAAGCCTTCTGCCAGCGAAGGATAAACAAATAGTTTGCAATGCTGATACAACCACTTGAGATCAACCAATTCAACATCCTCCAAGAAAATCACAAATTTCTTTACATGCTCAGGGAGTGCGTGGAGATAGGCGTAAAACTCAGGAGACGGAATTCCCAAACTACCAACAAAAATCAATTTGATTTCCCGCTGCCAAAGTTTTAATAAAATATAAGATTTCAAAAGTCCGATATGATTTTTCCTTGGCTCAATCCGGCTAACGTATAATATGAAATCATTGAAGTCTTGATTGGCAAAGCTGGACTTCGCCATACCTGGTTCCCAATATAAATCCAGGATGCCGTTCGGTGTAACGATAATTTTTTCAGGAGAAATGTGAAAATGTCTCATGATTGCCCTCTTTGAAAATTCGGAAACAGTCAAAATCCACTCCGCCCGCTTAGCCGAACGATCAAACAGGTATTTGTTTATCAATCGATATTTCAAAGGGAAATACTCCGGGTAATCGAGAAAAAGAAGATCGTGGATGGTAACTATCTCATTGCATGACTTTGCAAGGGGGGAAATATATTGAAAGTGGGCCCAGTCAATTTTATGATTTCTGATCATTCTGGGAATATTACTTCCCAGTCGAAGGAATTTATTGTGACTCGTGTATTGAAGTGGGTGAACATTGCTTTGTTCATTTAACTCCTTTGATACCGAAGATATCTCATTGACTGCAAAGAAAAATTCATGGTTGCTTTTCATCCGCAATGCCGCCGTGTACAATCCTTTCAGATACGTCTTGCTACCTTGATTCAGGTCATCAAATACATGAGCATCGACAAATAGTCTCATGAAGATGGTCGAGCATTTAAATTATGGGATTTCCTTCTGTAATACTCGGTTAATGACAGAATTGTGACTACAAACCAGAAAAGTTGAGTGTTAAAATTGGCGTTGAACAGCATCAGGATAACAATGACTGTTGATACGGAGAGGATGCCAGGCAATTTGCGAAATATGAAGATCAGCACCAGCAACGCTCCGAGAAGTCCATAGTCGAAAAAGAAAGAAGGAATGAAGCCACCAAGGAACTCACCTTGGGAAGCGAGGTATGTCTCCGGCACTACAAAGTGGCGGGATGCTGCTGGGCCATGGCCAATCCAATAGTGAATGTCCTGCCAATCAAAAATACGAAAATAATGGAGCAGGGGTGCCAGGCGGTAATAGGCACTAAAATCTATACTTGCCAGTGTGTGTGGATTTTCAAGATCCAGGTAGTTGACAATACGGATGATGCGGGAGGCTCCGGGAATGTCTTCGAGAAAGATAAGAATCAACAGGCCAAGGAAAAAGACAAGCGCATATACCAGCAACGCCCGTTTCGTAAATCCTAAGAAACTTATCAACAATGACCCTAGCAACAATGCTGCGTAGACACTACGAAAAAAGAAAAGCATGTAGAGCAGCATCAGAAAAAAAAGAAGGTTTGACTCCTTAAACAGGAATCGGTTCTCGCTGAGGCGCACGATGCCATAAAACAATGTTATTGCGATGAACGCGGCATATGAAGGTTCTGACGAAAAGGAATAAAATCGGTATTGACCATCCTCCAGCGCCACACCCATTTTGCCATGCACCATATTGCCGGTTGCAAACAGTGGTGAAAAGCCCCAAACGTTCACATACAATTGCCCGGCCAGGAGCCCCATGAAATAAAGTATAAAAATGAACTTCAAAAGCTTGGAGTAATCTTCCTCGGTAGCCTCAACGCTGATGAAGTTAGAATAAAAGAAATATGAAATAATAAAAAACACGGAATATACCAATGAGATCCATTGGGCGTCCATGTAATTGAAAATTGATGAGAACGCCATGAATAAAAGAATTGCCGCCAGAAAAATATCCACGTGCCTCGGAAATGATTTTGAATACAGAAGTGTTAAGACGCCCCAACCCAGAATTGAAAATACTATGAAGACAAAGTTTTTTCCTTCAACTGTAAACTGAACAAAAACAGTCGACAACAGCACAAGGTAAACGGCAGAGATAAGGAAGCTGCGATTGGGGATTGTGATGGTCAAAGCAGTCTCAGATTTCTTGATCAATGTCTTTGCGGATTGCAACAATATTCTGGTATGAGAAAAGCTCCATCATCAATGAGTGGTCATAATGCAAGGGCAAAAACCCTTTGGGCAATAGTCTGTAAAAATTAAAATCAGGAAGTAGCTTGATGAAATCCCGAAGGAAAACCCGGCTGATCACATTCATTTCGTTGAATTCAAAATGCACCAAATCAATTTTGTTGTTTGAAATCAGGGAGTGTGCACCCTGAAGAACATTATACTCATTTCCTTCAGTATCAATTTTCAACAGTCCGACCCGTTCAATCACGTGCTCCTTTGTAAAATCATCGAGGGTTTCCACTTTGACGAGATGAGCAACCGTCTTTCCTTTGTGCACTTCTTCAATCACTCCCTTAAACAGAGAGGCATGCTCCGATCCATCCTGAGACAAATAATCATAAATATGAAACGATCCTTTTTCACCAGAGAGTGCGAGATCGAATTTCCTAATGTTTGGAGCATTTAGTAGTGAATCCAGTTTTTTGAAAGTTGTTGGATGAGGCTCAAAGCAATAAATCTCACCCTCAAACTTTAAGTCCGTAAACATTTTAGTGTATGTTCCCTGATTGGCGCCCACGTCAAAAAGATTTTTTACTTTATAGCGGCTGATGACTCTTTTGGCAAAGAATAGTTCGCCATTTTCAGCAGGATATTCATGAGAAAAAAGTAACCCGAGCCCCTTCATCCCCAGCTTCACCAAAAATTCGTTGAATTTCCTGAACCCCCTTCTTGTCATCACCGTGGCATAAAGGTTGGACAAAGTCGATTTTGCATTGCTCATTTTACTTCTTTGAATAGTCACCCCTTGAAAAAAACCGCTCGATCAGGCAGTAAAGTAATATAAAAAAATAGCGACTACCCATTTCACGAATCTTCAATTTAGATTCGCCGGTTTTCCGGTTTGTCCAGGAGTTTGGCAACACGGCATAACTGTAACCTCTCACAATTGCCTTAAGCGGTAACTCAAGTGTCAAATTAAAGTGAGAGGCAAGCAATGGCTTTAGGCCGTCAATCGTTTCCTTTCGATACAACTTAAATGCATTGGTCGTATCGTTGTAGCGAATACCAAATGCTAACTGAACGATTCCATTGGCCACTCTATTGATCACCAATTTGATTTTAGGATAGTCATACGTGTTTCCACCTTTAATAAACCGGCTTCCAAAAACACAGTCATAGCCTTCATTCAATTTTTTGTAAAACTTTACGAGATCATCAGGGGAATCAGACAAATCTGCCATCATAATGGCCACACAATCGCCAGTAAATCTTTCTAATCCAAAACGCACGGCAAATCCAAATCCGTTGGTGCCAGTGTTGGAGACATACTGAAGGGTAGGAATGCTTATTTTAAGCGCCTCCAGAATTTGAATGGTGGAGTCATTTGAATTGTCATTGACGACCAGGATTTCGTGGGGTATGTCATTTTGTTTTAACTTCTCGTACAATTGAGAAATCGTCGGACCGATAGAACCTTCTTCATTATGGGCAGGAATGACAACACTTAACTTCATCGGTTGTCAAATTACTATTTTCTTGTTTGCCGGAATGAAGAAGCTTGAGCCATCCCAACTCTGCACAACCACTCCCAGTTCGTACTCACCCTTGTCAAGTTGCTTTGAGCTTATTCCTACGTTAAATCCGCACTCGTCGTAATTTATTTTGTCATTGGGATACTGGGCATGGATGGATCCTGTTACATCCGATCGCCAGTTCGTGTGGGTGACGAAGAAATACGTTTTGGTAGCAGATCTAAAGACAAAAAAGTTTCGCCGTGTCGATGCGCCTTTTCTAAGCGCCCATCCTTTCCGTATGGCAAATCTGGTTCCATTGGAAGTAGTGAGTACCTCAAATTTATAAACCACAGTTGAGTCTGCATTTGCCACATTGTTCCAGGATGTAAGCTCGTCGCTCACTCCGGTTGACAGCGGGGTTCGCAAAATGTATTCATCTCTTAGGTCGGGCATTTTAAAAATGTCCTTACTTTCGGCTTCCTTGAGAGCGCGGGCCGACATCTCTGGATTCCAGTCTTTGATCTGACTATAATCATTGTTTTGGAATATTGCCCAACTTGACTCCACGGTTCCATCGCTGTGAAGCATCAATGTATCAATGTCTGCCTTATATGCAAATACATTGTAGAGTAGACCAAGGCAAATGAGAAGTATCGACCAAATTGGCCTGATTTTACCTTTGAGTAAATCCAATAAGATGAGATAGGAACTTACGACAATGCAAACCGAAAGGATTTTGTACCGCGAAACGGCTGATAATTGACTGGGTGTATACTGTATGGAACGGGAAATTGATAACGTAGCACAGCAGATCAACAGGAAGAGAAGAAATCCATACAATACCGGTGCCCTCAGATAGTACTTCTTGTAAGTAAAAAATAAGAAAAGGCACGACAAAATAATGCCCGACGCAATGGAAGCCTGAAAACCCCATCCAGGTTCTTCCCATCCCTTGGCAAAATTGATGAAGCCCCCAACCGCTGCAAAAAATCTCATCGCCAGGTCCACCGTGTGGTTCATGACCAGGTCGAGGGGATTGGTTGTACTCGTATACGAGTAATGATAAAAATAGAAATAGATAACGGTTACACCAAAGAGAATCCACAATCCCAATGTCTTGAATCTCTTTCTCACGATGAGTATAACTATACCTGGAAGGAAAGCCATCATACCACTGCCAGATGAAAAAGTGGCAAGAAAAAAAACTACAAAGGCCATGGCAACGGCTGCTTTATTTTCTTTTTCCAAAAGATAAAGGGAAAGGAATGCGAAGAAAATGACAAAAAACCCCTGAATAACCGCCGTTGGAAAGGGAATGATTTCCCAGTGTTGAATTTGCAATACGAGCAGCACCACCGGGCAAAAAAATAAAATCTTGTACTTCATCTCTCCGACTGCTTTGTAGAAAATCAACAGAATTCCAATCAAACCAAGATTGCCAATGATTCCGAGGGTATAAAAATTGACGTGTCCCTCAATATAATAGTCCAGCAATACCATCAAATGCGGAACCATCAGCCGGTGTTCGGCATGCTGACTGAACAAGACCCGAAGCTTCTCCGTCAGGAAGATCTGATCAACATATTCGTTCATGAAAAGGAAGGCGATCCCAAAGTCGTCTGAGACCGGTGCATTCACGTTGTACAAAAGCACAAGACCATAATACACAGTAGCTGCGCCTAGCATAATCAGGATCGGCAGATAGATTGTGAAAAATCTATTGTCAAAATAAGGAGTGATCAACAAGAAATACTTCCTCATGTTGGGCTATTTGGTGACTGGCGCGAAATCTTTCCCTCGATTGTCACTTTACAATTTCCCGGGAAGCAATTCCATCATGTATTTGAATGAGCGTGTTTTTAAGATCATACTTCCAATGCCACCCTGGGTAATCATTCTTGAATTTTTTAAGATCACTCACCCACCAGATGTGATCGCCAATCCGGTTGGTGTCGGAATAACTGTAGTTCATTTTCTTTCCGGTAATCTCATTACAAAGTTCAATAGCCTCCAGCATCGAGCAATTGGCAAATCTACCTCCTCCGGCATTATATACTTCACCGGATTTTGGATTTTGATAAAAGTGCCAGAACATATTGACAAGATCATAGCTGTGAATATTATCCCTGACCTGCTTTCCCTTGTATCCGAAAATGGTATAGTGGTCGCCGGTAATCGCGCACTTCATCAAGTACGAAAGGAATCCATGGAGTTTTGCACCTGAATGGTTGGGGCCAGTCAAACAGCCTCCTCTGAAAACTCCGGTCTTCATACCAAAGTATTTTCCATATTCCTGTACAAGAATATCGGCAGCCACCTTGGATGCCCCAAACAAGGAATGTTTGGAATGATCGATGGACATCTTTTCATCGATTCCTCTTTCAAAATAGGGATGAGCTTTGTCAATTTCAAATCGCTTATCTAATTCAACCAGAGGAAGAAAGTTTGGCGTATCACCGTAAACTTTATTGGTGGAGGTAAATATGAAAGTTGCATCAGGAGCATGCAAGCGCGTCATCTCAAGTAAATTCAGGGTACCATTGGCGTTGACTGCAAAGTCGGTGAAGGGTTCCTTTGCCGCCCAATCGTGGCTGGGTTGCGCGGCGGTATGAAGTATCAACTTTATATCGTGGCCGTATTCCTTGAATATTTTTTCAAGCGCTGCAACTTCACGTATGTCAACATCCTTGTGCGTGTAGTGGGGCATGTCTCTTTCCAGACGGAGTTGATTCCAGCGTGTGGACGCCTCTTCCCCAAAGAAATACTGACGGAGATTATTGTCAATGCCGACGATGGCATCGAATTTATCAGAAAAAAATTTCACCGCTTCACTTCCAATGAGACCTGCTGATCCTGTTATAAGTGCAATGTTCATGATATTGTTCGATTAAATTCCTAAGATCGGATACAAGGCTTTATCATTGTCTCTTATCCAAACATGAATCTGACGAATGATCTCCTCGCATGAGATTTGGGGTTTCCATCCCGTCAATTGAGTAACTTTTGTGTTGTCTGTTATATAAATTCGAATATCCGCTTGTCTGTTTTCCGTCACTTCATCTATCTCAATCGCGTTGCCCGTAATGCGCCGGCAAAGAGCAGTAAGTTCCTGTAGCGACAAGCTGTTTTCATGTCCCCCTCCAACATTCATGGTTTGGCCGTTTAGCTGCTCCATATTGTGCAATTGGTAATCGACCAGTCTGAACAAGTCATCAATATGCAAAATATCCCTCACTTGTTTTCCCTTGCCGCCATATCCGATATATCCCAATTTTTTTTTCCAAAAATGGCGCGCCACCCAGAGTACCGTAACGCCTTGATCCACTTTTCCCATCTGCCAAGGCCCTGCCAGCACCCCACAGCGATTGATCACCGTTTTGAATTTATAGAACTGATTAAATTCATGAATCAAAAATTCGGACGAAAGTTTCGTAGCCCCATAGAGCGAACGGAATCCCTCCAAAGGGAAATTTTCCGCGATACCACTTTTGGAAACTCCCGTCATGGATTGTATATGGGCAATGTCAAACCGCTTGCTACCCTCCTTGAAATTAATTTTTTCAATTGGTTCTATGGGATAAACTCTGCTGGTGGAGAGAAAAATAAAATCTGCCTGCAGTTTTGCCGCAAGGTACAGGCAGTTGATCGTCCCCATTAAATTGGTGTTTATTAAATAGTCAGGGGAGTTGTTGATCCCCGCCAATACAGAAGGCTCCGCCGAGGCCTCAATAATGGTCGTAATTCCGGTTTCAAACTGGCTGATGTCTTCCTTGTTTCTGATATCTCCGTGAATAAATTGTACACCGTGCTCAACAAGTCTCGGAATATTCAACTCAGATCCTCTTCTTTTCAGATTGTCGAGGCTTATCACCTTATAATCAGGATATTTTTTTTTAATACTGATGGCAAGCGAACTGCCAACAAAGCCTGCGCCACCCGTTATAAGAATATTTTTTTGCATGACGCGGAATGCTGATTTTTAATAAACGGCAAATATAGAAAGAAGTCAAAAAATGTCATCGGTCATTACCCCATTAAATGCCAGATATTCTTACTTTTGGAAACCCATATACACCCTTTAGTCAATTAATCAGTGTTATCCGGTAAGACGTTTCCATTTAAGACACTGCTTCGCTATTTTCTGCTTGCCTTGTTTTTACTGGTCGCCTTCCCGTTTGTTTTCTACAAACAGCCGGAATCAGGTTTGGATCCATCATGGAACATTGCGCTTCATCTGGCCATCAAATACGATTTGATTTTTGGAAAAGATTTCGTGTTCACATATGGGCCATTGGGCTTTCTGTGTACACGCTTACCGATCGCCGTCCCGAAAATCGTTTATATTCTTTTCGATCTGTTCTTTTTGTTCAATTTTCTATTCGTTCTCCATGAACTCTTCAAAAGAGAAATAAAAGTAACGACATGTCTCTTTCTGACTGCTACTTTTGTCATTGTAGCCTATGAGGCAACGGAGCAATGGTATTTCTTTTTCTATCTCTTTTATCTATTTAACTTTCTTTCCAACCCATCGAAATTTCTCTATCTCATCTTTGCATCGATTCTTGCCATTCTTTGCTTCTACATAAAATTGAGCCTGGGAATTATTGCGATTGTAATCTTCCTCGCAGCCATCGCCTTCATGGGTTTCCAAAAGAAAATAACCTGGAAACAAAGCGGCCTGATACTCATTGTATTTTCCGTCGTACTTTCAATCAGTACTTATTTTCTTAAGGTCGACTTTACTTCCTATGTCCTGACAAGCCTGCAAATCATAAATGCGTACAATGATGCTATGTACAGAGTTGGAGAACCGGAATTTATTCCGTTCCTGTATGCCGGACTCATCATTGTGTCGTGTTTTCTTTTACTAGTGGCCATCCGATTTGCGATAACACTGTATCAAAAAAAATTCATCGCTTCGCTGGATGAGTTTTTTGTGTACGGCATCGTAGCGTTATTTATTTTCATTCTTTTTAAGAATGGATTTGTAAGAACGGACGGTCACAATTACTATTTCTTTCGTGGGATTCTGTTTGCGGTCTCCCTAGTGTATCTGTTCGCATCGAGTAAGGGAGGAAAAAAATGGGTAGCTGGATTTTGTTGGATTGTCATTGTAATTTCCTTGTGGGCAGTCAATTCCCTTCCGGGCAGCTTTAAACCCGTTACACGACTCTATACACTTTCAATTTTCCCCATCAAATTGAATGAGGTGAAAGAATATTTCATAAATCTTGAGCGTTATCAGAGGGACCTTGATTTCACTGCATCATTTAAGAATGATTCTCTAAAAGCTGCTGTTGGAAATGCTACCATAGACGTTATACCTGCAGAAATCTCTCAAGTATATTTTAATGATTTACACTACAATCCCCGGCCCGTCATTCAATCGTATTCAGCCTACAATGGATTTCTCGATAGCTTGAATAGTCAGAAATACGAGTCCAACGATAAGCCGGATTATATCTTATTTTCATTGGGCAGCATTGATGATCGGTATCCTTTCTTCGATGAGACTAGAACGAAGATGACCATTCTAAGCAATTACCAGATTGAAACAGACATCGAGGATCAGACATTGCTTGCGAAAAGTGAAAATCCCAGGACCCTTACAAAAGGAAGAACAGAATCAAGATACGCGAGTCTCGGGAAAGATATTTTGATTCCAAGGACTACTTCCCTTCAATTCACACGGATACAAGTTGATTATAGTTTTTGGGGGAAACTGAAAAGGCTCTTCTTCCGACCTCCCGGACTATTGATCACTTTTACTCTTTCAAATGGCGACACTTTTACCCATCGCGCGGTCACCACACTTCTTTCCGGTGGCGTCATTATCAATAAATTCATTGATACAAATGAAGAGTTTAGATTGCTGATGTTGGCAGGAGGAACACTCAATACCAATGTGAAGAAGATTCTATTCAGTGAGGCCAATGGCACGGGCGGCTTCAAAGAAAAAATAAAACTAATTACAACTCATTACTCACTGAATGATGACGAGAATGCGTCCAGGGGGGATAGCCTGAAAATCCAAAGCCTCTATTCCAGATTCAAGCCTTCACTTCTGGATGAATCGTTAACTAAAAATGACAGTATTCGGTTACACATCGAAAGCTTAAATACGCACTCACAGTTCATACAAATTGCGGGATGGGCTTTTCTTGAAAAAAGAAGTAAATCATCAAACCGGACCTCGATTCTACTTGAATCGGATGGCCATGTTTACGAACTGCCAACAGAATCCAAAAGCAGGCCCGATCTTTCTTTGTATTTCAATCGCGAAGACCTTGGGTCATCTGGCTTTTCAGCAACAGGAACCAGAAATGTTCTTCCTCCGGGTTCTTACCGCATTGGGGTAAGAATTGCCGATAGTCTTGGAAGAACCAAAGCGATTGCCTATTCTGATCGGGAAGCTGTCATTCCCAGAATTCCACAAATAGAAAAGATTGGAAAAATTCAAGTCAAAGAAAATCCAAAAGAGTTCATGTTATCGGTTGATATGATCAACGAAGATGATGAGCAAGTCAGCTTGAGTGGATGGGCAGCCATCAAAGATCGGGATTCAAAGAAATTGAAAACCTATGTCTTGTTAGTTTCTGAAACAGAAACTTTCAGGGTATCAACAGAGCACACCATGAGACCCGATGTTGCGAGCTACCTGAAAGATCCTCAATATCTTTACAGTGGTTATTCGGTCACCTTTCCAAAGGAGAAATTACCGAAGGGAATTTATCGCATCGGTCTTCAGGGAATTGTTGAGAAACGTCAAGTACTAAACTCCATCACCGAGAAGGTACTGAGACACAACATCACAAAATACCACGTGCCTCAAAAAGCGGAAATGCCTGATTTGGGTGACTTTCCTAAATCCGTTGATCAGGCAGTGGACTCTGCTGACTTTTATACCATCTCTGGTTGGGCTGCTCCGGTTCGGTCCGATTTCAAAGGCTATACCATTCAGTTGATTCTCAAATCTGAAGGAAACGTCTATGCATGCGATACTGATTCCCGCATCCGAAAAGACGTCACCGTATATTTCAAGAATCAATACAACCTAGATGATTGCGGGTTTGCTGCGAAAATCAATAAATACATATTACCTAAGGGCAAGTATGAAATAGGGATTTATCTGCATCGACCAAACGAAAAAGGACTTGTGCAGTTTGTTGGAAAATCTTTTACCCGAGAATGATTCGCTCAAGGATTGAGCAGTAGTAGATCCCTGTTCACCTTTTGTGAAAATAATTTGAATCCTGCGGTTCCATTGTTAACAACCATGATGGCTGCCTGTAGATCACCATCAGGCAATTCATTGAGGGGGATGAAGCCGCCAAATCCACTCATCTTGTAATTCGGCTTGTGTGAAAAATCAACGACTCCTTTATTGACTGAGCGAAAGGTGTCCACATACGTTGTATCCGTCCTGCTGATCAGAGCAAATACAGGACGTTGATCTATCACATTTTCATTCATTACTGTCCATCCTCCAAATTGAAGAAACGTTCCGTTTTTTTGAAGCGTCTGCAAATCACCATGAAAGAATCCTGGATTGAACTCTTCCATTTTTGGTTTTTCAATTTTCCAAGGTTTCTTTTCAGACAATTTATTATTCCTTACATAAATGTGGTACCCGTCAAATTCTGAATCTCGTGTAAAATTTTCCTTTATGTGGTTACTGATATCAAGATAGTTTTCAAAACTGTCCGCTGACCGGGCAGCTCTATAAACAAATAACTTGGGTTCATTGATTATCAAATCATTCAAATAAGTTTTCGTGAAAAACGGCCTGATCGAATCAATGACTGAATTAAATCCGGCTACACCAAATCGAGTCCCCAAAACAAATTCATTGCTCTCAAAAAGCTCAGCCTCATCCTCCCATACTGCCAATTTCGCATTTGGAGCATAGTAGTGATCGAGCACTGCACCCATGGCACCTTGCGGCGCATAGCCGTTATATCGCTCATCTATTTTACTCAGATAGTAAGGTTGATACGTGAAATTTACAGTAAAAAAATAAAAGCTAGTGACCAGCAAGAACAAAGCGCTTGAAACGGACGTCACAATTGAAAAAGAAAGGGAAGCATTGTCAAGGAGCCCGCACGCCTTACTACAAGCGCAAGACACCAAAATTGCGGATAACATTGTAAGCGGAACCAGCGACAACAATCCATAGTGACCAAAAGCACGGTTTGGAGTTGTGATGCAATAGATCGAAACCGCAAGAAACAAAAGAGAAAAAATAATCAGCATGCGATGGTGAGCAGAAAGTCGCCCCGGTATTGCGATGGTAAGGAAGGATCCGAAAAAAACTGTGATGAGCGAGTAATATAGGAATAAGGATAACTCTTTTGGTATGAAAAGAATTCGAAAGAACAATTCCATCTTGGCATTAAAGAAGTTCCCTACCATTGCAACCTGACTTGCATAAAGTAAATTCTGGAGGATGTGAGAAACCCAGAAATATTTTAGCCCATTGTATGACCACAGCGCTATGACAAAAATGACAACCGGTGCCAATGAACTCAAAATCAATATAGGCATGCGTTTAATAAGATCTCTTCTTAGAACAACGAAGCAACCGGCCATACCAACAAAGAAAGATATTGGCGCACCCTGAAGTTTGGCAAAGGGCACAGATCCCAGAAAAATTCCTAACATAACGAGATTCAGATTGTATTTGCCAGGACCATCGGCAACCAGTCTAGCAAGAAAATATAAAGACACACAAAGAAGAAAAATGACCGGATGTTCGCTGTTATATGCAATCAAGTCATTATCTCTCATCAGCGCAATCAATACGACCAGTGGCAGAATCGTGAGCCGGGCAATTGTGGAACCCAATGCTTTAACTCCCCCCAGGAACAAAAAGCCGGTGCTGAACGCCATCATGGCACCGCTCATTATCTTAAGAGTACCCTGATCAATCGGAAGTCCAAAAAGTTTTAGTAGTAATAGGAAAAATGGCACCAAGGGGCCGCCCGTCGAGGTATCAACACTAACAAAAATTCTTGGATCATGAAGCAATGTTTTCGCATCAATTGCCCACAATGGTTCGTCAGGGTTTTGAAGTCCCATAATGGCCAGTGGTACCCTTGCAACAAGAATGAAAAATATCAGTAAGCCACAAAAAGTTAAATCTGAAATAATGATTCTTCTTATCGACCTGCCCTTTACTAACTCTTTGGAACTTGTGCTGGCATAGATTGAAAGAGATAAGAGAGAATAAAATAACAACGCCTCAATAGTATAGTAGCACCAACGTCCTGTCTCCCCCAGATTTACAAAAAACTGTGAAACTTGTTGTACTGTATTGGCGGCAGGAAATATTTCTACCAAATTCATCCCCCAGTAACTATTTAGGTGGGCTTTCCAAAGCCTTCCAAAGGGATTTATTCCCATTTACAGCCGTCCATTGAATTGAATTTTCATCCAGCCACTGGGCGAAAATCCAAGCTTCGCTCTTGTGTATTGGCTGGCCGTTTTGATCAAAGTCCTTCAGCCCTTCTGCCGCTCCTGGCTCCCAATGACCTCCATCGTCTTCTGAATAGTACCAAGTCTTTGAGGAAAAAGCAGCTGCATACTTTTTTGAATTGGCAATATCTTCTGCACTTAATGGCTTATCAAACGACTTCCAAATGGATGTGGTGTTGTCTATCGCTGTCCAAAGAATTGTATTTTCATCCTGCCATTCAGCCTTTACCCATTCAGGAAGAATGTGGATGGGCTCCCCATTTTCTTTAAATCCCTTTAGACCAACTTCTGCGCGATCCACCCAATTTTTCCCACCGTCTGTTGAATAAAACCATTTCTTACCTGAAAACGCAGCAGCCGCGGCTTTTGTATCAACCTCCACTTTTCCAGAAGTAAAATAAAATACCGACACCACGACCATTACCAGTCCAATAAGAGCTATGATGATGTTTCGTTTCATAATGGTACTTAATTTGGTTGGGGTTATGAACGCAATACTGCCTCCAAGATAATATTCTAGGAGTATTAATAAAAGCAAAGGGTAGAGCCGAGTCTTCGACCTTTGAATTCTGTTATGAATTTCTTGTCTTAACCAAGGCGTTTGACCCTCACCCCTTTAATCATTCAAAGGGGAATTTCTGATTCGGTAAGGCGGTTTATTAATCTTATGGAGTTTAGAGTTATTTGGGGGGGCTTTCAAAAGCTTTCCAGACTGATTCACTTCCATTCATTGCCTTCCACTCAATTGTATTTTCATCTAGCCATTTTCCAGGAAGCCAGGCTTCGCTGACATGAATTGGCTGACCATTTTGATCAAAGCCCTTTAGATCACCCATGGCTTCACCCAACCACTGATGCCCACCATCCACTGAATAGTACCATGTTTTGGTTGGAAATGCAGCGGCATATGCCTTTGACTTTGTTATTTCTTCGCTACTCAGAGGCACATCGAAAGCCTTCCAAAGAGAAGTGGTCTTGTCACTCGCTGTCCAGAGAATCGTATTTTCGTCCAGCCATTCGGCCCACACCCATTCAGGTTTTAAGTGTATTGGGTCGCCATTTTCCATGAATCCCTTTAAGCCAGGCTCCGCACGATCCACCCAACTTTTTCCACCGTCTGATGAATAGTACCATTTTTTAGTTGAGAATGCTGTTGCAGCAGCCTTTTTGTCAACGTCCTTCTTTCTTGTGCTGAAGTAAAATATAGCCAAGGCGCCTATTGCAAGCCCTGCAAGAGCTATAATGATGTTTCGTTTCATACAATAATTTTGGGTCGGTAAGAATCTAAACCTAATTTTAGCCCGAAGATAATATTCTCCCTCTACTATTTAAAAAGCAAAGTATCAAGGCCCTGATCAATGGGTGGCCGGAACGATCTCCAACGATTGAAATCTATGCCATGCTAGTAATTGAAGGAGCGAAGAATTAGCCGACCGCAAATTTATTTTGTTGTAGTTTTAATACTCTGTTTGGATATTTGGAACGATTCACATTCTTTAAAAGAGCCATATGAAAGTTGTTATTCTTGCAGGCGGTCTGGGTACACGTTTGTCTGAGGAGACCGATTTAAGACCGAAGCCAATGGTCGAGATTGGAGGGAAACCCATTCTTTGGCATATTATGAATATCTATGGTCATTATGGATTCAATGAATTCGTGATCTGCCTGGGTTACAAGGGGTATTTTGTGAAAGAATATTTTGCAAACTATTTCCTTCATCAATCAGATGTAACAATTGATCTTTCCAACAACAAGATGCAGATTCACAATACATCCTCTGAGAATTGGAAGATTACCCTGGTGGATACGGGGAAAGACACACTCACCGGTGGTCGAATCAAACGCATAAAAAAATATGTAAACAATGAAAGATTCTTCCTCACCTATGGCGATGGAGTAGGAAATGTAGCAATGGATAAACTGCTTTCATTTCATAAAAAAAATAAGAAATTATGTACGGTTACATCCGTGCAGCCCACCGGAAGATTTGGTGTACTGAACATAAATGAAAAGGGCTCTGTTGAATCTTTTTTTGAAAAGAGACAGGAAGATACAGGCTGGATTAACGCCGGATTCTTTATTTGCGAACCAGGAATATTTGACTATCTCAAAGACGACTCCACCATTTGGGAACGTGAGCCACTTGAAAGCCTTGCACTTGATGGAAAATTGGTTGCATTCAAACACAAGGGTTTCTGGAAGCCCATGGACACGCTCAAAGACAAAGGTGATTTGAATGATTTGTGGAATAGCGGAAAGGCAGAATGGAAAATCTGGAAATGATCAAACAGGATGGATCTATTTAACAACTTCTTTAAAGGGAAAAAAGTGCTTATTACCGGTGACACCGGTTTCAAAGGCTCATGGCTTTGCATTTGGCTGAATGAATTGGGTGCTGACGTATATGGTTATGCACTTCCACCCAAAACAAGCCATGACAACTACGTCAAGACGAATCTCGGGAAAATGATTCAACATCAGGATGGAGATATTAGAGATATCGACCGATTGAAAAAATTCTTCAACCATGTGAACCCAGAAATTACTTTTCACCTGGCTGCTCAGGCGCTTGTGCTACCTTCCTATACCGATCCTGTTGAAACATTCCAGACCAATGTATTGGGAACAGTTAACTTTTTCGAAGCCGTTCGGCAAACAAAGTCTGTGCGCATCGCCATTAATGTTACAAGCGACAAGTGCTATCAGAATAATGAATGGGTTTGGGGCTATCGTGAAAATGATCCCATGGGTGGAAACGATCCTTACAGCGCTTCCAAAGGTTGCTCGGAGCTGGTAACAAGTTCTTATATGAAGTCCTTTTTCACCACGAGCGATTGCCTGATTGCCTCGGCACGTGCGGGTAATGTCATTGGAGGGGGGGATTGGGCAGAACATAGAATCATACCCGATGTGTTCCGAGCTTACTTTTCTGATCAAGAACTTGTCATTCGCGATCCAATGGCCACACGGCCCTGGCAATTCGTGCTGGAACCTCTCTTTGGATACTTGAAACTTGCACAGACACTTTACGAAAAGGGTTCTTCATTTTGCGGCGGTTGGAACTTTGGACCCACTACAGGAAAAGATTACAGTGTATCAGATGTCATTGATCATTTACTAAAAGCTCTTCCGGGTCTGAAATACAAGAAAGATGACAATGCTTTAAGGCCTCATGAGGCCAAATTGCTGAAACTTGATATTTCCAAGGCAATGACTCATCTCGAATGGAGACCGCTGCTGCACTTTGAAGAAACCATCCAATTTACACTAGAGGGCTACACATCTGAGAAGGGGAAAAAGGATATTTATGAAAATAGACGACTTCAAGTCATTGAGTTTACATCCAAATTCAAACCGTTGTAGACATGGTAGGTCATCTTTTTGAATTTTTTCGTAAATTTTCATTCTCTGAGATCGTCGACGAAAAACCAATAGATCGCCCGATTAACGCTTCCATATCTCTCGATAGGAAAACCATTCTTGGTCTGCTCTTTGGGTTATTTTTCATCCTTCTCTACAACCTCTACTTCGTTAACTCATTTACTCCTTGGACGGAAGGTTGGTTTGTCATGTTTGCATTCGAGATGAATCATGGCAAAGTATTGTACAAAGATCTCTACCATTTCATGCCTCCTCTCTATCCCAAACTCATGGCATTGTTCACTGGTGTTTTCGGATATGAGATTATCAACATTCGAGTCCTTGGAATATTAGTCATCCTCGGTTTTTCAAGTTGCCTTTTTTTTATTTTTTCCCAGTTTACAAATTTGATTGCGGCTGCTATCATGACCGTGATTGTTACAATATACTATCAGCACGGCACCGCCCATATCGCATATGATTTCTTTCAGGTTATGAATCTGGCTTTTGTGGCAAGTTGCTTAGCTGCGATTTGGAGTTTCAAATTGGACGCAAGCCATCGTTTCAAGTCAAGGGATTTTGCCATTCTTTTCAGCGGGCTATTTTTATCAATTGCCGCGCAGATAAAGCATAGCAATGGCAGTGTGGTGGGTCTCCTCACATTCTTGACCGTGTCTGCATTTGCAATTCTTGCGATAAAAAATAAGGCAATACATTTTTTGAGCTATTATATTATAGGCTGCTCGCTTCCTTTCTTGTTTTTGCTTACCGACTTATTGCTCTCTCAAACTACTGCGAAATTTGTTGAACAAGTATTCGCCGGAGCGATTGCAGCTAAGGGTGGAACAAATCAGATCTTCCTGGGGTGGCTGGCAAATTCCTTCTCAATCTATTTTTTAGAACAAGCTAAAGAGATTTTTGCTTTCCTCTCATTGACAGGATTTATTCTATTCATGATTTTGCCTGACTTGGCAGACCTGAAACATCCCATAGCATCAATTTGGAACATGACTAAGTCGAGGTTAGTTATTTCAAGCGGAATCATTGTGAGCTTTGTACTTTTATTCTTCTATGCTTTATATTCAAGTCGGGCATTGCCGTTCCATATTGAAAGTCACTATCTATACGATATGCAAACCGCAGCAATATTGAGTCCACTCGTATTTTGCCTTTTTTCTTTCAGGTCTTTAAAGGGCTCACAAAAAACAATTGGGATTTTTCTCAGTCTCTTCAGTCTATTCCTTATGGTTGGTAACGGAACTTCCAACGCCATTTCTGAAGGTGGTGCATATTTGGGTTTTGGCCTAGTCCTTCTATTGTTACTGAAAGTTCCTAGTTTTTTCAATCTGAACTATCTTTTTTTTATTCCTATTCTATGCATGATGGCCATTTCTATCAGGGAAAAAAAAAGCATTCCCTACTCCTGGTGGAATGTTACCGCAGAACTCAATACAACGGAACCGGTTTATCAGGGTGACATTCTCGGTGGTTTTAAACTAAACCACCAACAAATCCAAGTAATCAATAGCGTGAATGATGTCATTCGGAAATATTCAAAATCAGATGATGACATCATCGCATTCCCTCACATACCAATTTTTTACCTCCTTAACAATAAAAGAATACCGAGTCATGCCGTTGTTCATTGGTTCGACTTTTTGCCAGATACCCTGGCAGCAAAGGAAGCAAGCGAATTGGAGAGAAAAGATATTCATGTAATCATAGAACTTGATTTCGGTGAAGAAGTATGGTTGGCACACGAAAAGGGATTTCGGGCAGGTCGTGAATCCGGACAGAGACAAATTCAAGAAGTTCTAAACGCTAAAAAAATCAAAAACAAAATGACGAGCCGCGAAATCAAATTAAGTGAAAAGACAAAACTAATTGTGTCATATTTTTAGGCATGGGTAAACAAACCTGGCTCTTCGAGACAACCTGTTTGAATTTCGTTCGCCAATCCTGTCGTTCCAAAATCCGCAATCTTGCGACGGATGATTTTCTTACTTGATTTTTTCTGTGTTAATTCGTCTTTCAATAGCTAAAATATTTCTCTTGTTTTTCATCAGCCGCCTCAAGCAACTCAATATTATTCTTGGTCAATATAGAGCTAAGGATGTAATTCTTCTGGGTTTTTTTATAACATACCTAAATATTATTGTCAATTCAATTTTTTCCCTGGCTCAGTTAGGCTATCCATATACAACATTCTTAATTGAACCGCACAAATTTCAAAATCTATTTGATGCCGTCGATCGCTTCAAAAATGTAAATGCATTCGAACATCTAGCGGTTAATATTCTCCCTCTTTCCACCTCATTATATCTAGCCTTCATCAAGTTTGCATTATTCACAGGAAATCAATATTTGGCATTGGCAATAATTTATTTTGCAATTCTTATTTGTATCTATTTTGTATTTAGAAAATCGGGCAACGAACGGTCTTTATTTCTTTTGATATTATTATCGTATCCAATGCTCTATACTCTTGATAGGGGCAATTTTGGATTATTGATCTTCCTTTTTATTTTCACAGCATTTGTCACTGACTTGACTATCGTTTCCACGTTAGCAATCGCGTTTGCAAGTTCAATTAATCCTGCCTGTGTTGTTTTTGTGATCCCACTTCTATTTAAGAAACCAGCCTTATCAAGGATTTTAGCCGTGCTTTCGCTTTTTATTGCGTTGATGCTAATAATAAATTTCGTAGCATTCCGAATTAATTCAGAATATCTCAGTCCAAAAGTCACAAATCCCTTCCTTCCGTTCTGGAATTTAGTGACGTATAGCCATCCCTATGGAGATCTGGGAGACCTGTATTATGGCAGTTCGCTTTTTATGCCCCTCCTTTATATTGTCAACAGCGCCGGTTTTCCGTTGGCCCTCCAACCTTACCACATATTCTTATTAACGACGA
>JAYVQY010000039.1:0-78626 GCA_043776715.1 Cyclobacteriaceae bacterium | reverse complement strand
TTCTACTTTCTACTTTCTACTTTCTACTTTCTACTTTCTACTTTCTACTTTCTACTTCCTACTTCCTACTTTCTACTTTCTACTTTCTACTTTCTACTTTCTACTTCCTACTTCCCTCTTTCTACTTCCCTCTTTCTACTTCCCTCTTTCTACTTCCCTCTTTCCGCTTCGGTCTTCACTTGATGGTATATCCCAACCTGGTTTCCAAAAATTTTCGTAAAGCCTTTCACGTCGTCACCGGTCCAGCCGAGGTTCATTTCTCCATACTTTCCAAATTTGGCTGACATCAGATCGTAGACCGACTCAATTCCATTGATCTGAAAGCGATGGGGGTACAAGCTGATGGAGACTTCGCCCGTCACATGTTCTTGTGTGCTGGTGAGAAAGGATTCAATATTGCGCATCACCGGGTCAAGGTACTGACCTTCGTGAAGCCAGTTGCCATAGAACTGCGCAAGTTGATCCTTCCAGCTCAGCTGCCATTTGGTAAGCACATGCTTCTCCAGTGCGTGGTGGGCCTTAATAATAAGGACAGGTGCTGCGGCTTCAAATCCCACACGCCCTTTGATGCCAATGATTGTGTCGCCGACATGAATGTCTCTTCCAATCCCGAAAGGGCCCGCGATGCTTTGAAGATGTTGGATTGCTTCTGCGGGGTGATCAAATCGTCGTCTATCCACAGACAACAACTCGCCTTTTTCAAATCCCAATGTCACCGTTTCGTTACCTGTCTTGGTAACAGGAGTGGGCCAGGACTCTTCTGGCAACATCCCCATGGAATTAAGTGTCTCTTTTCCACCTACAGAAGTTCCCCAGAGTCCTTTATTAATAGAGTACTTGGCTTTCTCAAAATTGTAGACTACTCCTTTTGACTTAAGGTAATCGATTTCAGCCTCGCGGCTCAGTTTCTTATCCCGTATGGGTGTAATAATTTCAAGGCCAGGGGCAAGAATTTGAAACACCATATCAAAACGTACCTGGTCGTTTCCAGCTCCAGTGCTGCCATGAGCGACTGCATCCGCCATTATGGCAACAGCATAATCTGCTACGGCGAGCGCTTGTGACATACGCTCAGCACTCACACTCAGTGGGTAAGTTCCGTTCTTCAATACGTTTCCGAAAACGAGGTACTTGATGACTTTACTGTAATAATTTTGGGTTTCTTCCACGGTTTTATGCGAGGCAACCCCAAGTCCCAGAGCGCGTTTTTCAATTTCTTCCAGTTCTGTAGGTGAGAAGCCGCCCGTATTGACGGTGAGTGTATGTACTTCATAACCCAGGTCTTTCGTCAAATAGATTGCGCAGTAGGATGTATCAAGTCCACCGCTAAAGGCCAAAACGACTTTCTTTTTCATAATCTCGCACACCCATTCTCAGTGAAGTTGGGTGTTTTAATTGGTTATTAATGTTAGTGTATAATCTTTCGACGGCTTACCAAAAAAACAGGAAGCTGAGGATCGAATTCTTTTTCTCTTCCCCTTCACTTTCTTTCTTGCGCCAGCCTTTCAGGATTACAAATTGTTTGAACCTCATGAATCGTTCGAAGAGCTTAAAGTTTTCAGAAAACTGACGCCTTCGTTGATATGGAATGGGTTCTCTGGTCGATGCATTTTGCAGGTCCGCTTTGGCCTTCTCCTCAGCTGCTTTTTCTACAGGATCGTATAGCATGGCAGTGCACATGCAGTTCTTACGCTCCTTGCTTATGAGGATATCATAGTTGACACAGCTCTTGCACCCAGACCAGAACTTATCGTCGGTAGTAAGTTCTGAGTAAGTCACCGGCTCGTAACCAAGGTCAGAGTTAATCTTCATCACGGCAAGACCCGTGGTCAAGCCGAAGATCTTTGCATCCGGGTATTTCTTTCTCGAAAGAGCAAAGACCTTTTGCTTAATTTGTTTTGCCACGCCCGATTTACGGAAAGCTGGCGCCACGATCAGGCCGGAGTTGGCAACATATTTTTCGTCTTCCCATGCTTCAATGTAGCAAAAGCCTACCCATGCGCCGTCTGGGGTAACAGCAATGACGGCTTTACCTTCTTCCATTTTTCCCTGAATGTAATCAGGGGAGCGTTTGGCGATTCCTGTGCCGCGGGCTTTGGCCGATTCTTCCATCTCCAAAGTGATGGTCTCGGCATATTTTTTATCGTCCTGAGTTGCCTCACGGACTATGATGTTCTGGTCCACTCGTGAAGTAATTGAAATGAGTTAATAAAAGGAAATAAAAGACAGACAGCGATTTCACCTTTGGCAAAATCGCTACTCAAGCAGGATGTTGAGGTATCAAATACGAATCTGCCTACGGAAACTTCTGATCACTGCCGGGAGTGAGAGGAACCAGCTGCGGAGCAGGCTGTCGTAAGAGCCTGCGAACGCTGCAAAGGTGAAGTTGTTTTTCAAATTCGTTGTTCCGAGTTAGTCGTGATGGATCGTTTAGAAGCGTCTATCAAAGTTTGTACAAAAATAAAGCATAAATAAGTTATTCTAACAATAATCACTGAACGAATTTTCAAGGAAAAAGATTTCGGGCTGAAGTTTCACTTGAAGCAAGTACCTTGTGCTCTTAATTATCATGGAAGAATTTCTTCATCACTACGGATACTTTGCGCTCTCTCTGGGTACGTTCCTAGAAGGTGAGACTGCGATCATGGTCGCGTCTTCGCTGGTTCACAGTGGATTTTTTGAATGGCCCTATACCGTTCTTTTCGGCTTTTTTGGCTCTTTTGTTAGTGATTGGCTCTATTTTGCCATCGGAAGACTGAACGGAAAATACTTTGTCGAGAAGCGCCCTAAGCTCAAGACCAAGCTTCAGTCTGTTCAGGATTTCTTCAAGACTCATCGGCTGCAGATCCTGTTCAGCTACCGCTTCCTCTATGGGTTCAGGATCATCATGCCACTGATGATCGGCATGAGCGACATCAAGGCATTGCATTTTTTTGGTTACAGCATCGCAGCGGGGCTGATTTGGGCCACCACAGTTAGCACAGCGGGATATGCGGCAGGAGTTATTTTTGATTTGACGCCCACCTCGTTTGAAGAAAATGTTTTATTCATTGTGCTGGGTTTTTCATGCTTTGGTTTGCTGGTTGGCTATGCTATCAAACGATTCGCCGCCAGGAAGATGGGGGTTCTATCCACCTGATGGCTTATTGTGAAATCGGTATGCTGTTTTGCTGGCCTTGCGGCCCAATAGAATCGACTGATTTTACTCGTACCTCAAAGTATTCGCCGGGTTGCTCATGGCCGCTTTAATGGTCTGCGCACTGACTGTAACGAGGGCAATGAGGATCGCCAGTCCAGCCGAGCCTAGATATACCAGGGCGTTCATATCTATATGGTAAGCAAAACTGCTCAGCCACTGACTCATGACAAACCAGACAATCGGCCAGGCCACGAGATTCGCCACCCCAATCAAAATCACAATTTCTTTGGAAAGCAAAGCCAGGATGTTGGGAACAGAGGCGCCCATCACTTTTCGTACACCAATCTCCTTGACGCGCTGTAAGGTGTTGAAAGTCGCCAGGCCGAACAATCCAAGGCAGGCAATAAAGATCGCGAGGCCTGAAAAAACGGTGAAGAGTTGTCCCTGTTTCTGTTCAGATTCATACAGTTTCTCATAGCGGTCGCTGATAAACTGATAATCAAATGGCCGGATGGGAAGAAATTCCTTCCATACTTTTTGCAGTTGTTCAATGCCTTCCTGCACATTGGCACCGGAGATTTTTACTGACATGTTGTTATAATTTGTCGTAGCAATAAAGAAGACCATTGGTGTGATTTCCTGGTGTAGGGATTCGAAATGAAAGTCCTTAACCACCCCAATTAGCTTACCCTTGGTGCCACCATAAAGAAAGTCCCCATTTAGACCTTCTTGATTGGATTTCCAGCCAATCTTTCTGGCGGCTGCTTCATTGATAATAAAAGCGAGAGAATCATCGGTTGGGATTGACCTTGAAAAATTTCTGCCTGCTGCAATTTTGATTCCATAGGTATCAAAGAATTCATAGTCAGCGGCCACATACTTAAGCCCAATTCCGGAATCCATCAGGCTATCGCCTTTCATCACGCTCGCATTTCCCTGAGAATCTAATAACCGGCCAGTGGGGAGTCTGGAAGAAAGACTGACATTTTTGATGGAGGAAGACTTTGTGAGTTCGTTGTAAAATGAATCATAACTTTCCTGCAGTTCAGAGTACAAAGGAAGTGTGATTACTTTGTCCTTATCGAATCCCAAATCCTGCGTGTTTAGAAAATTGAGTTGCTCAGCAGTAATAACCGTCGCAATGATCAACACAATAGAAATGGCAAACTGAGAGATCACCAACGCCTTTCTGACTCCTCCTTTGCCTTTGATGGATCCTTGCTGGCCCTTTAGAACCATTGCAGGTTTAAAAGAAGATATGACAAACGCCGGATATATCCCCGCCAGAATTCCGACGAACAATGCAGCTGAAACCAGACCGACTAAGACGGGCCAGTTTCTGATGAAGTCCAGAACAAGGGTTTTATGGGTAAAATTGTTCAACCAGTTGAGGGCCAATGTTGAAAATGCGACTGCCAGTATCAATGCAAAAAAGGCCACCAGTATAGATTCTCCAAGAAATTGGAGGATCAACTGGTTCTTGTGGGCACCAACCGCTTTGCGCATCCCTACTTCTTTAGATCGCTTGGTGGCCCGGGCCGTTGATAAGTTTACAAAATTAAAACAGGCAATGAGGATGATGAACAAACCAATAACACTCATCATGTAAACATTATTGATGTTTCCATTTACTTCAAGCTCATCGTCGAGATGAGATCGTAGATGAACGTCCGTGACCTTTTGCAGGAAAAGAGTAGTGCCTCTTGATGCGACAAAATTTGGAGGAGCGCCAAAGTTAGCTTTGGCATAAGTCCCATAGTGCTTGTCAAGAAATGGGGGGAATTGCGCTTCTAGTCTTTTGGGATCAACGCCATCGCCGAGGAGGAGGTAAGTGCTGAAAGAGTTGTTGCCATAGTTTGTTTCAAGGTTCTTTCGTCCATAAATCGTACTGTCATTTAAGGTGCTAAAAGAAACCATAAATTCAGGGTGCCAGTGTGATTGCACAGGAAAGTTCTTGAATACGCCCGTTACTTCAAGATCTATCCGTCTGTCTACCTTCAGATGCTTACCGACAACATCTGTACTCTCAAAATATTTGTAAGCGGCTTTTTCAGAAAGCATGACGGTGAAAGGTCGCTCCAATGCGAGTGCCGGATTGGCGGCCAGCACCGGAATATCAAAAATCTTGAACAGGTCAGGCTCTGTCATGTACACCTCATTCTCAGTGGCGATTTTGGTTCGTTCGCCATTCTCCTCAATGGCCATGACCATGTTGTTTTGCAGTGTTCGGGCCATCGCCTCAATTTCGCCAAAGTCATTTTTTAAAAGCGGTCCAAAGGGAGGAGCCACGGAAGCCAGGTGAAGATTAGGGACTCCGTCCGAGCTGAGGAAGTTCCGAGTAACACGATACGTGCGGTCTGCGTTGGTGTGGTATTGATCATAACTCACCTCGTCCTTCACGAACAAGTAAATCATCAGTGCCGAAGCCATGGCCAGGGCCAGTCCGGCAATGTTGATGGTTGCTGTTAGTTTGTTTCTGAAAATGCTGCGGATGGCGGTCTTAAGGTAGTTTTGAAACATAGCAGATTACTTTAATGATAGAAAACTCTGACTTTTTCGTTTGGTTACAAAAATATTTACTACAACATGGGAAATGCCTGTCCACCATTTGGAGTGACCAGACTTTTCCAGTCAATTCTTTACCAATTTCAATCCAAAAAAGAATCGCGAAAAAATGAGGTCTACAGTGATATGTCCAAACGACCTGTGCGCCTTCGACCAATAGATGTGCGGTATTGGACTACCTTTCTTTGCTGGGATCCGGTTAATTAAAAGATGGTCATGCGCTTTTTATAAAGCTTACTTACCAATGATCGGATTCGCTGCTGCAGCTTTTTGCCTTACAAATTGATTAAGGATATACATCATTCCAATGGTGATCATCATGGCCCCGACCACGACATATCCAAGTGCAGGGTAATTCTCCAGTCTGCCGCTTTCAGTTTGTACCACGATCAAACCGGCGATGGCAGTGGCTACCCCTCCGGAAATCTGCTGGATAGATGAATTGATCCCCATGAAAGCTCCGCGGTCTTGCGGTACTGGGATCGCCGTCAGGAGGGCGGAAGCGGAAATCATGCGGGCAGAAATACCAATAAACAACAACACATTGATGCCAATCACCATCCAAAGCGGTGTGATACCGAGGTTACAATAGATTGCCACCATGATCATGCTCAAGATGGACCCTATGACAAACATCTTATATTTTCCCATTTTGTCGCTTAGCCTTCCGGCCAATGGCCCTGTGATGATGGTGAAAACACCGGTAATCATGTACAACATGGGCAGTTGCTCCATCTTTATCCCGAGGTTGTTGATACCAAACGTACTGCCGAAAGGCATCAGCATAAAGCCCCCGGTTGCCAATAGAACCGTGGCAGCAAATGCTTTTACATGATTTGAATTGGTGAGTGCCTTACTTAAGTGTTGAAACGCATTTCTGTCGGATTGAATCTTCAAATGAGCATCGATGGGTCGCATATAGATGATGACGGCAATGCCCACGACGATGCTTACTGCAACGATGAGCAGGAAAGGAGAATGCCATCCCCATTTGTTGGCCAGATACAATCCGATAGGAAGTCCCAATACCTGACTTGAGGCGAAGGCCATCTGAACAAAGCCCATCACCCGTCCCCGGACTTCCATCTTAAACAAATCGGTAATGATGGCGAAGCTGATGGACCCGATGACACCTCCGAAGATTCCTGTCACAATTCTGGCGGCCAGCAAGAAGGAATAATCCGGTGCGATCCCACATAGAAAGGTTCCGATAATGAAACCGGCATAAAAGAACAGGAGGAGCTTTTTACGATCGAACCTGTCGGCAAATCCCGCGGCCAGCAAGCCAGAAGCGCCCGCACTGAATGCATAGGCAGAGACTACCCAACCGAATTGTGCTGTGGTGATGTTTAACTCTATCAATAGTTGAGCGCCCAACGGAGATAAAACCATGAAATCCAGGATGATCGTAAACTGAAGGATGGCCAATATGGCAATGATAAATTTTTCGTATCGCGTAAAGAGCTTTTCCTTCATGATTTTCTTCGAATTGGGTTGCAAAGATAATAGGACAATTAATGAAGCGTATTATTTTTTGTATAGGGATATTCGATTTCGTACAATATGACCATCGTGAGTGTCAGACTTAGGATTCCATCGCGTACAATGCACGATACCTATTGTGGATGACATTTGGACTTGAAACTAAATGAAGAAGGGTTCACGCAAAGACGCAAAGTCACAAAGGTGCCTTGTAGGAGGACTTATAACTTTGAAAACAGAAATGAGACCGCAAAGGAGCTCCGCTCATGCGGCGCGTGAGCGCCCTTGGCGCACTTCTTTTTTCTCAATGGATTTATTATCTGCACAAGCTTTGCGATTCTTTGCGGCTTTGCGTGAAAATTTTGAATTACGTATGGTTATTTAGTTTTAGTATGTTTTGATATTAGAATCAGCAAGGGAACTAAGAAAATGCTTAATTCAACTTAAATAGTCCATTCTAGGTGGGTGTTGTCATTGGCAGCGAAGTCCCCTGTCTGCCGACAGGCAGGGAAGCCTACTTCTTCATGGCCCATTGAATCCCACCCTGCAAGTGCTTTAAAAAATTTGGGTCTTTGTAGTACTCCGCTTTGTGCCCGAGTGCAGTATAAAACTGTTTACCCCCTTCGAATTCATGGTACCAGGCGAGCGGAAAGTAATGTCCGAAGGTCTCTCCTGGGTATTCAGCTTTCTTGTCATCTTTTAGGGTGTTGAGGTCGACAGCTAGCAGCACATGGATGTCAGGGTTTAGTTGATTGGTATAATAGCACTCATCTTCCCATTCCCAGGTTGCTCCCAAAAACTTCGTTGATGGGTGCGCGGGGTCCACCACTTTGATGGTGAACTTTTGAAGTTCAGGATGACGGACAAACTTTCCTCCAAGCATTGCCCAGAACCATGGCCATTGTCTTTCTGAGCCTGAGACAGAGTGAATGCCGACAAAGCCTCCACCTTGATGGATATAATCCACGAAGGCCTGCTTTTGTTCCTCCGTATCAAACGTTTCATTGTTTGTATTGGAGAAGATTGTGCAGGCAAATCCTTTTAATTTATCAGGCGTAAAAACAGCGGGATCATCTGTCGCTTCTGTCTTATATCCCATCTCGGTGCAAAGTTTTGTAAGTGCCTCGATGCTGGCTGCAATGTTTTCATGCTTGTAGCCCTTGCCATTGTGAGTGTACAGCAATACATTTTTCTGGGCGATTGCACTGGTTAAAAGACAAATGATTGCGATAAACAGGATGAGGAACTTATTCATGGAATAGAGATTTGAAATGAAAGACAATTTAGCCCAAAAGGATCGAAGTTGACAAGAATTTAATAATTTTTCACCGTAAGACTCCCCGGATATATTTCTTAACGATGGTGTTTTCCGGTGGATAATTTTCATCCGCCACGGGGGTAGTTTGTGCTTGTACACACCTCCATTCACCTTTCTCTTTTAGGTAAGTGTCAGTATAGAGTGCCATGGCCATAGATTCCATGCCATCTTTTGAAATGATAAATTTGTTCACGGCACTTACCAGCGCCATCGTACCAAAGACAGCAATCTTTTCATTACGGTAGTCCCAATAGACAATCACAGTAGGGTCAAACCCTCTGGCCCAATTTCTGAGATACTCCTTTCTATTGGTCCGCCTTCCTTTGGTGCTGATGGCAACAAAGTCTTTGTGGATGATCTTTCCATGCGATAGGGTGTCATTGGTCGCGAAATTATGGATGAAGCGGGCATTGAGAGATTTTAGGATGGTGATGTCATCGGTAATTACCAGACTTTGTGCCCAGGCGTTGGTGAAACAGAGAAGCAGTAATTGTAAAATAAATTTCACGTTTGTTGATTATTTGAGATGTACGGCTGATAAAAATAGCAAAATCCAAAGGGCATTTGGCGGTACGAAATGGTGCGCAATAATCGTGTGAAACAATTGTTTGCGATTATTCATTCTCTTTCAGCGAGTTAGATCAGGTCAGTTATTCATTTAGTTTTTAAGATGTGGGTTTTCGTTCCACTGATGTGCATAACTTGGTTGAAAAGTTGTGCGATTCTTTTTGACATTTTATTTTGTGTGTCCGGAATCATCTGTTACGTTTATAACACTAAGTCGAACGATCACAGCAGGATCAAACATTATCGGAAAACAAAAGTTATCATCTACGGATGCTGACGACAAAAAACCCGATAGCGAATGATTGTGTTCACGAGAAGGATCCTTCGGGAAAACTGGCGGGAGCACGAAGTTGAGAACAGCAGTCGTAAGGTTGTTGGGGCAGACTTTATGATGGGAGAATAGGCTAAAGGTTATGCATCGGCTACGGTTGGTGGATAACGAAGACGGGGAAAGTCAAGCAATTGATCTTTCCCCGTTTTTATTTTGGGGGTTTCCCGCGGATTCTAAGACCTGGGAAAGGTAAAACAAGAAAGCTAACTCGCTTGGACCATCTGATGATGTTATTCTTAATCGGAGTTTGCGGAAGTGGTCCCGCAGATCTTCGCAGATTGAATACACCGCAGATCAGCGCTGATTGTTCCAAAATGTACTTAGAAAATCAGCGCAAATCTGCGTGGGCCTTATCTGCGAAAATCTACGGAAAATGGATTTACTGAACTCATCAGTATGAAGCGTCGACAGTTCAATTGACAATACGACTCATTCTGGGCGAAAACTTCATCAGGGCTTCGAAATCCATCTGGAAATAGATTACGATGAGGAGCATGTACATATCTTTGGACATGCATCGACTCGTCTTACCTATTTTGTTTCTAACCTTTCTGATATTTACTTGTTCTCCGCGCAAAAATGAGGCGATACCTGAAAAAGACCTCATACCCTATACCGTCCTGAAAGTTTTCCCACACGACGTGACCGCCTTCACTCAAGGACTAACCGTAAATAAGGGGAGACTTTACGAAAGTACAGGACAGGCAAATTCATGGATCGCTGAAGTGGACATTGCCACGGGCAAACAGGATAAAAAGATCGTACTGGACAAGAAATACTTTGGAGAAGGAATTACCTTCCTGAACAATAAAATCTACCAATTGACATGGCAGAACCACGTTGGGTTCGTTTACTATTCAAAGACCTTCGACAAACTAAGGGAATTTCAATATGGGCACGAAGGGTGGGGGATCACCCACAACGAGAAGAATCTGATTATAAGTGATGGAACCGAGAAACTTTACTTCCTGGATACACTGACCTTAAAGATTGCCGACACCCTCCTTGTCATGGATCATGGCATTGCTACTGACAACCTAAATGAGTTGGAGTTTATCGAAGGGTACCTCTATGCCAATCGATGGCAGACAAACCTGATACTAAAAATTGACCCTGCTTCAGGAAATGTTGTCGGTAAAATTGATCTCAGCCCATTGTATGAAAAAGCTCGGCAGATGAATTCACGAGCGGATGTATTAAATGGAATAGCATACGAGAAAAAGACGGGGATACTATTGGTAACAGGAAAACTGTGGCCTGCACTTTTTGCGATTCGACTTCAGAAGATGGATACCATCAGCGCCAACTCCAAATGATTTTATAAGAATCTTAGTTAGTATGAACCGCAATGATGATTTTCAATTGACGAATGTTGATTTTCGATTTGTACCTGCTTCGGAAACATTAAATCGTTAATCGTCATTCTTAAATTCATCTCTGGTTCTCATTCATCTCTCAGCACTACCACCGGATTTGTCAGTGCAGCCCTCACCGAATGATAACTTGTAATCAATGCGGCTGTGACCAGGGTTGCGATGCCAACCAAAACAAAAACTGCAGGCGATATGGGTACCCGGCAGGCAAATTCCTGGAGCCACTGCTGCATCATCCAGTATGACAGAGGAGCACCAATTATAAAAGCAATCACAATTAGTTTGGTGTAACCCTTAGAAACAAGGACCAAAATGTCCCACATGGATGCGCCAGAAACTTTGCGTATTCCTATTTCTTTGGTCCGTTGCTCGAGCATGTATACGATCATCCCTAATAGTCCAAGGGCAGCGATCAGGATTGCAAGGCCCGCCATGACGGTGAGGGCTTTAGCAAATTGCTGCTGCGTTTTGAATGTGTTCGCGAATGATTCGTCAATAAATTCATATTGAAACGGAAGATCCCCGGCATGCTTCTTCCATAGTTGTGCGGCTGTAGCCAATGTTGTTTCCCAAGCCTCTGAGTCTTGCCCATTGATTTTCAACGTGACAAACTTGCTGTCGCCGCCACCAACAACCTTACTTTTAATATTGAATATCGCCATGGGTTCGATCGCGCTCTCCAACGACCAGTAGTGGAAGTCTTCGACAACGCCAATCACTTCAAAACTTATTGGTTCTCCCGGGATTTGTATTTTCTTCCCAATCGTTGATTCATTTGCTTCCCATCCGATTTCTTTGAGCGCTGCAATATTCAATATCACGCGGTCAGCATCTCCCGGAGCATCGGCCATAAAGTTCCGGCCAAATTTGAGTTTGATGCCAAGGGTTGGGATGAACCGCTCATCTGCTGTCGTAAAATTTAATGGCAATGTTTTTCCGTTCGTGCCCTCGGCGGTAAAACTATCACCACCAAAGATTCTGGGAGGCACGGAACTGCACAGGGTTCCATTGACAACACCCGGCACAACTAACGTAGCTTGTGCAAAAGCCTCACCATCCTGAATGCTCTCCGCATGTTTTATGACCAAAAGATTTTCTTTGTCAAAGCCAAGGTCTTTTTCAGAAACAAATTTCAATTGTTCGAAGACAATCGCCGTACAAATCATGAGCACAATGGATACACCAAACTGAAAAACCACCAGGCCATTGCGAAATGTTCTTCCTTTATGACCTGTACTTAATTTCCCTTTCATGGCCTCCACCGGATTGAATGCACTCAGAAAAAGGGCGGGGTAGCTACCCGATATGAGCCCCATGATCAAGATGAGGGCAAACAGTGAAATGACTAACCTAGGGTCTCCCAGTAAGTTGATTTCAAGTGTCTTCCCAATAATATAATTGAAACCGGGCAGCAATATTTGTGTCAGTGCCAGGCCAGCGATGAGTGCAATGAGACAGAATGCCAATGCTTCCAGTAAGTAGTTTACGCTCAATTCCAACCGTCCCAGCCCCATAATTTTGCGAATGCTTGCCTCCTTGATTCTCCGTGTGAATTGTGCAGTAGACAAATTCATAAAATTGATGCAGGACAACAGAGCGATAAAAATGGCAGCGCCAATGAGGGAATAAAGAATTTTGATGTTACCCGAATCACTGAGGCGGTTGTAGACTACTTCCGATGGCAGATGAATCCCTGTCAAAGGTTGAAGAAACAACTCCCACTTTTTTCCTGAATTGATATAATCAGCATAAGACATGTTCATGGCACGTTGGATGGAGATCTCAGCATGCTTCCGCGGAATCTCGGCCAACTTGACTTTGGTGTTTTCAATATCTGTTCCGGGAGCGAGCAAGATGAAAGTTTCCAATTGTGTCCATATCCAACTCCAATGCTTCTTCTCTAATCCAAAACTTGCCATAGACAATAGCACATCAAATTCGATATACGAATTATTGGGAATGTCTTTTACGATGCCTGTCACCTCGTAGGTCTCCTGGGTGTCTCCTTTTCCAAGTCGAACGAGTTTTCCGATTGGATCTTCGCCAGCTTTAAAATATCGTTTTGCGACAGCTTCTGTCATGACCAATGTGTTTGCCTGTCGCAAGGCGGTCTCGGAAAATCCTCTCACCAAAGGAAAATTGAACATTTTAAAAAAGTTGGAATCAGCGGCAAAGACCTTTTCCTCTTCAAAGGCAATCACTTCGTTGGCCGGATTGGTATAAGAGATAATAAAATTACCCGGGGTATGAATGCTCGTGATCATCTCCAGTTCTGGCAGCTCTTCTTTTAAGGCAACGGCCACTCCAGGACCTGTGGAGGAGAACTGATGGTTATCCCCCTCGCCCCAAATGAAGGTTTGATTGACACGATAAATGCGATCTGCATTTTTGTGAAAACGGTCATAGCTGAATTCATGCTGAACATAGAGGTAGATGAGCAAAGTGCTCGCAATGCTGACCGTAAGTCCGAGCAGATTGATAAAAGAAAAAAGCTTTTGCCGCTGAAGGTTACGGATGAACAGGACCACGTAATTCTTGATCATGAGGATAGGTTTGCAAGTGATTTACAAAGGCTGTACCAAATGAAATGCATTGTCATTGGTCCTTTATTCAGGCATTTAAATGGTTGGGTTGTTCAAATATGAGTATTGGTGTTCGGTAATGGACTCTTGGCTTCGACTCCGCCCAGCCTGACTACATTGAAAGGAGGATGTCTGAGACGATCACCCTGAGCGGAGTCCCTGCCTGCCGGAAAGGGTGACTCTCAGGTGTTTTAGAAGCTTATCTTAACGTCATTAATAATAGAATGGTCATTTCACTTCCAACACAACTACTGCATGGGCTGGCATCTTTACTTTCAAAGAGTTTGCCGTCAAAATTGCGTCCTTAAAGCCTGCTGGTTTTACTTTCTCAGGAGATTCAAAGCTATTGTGGTCCTGCAATTTTTCACTGGTTAGAATTCTCCCGGTCACAGAAGAGAATTTAGTGCCGCGTATGTCGATCTCCACATACTGACTATTTTTCCCGTCGATGTTCACCAGAGAGATATGAGTCACTCCACTTTGATCTTTTGAAGCGGATACAGAAACGGCCGGCAATTTTTCATTTCCCAAAACATAATCATTGGTTTTAATTTGGATGGGAATCAGCGTGGCGTCTTGATGAACGTTATACATCTCCATCACATGATAGGTGGGGGTGAGGATCATCTTCTCTTCGTTCGTAAGCACCACAGCCTGCAGCACATTGATTGTTTGCGCCAGATTGGCCATCCTGACACGGTCGCTGTGATTGTTAAAAATATTCAACGTGACGCCTGCGAGAACGGCGTCCCTGATCGTGTTTTGTTGATATAAGAAACCGGGATTTGTATTTGGCTCAACATCATACCATCCTCCCCATTCATCCACGACTAAGGCAACATTCTTCTTGGGATCATATTTATCCATGATGGTAGAATGCTTCGTAACCAATTCCTCCATCAAAAGAGTACGTTGCAAGATTTGAAAATACTGTTCTTCCGAAAAATTTTGAGCCGACCCCTTTTTCTTCCAATCAATTACGGAATAATGATGCAAGGCAACTCCTTCCAGCATGTTGTGTGGAATGTCGCGCATCAACACCTCCGTCCAGTTATAATCAGAAGAATTTGCTCCTGAGGCGATGCGGAAAATCTTATTTGTATTGTCCCAGTTGGTCATGAAGGTTGCATACTGCCGATAAACATTCGCATAGAATTCTGGAACCATGTTGCCGCCACATCCCCACGCTTCGTTTCCAACGCCCCAGAATTTTACATTCCAGGATTTTTCCCGGCCATTCTCCTTGCGAAGGGAAGACATGGGACTGACACCACTGAAGTTTACGTATTGTACCCATTCCGTAACCTCTTGAACGGTTCCGCTACCCACATTGGCCGACAAATAAGGCTCCGCTCCGATTAACTCACACATGTTTAGAAAGTCATGGGTGCCAAAACTGTTGTCTTCTGTTACGCCTCCCCACCAGGTGTTCACCATCGTCGGTCGTTTCTCCTTAGGGCCGATGCCATCCTTCCAGTGATACGTGTCTGCAAAGCACCCACCAGGCCATCTGAGATTTGGTACTTTCAGTTTTTTCAGCGCTTCGACCACGTCGTTGCGCACTCCTCTTGTATTGGGAATTTTGGAATTATTCTCCCCTACATAAAAGCCGCCGTAAATACATTTGCCCAAGTGTTCGGAAAAGTGACCATAAATGTGACGATTGATTTTTGTCGTTCCGAGATCGGTGTTCAGTACGATCTTATTCTGAGACATTGCCACACAAACTACAATTGAAAATGCAGCGGTCAATATTGTCTTCATGTGGTTGGGATGAGTTTTGACATCTTAAATCTTATGTAATAATAAAACATTCCTTTTGAAAAATGACAATGTATATTTTCTCATTCAAGCACAAACCATGTGTAGCTGTTCGCATCAATGTTAAATGTGAGCTCCACTTCGAAATTTCTAGTAAGGGAATAGGATTGTGGACTGCGACCTTTTTCTGAAAGGATTGCCGTATTGGTTAACCCAGTGTAATACAAAGGAAGTTTAATGGTTCGTACTATTTCTTCTGAAGTTGGATTATAAAAAATAGCCAGTCCTTTTTGGGCTAGGTCAGGGTTTACATGGAGTAGTCCGTCCCAATCCCGGCCATCAGCCCTGCGGAGGTGGACGATGTTTGAGTTTAGAATTTCCCGGTATTTCTTATACCATGTTATGATTTCAATGACGGTTTGTTTCGTTTGCTCTGTGTCATACAATCGGGGACCCCGGTAACAGGCCTGCACACCAGCGCCATAGTATTGAAACATCAATTGCTTATAGTCGTTCAGATGTTCACTCAACGGTTCAAGGATTGCGTTGGGTCCGCCGCCCTGATATTTGGTAAGAGGCACGAATCCCCAGCCCATGGAAGGCATTTTTTCGAAGGTACCATCATGAATATTTTGGCGGTTTATTATTTTTTGTTGGTCTCGGCTCAGCGAAAAGTTTACCTCACGGTATCCAATGGCTATTTTGTGGGTGCCATCCAGAAAATACCAATCGGGTGCGTTGATATAGATACCATGTTCGTTGAGCCAATGATAAAGTTCTTTTTGGATTTCCATTTGTTTCCACTGGCTATCGGCTAAACCTCTGTGACCTTGGTGCGAGCTTGAGGCACACACATCGCCAGGGTAGGGACCATCATTCTCCCAAATGTCAAAACCAGTTTGAGTGAAAAAGTTTTTAATCTTATCACGGTAAGCAAGACCCCACTTGCTCCCAAAACAGGGAGCATGGCCAAAGAAGGCTCCTCCCGGCTTACCGGTTATTGCATCAATCACATCATCGTCATCACTTATCCTCCGGCTGCTGAACAGAGAATAACCTCCGAGTAAAATATTCTTGCTGTGGGCGTAAGAGGCAAGTGTCTTCCAACGCTCAATATTTTTTGGTGAGTTGTCTTCCATGTTCAGGTGGCTGCCGAAACTCAAGATCACTGCTTCGTAGCCGGTCTGTTCGCACTGATCAATGATGTCTTTCACTTGTTGGTCATTTTGACTCACGAGGTGCATGAAGATTGGATTTTGAGTGGTCCATGGTGCCACTGTGCTGTACATGCGGCGGATGGCCATTCCTCTTCTTTCGCGATCATAGCCATCCATCAGCAATTCATGCGTTCGCACCGAGCGGATTACTTCACCCGGCTTAAGTTCAATGCCTGAAACTTTGTCTGGGTAAATTTCTACCGCGCAGGGCGTTTGGTAATTGTAGTTTACCTGAGAGGTATAGCTTGAATCAACTTTCCAGTGGGTGGTTTGATCGCTTAAATCGTAACGCATGGCATTGTTAAAGGCATAATTTGTTTCAAGGTAAATGCCATGCTGTTTTTTCATTTGTGTAGCTTCACCAACAACGGCGCTTTCTTCTTCCACAAAGCCAAGAATTTCATTTACGATCTGATCGATTCGAAATGATTTGTGGGACTTATTGTGGATCGAAACCCACTTTACAATTAAGGGAATTCCGTCATACAATTCGTAATGCACGGATACTTCAAGGTTCTTCAATTGCTCTAATGGAGATGAATACCGGAAAATAAGCACCTTGCCTGACGCCTGCTTTTTGTTCACGCTCCATGTAGTGGATTTCCATTTAATGAAAGGGGATAGAGCAGCGACTGAATAATCGATTAACTGAAAATCATTCTTACCTGCTTTGAATTTGTTCACCCATTCTGGAACGAGGTATGCTTTTTCTTTCTGGCCAATGAGCCCACCGATATTAAAATCATGACCATCCACATTGATTCTAGCTTCCGGTTTGATCGCACGAAGGAGTTGCTGACCATTGCTCAAGTTTGAATAATCTACACAAGCCACGTTTGGGGTTATTCGAAATACACGTTTGACTAGCCCATTTGATAAGGTGATATCTTTCTTATCCAACGAAAGGTAGACCTCAGCTTTTTCTGCAATAGGATGGACCAGCCAATCAATAGTCGGTTGCTTCGAAATCGTATTTGGGTCTTTTATGAGAACAGCTTGAGAAGCGGGCTGGGCCTGTGCATGACCCTGATAATACATATTGAGGATAGCCAACCATGATAAGAAACAGAACCAACGTCTCATTAAATAAAAGTACTAAAAAAGAATCCTGGAAAGACAACCTTATTTCATGACATGGTGACTGAGGGAGATATGATGTCAATTCAAACTCGAGCTTCTAATTGCCTGATGATGCCGGGGAGTTTTTCTGTTCAAAGAATTTCTCAACCCTAAGGGCTACATTTTCCCGGATATTCATATAAAAGAAATTCATGTCGGCGATGTGCCAACGTTTGGTTCTCACAAAGGCCCGGCCTGTGACGTACGGTTTGTTAATCCACAAGAGCCCCTTGTGATTTTGAGCATCGACCAAGTGAGGTGCAAACGTAAAATGACGACCTACTGCACCCAGGTTCATTTCCTTTGGTGCAAATTCCTCCGAGGAGTTCCACAGCAGTGGATTGGTAGATTGTGATCGCTTGAAATATCGATCGTAGGTTTTTGGATAAAAGTTCCTCGCAAACGTATTCCAGGATGCCCATACACCCACTTCATCGGGCTTTTCCGTGGGACGGATATGAGGAAAGGCGTCTGGAAGAATCCCGCGACCAATCAGGTATGCCACCACCAATTGCTTCTGTAATTCTTTCCCATCAAAGTAGTCTTTAACTAAGCGTTCTGCATGATAGCTTCCCTGACTATGCGATGCGATCACGATGGGCCTTCCTTGATTGTAGTGGTTTAGATAGTATTCAAAGGCCGCCTTTACATCCTGATAAGCAAGTTCGAGGGCTTTGGCTCCGTCTTGTTCGTTGGAAGTATAGAATGCATAGAGGTGTGCCTGGCGGTAATACGGCGCATAAATTCTACAAGTTCCGTTAAAGATACTTGCTTGATTTAAAATGGTTGTGGTTTGTGTTTGCTGATTGATTGCATCATCATGTGCGTCGGCATTCCACAGGTACTGGTTCTTTGGCTCGCCAGTAAAGATGGTGGGATGAACAAAGAAAACATCGGCTTTGGCTGTTGATTGGAGGTCTTTAAGATTTGTTTTTTTTGGGATGCTGTCAGCGGCATCTACTTTGTCTGGCAGCGAAGCCCAAAGCGCTTGCTTGCTGTAGTCAGGAATAGTAGGGATTGGCGAACTCTTGAAGCTGGAATTTACAACAACCATATTTTTACTGCATGCGCAGACCAGAAGAGTTAAAACGAGGAGGATAACCGCTTTTTGCATGCGCGAATTTGAATAATTCTTAGGAAATAACCATTTAAACATATGAAAAAACCGGTTACCTAAGAGTTGGAGGATATCAAATCATTTTTTACTGTTGAACCATGCCCATGCGATCAGTATGAATTGAACGGGGAGGCGAACCAGTGCTGCCGTATGACTTCCGATCGCTGGATTTTCCCTGAAAACATCCCACAGGTGCAATGGAAGAAAGAGCAGCATCAGCAGGAGTATTCCGAGCGCAGCGAGCGTACGAAATCGTGGTACGAAAACACCTATGCCTAAAGCAATTTCTATAATCCCCGCCAGGTAATTAATGATTGGTTGAGGCAAAGGGTCTGGGATGAATGGAAAATACATTTCAGGTTTAATGAAATGGTTTACGCCGCCAAAAATCATGATGGCACCAAAGAGTAGCGTCAATATTAATTGGATCGTTTTCATCTTGTAAATTTCAATCAAGGTGGGTGTTACTCTTGGTCAGGAGTTCATCAATATTTCCGTTCTCGGTGAGGAGGATGGCGAAGCTCCGCGTTTCAGGAAACTGTGCCAGGGTGATCAGAATGATGGATGTAATTGGCACTGCAAGCAACATCCCCAACAGGTCCCAGACCGAACCCCAGAATGAAAGTGCAATCAAGACCACCATCGGGCTGAGGTTTAATGACTTGCCCATTACCCTTGGTTCGATGTAGTTGCCAACCAAAGTGTGGATGATGACGAATGTGCCCATCACCCATAGAGCAGGCCACGGGGTGCCAAATTGCACGATTGAAAATGCTGCAGGCAGCAGCATGGAAATCGCGGACCCTACATAGGGTATAAAATTCAAGCCAAAGACGACCATCGCCCACAAGAAAGCAAAGTCAACGCCAAGGAGGATGAGCACGAGGTAGCAGACGGCGCCAGTGATGGCGCTGACGATGGCCTTCACCATCACATACCGGTTGGTGGAGCGATAAATCTGGTGGAGAACCTGGCTTGTCCTGCCATCCTGTTCCGGTAAATTGAAAATCTTTGACACCTTGACGGCGAATGAAGTCTCTTCCAGTGTAATAAAGATTGCGTAGATGATGACCAGAAAGAGATGGCCAACCAGGGCGGAAGTAGACGCCAGCAGATCCCTCAGGAATCCCTGAATATTAAGTTCGTTAATTTTTGTTTTTATTACCTCACTGATGTTTTCTATGCCGAGTTCGTGACCGAGGGATGCGATCATGCCGTACAGTGTTGATTGGTAGGTCGTGTAGTTGAGAATGATGTCATCAATGTTTGAAACAAAAATCTCAATCGATCCTTCCACGATCCCAAGGATCGTCAGCATTGCGATGCCCCTTCTGATCCAGGGATTGATTGGCTTCCTGCGAAATTTAATTTTTTCAATCAAACCGTTGAATGCTTTGATCATGTACCAAAGTAGTATGCCCACGGCGATGGGCTTCAAGATCACTTTAAAAAAAATCAAGATGAACGTAATGATCCCGATCAAAGAAATCACACAAAGTGTTTTGAATAATGTTGAATCGGTGAATCTGTCTTGGTTCATTGCCTTCAAACTCAATCAGGTCTAAAGCTACGATAACATTTATTAATAAATCCAAGCACTCATAGCCTCGATGGTACATGGCTATGAGTGATGGATGATGTCATCGTGCCGCGCCCAATTCGATCAGCCTTTCGAGATCTTTGTCTACAGAAAGGATCAGTAAGCAGGTAGCAGTGCAAAACACCGGGCTTGTAATACAATGGTGACCATTCCAGCTTCCATCGTCATTCTGGATATTCAGCAGCCGGCCCGCGACGTTGTCGTACCATTGTTTCCAGGCCCGGTCCTTTCCAATGATCATGCTTTCACCTGTTTGCAGATAACTCAGAAATTCTTCTCCGCCATTGCTTCCAAAGCCATCCATGATATCCTGCCGCTGCGCTTGTACTTTGGCGGATTGATAAACTTCATAGGCCGTTGAGTATTTTAAAGCTTCGTCTTTTCCAAATCCAATCTTTTCAAGATTCTGTGCACTTGGTTGAGCATCCTGAGCCAATCGACCATCGCGTTTGGCTTTGTTTATTTCTTCATCCGCCCGTCTCGCTTCTTTTGCGCTGGCCCGTGCCGATCCAGTGACAGCGTAGAGCATCACGCCCGCACCCATTTCAGTTTTTACGTCACCCGTTTTAGCATCATAGTTGTTTTTTTGGAACTCGCGGGCTCTGTCCAATGTCTTGTCATCCACCTTGGCGCCTTGTCCCTGTGCGGCCTCAAGGGCATTGGTAGCAAATGAGGATTGTAATACGCCGGCCCATCCGGAACCAACAAAGCTTCCATTGCTATCTTGAGAACGTTGGATTTTGGCTACGCACAAATTGTTGGCTGCCTTCACACGTGCTTTGAGTTGCCAATTGGAATCGAGATGACCATCCAGGAGATTGGAGAGGAATTGCGACGTGAGAATCACATCAATATTGGCGCCGAGTTTAATTTGAATTTGCGTTCCGGTTTGGTCAGTGATATTGTGACTGTTTGGTAAGGAATTCTCAACCGCATTGAGCAGGTAATTCAATCCATTTTTTAGTTGTAATGAATATGGTCCTGCGTTGAGGGTGCTGCCGCTTCTGAGCAAAGCCATGGCCACCATGGCGGTGGTCGCAGGGTCGGAGGGAACCGCATGTGGATCCATCACATTTTGCCTGTTATGGCTCCCAGCACCCCAACCACCATTGTTGGCTTGTGCCTGGGTGATCCATTCAAGGCCATGCTGAATAGAACTCAGCGTTCTTGCCGAAGTAAAAGAAACGAAACTTGAATCGGAGGACTCCTCACCCATGACGGTGCGAAACACACAGCCCTTGGGAATCGATCGGTACGTGCTTCGGTGTTTTTCTTTAATCCTTTTGCGGGAAGTAAAGGCCATTGACACGAAGATGCCAGCCGCGATGATCGCAATCAATAGTGCTTTCCAGGTTTTCATACTGATGGGATTTAGTTGTTTTATGATCAGGATGAAATGGGGAAGGAGATTCCATAAAAAAACCGAACTATTTTTCGGTTTGCACCTGACAGGTTTTCAAAACCTGTCAGGTGTAAGGAAGGATGGCTAAGCTTGCTTCAAGCAAAAGGCAAGGAGGCTTCTAAGATCTTCTTCATCGTAAAAGTTTATGGGGGTGCGCTGCCTCGCCATCTGCCCTAGGTACCCCTCAATCTGTTTTTTGGATTTTGGAAACAACTTGAGGAAGGCAGACTTGCTGGCATGATGAATGTTTTCTTCGCGATCCATCAGGAAAAAGGAAACATCCCTGGAAAGGGTCACTACTTCCCTGTTATAAGTAGGATTAAGAGGAATGTATTCGAGTGAAAATAGCTTTTTGGAATTGGTAAGCTGAGGCTTTTCGGTATCCTTCAATACCTCGCGACTCAAAACCCTCAACTTTCTTTGACACATGAGTCGTATAGAGTCATTTGGATTGCTCAGTATTTCGAAGTATCCTTTACCAACATCATTGTAGTAAAGATCTTTAGCAATCAGAATGTATTTTACAATTTCAAAATTTGCAAGAAAGACAGTGTCGCCCAATTCACTGATCATCATGATTTGCTTGTAATAAAGATTGTAGTTGAGTTTGATTGAAAAGGATTCTTTATGTGTCGTATAGAATACACGACCGTCCCGATATTCACTATAGCGGTATTTCTCGTTCCAGGGGATTGTTGAATATATTCTGGTAAATAGAACATCAGTTTCATTTTGATAATCTAGTCTTTGTATGCCTCCCCCTGACTGCGCCTGGATCAGGTACGGAAAGCAAGACAGCAAAATGAATGAAAGAAGTTTCATGATGGCACAAGTGCTAATGTAGGTTAAAAAGCCTACCATGAGCAAGCTTCGAATGCTTCCGATTCAGTCGACCTTGTGAAAGTCAACCAGCCGCTTTCAGATTTGGAAGCAGTTACCGATTCACGCGAATGTCCGCACGACCTAAAATAATTCCCTTGCTGATAATGGAAGTGCCTTCAATGCTGATCATCGGCTCACCAAAAGAATTGATTCGAACTTCCTCAGAGGCGTAGATGCTTACTTTGCCCTCGCCATAAATACGGGTCGTAGCCGTGGCACTTTTCAGTCCAATCGTGTTGATTTTATTGTCACCGAATAGGCGGTACACCTGATCGTCTGCAACGCCTGCTTTAATCCTTACATCATTTTTACCGTAGAGGGAAACTCTGAATTTTCTTGTATCGAGCGAGGCAAGGCGTATTTCGGTTTCACCATAGGCCTTCAACTTAAATTTATTTGTCTTGATCAGATCATCACAGCGTAGCTCCTGTTCTCCCCGTATTTCTACCGACTTCAGTTCTTTGAAAGTAACATAGGCGGTAATCGAAGAGCCGTGATAGATTCCTTCCTTGTGCGTGTTTCCTTTTTTGAAGACACGAACCCGTCTTTCTATCATGCGGGCGTCATCCAGGTAAATTTTTAATTTATTCCCAGCGACAATCACATTCACTTTGTTTTGCGGAATGTCGTTGTAAACAATCCGCACTGATTCACGGTCTCCTTTTTTAAGAATCAGGTTGACGAGCGGAGAGACCGTAATTTTTCTAAAAGACTTCAGGGATTTTGGCGAGTCCTGAGCTTGTATAGAACCTGCCATCAGGAGTACTCCCATCAAAAAGATGAGCAATATGACTGTTTTTTTCATGATTTAGCCTGGTTTCAACTAAGACAACTGCTCAGTCTGTTACCCCTATGCCTGATTGAAAATATTCATGATCCTGGCGGCAGGTGATCACTCACTCTTAAGAATGTCCACAGGATTGAGCCCTGATGTCTTTTTTACAAGAAATGAAATCGTCAACAAGGCAATTGCCATCACAATCGAGGATGAAGCGAGGAATGTGACGGGACTGATGGTGATGTGATAGGTGAAATTCTGCAGCCAGTAGTCAATAATGATAAATGCGAACGGTACGCCAATCGCCAGAGCGATGAGAATCGGTCCGGCGAGGCTCTTCAACAATAGAATTTGAATTCCCGAATTGCTGGATCCGAGCACTTTCCGGACGCCCACTTCTTTTTCCCTTATCTTGAAGTTAATGATCGCAAGTCCCAGGAGTCCCATGCAGGTGATGAGGATACCGGCGGCGGCAAAGAACAAAAGAACCACGCTCATGTTTTGTTCTGATTGGTATTGACGCTGAATGGTTTCATCGAGGAAGTAATAATCAAATGCAAAACCGTTATAAAGTTTTTCCCAGCTTGCTTTCAATGCCATGGTCACGGCTGGCGTCTGTGTGGCATCAATTTTCAGAAGTGCGAAATTAAAATGTCTGAGCGGCAGAAAAATTAATGGTTGAATCGACTGGTGGAGCGACTGAAAATGAAAATCTTCCATCACACCAATGATTTTGCGGTCCCATGTTTTGCCGTCAAGCTCGAGCCGCAAATGCTGGCCGATGGCATCTTTTAAGTTGAGCTTTTTGGCCAACACCTGATTAATGATTACAGCTTCCGCCGAGTCTGCCCGGCTGTCCTTGTTAAAAAATCTTCCAGACTGCATTTTGATGCCCAACGTTGCAGACAGGTCTTCGTCGACGAAGGCTTCTGAAGCATCCGTCTTTTGATTGGGGTCTTCCAAAAGGGAAATTGGATTCTGATTGAATTGCTTGCCGGGAATGTTGGAGCTTGCGGATACCTGAAGTATTCCGGGTATTTTCAAGAGTTCATTTTTGACGGTCTTAAAATCATAGCGGAGCAGGCCGGTGTGAAATGGCACGACGATCACTTGTTCCGTCTCAAATCCAAGTGGTTTGTTTTTGAGATAAATTGTCTGCTGTACCAGCGCAAAACACCCCGAGATGAGAATCATCGCCAACGAAAACTGCGTCACCACCAGAATTCTTTGCAGCAGCCTTCCCTTGGGTGAAGTGGAGAACTTGCCCTTCAGGACAACTTGTGGTTTCAGAGAAGAAAGGTGGACTGCCGGATAAAGTCCGCTGATGATCCCGATAAATAGTCCGATCAATAGAATAACGGTTATCTCGAACGACTGATCCGTCAGTCGCATGGGGAGATTTTTTTGGGTAAGGTTGTTGAAAACGGGGAGTAGCAGCTCCAGCGCTACAAATGTGAGCACGGCAGATGAAAGCGATAGCACAAGCGACTCACCGAGAAACTGTACATAAAGTTGCCTTTTTCCTGCGCCCAATGTTTTCCTTACCCCAATTTCTTTTGCGCGGTCTACTGATTTTGCTGTGGATAAGCTGATGAAATTAATGCAGGCAATGACAAGGATGAACAGCGCAGCCCCGGTAAGGATGTAGATGTATTCTATGTTTCCGTTTGGCTCCAGTTCCCAACGGATGTGCGACGTTAAATGAATATCTTCAATTGGCTGTAGCCTGAACTTATCCTGACTTAATAAAAACTTATTGTAGTACTCTTCAGGTATTTCGAGATACGTCCTTGACCAGGCCTTGATCTTGGCTTCCAGTTCGTTGGGATCCGTACCCTTTTTTAGTTTGATGTAATTGAAATGCCCAAAGTCTTTCCAGGTATAGTACTCACTTTCTTTACTTTCATAGGCTTTCAGGTGGACATAACTCACCAGAAAGTCAAAGTGAAAGTGCGTGTTGGCGGGGATGTCTTTGAAGATGCCCTCAATTTCAAGTGTGTTTTGATCCTGGTCAACGGCAAGGCGTTTGCCGATAGGATCATCATTTCCGAAGTACCGCTGTGCGGCAGATTCAGATATTAAAATTTTTCGCGGCGTGCGAAGAACTTTGTCCGGATTCCCCTTGGCGAGTGGAAATGAGAACACGGTGAAGAAGGTGCTGTCAACACTCATGATCCCTGTCTCATTGAAGTGAATATTTTTCTCCAGATTCTTGACCTCAAAACTTCGGCGGGTGAGTCCGGGTCCCCAAAGAGGCGATAGCGTCACGGCACTTTCCACCTCTGGCATGTCATGCACAAGAGCCTGGGCCATGGGATGGGGAGTTCGTGTTTGAGGATTCTCATTGAACCAAGCGATGCGATAAATGCGATCGCTGTCCCGGATGTGTCTGTCATAGCTCCATTCGTCGCGAACAAACATGGTGATCAGCGTCAGGCATAACATTCCTGCGGTAAGGCCGGCAAGGTTAATGAATGCGAAAAATTTGCTCTTTTGAAGCACCCTCAGAAAGAGTGTGAAGTAGTTGTTCATAATCTTGTCTTAGTCCGCGTCTATGTCCTGGATTATTCTCTTTTCAGAGTGTCGATCGGATTGCTGATCGCTGCTTTCAAAGCTTGTGAACTCACGGTGATGGCAGCAATGAGCACTGCAACTATTCCGGCGATAACAAAGATCCACCAATTGATCTCTGTGCGATAGGCAAATTCCTGGAGCCATTCGTTCATAACATACCAGGAGAGGGGTGTGGCGATGAGAAAGGCAACCAGTACCAATTGAAGAAAATCCTTTGTAAAAAGTGTGGTGATTTGGGACACGTTGGCGCCCATCACTTTTCGAATGCCGATTTCTTTCCTTCGTTGTTCTACTCTAAACGTTGCGAGGCCGAACAATCCAAGGCAAGCAATGAAAATGGCCAACCCGGAGGCGATGGAGAAAATGGCCCCATACTGCTGCTCGTTTTGATACTGCTGATCGTATTTTTCGTCTACAAAAAAGAACTCAAAGGGATTGCCGGGGAAATTTTTCTTATAAAGTTTTTCCAGTTCACCAATGTTCGCTTTGAGTTGTTCGCCGTTGAGTTGCACGGTAAAGTAGTGCGAATTGTACATGGGGAAGAAGAAGATGGGGTCGATGGCCTGGCGTAAAGACATATGATGATAATCTTTCAGCACGCCAATGACTTCATATTGATTTGAGCGCTCCACGTTCGTGATGCGTTGACCAATGGCCAGTTCGGGTGTTTCAAACCCAAGTTGACGGGCAGCGCTCTCATTGATGATGATTTTGTCATTATCTGTCCAGCTGACAGCACACATTTCAGGAGTAAAGTTATTGCCGGCACTCATGGAAATGCCAAATACCCGGACATAGCGCTCATCAATAAAAGTAATCGAGTAGTTTATCTTTTCGTCTCCCGGTGAAGGGCTGAGCCTCGTATACCCACTCGTGTTGTAGTTGTACCAATTGCCTGGCACGCTTCCCGACATTGTATAGTCTTTGATGAAGCTTTGCTGCGACAGTTCATTCAAAAATGCTTTGCTGCGTTGCTTAAAAGTGCTGTCCCGTCCGACTTCTGGTTCGGTCATGGTCAGCAAATGATTTAGTGTCACGCCTAAATTGCTATTTTCCATATACTGCAATTGGCGATAAAGTATGAGGGTGGAAGCAATGAGTAAAATCGAGATGCTAAATTGAAAGACCACGAGTGTCTTGCGCATCAATATTCCTTTTGCGGATTTACTAAAGATACCCTTCAGTATTTCAGACGGATTGAAGGAAGAGAGCGTGAACGATGCGTAGCTCCCCGAAGCAAAAGATCCAATCATGATGAGCAGGATTCCAGCCAGCCACATCCAATCTTGACCGAAGATGGCAAGAGAGAGTTCTTTATGAATCAGCTGATTATAAATTCCCTGCAAGAGGTTAACGAGTGCAAGGCCTACCAAAAGGCCAATGAAATTGAGCAAGAAAGACTCACCCAGAAACTGAAGTGCAAGTTGATATTGGGAGGCGCCAATCACTTTTCGAATCCCCACTTCCTTCGCCCGTTTTATGGCGCTGGCCGTGGAAAGATTAATGTAGTTAAACCATGCGATGACTAGAATCAGCAAGGCAATGCCTTCAAGAATATATAGAAAGCCGAGATTTCCAAAGGTGGTGTAATAGTCGGAAAGGGATTTTGCCAAATGAATATTTTGCATCGGCTGAAGTCGAACAAGCTCCGTTGCCTCAGGCTTTACTTTCTTTTTGGCTTCATTCAACTTATTTTCAAGACTCACGTAATCAATGCCTTCATTCGTGAGCAGGTAGGTGTCAATAAATTGAGCGTCAAAATTGTCAAGACGGGCCCAGTTATTTCCATTATTATTGGCGGGGTTGGCCAGAGTTTGAAGGGAAAAGATGAGGTCATATTGCAAATCAGAATTTTTAGGGAAGTCTTCGTAAATGGAGGTGATGGTATATAATCCCTTGCCAAATTGGTTGTCAAGTGTTAAAACTTTCCCCAAGGCTCCAGCTTTTTCAAAGTATCTTGTCGCCGCCGATCGCGAAATGGCAACGGTATAAGGCTGCTGCAAGGTTTCAGGATTTCCTTCCAGAGTTTGGAAGGTGAATAGTTTAAAAAAATTTCCATCCGCGTAAGCCATTTGTTCTTCCCGGAATGACTTTGAATCTTCTTTTTGCGTTGGAACATATGAAACAATGCCAGCTCCAATTCCGGGCATCACCCTGCAGTAATCTGCAACCTCCTCAAATTGGTCCTTGGCAAATGGAGCAAACGCTGGGGCGATCGATGACCATGTATTGGTCTTGCCTTGGAATGAAACTTCATAAAGTACCCTGTAGAGGTTTGGAAGATTAGCATGAAAGGTATTCACGCTTTTTTCGAAACTGATGTATTGAAAAATCAGCATGAAAGCGGCCATTCCGAGAGAAAGCCCCGCCACGTTAATGGTGGTAAATACGGAATTCTTCTTCAGGTTGCGGAGTGCGATGGTGAAATAATTCTGAATCATAGATTTCAATCTTTCAAAAGCTAACAAGGATATAGCCTTGAAGTTCTATCTGCACTAGCCAACTATTATTCCAAAAACCAAACGGCGAATCCGGAGCGCAATTGGCTTTTCAGGCCTTCATGAATGTGCGGGAATGGTCTTCGGTGTTCGGATTCGGTCGGTGGCGTGGCGATCGCACCTATTTGAAGAGCTGGATGAGCGGCAGCGTCCTGTCAAAGTCAAACTCCCATTTAAGCAATATCATGTTCGAAATAATGGCCAATAGCATCATCACCAGAATGTGATATTTCAAATCTTTTTTGTCCAGTGTTCCAAGGGCTGCGAGAACAAATGGGATGATGATGAGCACAATTGGAATCTTTGGATAAATAACATAGCCGAGGAGAGCTGCAGCAATGGTGATCAGATGAGATCTGACAAACAGAGTCCTCAATCGTTCCTCATCGGCCTCTAAAAAGGTGATCACTGCAAACAATACGCTTGCATTCAACGGAAATAGGATGGGTGGGCCAATGATTCCAAATCCTGATGTACCAAAAAAGCTGATGATAAACTGAATTGTCAGTGGAATGCCGACCGATAATGTCAACAGAACTAAAACGATGCTGAATATTCTGTTAACGTCTTCTATTTTCATTCTGGGAATTTTTCAGACTAATTTTATAGATCATGGGTATTCTTATTTGCTTATCTGAAAATATTCCAGAATTTTTTCTGGACCCAGTCCGGCAGTTGGGACAATGATGGGCTCTTTATCTACCTGGAAGAGAATCAGGTTCCATTCAGGAAGGTTCTTTTTTCTGACATCCAATGCCCAGGTTCGTTGGCCTCTTAGCGTGAGGTATCTACTTTCGGCTGTAATGGTATTGAATCCCAATGAGTCTATTAATCTCATGGCCTCTGCCTGATAGAAATTGCCATCATCCAGAATGGTCTCAAAGTTGTCTTCGCCTTCTGTCTTCTTCAGATTCTCCAATTGCTCTTCAGTCGGGAAAACAAAAATGGCGCACGTTGAATCAATCGTTTGTAACTCATTTTCGCTGAAGTTGCCATCCGCCAAATAACTTTCCAGAAGGAATAATTTATCATAATCGAATTCACTTTCTGCCTGAACAGAATCAGCCGCTATGGCGTGGTCACTGGTTTCAGTGGTGGACTTACTGCAACTCGGGAGAACTGAGTATGTAACCAGGACGATTAGATATTTTATTTTCATAAATAGATGATGGCAAAGTTACTTAAAGTTATAGATAGTATGGCCTGGGAAGGGTATATGCGACAGTTTTGGCTTGCTCTTCGGGCTAAAGCCCATGTGAGGAGATAATCTTGTAACCCTAGCCTTAAGTCAGCCTTAAGGCTAGGGTTATGGAACATGTATAGTATTGGGCTTTAGCTCAAAATTAATTCCAAAAGCTGTCGGAGCGAATTGCTATTGATTGCCTTGGTTGAAAATCATTTAAAAACAAAAAGTCGCACTGATAGACTGGGCGGCTTTTCAATGTCAAAGGCTTCAGTTAATTGCTTCTCCCTTTTCCAGTTTCTTCACCATTCCCTCGATCGTAGTCTTAGCGGCAGAATCCGTTTCAAGCTTCAATGCATCCTGAGCGAATTTTAGTGCCTTTTTGAGGTCACCATTGGCGGAATATCCGCGGGCCATTCCCATCAATGCTACTGGAGAGGTTGGATATCTCTTATACCCTGTTTCAAAAACGACCAGGGCATCTTTAGGCCTTGTTTGTGTGATCAAGGTCCTTCCATAGTTTGCGATCTGACCAATTGTTGCATCGGGCAAACTGATAGCTTCCTTCATCACAGCATCGGCTTCTTCTTTTTTCCCCATGGCTGCAAGCACATTACCTTTCGAATTGAAAAGAGGAAAATATTTCACGTTTCGTGGAGGGTTGATGAATGCGTTCACCCAACCTAATGCCTCTTCCAGGTTGATCTTATTATTGGCGCAAAAATTAGCAGCGGCCACAGCATTTTGCCAGGCAAACCCTTTAGGACCAAGCATCTCTTCGCGCAATCTTTTCACAAACAGATCATTGCCATTTGGCACACTGATCTTGAATGGAATGGCAAGTTTCTCCCATTTCAATCTGGCTGTAGCGCTGTTCTGCTGGCGGTCGGTAAATTCGTACGTAAGCCATTCATTGAATTCACACGGTATTGATTTAACATTTACTCTAAGTACATCATCAGAAGGTATATAGTAAAAGCTACCCCAGGCTGTGGCAACGTTGGAGAAAATAACGACCCATTCTTCTTGTCCAGGGATCATGTGCAGACCATAGGTTCCGGCTTTTAAACTTTTGCCTTCCACTTCTACATCGTGAGATAAGGTGATGGTTGTATTCTCGTTGGCGCCTGCCCTCCACGGCGATGGGTTTTGCTCTGAACTCCTTAGATTGTTCAGGTTGGTCAAACCGTAGGGTACCAGTTTTCCCCATATTTCGCGACCGGCCACATCAGGGCTGCTGTAATTTATCGTCGCCTTGACAAGACCCATGTATTGGGTCACCTCGCTTTTTTGATTGCTGCCGCTTGGAGGCAATGTAAGCTGAGACCATGAGACGATGCTTGTCAGCACTCCCAAGGCGATGATGGCGGATTTCATGTGTTGTTTCATAAAATAAAGGCGTTGATATGTTGGAATAATATGGAAGTAACGAATTAAAAGTCAAATTCAGTAGTAGAATTTGGGCATCGGTTATTCTAATCGATCAATGGATAAAAAACCTAAGATGAGGGAAGGTTAAATGTTAAAGTATATGTCAACGGCCAACTCTAAATAGTGAGCATGTCGGACGCTACTTATATAGATCTTTGTAGGTAAGCTTTGAAATTGACTTCTGCGAGGACTTGATCACGTTCAGGTGCTTAAGCAGGACAATTCCCATCAAGGACAATATGGTCATATAGCTTGCACTAAAAATGATGGGATTGTAATTGGAAAAACCCTCATAAGCATAAACATCATAACCAAAAACAGCCACGCCAAGCAAAATGGAAATGGTCAGATAGGTTGATCCTACTCGTTGATTAATCCAACTGCGGAGTACCATGACCGCGCTGTAGACCAAAAGGATTCCCGCGAAAGAGAGGTAGACTGTGATCCAGCGCGTGAAGGAGGTAGTACTCGAAAGGAGTGTGAACGCAATAAAAAAAGTGTTGCTCGCAACAAGGAAGTAACGGAAAAATTTATTCTCTTCTTTAACAAAGATTTGACTTACATATAAGATCGCCCAAATCATTGTGAGAAAAAATAAGACATATTCAATTCGGACCAATGAATACCAGTCGAAATCAGGCATGAAGGAAATGAACACATAAAGGTTGGAAAACCCCACCCTCAACGACCAGGTCATGCAGAGCAACGAGAAATATACAATCACTTTTTTCCTCGTAGACAGAGTGAAATAGGTTACGAGAAATCCAATTGCCAGCAACGCCAGCAGTGCTGACTCAGCAAGATTGGAAGTAACAGACAAGCTGCGGTGTTCCTGCATCATTTCGGAAGTGCCCAGATAAATGGGATCCTTTGATCCTCCTAAATGATGATGAAAATTTGCAACCTGTAAAACCAGTTGAATGGTGTCTCTTGAGTTTTCAAAAGAGATAGTCTGTGGCAGCCACTGTGGAGTCATTTCGTCCACTGTCTTTCCGATTTTGCCATTGTTAGCGATGCTTACCCCATTTACCCACAGCTGATAGCTGCTGTAAATTTGAGGTATTTCAAGTGCAAGAGACTTTATATCTTTTGGTGCCAATATGTAGAGGGCATACGTTGCATATCCTGAACCGCTGCCATTAATTTCATTCCATGTTTTTGGAAACTCAATAAAGTTTTTTGGTGAGAGCGTTACTTCCTGAGGAGAAAGTAATTGCTTTTCAAAGTAATACCAGTCTCCCCTAAGCGCAATTCGACCATTGTCCAGGTCGGTGGAGCTTAGATCAATAAAGCCTTGTTTTACCATTGGGATGGCGGCAAGACTCGATGAAGCTAAGGTTAGAAACAGGAAAGCGACCAGAAGAGATCTATTGGCAACGGCATGGGCGTAGAACATTGATAAATTATTTCAGAGTTTGAAGATAGCGCTCCTTGAATGAATTAAAAAGAGACTACCGGGCACAATGCAATACATTCGGTTGGTCTAGGAAAGGAAACCAGATGTTTAACGATTTGACTGCTATTTGCTGAAATCGGGTAGCTGATAAAAGCTGTAAGGCAATTTTTATTGACACTGTGTGCCACGAAGATTCTAAGTGCGAAGACCGCGGCATCCGAGACGGAGCCGCGATAGAGAAATCAATTAAGATGGCACCACCTCTCTCGGGCGTGTCTTCGCGGTTTTTGATGTCTTAGCAAAATACCGCGATCCATCGTCTACTACTTTGCTCCGTCTTTTTTGAAAGCCTCAAATTCTCTCATGTCGTGCCAACCCTCACTAAGATCACTCCATTCAGGATTGAGGGAGTTGATTAGGTTCTTTTTCCATTCTCGTTTGTATTTCTTGATTTGCTTTTCGCGATGAATGGCATCCCAGATATATTTAAACTCCTCAAAATACATGAGGTGATTGCAATTGTATTTGGAAGTAAATCCTTTATTCACGTGCGCTTTATGTTCAAAGACTCTTCGCACTAAATTATTTGTCACGCCAGTATAGAAAACAGCGTGCTTCCAATTGGTTAAGATATAGACGGAATAGATCACAATAATCGACTGGCCAAAACCGATGATAAAGTTTGAAGCATTCAGTAAGAAATTCAAAAAAGTTGGCTCATGAAAACAAGATTAAATTCATTCCAGCTCTCAATCCTGGCGTATATTTCATGGGTCAAGTCGAGGATCGCGGCATCCGAGACGGAGCCGCGAAGACACCCCTAAACCTAATAGACGTCTACTAAGATGGCGCCACCTCTCTCGGTAGTGTCTTCGCGGTTTTTGATGTCTCATCAAAATACCGCGATCTTCAATGCGTAAAGCCAAAGCTCACTCGCTCCTCAAGGAAGTGATGGGATTGGAACGTGCTGCTTTTACAGACTCAAAGCCAACGGTAAGCCATGCAATGACCACGGAGATTGCACCTGCCATTAGAAATACCATCGCGCTGATATCAATGCGGTACGCAAAACCCTCCAGCCACTGACTCACGGAATAATAACCAACAGGCACGGCAACGACAAAAGAAATGAAAACAAGCTTCATAAAATCTTTTGACAACATGTTCGACAATTGGAATACAGAAGCACCCATCATTTTTCTGATTCCTATTTCTTTGGTGCGCTGCTCGGTAGTATATGCAGCCAGGGCATATAGTCCAAGACAAGCAATGAAGATCGCCAGGCCTGCGAAAATAAGAATGACTGTCGCCAGTTGCTGCTCATTTTGATACAGGGTTTCCAATTCCTGATCAAGAAAATGATATTCAAATGCGCTTGGAATAATCTTCTTGAACTCATTTTCAATCTTGGCTATCGACTCAACCAGGTTTTTGGATTGAAGTTTCACGAGTAGGACATTGAATCCTTCGGTCTTTGCATTGTGGAAGCAATATGCGCCAATAGGTTGCCGCAAGGTGCTGAAATGAAAATCTTCGGTAACGCCAACAATTTCTGCGCCGGCCCCGAAGTCAGCATTGATGACACGGTTGATTGATTCTTGCGGCGAGAGTCCCAAAAAATCGATGGAAGTTTTATTTAAGATGATCTGAACGGTCGTATCCTGATCTGTTTTCTCAGGTAATGTTTTTCCAGCCAGAAGTTTTATGCCCAGGACTTCAAGAACTTCCGGCGTGGCCCTCACGGTTGTAAAAGGTTTTCCGGCCCCTTGACCGTCTAACGGGGGCAGCGTCCGTCCGCTACCACTTACTCCTGGGTAGGCCTGCGAACGAGCGACTCCGGATACAAATGATAGTCCTTCCAGGACGGATTTTAAAGAATTGATTTGTTGACGGTTTTGCGCTCCCGTGGTGCCAATTGCTATTACATGGTCAGGTTGATACCCAAGCTTCTTGTCGCGGATAAACTGGAGCTGTTGTTGAAGTATAAGGGTGCTGATGATCAAAATGATAGAGACAGAGAATTGAACGACCACCAAAACTTTGCGCAAAGGTGAATTGCCGCCAAGTCCAGACAGTGAACCTTTTAAAATTTCCTTGGGAGAAAAGGAGGAGAGATATAAAGCCGGATAAACCCCAGACAGCACTGTAAGGAAAGACCCGCCGCAAATCATGATCGCTAAAAACCAACCTGAGGTAAGAAAATCCGTCGTGAATTGTTTTCCTGTGATCGAAATAAATATCGGAAGTAACAATGCAACCATTAAGACACTGATGATCATGGAGAGCATTACAAAAACGAATGTCTCGAGATAGAATTTTCTGGACAGCTGAATGCTGGTGGCGCCAAGTGTTTTGCTGATTCCGATTTCTTTGAACCTGCGTTGTGATTGAGAGGTGAATAAATTCATATAATTGACAGCGGCAATGATGATAATGATCAACCCCAGTCCCATCAATATTTTTAATTGGATAAGATCGCCTTTCACTCCTCCATTCAGTTCTTGCACATCAGGGTACTGTAAGCGTACATTTTCCAATGGATGCATTTCCAGTGAGAACCATTGATCACTTTTGGGTATGTTTCTGTTGATAACCTCAGCAATTTTTTTCTCTACGGTAGTGGAGGAGGTGTTTTCGTGCAGCAGCAAATAGGTTTCAAAGCTTGCGTTGCCCCAGGATTGATTATTGAGTTCGTCAAACCACGTTCCGGCGAACGAACCAATGATGGGATATTGGAACCTTGAATTTGTCTTAGGGTTTTTGATGATACCGGTGATTTCATAGTCGACAGAATCCTTGTCAATTTTCAGGCTTTTACCAAGTACATCGAGCGTACCAAAATATTTGATGGCAGATGCTTCAGTGACCACGACGGTATGTGGCCGTACGAGCGCAGTGGTTGGGTCGCCCTGAACAAAAGGGATTGTGAGGATGTTGAAGATTGTAGCGTCAGCCCATACGAGTTTTTCTTCAGAGGATTTTATTTGATCAGAAGCAACGAAGGCTTTGCCATTGAAATTATTCGGCAAGATGCGAGCGGCCTTCTCTACTTCCGGTATATCCTTTGCGAGCGTGGGTGCCGTTTTATTGGGCACGCCAATCCACTTCTGGACCTTTCCACCAAAGTTTGCTGCGATGGTTAATTGATATATCCTGTTTTTCTTTTCATGATGGCGATCAAATGAATATTCATCCACGACATACAGTCCAATGAGGATGGCGCATGTAATTCCGATGGAGAGTCCCAGCAGATTGATGATGCTGAAGGTCTTGTTGCGCGCTAGGCTCCTGAGGATGATTTTGAAGTAATTTGCGAACATGGCAGTCGTTTACCCTTAGACTCCTCTTTTGAAATAGGGTTGCATGATGCGCCAGGATTATTACCAGAAAAGTCCCAAAGTGCTAAAGTGCTAAAGTTTCCTCGCCAACTGAATCAGCTTTACCACTTTAACACTTTAACACTTTAACACCTTAACACCTTAACACTCCCTACTCACTCCTCAAAGACTCCACCGGATTAGCCACCGCCGCCCGTACCGATTCAAAACTCACCGTCAGCAAAGCGATGGCCAGGGCCGCGACACCTGCATACACAAACACAAAAGCATCGATGGAGATTTTGTATGCGAACCCCTCAAGCCATTGGTTCATGGCATACCAGGCAAGAGGCACGGAAATAATCAGGGCAATCGCCACCAGCCTTACAAACTCTTTTGACATCAGCCGCACGATCTGGTTGACACTCGCCCCCAACACTTTGCGTATGCCAATTTCTTTAAACCTTCGCTCAGCCATGTATGTCGAGAGGCCGTACAGTCCCAGGCAGGAAATCAACATAGCTATCGCCGTGAAACTGTTGATAATGCCAGCAATTTTTCGATCATCTGCATACTGTTTTTGAATGTTTTCATCCAGGAACGAGTATTCAAAAGGAGTGTCGTTGACTAAACTTTTCCAGGTCGTTCTGATCGAGGCGATCGTCTTGTCAAAATCTTCCGATGCTACGCTCAGGATGGCGAAATCGAATGATCGTTCTTCGGCCTTGCTTCTGAAGATCATGGCATTTATTTTTTCTTTCAATGTGGTCTGGTGGTAATCTTCCATCACGCCGATCACCTGAAAGGTGAATTTCTTTCCCTGAAATTCCGTATAAAGTTCCTGGCCAATTGCCTGTTCCGGGTCAAACCCTAATTCCTTGGCCCCGGTGCGGTTCAGTATGACGTTGCCGTTGCTTCCGGCTTCAAGGTTATCTTTGAAAGAACGGCCTGCAATCATCTTCAATCCTAACAACTCGATATAACTAAGGTCTACATCGTTGATTCTATGCAGAACCGCCGTTTCCATGTTTCCTCCTTGTGGATAAAGACTGAAGTCGTTCCACACGAAAGAGCCCGGCATGTAGTCTGCTGCCGATATTTGTTGAACGTGGGGGTTGTGACCCAGTTCTTTTTGAAGGGATCGGTAGCTCTTTTGAGCAGATTCTGTTCGGAGCGGTATAACAATTTTAGCATGCGAATCAAACCCCAGGTTTTTATCCTCCATGAACTTCAATTGCTTTCCGATCACCAGCATTCCACACACAAGGGTGATCCCGATCATAAACTGAAATACGACCAGTGACTGACGAAGTAATCCCGATGAATTGGTAAGAGCAAATTTTCCTTTCAGCACCTGGGCCGGCTGGAAAGAGGACAAATAGAATGCGGGGTAACTTGCGGCTACCAGGGCTGTCAAAATGGTAATCGCTGCAAGGGCCGATCCAAAGTACAGGATGCTTCCGGTTCCGAATGAAATGTTTTTGTCGGTGAGTTGGTTAAAGTAGGGAAGGGCCAACTGCATCAACATGACGCTCACCAGAATTGAAATCAATACAATCACCATGGCCTCGCCAAGAATCTGACCCATGATTGAGCTTCGGTAAGCGCCCATCATTTTCCGTACACCGATTTCACTTGCACGTTTGGCGGACTTTGCCGTGGAGAGGTTCATGAAATTGATGCAAGCAATGAGCAAAATGAAAATCGCAATTGAAGCAATTACATAGATGTAGGTTATGCGAGGGCTGCGGCCGATATCGGACCTGAGGTAAATGTCTCTAACAGGCTCAAGCGACAATGTTTTGTATAAGCCAAGGGCCTTCATATCCTCTGACCCATACTTCACCAACACGTCATTCATTTTTCTGATCACGTCTTCTTTTTTATGACCGGGTACAAGCCTCACATATGAAGGCACAAAGTTTTGTCCGGCCCATTCTGTCTGGGCTTCTGATGATCGCATATAAGCTGCCCAACCCGAGCTGGTCATTGAAATAAAAAAACTTGCTTTGATATGACTCTTGTTATTTTCTTTTACGACCCCTGTAATTTTGAAGTCCCCGGAAGGGCCACCCTGGCTGATGAAGATGACTTTGTTCAGGGCAGATTCAGTCCCAAACAATTTGCGCGCAACTCTTTCAGTGAGCACAACCGAATTCGATTCGACCAGTGCCTTTTTTGGATTGCCTTCCTGAAAGTCATAGGTCAGTACGTCAAACAAAGTTGAGTCGGCGAGCATTCCATCGGTTTCATAGAAGATATTGTCTTCGTACTTGATCAGATTTTGTGCTACTCCAGGAGGATTCAACACCCTGGTCGCGCTTTCGATTTCCGGCAACTCATCCCTCATGGCCATCGCAATAGGAGGCGAGCAAGTAGCCAATCGGTCAATTCCTTTTCCAGATTGAAAAGTAGTGGTGATGCGATACAGGTCATCGATCCGTGCGTGGTATTGATCATAGCTGTACTCATCCTGGATGTACAGTGCGAGCAACAGGCAGCATGCAACGCCCATGGACAGACCAAAAACGTTAATGAATGAATAGGTTTTGTTGCGTGTGATATTTCGGAAGGCTACGACCAAATAGTTGCGAATCATAGAAGGTGATTTGGCTGGGGGTCTTCCAAATCAGTGCCAGCCTTGATTCAGTTGAAAACAGATCGGAAATTAGTTGTTGGATTTGGAACAGCGCCAAATACGAACGCATCCGTCCGAAATCGGTCAGTTGCCATGGGGGTGATTTACGATTTTGGATGTGGGATTTACGATCTTCACACTGGCAACGACAATCGTCATTCGTCAATCCCAAATTCCCAATCCTTCCAAACGATCTTGTTTTCCGCTGATCATATTGTTCTCTCGTTCAAAGCCTTTATGCTATTTGCGATTGATGATTTACGAATTCGGATCTACATGTGGCAGCGACAATCGTCATTCGTCAATCGAAATTCCCATTCTTCTAAACGATCTGGTTTTCCGCTGATCATATTGTTCGATCATTCAAAGTCTTTGTGGTATTTGCGATTTGGGATTGATGATTTACGAATTCGGATCTACATGTGGCAGCGACGATCGTCATTCGTCAATCGAAATTCCCATTCTTCTAAACGATCTGGCTTTCCACTGATCATATTGTTCGATCATTCAAAGCCTTTGTGGTATTTGCGATTTGGGATTGATGATTTACGAATTCGGATCTAAATGTGGCAGCGACAATCGTCATTCGTCAATCCAAAATCTTAAAATTCTACTCATATGACAGCTGAAAAATTGAAACATAGGACCAGGCAACTTGGCATATCCATCATACGACTCTTGGATCAAGTTCCTAATAATGTAGCAGGCAAGGCGATTGCCAACCAATTGGTTCGTTCAGCCACATCCATCGGAGCAAATTATAGGGCCGTCTGCCGTGCAAAATCTGATGCTGACTTTTTGTACAAACTGAAAATAGTAGAAGAGGAGGCTGATGAAACTATATATTGGCTTGAAGTAATGGAGGAAACCAGTTTGGTAACCGATGAAAAACTTGTAGGATTAAAAAGGGAAGCCAACGAGATACTCTCCATCATCGTCGCGTCCATCAAAAGCATGAAGTCAAAAATTGCAAATAGTCGTAAATCGTAGAGACCAAAATTCCTAATCTTTCAAACGGCTGGTTTCGGTTTTGAGGATATTCAAAGATCATTCATGGTCCTTATTTACGATTTTAGCTTTTGGATTGACAATTAAAGAGGTAACAGTAATTGTTGCAAATTCTTGCTCCAAAAATCCAATTTTCCAGTATAAGAGCAATCTAATCGTAAATCCAAAATTGTAAATCCCGCTTGCGTCACCATTGGTCAATTTGATTTTGAACCCTGATGGATTGGTTTCTTCCACTCTTCACTTTTTGATCTTCCTGAAATTATCAGAGACGGCCAGTACCAACAGCTTTGATCCGGAGTCAAACTGAATATTTGCCAGTTCATCCTTTCCCATTTTTTTGATAGAGGCCAATTTTCCTGTTCCATAACTCAGATGGAAAAGTTCATCACCGGCCTTCAGTCTTAAGATTTCGGCAGCATCAAATGGATCCCCTACAAAATCCGGCAGCGGTGAAATAACATGAAGACGTTTGCCGGCAGGAGCATTCATCTCTGTGTGAGTACTGTCGTCATGAACGGTGGCATTTGAAGTAACAATATCGGGAGCCGAAGAACGACCGGAGCTTCCAACTGGTATCCCCAACCGACGTAACATTTCATGTTTCTCTTTTCTTTTTTCAACAGCCTTTGTCAAGGCCGCACTTATCACGTCTGTGGTTTTTTGAACCGTGTCAATGCGAAGTGATTCATCATATTCAATCACATCCAGATCGGGGGAACTAAAGCCGAGTACTGATTTTGTGTCCTTCACGAGGATGAAGGGAAGCCCAAGCGCGTGGCGGATGGCCAACCCATACATTGCATTGCCGTTGTTAGCGCTGAGGTCGAAGATCGCAACCTCGCTGTCAATAATGTCCCTCACGATTTCAAATGGGTCGATGCGAACATCGGTGTCTGGTTGCGAAGAAAAATAACCAGCTTTGCGGCAAGCGGGAGCTATCAGATACTCATATACCCTGCCCACGTGGCCCTGGGGGAAACCAGCTGCGTCTCCGGGAGGCATTATTATAAAACATTTGTTTTCCATTTGCTTAGTGTTAAAGTTTCCTAGTGTGAACTGTCGACTCTCAATTTAATAAAAGTGAAGGTATTTTGTAAATCGCACCCTTTATATCCCGCGTTTGTCATCTTCCTGTCCGATATGGAATTTGTTCTTTTTAAGATAGTCTTAAAACCCGAAAGTATCCGCCATCGGTCAGCCTAGAGGACCTTGATGATACCTGAGTTCTTTTTCTCTCTCCACTTCTTCTTTTTCCCGTTTGATGCGAACTTTCGCAATCGGCCCTACCATGATGGGAACTGACTCCACCTCCACATTGGCCAGCTCAAGCCCATACATTGCCTCGGTGGCCAGGCTGTGCCTTTTGATAAACCCATAGCCTTGCATAATAAGGTTATCGAACGAAGATACTTCACTGTCCACGGATGCAAGTGAATGCAAGATGATGAATTTGAAGTCAGCTGGCATGCTGTGCTTCTGCAATGAAGTGTAATGGCTGATCAGGTCAATTTCACCGGCTTCCGCCATGTCCTGAAGGATTTTTGCAAATAGAAGATTGACACGATGGTCTGCTTTAAACCCTAATTTGATCCTCACAAAAAAACATTTCCTCGGCACGATGGTATCCACAGAATATTTAGAGCTGTAAGGACTGTCTACGGTCTCAACATGGATGAACCAATAAACGTCAGCACGCTTCGGGCGTTTTTTGAAAATTGAATAGATGATGTTGGAATCTATGTGGCGCTTGCTGTCTGCTACCGCCATGAAAACGAGGTTCGTCGCTTCTTTAGGGATCGATGTGTCTGCCTGCAGATCCTTTATGAGTGGGATATATTGTTTTAAGTTTACAAACTCCGTATGTCGGTCGCGCAAATGCCGGGCCTTGAGCAGAATGAACATTTGTACAAAGAAGAAAAGGGCGATGGAGTAAGTAAACCATCCGCCTTGTTCAAACTTGCCAAAGTTGGAAACAAGGAATAAGATTTCCAACGTAAAGAAAATAATCCCAATGGCGCTGGATATGATGGGCGATTGCTTGACTGAGCTGTAGTAAAAGATAAGCAGCGTGGTGGTCATCAACATATTCAGGATGATTGCAAGCCCATAAGCACCTTCCATGGCTGTGGATTTTTGGAACAAGAGTACCACACCAATGCACCCCAGCAGTAGAATCCAATTGATGGCGGGCAAATATATTTGACCTTTTACCTTGCTGGGGTAGCGGACCTTTGTGCTGGGCCATAGTTTCAGCTTCATGGCTTCGTTTACCAAAGTGAATGTACCTGAGATAAGTGCCTGGCTTGCAATGATGGCCGCCATTGTGGCAATAATAATTCCAAAGAGAAGAAAGTTTTCAGGGATGATGGAATAGAATGGAATGCTTTCGCCCAGGTAAGATCCTTCTTTCGACAGCAGCCAGGCAGATTGCCCGAAATAATTCAATAAGAGAGAAATTTTTACAAAACCCCAACCTACTCTGATATTACTTTTACCACAATGCCCAAGGTCAGAATACAATGCCTCTGCTCCCGTGGTACAAAGAAAAACAGCCCCCAGAATCCAAAACCCACCGGGATATTTCGTTAGGAGACCCCATGCATAAACTGGATTGATGGCTTCAAGCACAATGGGATATTTAATAAGTTGAAGGGTACCAAAGATTGCAATGGCAAAGAACCACATTAACATAATGGGGCCAAAAGCAATGCCAATGACCTTGGTGCCAAACTGCTGAAAGAAGAAAAGAAGGATGAGGATGCCAATGACAATTGGAACAGTGGGTATCCATGGATAGGTAATGTTAAGACCTTCCACAGCCGAGGATATACTAATTGCCGGTGTTATGAATCCGTCGGCCAACAAAGTGCAGCAACCAATGATGGCCGGATAGATCACCCACTGCGCTTTGTACTTTCTTATCAATGCATACAGGGCAAAGATTCCTCCTTCACCTTTATTATCAGCATTGAGCGCAAGGTAGATATACTTGAAAGAGGTGATCAGTGTAAGCGTCCAAAATACACATGACATGCCTCCCAGGACCAGTTCCTGAGAGATGATCCGTTCACCAATAATGGCCTTGAACACATAGAGTGGTGAGGTTCCAATATCTCCATAAATGATTCCAAGGCAGACTAAGACTCCGGCCGCGCTGAGTTGATATTTATTAAGATCCTTCGAGCTATCCATTTATCAAAAGCTTTAAGACTGACTCAGTTAATCGTCAACTCACTGCGCATAGTTGATTTCTTTTTGACGCTCGATCTCTTCTTTTTCACGCTTGATGCGAACTTTTGCAATGGGTCCTACCATGATGGGGACCGTCTCCACTTCTACGTTGGCCAGTTCAAGCCCATACATCTCTTCCGTGGAGAGACTGTGACGTTTGATAAACCGATACCCCTGAATAATTAAGTTGTCGAATGAAGATATTTCGCTATCCACAGAGGCAAGAGAGTGTAGCATGATAAACTTGAAGTCAGATGGCATGCTGTGCTTTTGCAGGGACTCATAATGGCTGATGAGGTCAATCTCCCCGGTCTCTGCCATATCATGAAGGACTTTTGCGAAAAGAAGGTTGACACGATGATCGGCCTTAAAGCCCAGCTTGATCCTTACAAAGAAGCACTTTCTGGGAATGACCGTGTCGACAGAATATTTTGAAGTATATGGACTGTCGACGGTGTCGACATGAAGGAACCAGTATACGTCTGCTCGCTTGGGTCGTTTCTTGAATATGGAATAGATGATGTTGGAATCGATGTATCGTTTACTGTCGGCCACCGCCATGAAGACAAGGTTGGTTGCTTCTCTTGGGATAGAAGTGTCCGCCTGTAAATCCTGGATGAGCGGCACATAATGTTTTAAGTCCACGAATTCAGTATGACGATCGCGTAGATTTCTCGCTTTGAGCAATATGAACATGATCACAAAGAATACAAAGGCAATGGCAAAAGTAAACCAGCCACCATGGGGAAACTTATCGAGGTTGGAGATCAGGAACATCCCCTCCAGTGAAAAGAAAATGAATGCCAGTGCAGAGGACCTTAACGTCGATTTTTTGACCATGGTGAAATAATAGACCAACAATGTAGTGGTCATCAGCATGTCGATTGTAATGGCTAGGCCGTAAGCACCCTCCATATTTACTGACCTCTTAAAAAACAGTACGACTAAGATTGTTCCGGCCAGTAGTATCCAATTGATGGCCGGCAAATAAATCTGTCCCTTCATCCGACTTGGATAGCGAACCCTTGTGCTTGGCCATAGTTTTAATTTCATGGCCTCGTTTACCAGTGTAAAAGTTCCTGAGATCAACGCCTGGCTGGCAATGACGGCTGCGGCAGTGGCGATGATAATGCTAAAAATGAGTAGCTGCTCTGGTATGATTGCATAAAATGGGATTTGCTCATTTAGGTAGGTGCCTTGTTGCGTCAGGAGCCACGCCGCCTGCCCGAAATAATTCAATAGGAGACAAACCACCACAAACACCCAGCCTACTCTTATATTGCTTTTACCACAATGACCTAAGTCAGAATACATGGCCTCCGCCCCGGTAGTACATAGAAACACAGCGCCTAAAATCCAAAACCCCCCAGGAAATTGGGTTAACAGGTTCCAGGCATAATATGGATTTACTGCTTTCAGAACCATTGGATTTTGAAAAAGATGAATGGATCCTATGATCCCGATAAAGACAAACCAAATCGTCATGATGGGACCAAAAATGGCGCCTACCACGTTGGTACCAAATTGTTGAAAGAAGAAAAGTAGAATGAGGATACCAATGACGATGGGGACAGTTGGAATTTCAGGATAATCTATCGTAAGTCCTTCTACCGCAGCTGAGATGCTAAAGGATGGAGTGATGAACCCATCGGCGATAATGGCTGCACAACCGATAATGGCAGGAAAAATGACCCAGCCAGCTTTGTATCTTCTCACCAATGCATAGAGTGCAAAAATTCCACCTTCACCTTTATTATCAGCATTCAATGCGAGGTAAACATACTTGATGGTTGTAATCAAGGTGAGGGTCCAAAAGACACAGGAGGCGCCCCCAATCACCAGATCTTCAGAAATGATATGGCCATTAATGATGGCGCGAAAAACGTATAGCGGTGAGGTGCCGATGTCGCCATAGATGATCCCCAGGCTGACCAATATCCCTCCTACGGAAAGCTGATACTTATTAAGATCTTTGAAACCCTCCATGGATAATTCAGGGTTTCAATTACCGGAAGGCATTGGTGCGTTGCACAGATTTACGCTGCGCGATTGCTTGATAGTGGATATTGGCATCAACATCAAAAGGTATAGAAATCCTTTAAACCGGGGCGAAATTACGCCATTCGTCAAGATATTGATGATTAGTCTAAATTTTTTTTCTGATGCAGGCATTATGGGGGATAAACCAATGTATTTTTGCCGAATCTTAACCAAATATTTATGAAGAAATTATTGATTGCAGTAGTAATAGGGGCTCTTTTGACGAGTTGCGGCGGAGCTGAAAATGAAAAGCTCAAAGGCAAGCTTGACTCCCTTCAGAATGAATTGCAGGTCACTCAACAAATGGCACAAACTTTACAAGAAGTTGGCACATTGATGGATTCCATCGATGCCAGTCGCCAGGTATTGCGTGTAAACATGGTGGAAGGCACAACCTATGCAGCCTATACCACACGCATGAAGGACCTAAATAATTATGTGAAGGAGACCCAATCCAAAATTGGTGACCTTGAGAAATCGCTTAAAAAATCCAAGTCCAATGCAAATGCTTTTGCAGCGACCGTTAAAAAGTTGAAAGCCGATCTTGAAAAGAGGAATGTGGAAATCGCATCGCTCCAGCAGAAGGTTCAGGAACTCGGAAATCAGAATGATAATATGAAGATTACCATTGATCTCCAGGAGGCTGAGCTCAACGATAAACAAGCGCAGATTGAAATCAAACAACAGGAACTAGCGCTGATCGAAGCTAAAATTCAGGAGCTGATGGTTCTAAGCAAAATGAGCGAGGCGGATTCTTACTTCGCCCGTGGACAAGCCGTAGAGGAAGCAGCCAACAGAACAAAATTAGCGCCCCGCAAGAAGAAAGACACCTATAGAGAAGCCCTTGAGCTTTACAAAAAGTCGCAATCGTTGGGCAACGATAAAGCCCAGGCTAAAATTACGGAGCTCGAAAAGAAAGTGAAGTAATCCGTTAGGAGAGTAAATAGTTAACAGAGAGGCCCATCTATTATTATAGGTGGGCCTCTTCTTTTAGTAACACCAGAATCAGACTTTATCTCAGACTTTAAGGTTATGAGGCACCTGAATCTGTGACGACTAGAAATATGGTGTAAGCAATGTACAATACCAGCATCAGGAAAGCTTCCCAGCGGTCAAGCTTGCGTTGGCCCAAGGTGAACATAAAGACCATTAACAATATTGTTGAAGCCAATAAAACGTAGATGTCAGAATTCAACGCGACGTTGTATTGTATTGGATGAACCACGCCGGTGATCCCCAGGATGAAGAAAATGTTGAAAATATTTGAGCCCACCACATTGCCAATCGCGATGTCCGTATTCTTTCTATAAGCAGCAACGCAGGAGGTTGCCAGTTCGGGCAGCGAAGTGCCTGCTGCCAGGATGGTAAGTCCTATTAATTTTTCGCTCAGGCCGTAGCCTCTCGCAATCTCGATCGCATTGTCGACTACAAGTTGGCCGCCCCCCACAAGCATCGCTAATCCAACAATTATCATTCCTGTAGCAACCGGCGTGCTATATAGTTTAATTGGCTCTCCTTCTTCCAGATCGGAGGAAGTTCGCATGGTTCGGTAGATATAGAAAATAAACAATGCAAAAAATAAAAGCAGAATGATGCTGTCGAATCTGCCTAGGAGCCCTTGATAACCAGTGGTCTCATCTGGAGGGGTGCCCCATAGGAGTGTGTCATTGACTAATAAAAAGAGTACTGCGGCTGCCAAGAAAGACAATGGTACTTCATATTGTACCGTGTTACGCTGCACCACCAATGGATAGATGAGGCCTGCAATTCCGAGAATAAATAGTAAATTAAAATTATTGCTTCCGATGATGTTACCAAAAGAGGCGTCATTTTTCCCATCAAGGGCTGAAACCAGGCTTACAATAAGTTCAGGCATGGAAGTTCCGAAAGCAACCACGGTGAGACCGATGGCCAGGTTAGAAATACCGTATTTTTTTGCTGCGGAGGAAGCGCCGTTAACGAGAAAGTCTGCCCCTTTAATAAGAATGGCAAAGCCTACGAGGAGGAGGAGTATTGGAATAAACATGGGTTCCTGGGGTTAGGGTTTAGAAAGTTAAAACCATTTTTTGAATTTAAAAAAGCGGAGCATGCCAAAAACAATGATGCCCATGATGAGCATCACCAACGGGTAGCCAAATATGGAGTGCAACTCGGGCATAAAATCAAAATTCATCCCATAAATCCCGACAATAAAAGTCAATGGCATGAAAATGGTTGATATCACCGCAAGCACTTTCATCACCTCGTTCATTCGGGTATTCATCGTATTGATATGAATATCCATTAGGCTTGTGGTGAGATCTTTATAAGTATCCAGCGAATCAAGGAGGTGTACCACATGGTCATACACATCGCCAAAGTATCGCACGTTGGCCTGCTCAATAAAACCGCTTTCATCCTTTGCCAGTTTGCTAATAGCATCTCGTAACGGATAAAGTGCTTTCCTTAAATAGATCAGTTCTTTTTTTATCTTTTGTATCTTCTGGAACTCACGGCCCGTCGGGTTTTGATATACCTCGTCCTCAACTTTTTCGATCTGCTGTCCGACTTCATCCAAAACGGCATAGTAATTATCTACAATCACATCGATCAGACGATAAAGCAGGTAATCTGCTTTTCGCATTCTAAAACGACCGGAGTTCTTCTTGATCTTTTCACGAAGTTGCCCGAATAAGTCACCTTCTTTTTCCTGAAAGGAAAGCAGATAATTCTTTCCGAGAACGAAGCTTATTTGCTCATAGTCAATCTTGTTGTTCTGGATGCGGTAAAGCATCTTCAAAGTAAAAAATAGATGATCGTCAAACTCTTCCGCCTTTGGAGTATGGTCACTCAGAATATCATCGATGAGCAAGGGGTGGAGAGAGAAATGCTCTCCGAGTTTTAAGACAATCGATTTGTCATGAAGTCCGTCAACGTTAATCCAGTTGACTTGTTCACTCTTAATTTGAGTTAATAATTCATCTACCGGAATGTCAGCCTCCATTCCGTATTCATGCTCCGTATATTGGATTAGTTCCAGAATGACATGATTGTCACTCGGTGCTTTTGCTTCTATTCCCAAAGTCTTTTGCTTAGCCATTACTGGAGGGAGTTGGGTTGATTTTTATAGGAGAGGATTCTCAAAGGCATGGCCATTTCTACTCCCTCGGTTTCAAAGCGCTCTTTCACCGTCTTATTCAGATCGCATTTTAGATCGAAGCCGTCGGTAGGATTGTTAGCCCAGGCGTATGCCCTGAGTTGGGTGCCGATATCTGTAAACCCCATGACCCTCACCATCACTGCATGTTCACCCTTTGCCAATTCAGCCTCCAAACGATTATCGATGCAAAGCGGATGCTTCAACGCTTCTTCCTGGATGATCTTCTGGGCGTGCTCAATGTTGGATTGTAGTGAAATGCTAAATTCGATGAAGATGCATACTTTTTCATCCGTAATGGTAGAGTTGACGATGACTTCGTTGCTGATGACTGCATTTGGAATGATGATGCGTTTGTTCTCAAAGTCTTTGATCACCACATGACGAAGAGTGATGTCTTCCACATCACCAGTGTAGAGCTCTCCGATCTTAACTCGGTCCCCCACACTGAAGGGCTTAAAGATGACAATAAAGATTCCGCTAATAATATTTGAGAATGCCTGTTGTGAGGCAAACCCAACAATGGCGGCGAGAATTCCAGCACCTGTCAAAAGCGTATTGCCAACGGAGCGCAAACTGGGTATAGAACGAAAAATGATGACAATTGCAATGAGGAAAACGACAGAGTCTATTGCGTTCTTGAAGAAATTATATTGGGTAGGGTCAACTTTCAGCTTGCGCGCCGCAGCTTTAAAAAATCTCCCTACGACGAAACGCAAGATTCTGCCAATCAGAAAAGCGATGATCAGCACAAAGATCGAAAAGACCACTTGTTCCCATTGTTTGTCTATCTCATCCATTGGCCCTAAAATAGTCATAAGTCCAATGTCAAAAGTAGGGAGCCGGCGGTTTTTTTGGAATTTGACTTTTGGGACCTAGCTACTATCGGCTGTTGGCTGTTATATTGCAAGCCATGTCCTTACGCCTTGACGATATAAAAGCACCCATCGCTCTTGAGATGGAAGAATTTGAACAAAAGTTCCGTGCCAGCATGCATACCAAGGTGCTGCTGCTGGATAAAATCATGAACTACATTGTCAAACGCAAGGGCAAACAAATGCGTCCCATGTTCATTTTCTTAAGCGCCGGGACCTGCGGGAAGATCAGTGAATCTACCTTTAGGGGCGCTTCGTTGATAGAATTGCTTCACACTGCGACTTTAGTCCACGACGATGTCGTTGATGACTCAGACTACCGACGCGGTTTTTTTTCCGTCAATGCGTTGTGGAAGAATAAGATCGCTGTGTTGGTGGGTGATTTTCTACTCTCCCGCGGACTGATGCTATCCATCGAAAACAAGGAATTTGAATTGCTCAGCATTGTAAATCATGCCGTGAATGAAATGAGTGAAGGTGAACTGCTTCAGATGGAGAAGTCCAGACATCTGGACATCAGCGAAGAAGTTTATTATCAGATTATTCGTCAGAAGACTGCTTCTCTGATTGCATCTTGCTGTGCGGTCGGAGCTTCTTCCGCTGGTGCGGATCCGGCGACAGTTGAAAAAATGAGGTTATTTGGTCAGCACATCGGGATGGCATTTCAGATCAAAGACGACCTTTTTGATTATGGTGATGCAGAGATTGGCAAGCCGGTCGGGATCGACATCAAAGAAAAGAAAATGACCCTGCCGCTGATTTATGCTCTTTCAAAAGCTCCCTGGCTGGAGAAAAGAAAAATCATACGTATTGTGAAAAATGAAAGCGAAAAGTCAAAGAAAGTAAAAGAGGTAATCGATTTTGTGAAGAAATCAGGCGGGATTGAATATGCGAAGGAAGCGATGGAAAGATATTACAATCAGGCGCTGCAATTTTTGAATGATTTTCCAGAATCAAATTATAAAACCTCCCTCACCCAATTGGTTCAGTTTACCATACAACGGGTAAAATAGGAGTAATCGTTGGCTATTAAATAACTCTTTCTCTACCTGCCTCCAGGATGGCATAGTTCTTCCAGGTTTGGAAGGTCATTGGATCAAGGGTTGCGCCCGCTGCACCTGTGTTGTTAGGAACGAAGTTGCCTTCGAGCTCCCACCATTTTTTAGCATTTTCTTTCGCGGTGTTTTTATCTACCTCAAAATAATTGATCACAGAATCTGAAATGATCCAGGGTCTATCCACAGAAGCATATTTTTCAAATATCATTGAACGCATCTGGGTGCCTGTGGCCTGGTTCTTAAAATGAGAAACCGTATAGGAGAGCGTCTCGGGCTCAGTCATCACAAGATCCCAGTATTTTTTGCTCGACACAATCTGAGAAGTGGTAAGAAGGTACCCGTAGCCTTTTTCGAGGGGTTCTTTGGTAATCCTGCAGGAGGCACGGAATTCTTTTTTCTTTTTGCCAAATAAGGAATCGAGGATGGCCATTGGAAGCTGATTTATTACTTAGATACTCTGCACGGGGTAAATAGTTGCACCAACAGGTGTAATTATTTACCTATTTGTAGTAAAGCTGCAGAATAGGCCTATGAATTGTAACCTGGGAGCATTCGATCAGGTTCCTTTGGGCTTCACAACAGCCTTTTTCTGAAGCATCCTCGAGTAGCTTGCAAGAAAATCTTCCAGTTTGTCAACCGGTAAGCCCTTGGCAATGATCTTGTGCTTTTCATCGAGTAAGTATAATGAAGGAGTAGTCTCCGCATAGTACAATTTGGAGTACTGGCCGACGTAACTCCTGGGTCCGTTAACTGTCACCCAGGTCATCTTCATTTCCTTAATATAATCCCTCATCTTTTGCATCGAGGTGTCGGCACTTACCGCAAATACCTCTACGTTGTATTTTACTTTGTTCTTATTATAGAACTCCACCAGTTTTGGTGATTCTTCGCGGCAATGTCCACAGTCAGGATCAAAAATATAGAGGACGGTATATTTCTTTTTGATTTCATAGAGTGACTTCTGTTGAAAATTCTGGTCCTGCATGCTTAAGTTGGCTCCCGTCTTTCCAATAAGGCTTCCTCTCAATTTGTCGGCATAGTCTTTCAAGCTCTTCTTGGTTTGATCATTGATCCAAAAATCCATTTCACCAGACGCAAAATATTTATCGTAGAGTCTCACATACACTTCATCGAGACCCATGATCGCGGGCTTTTGATATCTAAAAACACATCCCCAAATCAGGTATTTATAGCTCTCCTGGTTTTTCTTGACTTTGTTGGCTAGACCATCGATGGCGGCCATCACACTGTCTGGACTTTGCAGGAAAAGTTTATCCAGATACTCATTCACCTTGATTGTATAGAAGGGCTTTGGTAGGCGTAGCAGCGCATCATCCGCAAGGTCGAAATTGTCGAAGAAGTGGGCCCGGTAATATCGTAATTGAAAAGTTGAGTCAATCGAGCCATCGGCCAGCTTAGGTGGGTCAGGTATTTGTACCGGTTTATCGGCCTTCATGAATCGCGCCGTCATCGTGGTCGGATATTTTGAAATAATTCCATCCTGATAGCTCATGACCTTATCGTTGATTTTAGCAAACGCCTCTCTGGATGCTTTCTTTTGGTCTTCATTCAATGTGCTGTCTTGAAGGATTTTAAGAAATGGCTCTGCTTCTTTATGACGCTCGCTGATGAAAATGAGATTCTCGAAGAGCAGACGATTATCTTCATCCCCCTTCACTTTCATATTCTGAATATATTCTTCCGTACTCGTCTCGAAACTGAAATGCTGCTGGCTTCCGACGACGAAATCAAGAATTTTTGTTTTGCCCAGCACAAAAATATAGAAGCCCTGCGCCAGATTTTGCTTTCCTTCAAATGTGCCGACACCCTGGCTGTTGATCCGGGCTGTATCTTTCAAATAGGTTGTTTCAAGGGTGTAGTAACCCAAATAGGCCGTGGTATCTTTTAGGCCTTTGATCTTAAAATCAATTTTATAGCCAGTCTGGGCCAGGGAACTGACTGAAATAAACAGATGAACAACGATCACGAGACGCTTCATAGGGGAGAAAGGTTGTACAAATTTCTTAATTTCCTTTTGAACGGCAATTAATGTTCCAGGTTTGAAGAAAGTGACCATCTAGGCTTCCCACGAAAAGAAAGCAGAACAGATGATTGCCACAGATTGCCCAGATAAACACAGATAGAATCATCTGCGGAAATCGGTGCAATCTGTGGCTATTTTTTTATTACATCTCCCTCCCGTGCGATTTTAGGAAATTTGGCCTTAGTTATTGAATCTAAATTAGAATCTGGCGTAAAAGGAATTTAATGAGTTTAACCCTTTGGATCGGGTGAAGTGAGGGGTAGGACGACTTCTTCTTTATGCTTTATTTTGCGTAGATCATGTCAATAAAAGTTACAAACCTCACAAAGAAATATGGCCAGCAGGTGGCTGTTGACGGTATATCTTTTACTGTGGAAGAAGGTGAAATTGTAGGATTCCTTGGCCCCAACGGTGCGGGCAAGTCTACCACCATGAAGATCATCACCGGTTATTTGCCTCCTACAAATGGTACTGTCTTTGTCGCAGGTGAGAATGTGGTGGAGCAACCCATGAGGGTAAAGAGCCATACGGGGTATCTCCCGGAACACAACCCACTGTATCTGGAAATGTACGTTCATGAGTATCTCAATTTTATGGCCGGCATCTACGGCCTGAAGTCATCTTTGAGGTCTTCCAGGATTTCGGACATGATCCAGCTTTGCGGAATTACTGCTGAGCAAAACAAGAAAATTGGTATGCTCTCGAAGGGATTTCGTCAACGGGTTGGGCTTGCTCAGGCGCTCATTCACGATCCAAAAGTGCTGGTGTTGGATGAGCCAACTTCTGGTTTGGATCCGAACCAGCTGATTGAAATTCGGAAGCTTATAAAGACAGTGAGCAAAAACAAAACGGTACTTTTCTCTACTCACATTCTTCAGGAAGTGGTCGCACTATGCGATCGTGTCATCGTGATCAACAAAGGCTCGGTGGTGGCGGACGATCGACTTGACCATCTCTTGCGGGGAGGACAAAATTATTTGATCGTTGCATTTGCCAATGAAATTAGTGAACAGGAATTGCTTACCATTGATGGTGTAGAACATGTAAGCAAACTTGAACACTTCCGTTTTCGCTTGAGACAATCTCATGATGTCGACGTCAGGTCACGGTTGGTCGCCTACGCTGTAGAAAAAAACCTTTCTTTAATTGAGTTAAAGCAAGAAGAAGGATCTCTTGAATCTGTCTTTAGTCAACTTACACAAATGGAAGCAAAGCCTGAGATGCCATGATTGATATCTTCTTCAAGGAATTCAATGGCTTTCTCAATTCGCTGATCGGATACTTGGTCATTGGCGTGTTTTTGGTTACCATGGGCCTGCTTGTTTGGGTGTTCCCCGATACTTCCGTTCTCGACTATGGGTATGCCGATATGAGCACACTCTTTTCTTTCGGTCCGTATGTTTTTATTTTCCTGGTTCCAGCGATTACCATGAGAAGCCTCGCAGAAGAAAAGAAAATGGGAACGCTTGAATTGTTGATGACAAAGCCTTTGACGGAAGGCGATATTGTAGTGGGAAAATTCCTTGCCTCGTTTTGCCTTGTCATTATTTCCATGACACCCACTATGATTTATTATTTCACGCTTTACCAGTTGGGAAATCCAATCGGAAATATCGACACGCCGGGCGTGGTCGGTTCTTTCATTGGAATGTTTTTGCTCGGTGGTCTTTTTTGTTCGGTAGGAATTTTAGCTTCATCTTTTACTCCCAATCAGGTTGTTTCCTTTATCATCGCCGCATTTCTATGTTTTATCTTCTATGTGGGATTTGATACTGCCGGTACGTTGTTTAGCAATGGCGAAAGTGTACTTTTCATAAAACAGCTGGGAATCTTGTATCACTACGAATCGATGAGTAAGGGACTGATTGACAGTCGTGATCTTGTTTATTTTTTCAGCGTGGTGGGCATTATGCTTCTCTCCGCCAAAACAGTTTTATCCAGCCGATCATGGTGAGATGGAGCCAGAAGCAACTTGGTGATTTGTTATTATTGCTCAATGGAATAGTATTGGTCATACTCCTCAACCAGCTGGCATCATTTTATTTCATAAGACTAGACCTCACGGAAGAGAAACGATACACGATCAAAGAGCCTACGAAAGAACTTTTACAAAAACTCGACGATGATGTATATGTGGAGGTCTACCTGGAGGGCGATTTGAATGCAGGATTCCGGAGGCTAAGAAAGGCCATCGAAGAGACACTGGAGGAATTCAGAGTCTATTCTGATAATAAGATCCATTATGTTTTTAAAGACCCTGCCAGTGCCTCAGGCCAACAAGCTCAGCAGGAATTCATGGGCTCCCTTGCATCGAAGGGTATTCAACCTTTGGATGTGATCGATAACGTGAATGGAAAGAGAACACAAAAGCGTGTATTCCCGGGAGCTTTAATTTCTTACGGAGGGGCAGAGACCGGTGTCATGCTCTTGAAGGGTAAAGCAGCCGGACGTTCTGATGAAGTGTTGAATCAGTCCATTGAAGGACTTGAATATGAATTAGCAAACGCAATAAACAAGTTATTTAATCCCAACAGAAAAAGGATTGCTTTTGTCACGGGTGAAGGAGAGCTGGATAGTTTGCATATAGCAAGCCTGAATAATGCGCTGCTCGAGTCTTATGATGTTTTTAAAACCAGTCTCAATGTAAGGAAGTCCCTGAATCAATATGACGTGATGATCGTGGCCAAACCCACGCGTCCATTTTCAGAAGCAGCCAAATACAATCTTGATCAATATCTACTGAGTGGCGCCAGACTATTGTTGTTGATCGATCCGTTGGAGGCCAACATGGACAGCGCATCTGGTAAGAATTACTTTGCTTTGCCTTTTCAGCTTGCACTGGATGATTTGCTGTTTCGTTATGGTGTGCGGATCAATCTGGATATTGTCCAGGATCTTGTTTCGCTTCGGGTACCAGTGATCACCGGCAATGTGAATGGCAAACCTCAAATGACTCCACTTGAGTGGCCATTCTTTCCATTGGTTAATCACTATGCCAATCATCCCATCACCCGGAATCTGGACGCCAGTTTTCTGAAGATTGGAAGTACGATCGATACTGTAAAGGCGATTGGAATACGAAAGACACCTCTTCTGCTTTCCTCCATCCATTCCCGCAAGGTGATGGCACCCGTCAAAATAAGTGTCGATGACCTGCGGAAAGAACTTACTCCAGCGAATTTCTCAACCGGGCCTTTTGCTTCCGCTTATTTATTGGAGGGAAAATTTTCTTCACTTTATACCAACCGTTTCTTGCCGGAGGACGTCGACTCAACTGGGTTTAGATCGATCGGTGTACCTTCTAAACTAATTATTGTGGCAGATGGCGACATGGCAAGGAATGACATCAGCCCCAAAACAGGCCAGCCCCAACCCCTTGGATTTGATAGCTTTTCTGGTTACACATTTGCAAATCAGGAACTGATTTTGAACATGGTTGCATACCTGACAGATGAGGGTGGCGTGATCAGCACCCGGAACAAGCAAGTAAAAATCCGACCGCTCGACAAAGAGAAAATCAAACAGGAGAGATTTTTCTGGCAGGCGATTAATTTGTCTTTGCCGCTGATGGTTATCATGATTTTTGGTATGCTCAAACTTTATTTCAGAAGTAAGAAATATGCCAGTTTTGGCTTGAGTTCGTCGGCGAAAGATCATCATGACTAGACCAACCGATGCAGCGGAATAAGAATAAATATTTAGCAATTACACTCGGCCTCATGATGATGAGTTCTTGTCTTATTTTCTTCCTCAATCATAAAGAAGCCAAGACTGAAATCGATCAGGGTATTTTCAAAATTTCACAGTTTGAAAAAATTGATCAGGTGATATTGGTTTCACCGATGGGAAAAATCAATTTGAAATATGATGGTAGCCGATGGCGCGTGAACGAGAAATGGGACGCAGACCCGAAGATGATTACCCTCCTTTTTGCCACCCTTCAACAAGCTGCCCCAAAAAGACCTGTCGCCTCTTCAATGAAAGATTCTGTCAATCAACAGTTGTCCATGCATGGGATCCAGATTTCCCTTATTGAAAATGGAAATACAAAGATGAATTTTTTAGCAGGCGGGAATGCGATAAAGACAGAAACCTGGTTCCAGAAAGAAGGCGACCTGCAGCCATATGTGATGAATATTCCTGGCTACCGGGTTTATGTGGCGGGAGTCCTGGAACTCGATGAGAACGGCTGGCGAAGCAAAAGAATTTTTGATTTCACATGGCGAAATTTCAAATCCCTTTCATCGAGGTATTTAAAGGAGCCAAAACAGAGTTTTGAAATTATCTTGAAAGACCGCTACTTCGGAATCAAGGACCTGGCCGCAGTCGATACTACGAGAATCAATGACTATTTGGATGCTGTTTCCCTTCTTTTTGCATCGAAGTTTGTTTCCGCCGGCCAGCCTAAAATGGATAGCCTGGTTGCCACGGAGCCAGCCGTACGGATTGAGATAAAAGATATTGCCAGCCGGGTGTATATCCTGGAGTTGTTTACCCCCCGGAAGGGCGACAATGAGGTCTATGGCCGCTTGGCAGATGGACAGATCGTGGCACTGGAGAAAAGCAAGATTGCTGAAATTGTAAGGAGGAAGGACTATTTCCTCCCTGTTCGACCTTAGGGCTCATTTTTCAAAACCCAATTTCTTCCTAACTTAGCGCATCACAACCATCAACCATAACCACTGATTTACATGAAGTTCATCGTTAACTCCAGCTACCTGCTGAAGCAACTTTCTTATATCAACGGGGTGATCACCACGAACCCGGTCGTTCCTATTTTGGAGAATTTTCTCTTTGAAATAGATAAAAACCATTTGACGGTGACCGCGTCTGACCTGCAGACCTCGATGATCACTGAGATTACCGTAGAGTCAAAGGAGAAAGGCAACATCGCTGTCCCAGCAAGGATTCTCCTGGACACGCTTAAAAACCTTCCTGATCAGCCTGTTACATTCTCGATCGATGAATCAACTTACAGCATTGAACTAAGTTCTGACAACGGTCGATATAAGCTTTCAGGAGAAAATGCCACGGATTTTCCGAAGGTGCCCTCTGTGAGCAATGACTTTTCAGCCTCGATTTCATCCGAGGTGCTCGCTCGTGCCATTAGCAACACCATTTTCTCTACCAGCAATGACGAGCTTCGCCCCGCTATGACAGGCGTGTATGTTAACCTCGGTGAAAAAAACACCACTTTTGTTTCTACCGATGGCCATCGCCTTGTTCGCTACCGAAGAACCGACGTAAAATCTGATAGTGGCCATACCATTATTATACCTCGCAAAGCGTTGAACCTGTTGAAGTCGACGCTCCCCTCTGAAAATACAGATGTTACCATTGACTTCAATACATCCAATGCTTTTTTCAAATTCGGCACCATTCGAATGATATGCCGCCTGATTGACGAGCGGTTTCCGGATTATGAAAATGTGATCCCTTCTTCCAGCACCATTAAGATGACAATTAGCAGGGGAGATTTCCTTAGTTCGCTCAAACGTATTTCAATTTACGCCAATAAGACAACACACCAGGTGCGATTGAAGATCACGGGCAGTGAGCTTCAGGTGTCTGCAGAGGATTTGGATTTCTCCAATGAAGCTAACGAGCGGCTCTCATGTGAGCATGAAGGTGAAGATATTGAGATCGGCTTCAATGCCCGTTTTATGATTGAGATGTTGAGCAATCTCGATACAGACCAAATAAAGCTAAACATGTCGGCGCCCAACAAAGCTGGAGTAATTCTGCCGGTAGAAAAGGATAAGAATGAAGATATACTCATGCTGGTGATGCCGGTGATGCTAAACCAGTATGTTTGATACTTGTGTTTCCTTAACCTAAACCTTTATGGTGATGCAGGGACCCCGATTTATCGGGGTTTTTCTTTTTAAAGAAGGCTACTTCTTGATGGTGGAGAAGTCAAAGGATGTTTCAAGGAACTTCGTGGTGAACTTACCGGAACGAAAAATCGCGTTGTCCATCAGTGCAAGATGGAACGGTATGGTGGTCTTGACCCCTTCGATCACAAATTCGCTCAATGCTCTCTTCATTCTTGTGATTACTTCTTCACGAGATTGACCCGTCGTAATAAGTTTGGCTATCATAGAGTCATAATTCGGCGGAATGGTGTAGCCGGCATATACATGAGTGTCTACACGAACTCCATGACCACCGGGTAGATGGAGATTAATAATTTTTCCCGGGCATGGTCTGAATCCATTGGAAGGATCTTCTGCATTGATGCGGCACTCCATGGCAAAGAGGTTGGGAAAATAGTTTCGTCCGGAGATCGGGACACCGGCAGCAACCTTTATCTGTTCTTTGATAAGATCAAAGTCGGTCACTTCTTCCGTGATTGGATGTTCCACTTGTATCCGGGTGTTCATCTCCATAAAGTAGAAATCACCATGCTTGTCCACCAGGAACTCAATGGTGCCGACGCCCTCGTAGTTGATGGATTTAGCTCCTTTAATGGCCGCTTCGCCCATGCGTTCTCGCAGCTCCTGGCTCACAATCGGTGATGGAGTCTCTTCTACCAATTTCTGATGCCTGCGTTGGATAGAACAATCGCGCTCAGATAGATGACACGCTTTTCCATATTGATCTCCAACCAATTGAATTTCAATATGCCGTGGCTCCTCCACAAACTTTTCAAGGTAGAGGCCATCGTTTCCAAAAGATGCGGCAGCTTCCCGCTTTGCATCGTCCCAGCCTTTCTTGAATTCAGATTCGTTATTGATGATGCGCATTCCCTTACCGCCACCACCTGCAGTCGCCTTCACGATCACCGGGTATTTTATTTCCCTGGCGATCTTCATTCCTTCTTCAATTGAAGCGAGAAGCCCCTCTGAGCCTGGGATCACAGGCACCCCCGCTTTCTTCATCGTCTCCTTTGCCGTCGCCTTGTCACCCATAGACTCAATCATGGCAGGAGTAGGGCCTATGAACTTAATTCCGTACTCATGGCATATTGCTGAGAACTCGGCACGCTCGGAGAGGAAACCGTAACCCGGATGAATCGCGTCCGTGTTGGTAATCTCAGCCGCTGAGATGATCCTTGGAATGTTCAAATAAGATTCCTTGCTTGGAGGGCCACCGATGCAGACAGCCTCGTCTGCAAAGCGAACATGCAGACTTTCCCGATCGGCCGTAGAATATACTGCAACGGTCTTAATATCCATTTCCTTACACGTACGAATTACCCGCAGTGCAATTTCCCCACGATTCGCTATTAATATTTTCTTAAACACGATTATTCAGTTTTGAAAGTAATAGAATTTAGCCACTGCCATGAATGAAAATGGAGATAGACCTTAGTCAGGCTCCACCACAAACAGAACCTGGTCATACTCCACGGGTGAAGAATTTTCTATCATCGCCTTCACCACGGTGCCAGATACTTCCGATTCGATTTCATTAAAAAGTTTCATGGCCTCTATGATGCATACCGTTTGCCCTTTTGAGACCTTGTCTCCCACGGAGATGAATGGAGGGGAGTCCTGATTTGCAGATCGGAAGAATGTGCCAATCATGGGAGATTTAATGTCGATTGTCTTCTTTCCCGCCATGACGGGGTTTTCCTGTTTCGGAGCGGCGGCCACCATGGCGGGGGCCACGACCGGTGCGGCTTGCATGGTCACCATGGGTGCAGGGGAAGATTTCATCACTTTCTGATCGGGTTCCCGCTTCACATGGAGCTTTAGTTCTTTGGTTTCGATGTTAACTTCATTCAGGCCTGATTGCGAGATGAAATCAATGAGGTCTCGTATTTCTGATGTTTTCATTTCCGGGTATTTTGATTTTGAGTCTTCCGACTTTCCATTTGACTGAGATTTGGATTTGACTTTTGGTCCTGTGCCCTTACTCATAGGTAACTATTTAACACGTTCGATGTACTCACCAGACTGTGTATCAATTTTTACGTTGTCCCCTGTATTAATAAAAAGGGGCACTCGAATTTCTGCTCCTGTCTCTATGGTAGCAGTTTTTAAGGTTCTTGTTGCTGTATCTCCCTGTACGCCGGGTTCGGTATAAGTGATGTTGACGACAACCTGCAATGGTGCTTCTGCGGTAATCGCATTGGTTCCATTTTCAAAAGCAATGATCAATTTTACTCCTTCTTTAATGTATTTCACGGATGGACCCAGCAATTCTTTGTCTAGATAGATTTGGTCAAAAGTATCGTTGTCCATGCAAACGAGACTGCTGCCGTCAGAATACAGGTATTGGTATTCTTTTGTTTCCACACGAAGTAAATCAACGGAGTCTCCAGGGCGGAAGCGATTTTCAGCAAGTTTCCCGTTGCGAAGGTTGCGCATTTTTACTTGATAGAAGGCACGTAGGTTTCCTGGTGTGCGGTGCTGAAGCTCTTCGACCTGCATAATTTCGCCATTGTAGCGAATATAATTTCCTTTACTTAAATCCGATATGGTGGCCATAAAGAGCGAGTTGTGAAGTTACTAATGAATTAAATATTTGCAAGTTGATTGTTGGAGGCCCTCAGTTGCTATTGTATGCCCATTTGACATAGATAGAGCCCCATGTAAATCCTCCGCCAAATGCAGCCATAATCAGATTATCGCCTTTCTTTAATTTTTTCTCATAATCCCACAGCAATAGTGGAATCGTTCCAGCCGTCGTATTTCCATACTTAGCAATGTTCATCATGATTTTATCTTCTGTGATGCCCACGCGACTTGCGGCTGCATCAATGATCCGCTTGTTCGCCTGATGCGGAACCAGCCACTGAATGTCATTGGACTTTAAGTGATTGCGTTCAGCAATTTGTGCAGCTACATCTGCCATGTTGGTAACGGCAAACTTAAAGACAGCCGACCCTTCCTGATAGACTGAATGGAGGTGCTTGTCTACTGACTCATGAGAGGCAGGCATCCGACTTCCTCCTGCTTTCATATGAAGGTAACTTTCACCATTCCCATCGCTTTTGAGAATGGAATCCATCACCCCTAAATCTTCAGTGGTTGGCTCCAGCAGTACACAACCGGCTCCATCACCGAAAATGATACAGGTTGACCGGTCTGTATAGTCAAGGATTGCCGACATCTTATCACCGCCAATCACCACTACCTTCTTATACATTCCTGATTCGATGAAACTCGCGCCAGTAGTCAGGGCAAAAAGAAAGCCGGAACACGCCGCACTTAAGTCATAACTAAATGCATTGGTGGCGCCTACAGCAGTAGCCACAATATTGGCTGTCGCCGGAAAGGTCATGTCGGCTGTCACGGTCGCAAAAATTACCAAGTCAATTTCCTTTGGGTCTATTTTTGTTTTAGCCAGCATCTCTTTCACGGCAGCAATTCCCATGACGGATACTCCCTGGTTTTCACCTTTCAAGATTCGTCTCTCTTTGATCCCAGTCCTTGAAGTGATCCACTCATCGTTGGTCTCCACCATCGACTCCAACTCTTTATTGGTCAGAATGTAGTCCGGCACATAACCGCCTACCCCTGTAATCGCTGCTCGGATTTTATTCATGTGGCATATAAAAAAAACAAATGCCCGGCTGTATCCAGTCGGGCGTCAGGCTATTGTTTCCACTGATTTTTGCAATCAGCAGGATAAAAAGTTTTGTTGGTAACCAATGGAAGGAAGTACATACTTGCTTACGCCAGTACTTCTTTCTCCATCACAACATTACCTTTATAATATAACTTGCCTTCGTGCCAAAAGGCCCTATGTGGCAAATGGTTTTCTCCTGTTGTTTGATCAATTACAAATTGCTTTGGAATCGCCTTGTAATGGGTTCTTCTCTTGTCGCGGCGTGTCTTCGAGGTTTTTCGTTTGGGATTTGGCATAACAGTTTATTTTAATTTTTTTAGTTTTTCCCATCGTGGATCAATGGCATCCTCTTCTTTTTCATTCTTGTCAATTGGGGAAGAGTAAACCAATTGTATTTCACTTTCTTCGAACTCATCATTCTTAAATTTTGGGTGGAGGCGCTTCATTGGCAAACTCACTCCAATCAATTCATATAAGTACTGCCCTATGTCAAGACGGGTTTGTTCTCGGGTAATCATCACAATCTCGTCACTCAGTTCTTTTTCTTCCTCACCATATTGGAAGCGGATGGTGCGATCAATTTCCATCGGGTAATCAAACGCCTCAAGACTTCTGTCGCAGATCAGATGCGCTACCCCTTGAATGTGAAACAACCCCTCAATCATCGTTTCTCTCTTATCCAAAGTAATATCCACCTTAAAATGCCCACTTTCCAGCAGCGAAGTCCCGTAAAGCTTGAAAAACTCATCGTCCAATTCGTAATCAAAACGATGCGCTTTTTGACTCAAACCAACAATGTTCACTTTAAAGTCCTTTGCCCGCATTGGCTCCAAAATAAGCGCGCAAATTTATCAGGATTTTCCGGATTTGGCCTGTATTTTCTCGATTAATGAGTTGGAGTGCCCTTTTTTGGCTATAAATTAAGGTCTGCGACTCTGGATCACATTTCTGAAGTATCAAGTCATCAAAAAATCCGCAATAACTTTGTTTTCCAATTCTTCAGCGCTTGTTTTCTCAAAGTTTTCTAAGAGGTAATCCACTACAATTTTCTTAAATCCAAGCTTAATAGCGATATTCTTAGCAAAAATGATCTCACTCTCAAATACTTTCTGGTCAGCAAAAATCAGTTGTATGGAAGATATCAGGTAATCAGTCTTTTGGGGTTGCGAGAGGGCACCCAGGTCCTCAAATGGCTCTGGATTGCGGATCAGGTTCGTAACCTCCTCCTCATCAAAATTGTGCTCTCTTGCAATTCGCAGAATCATTTCCCGTTCGGACTTTGCAAAATGCTTGTCAGCTTCCGCCAGTTGGATCAGGATATTGAGCTTTTTTTTGGTGACAGAATCCATGGTAATTGCCTCAAAATTAAGCAATCTATCTTGTGATTGTTTGGCATTCACACGATTGAATTAACCTTACTGGCTGCTCACTTGCAGAGCTCTGTTCTTGATGATGTCGGTTGCCAGGAAAATAGCCTGGCGCAATGAGCTTTCATCTGCTTGATTTTTCCCGGCAATGGCGTAGGCCGTGCCGTGGTCTGGGGATGTTCTGACCGTCGGCAATCCAGCAGTGAAGTTGACTCCGTTCTCAAAGGCTATGTATTTGAATGGTACAAGCCCCTGGTCATGATACATTGATAAAATTCCATCAAACTTCTGATGCTGGCCGGAACCAAAGAAACCATCGGCAGGATAGGGACCAAAGACGAGTTTGCCCTTGCTTTTTAAGTCATTGATCACTGGCTTAATCACGGTATTCTCTTCCTCCCCAATCAAGCCTTCATCACCAGCATGAGGATTTAGTCCCAGCACGGCAATCTTTGGTTTGCCAATCTGAAAGTCATTCTTCAACGACAGTTCCATCAATCGTATTTTCAATTCAACACGTTCGCGGGTGATGTATTTTGCTATATCTTTTACAGGAACGTGCTCTGTTACCAGTCCAACTTTTAATGATTCACCGACCATCAACATGAGGCTTTCAGTGGCATCAAAGGTTTGGGTAAGATATTCCGTATGGCCACGAAAAGGAAATTCATCGCTGTAGATCGTATTCTTGTCGATGGGTGCAGTAACGAAACCATCGAGCAAACCCTCTTTTACTTCTTCGACAACCTTTCTCAGGCTCATCAACGCTGCCTTCCCGGATTCGCGCGCTGGTTGTCCTGGGGTTATTTTGATTTCTTCTTCCCAACAATTGACAACATTAATTGCTTTTGGAAAAAACTGCCCCTTGGACTTGACCTGACTGTAATTGAATTCCTCGAGGTTCATCAATTTCCGGTAGTACGATAACACACGGGTTGATCCATAGATTACCGGAGTAATGACACTTAATAAGCGAGGATCTGCCAATGCCTTAATGACTACTTCAGGGCCGATGCCATTGATATCACCCAATGTAATGCCAATTCGGGGCTTCTGGGGTGTTTGCGGTAAATTCATCTTCAGGGTTGTTCCACGCCGTTAAGGTGCTGAACGCAATGCAAGTTAATGAAAGAAAAATAGGTCGGGAGGGATTGACCTACCTTCGCGAGCATAAACTTCACGATGATCATTTGCCGCTAGATTTTTGTCGCCACACAAGGTGATTCTTCCAAAATTCGATTAGTTTTCCAGCCATGGTACGTCCCAAAAAATTCTTAGGTCAACATTTTTTAAAGGACGCCAATGTGGCTCGCAAAATTGTAGATGCGTTATTACTCAATGATCATCCTCCCGCACCTGTCCTGGAAGTCGGTCCTGGTACGGGCGTGCTGACACGCCTTTTGGTGTTGAAAGAAAACATTGATCTTCAACTGGTTGAAATTGACTTTGAATCAGTGGCCTACCTGCGGAAGGAATTCCCCGAGTTATCGGACAGAATTTTGGAAGGTGATTTTTTGAAGATGGATTTGAATAAAATATTCGAAGGCCCGTTCAGCATCATTGGCAATTTCCCGTACAATATCTCATCACAGATTTTATTTAGGGTACTCGAAGCGCGCGATCAGGTTGATCAGGTAGTGTGCATGCTGCAAAAGGAAGTGGCGGACCGGATCTGCTCCATTCATGGCAACAAAGTATATGGTATACTGAGTGTTTTGTTGCAGGCCTTTTATGATATCGAATATTTGTTTAAGGTTCCGCCTGGTGTATTTATTCCTCCCCCTAAAGTGATGTCCGCGGTGATCAGGTTGAAGCGAAACGACCGTAAGTATTTGGATTGTGATGAAGCACTTTTTCAACACGTAGTGAAACAAGCTTTTCAAAAGAGGCGGAAAACATTGCGCAACGCACTGAAACATCTAAATTTGCCCGGCCCTGTAGTTGCCATGGACATCATGGACAAACGTCCGGAGCAATTATCAGTAGAAGATTTTATTTTTTTAATACGATCCATCCAAAAAAGTGAAGGAGTTCGTTGAGTTTGAATTAACTAAGGAGTTTCGTGACCGGTTTCAGGATGCGCTGGATTCGCGAGATGGCCTGTTCATTAGCGAAAGCCTCGCGGAAGTCAATCCCGCAGACATTACCGTGCTGCTGTACGAATTCAATGGTGAGGAATCCAAATATGTTCTGAGCCTTCTCTCCATAGAGATTCGGGCAAAAATTATCAAAGACCTTGACAGCGATGCCCGGACATCCTTTCTGAAGATTTATCATCCTGAAGAGCTTACTGAAATCATCAACCTGCTCGATTCGGATGATGCTGCCGATATCCTAAATGAATTGCCAATCAAGATCAGCGAAGAGGTGATTGGTGGCCTGGATTCTGTTTTGCGGTCTCAAGTGGTCGATCTGTTGCGTTATGATGAAAATGTTGCAGGTGGTTTGATGGCCAAGGAATTGATAAAGGCGCGAAGCAATTGGTCCGTGGTACAATGTGTGGAGGAAATCAGGAAGCAGGCAGAGAATGTCACAAAGTTCTATACCGTATTTGTGGTGGATGAGCAGGATAAATTGCTCGGAAAAGTCGCATTACAGGATATTGTGATTTCTGACGCGAACAAGCTGGTCGCGGACATTTATGAGCAAGATGTTGTTTCGGTAGAAACATACCTGCCCGATACCGAGGTAGCCGGCATCATGAGGAAGTATGACCTGGAATCAGTACCAGTAGTCAACGTCCAGGGACAATTGGTGGGGCGAATCACCATCGATGACATTGTAGATGTGATCACGGAGCAGGCGGAAGAAGACAGGCAGCTGATGTCTGGAATTACAGAAGACGTCGAAGAGGATGACACGGTTTGGAAAAATACCCGCGCCAGATTGCCATGGCTTCTGATTGGAATTTTTGGAGGAATGCTCTCTGCACGTTTTATGGGACTTTTCGAAGAACAGCTTGCCAGCGTAACTGCAATCGCCTTTTTTGTTCCCCTGATTCAGGCTACGGGAGGTAATGTTGGGATTCAATCCTCGTCCCTTGTTGTTCAGAGTTTGGCCAGTGGAGGATTTGTGGATGAAGGTATCTGGCAGCGACTGACAAAAGTCCTTTTTGTAGCATTATTGAATGGCTTCTTTTTGTCGACACTCGTGTTTGGTGCCAACTGGCTCCTCTTTGGAAACCATCAACTGTCTCTTGTTGTATCCATTGCTTTATTCAGTGTTGTTGTTTTTGCTTCGTTGATCGGCACCATAACGCCACTCATCCTCGACCGATTTGGATTTAACCCTGCCGTCGCCTCCGGTCCTTTTATTACGACCATCAATGACTTGCTGGGCCTCACGGTATATTTTCTCACCATCTCTTTGTTGCTCTGACCAGATTCAGGATTTCACAAACTCATGTAAGGTTCTTCAGAAGATTGATCGGATTTCCGGCCTTGCTTATTTTATTTTTGACTCAAACACAAGCGAGTTGGGAAATTTTAAGCGGCAATGGAACTGGAGAGCACAGAAATCGAAATTTATTGATCGATTAAACAACATCGTTGAAAAACCCCTTCTGACCTCTTTGATTGTTCTGATCATGATAACACTCATTGTGGGTGGGTTCAGTTTTGAATACTATCAGAATGACATCGAGATGTTCTGGCCGCAGGTATTGGCCGAAGCACATGGAATGATATTTGACATTGCCATCATCGGCATGTTATTGTTTTGGCTTAACAAAAATGGTGAGACGCGCCAGCGCATTCGAAGCTATAAAGATGAGATTGATGATTTTCGTACCCTTGAATCCAATGAGGCCTCGTTCCGCATGGTAGGTAATATCAAGCGCCTTAACCGAAACAAGATTCATGCGATTAACCTTGTGAATTGTTACCTGCCACGAACACAACTGAGTTATATAAATCTAAAGGGCTCCAATATGAACTCAGCCAACCTTTCCAATGCATCTCTTCTTGAAACGAACCTGGAGAATGCAAGGCTGAATCAAACAAATTTTGAAAATGCCAACTTAAACCAAGCTAATTTGAAGGCATCCTATGCAAGTGGCGCAAATTTTAAAGATGCATTCCTCATTAAAACACAATTCGAAAATGCGTTCTTAATAAAGACAAATTTTACCAATGCTTACCTGATGGAGGCCAATCTGCAAAACAGTTACCTCATGGGAGCGGACTTTGAAAACGCAAGTTTGTACAAAGCGGATTTTAGGGGGACGAAAGGCTTGACGATTGAACAATTGTCAAAGGCTAAGACACTTTACCTTGCCAGGTTTGATGATGGACTGCAGGAGCAAGTAAACGCATTGGTACCTAAGTTGGTGGAGGCTTGAGCATTTGCGTAGACAGCAAAAATTCTTACATTTGTTAGAGCAACAACGGTTTCAGGAATGAAACCGTTGTTGCTTTTTTGCCACACCTTCAGGAAGTCAAACAAAAAGGTGATTGATTAAATAATCTGGTTAAGTAATTAAGTGGTTATGAGCAAGAGTATATCCTATTATACAAAGGAGGGTTTGGAGAAGTTAACGAAGGAACTCAACATGCTGAAGACCAAAGGCCGGGCTGATATCGCCAAGCAAATTGCGGAAGCTCGTGATAAAGGTGATTTGAGCGAAAATGCAGAGTATGATGCAGCCAAAGATGCACAAGGGCACATGGAAGCAAAAATTGCTCAGCTTGGAGGATTGTTATCCAATGCGCGTTTGATTGACGAAAGTAAATTAGATACCGATTCTGTCTCGATCCTTTCCAAAGTGACCATTAAGAATAAAAAAAGTGGAGCCTCTGTTACCTATACATTGGTCTCAGAAGAAGAAGCCGATCTCAAGGCTGGGAGAATTTCAACTCAGTCTCCCATCGGTAAGGGATTGTTGGGAAAAAAGAAAGGTGATATGGCCAAAATTAAGACGCCAGCAGGAGAATTGGAGTTTGAAATAGTGAATATAGCACTCTGACGATGCCTTCGATCTTCACGAGAATCATCCAGCGTGAGATCCCCGCCTACATTGTAGCCGAAGATGAATTCTACATTGCATTCCTTGACATCATGCCCCTTACATCAGGGCATACGCTTGTCGTTCCTAAAGAAGAAATAGACTACATCTATGACTTGAATGAGCATACGCTGGCAGGTCTTCATATTTTTTCAAGAAAGGTTGCCCAGGCAATAAAAAAGGCAACGCAGTGCAAAAGGGTTGGGGTCGCGGTGCTGGGTATGGAGGTGCCACATGCTCATATTCACCTGGTTCCGATGAACAAAATGAGCGACATGAATTTCGCCAATCCAAAGTTAAAACTCAGCAAAGAAGAACTTGCTGGAGTCGCTGAGAAAATCAAGAGTTGCTTCTAAAATGACCACTATTGTGCAGATCAATTTATATGCTGATCTGTTTTCACACAAGTCAAACCTTGATTAAAGTCTACGCGATTTGCTCCATTTGTTAATAGATGGAGGAATAATAACTCTTTACAGAATTTTGAACCCATAGATTCAGTAGGCTCGGGGTCTAATATGTGCTCTAGTGTTGGATTCACACTATGCCCCTAAGTGTTTTAACTCAATAATCTTGCTTTGTGTGTTAACACATAATTCACAAAGCATCAAGAAATATGAGCTTGTGTCAGTTATAACAACACATCTACATTCAAGGGGTGACGCATGAGATAGTCTAGCGCCTCTTGTACCGTCATCCCCTTAAATAAAACTTTATATAAGGTGTCTGTAATTAGCGGACGGACCTGATAATAGTCACTGATTTTTTTTGCAATTTGAATAGTATTCACTCCCTCCGCTACTTCTTCCATATCACGAAGGATATCTTTTAGTTTCTCACCTTTTGCCAATCGATATCCAACCGTATAATTTCTACTCATAGGACTGTTACAGGTAGTTACAAGGTCACCAATACCCGCCACACCAAGAAAAGTTTTTGTATCGCCACCCAGCACGCGGCCCAGGTAAACCATCTCTACCGCACCCCGGCTGATCAATAGTCCTTTTGCGTTTTCACCATAGCCCAACCCGCTGAGTGCCCCGGCAGCAATCGCAATAATATTCTTCAATACGCCGGCGATTTCGACGCCCAGGAGATCATGATTTTCATAAACCTGGAAACGATCATTTCGAAGCAGTCTCTTGCCAGTTTGTATAACTTCCTGAAAATGACTCGCAACCACTGTTGCCCCTGGCTGTCGTTGCGAAAGTTCTTTTGCAAGGTTAGGTCCTGCGAGGCATCCCACTCTTACTACCACACTCTCTTCGCGGATCACCTCACTCATGGTCTTTACCTGATTTCTACTGAGCGTTTTTACTGTCCCAAGAGTCTCGCCCTTAGGTAATTTTATGTCAAATCCCTTGGTACCGTGAATCAGAATATGGTATGGGTGGAGATAGGGAGAAAGTTTCTTCATCATGTCCCTGAAATGGGCTGATGGCACGATCGGAAAGATCACGTCGCACTGGTTGGCAAGATATTCAAGATCGCTGGTGGGGAGCACGTTTTTGTGCATCTTGTGCCCTCGGTTTTCCCGCTTGTCGAGAATCTTGTTGACCGTATTTTCATCCCTTGCATACAACAACACTTTTCGATTTCGTGCCAGGATGTTGGCGATGACAGTTCCAAAATTGCCTGCGCCAATGACGCCAATTGGTTTATCCGATGAGCTTCTCAAGGTCATAGCCCACAAGGCGGTTGTGATAATAGTAGAGCAGATTGAGATCCTGGGTAACGATGTTTCCCTTCTTATTTCTTAGCAAGGGACGTTTGAGATGAAAAATGCCAACGTTTTCTATGCCCCTCATGATCACAACATCTGCAGTGCCTCTTAAGTGAGTAGCATGATACACTTTTCCCGTCTCCTTCATCTGGTAGATTTCCTTTCGAACTCTTCTGAACACAGCCTTGAACTCCTCGTAAGGAATTTCCAGGTCTTCTTCCGGCAACCGGAGGAAGCCAAAGAGATCAAGTTTGGGATATTTTCGCTGCCACCATTCAAAAGCGATGAACGCAACAACGTGGCTGGCAAATATTCTATTGATCCGATGATACTCACTTACAATTTTGGTTGACAGCATCCGGGTGTATTCATTTTCCCGCTGTTTATCAATGGTCACCTGACCATTGGTCATAAAATATTCGCGAGGGTTCAGACGCTGTCCATTGGCGTCGATGCTTTGCCCATCGTCGTCTACATAGTTCCCCATGACATCAAGTCCAGGGCCTATTGAAACAGAGATGCTTGAACCCTTGGTAAAAAATTTGAACAGGAACTTGAGCAATTGGAAACTTCCATGGTTATCCTGTTCAGCGAAATAGCGATCCTGGCCTTTTACCTGAAGATAGTCTTCAATCAGCTCAGGTGCTTCAAGCACGAAGTGATAATTCAATGTGACGGGTACCACAAATATTTTTCGCGGTTCAGGATCATTTCCCAAATACAAATTTCGCTGAGCCTCAATGGCAGTACTGAGAAGCCCGAGTTTGAGCTGCTTTTCTATCATGCCCGAACGTGATCGTGTGCCGCCAGGGAAGAACAAACTGTGGGCGCCTTTTTGGATGGCAACGTTGGAGTACATCCTCAATGTTTCCAGATAGGGAAGGTTTTTCTTTCTGCGGTCTACCTTATACGCCCCCAGACTGTTCATGAAATAGGCGAATATTTTAATGTTGAAAAGGTTTAGTCCAGCACCATACAGAAAGGCAGGCAACCCCAACGAATGAATGACCCAGCCGATCAGAATGCTGTCGAGGTTGCTGAAGTGTGTAGGCACCATCACAACAGTTCCTTCTGTTGCCAGTTTGCGAAGCATTTTTACTTTGCCTACAATATGGATTTTATCCCGGAGCGTATACTGATTGCGGAAATAGGCTCCAAATTTCTTTACCCGTGCGCCATTGAGCAATCTTCCAAACCAGAACTTTAGGGCGACCCGTGCAAATTTATAGGAGCTTGGAGTAAAGTTTCCAGCGATCTCCTGAGCATATCGATGGACAATTTCATGCAGAATCTCTTCTTCTTTCTTTCCGGCTTCTTCCGGCGTCCTACTGCTCAGCTCAACCAGCGCATTCTTGATCCCCGACCAAAACCGTGACTCATCTTTTGGATCGACACGCCAGCGATTGCGCTTTAGCCTGTTCTGCTCTCTAAATACCGTTGCTTCCAATTCATCGATCAGTTGCTTTCGTGAAGGTCGAAGCAAGCGAATCTGGTCGATTGACTTTTGAGTAACTTCGTCCAGAAATTCCTTCCTGTTTTTGCTGAGCTGATAAACAGGCCAGTCAGGAATGCCCTCCAGAATGGGTTCATACCCAATGTTTTTATTCTTCTTTTCTTCTAAAATCTCCGCCATATTAACAGACTGGGTGTCAAAGGTAGAAACTTTGAGAACATTCAGATTTTGGACATGGCATCGTTCAGTGATTGGTCCATGGATTCAAAGCGCCTGAGGGCAGCCTGGATGAAGTCCTCGCTCACAACAGATTTAATGTCCTGTTCCGAAGCAAGATCGAATTCCTGGATTTTGAAAGTCTGCTCAAACGAACCTTGCTCGAGCTTTACCAGGTAACGATTGTTCCAATTAAAAATCGTGATTTTGCATTCTGGATGAAGAATTTCCCCGACAACGCGCATGAAGGCAAGGTATGAAAAGCGTGCCGAAAGAAATAAGGAATCTAATACCAAAAGAAGTTAGCATCGAAGCGCTGGGATTTGGTTCACACTGGTTTCAATTCTTTGTGCGAGTGCTGTTAAAGCAAGCACAACATCTGACACAACAATCAAGCATCATTTCTGTATTTGTTGGACAGTTCAAGATCACCAGGTGCCGTAGCATTTGTGGGATCGTACCCAAGTAATGCCTCGTTGATTAGCATGTTACCTTAGGCTGGGGGATATGGAATTTTTATTGATGGAATTCAATGATTTGGGCAGGATAAAGCTTTAAACTTTAATGCCTTGTCACCTTTATTCCAATATTTGAGATGAATATTCGTTTTTTGTGGAGGAGTGGGGAAATTCTTCTTTCGGCTGCAGGCAGAACGACTGAGATTGTTGTAATTTTGATTTCTTTAGAGCATTAATAATATTGTGAGAATGCGCATTCGATCTGTAGTTCTTGTTCTGTGTTTGGTATTTTTTGCATTCTTTTCTGTTGAGGCCACACACTTGAGGGCGGGTGAAATCACCGTAACAAGAGAAAGTTGCACTAGTCTTACCTTCATTATTACCATCACCGTTTATACCAACACAGGCTCAGAAATAAAATTTGGCGATGGCGAATTGGATTTCGGAGATGGTAGCGCAATCTTTATCACACCAAGCATAAACAATACGCTTCGGCCTGACCTCGGGCCCGCCATTGGAACAGTATCATACTCCACGACCCATACCTATTCAGGCCCTGGCAGATATGTGATCAGCTACCTTGAGCCTAACAGAAATGCCGGCATTCTTAATATGGCCAATTCAGTGGAGACCCGTTTCTATCTGGAGTCCACCGTTAATATTGACCCCTTCCTTGGTTGCGACAACAGCCCCCGGTTGACGGTACCACCCATTGATAAAGCGTGTACTGGCCAGGCCTGGTATCACAACCCTGGTGCGTACGATCCTGACGGCGACAGTTTGTCTTATGAATTCACCATTCCAAAACTCAACAAAGGCATCGATGTCAATAACTACCGCGCTCCGAACGCAAAAGAATTTTATGATCGGGTCGGGATCAATTATGGCACCGCAAACGAGGCAAAGAATGGTCCTCCAACATTCAAAATTAACCCAAGTACGGGTACGATCATTTGGGATGCTCCGGGTGCACCGGGAGAATACAACATTGCATTCGTCATCAGAGAATGGAGAAAGGTGAGCGACATTTGGATCAACCAGGGATATGTTATTCGCGATATGCAAATTATCGTTGAGGACTGTAAGAACAGACGTCCGGAATTAAAAATACCACCTGATATATGCGTAGAGGCTGGTGCCAAAGTTTCGGCTGAAATTTTCGGCTCGGATCCAGACAATGATAGTGTTAAGATCGAAGCGTTTTCTCAGGTTCTCACCATACAACCTTCACCAGCCACTTACACTCCGTTTCCTGCTAAGAACCAGGCCACTGGGCCATCAAAATTGGCGAAGCTAGTGTTCACCTGGAATACAAGATGTGAGCATATAAAAGAGCAACCTTATCAGGTCGTGTTTAAGATCACAGACAGTCCATTGAAGGGACCTAAACTTGTTCAGTTCAAGACTTGGAATATCCGTGTGGTTGGCCCTGCGCCGAAATGGAAAGATGCCAAAGTGGTTCCAGCCAAACGACAGGCCAACCTAGAGTGGAAACCTTATCCTTGTTCAAACGCTCAAGTGATGCAGGTATGGCGACGGGTTGATGCCTATCCATTTATACCGCCTGTTTGTGTGACTGGCATACCAGACTTCCTTGGCTTTACCAAGATAGCCGAGGTACCTATATCGCAAACTAAATACACTGACACCAACAAGGGCAAAGGCCTTGCCGTAGGAGCAAAGTATTGTTATCGTCTCCTCGCGATCTTCCCTACGCCAGGAGGAGGTGAAAGCTATGTTTCAAGAGATACTTGTATGGCACCCATCCTGGCGGATGCGCCTGTAGTCACCAATGTCACGGTTGATAAAACCAGTTCTACCACTGGAAAGATCACAGTGAAATGGCGGTCTCCTTTTGATATTAGCAAAACTCAGTTTCCCCCACCATACCGGTACAAAGTATTTCGTGCTGAAGGTTTTTCAGGAACTTCAAAAATTGTAAGTCCTCATCCTGGCACCATTTCTGACTCGACATACACGGATTCGGATTTCAACACCCAGGAACTTCCCTTTAACTACAGGATTGTTTTATATGATAAATCAAATCAGCCCATCGACACTTCTGCGATCGCCTCATCTGTAAGGCTGGAAGCCAAGCCACAATTCAAACAGATTGAACTTAACTGGTCGGCCAATGTGCCGTGGTCAAATCAAAGTCAGAAATATCCTCGTCACTTAATCTATCGCGGCACAGAAGGTCAGCCCGAAAATCAAATGGTCCTCATAGACAGCGTGAATGTCAATACCGGTAAGTTTGTTTATGTGGACTCTGGTCAATATAAGAAAACACCATTGAACAACACCCAGACTTATTGTTACCGGGTAATGACCAGGGGTACTTATGGAAACAAAAAAATCAAAGAGCCACTTGTGAACTTCTCTCAGATCAGCTGCGCCCAACCCAACGATAAAATTCCACCTTGCAAGCAAGAATTATCAATCGTGGCGACACCCTGTGATAAGTACATTCAGAATCAGCCTTGCAGTCAGTCGGTGTACAGCAATACAATTACCTGGAAGCGTTCTATCGACGCGGCGTGCCGACAGGATATCAAGAGCTATAATATTTACATGGCTACCCAAGCGGGTACTGACTTTGGTTTGTATGTTCAAAATGTAAGGGATACTTTTTATATCGATTCGAACATTCCATCCTTCGCGCGGTGTTATAAAATTTCAGCCGTTGATCGCGCCGGAAATGAAAGTGAATTGAGTGAGGAATATTGCTTTGACAATTGTCCTAACTATGAATTGCCCAATGTGTTTACCCCTAATGGAGACACCTGCAACGAAAAATTCAGCGCTTATAGCGACCGTCAATCAACGGATGAGTCGGGGAATGGTCCTTGTGGCCCCATAAACCAGGTGTTTACAAGATTACATTGCGCCCGGTTTGTTGAGAGTGTGGATTTTACCGTGAGCAACCGATGGGGAAAGGAAGTTTATAGTTATACTTCTGGTGCAGAGCGCACCATTTATATTGATTGGGATGGCCGTGACAACAATGGCAATGAACTTTCAGCTGGAGTTTATTACTATAACGCTCACGTCCTCTTTACTGTAGTAGACCCAACTAAAAAAGAACGTGATATCCGTGGATGGGTGCAGATTGTGAGATAGAGTTGAAAGCTGGAAGCATAAAGCTTAAGGCTGAATGAATTATTGTTAATTGAACTTTAAACTTTATGGTTAACGCTTTGAGCTTCATCCTATGAACGCATATGTTTTCCCCGGCCAGGGTGCTCAGTTCACGGGCATGGGTAAAAGTTTGTATGATTCCCTCGAACAGGTGAAAATACTTTTTGATCAGGCCAACGTGGTCCTGGGATTTCGGATCACGGATATCATGTTTGCTGGGACAGCGGAAGAGTTGAAGCAGACCAATGTCACGCAGCCGGCCATTTTTTTACATTCCGTAGCAGTTGCATTGTCGAGCCCTTCTTTTTCTCCCGACATGGTGGCAGGTCATTCACTGGGTGAATTTTCTTCTCTGGTGGCAAACAAAGCACTATCGTTCGAGGATGGGCTAAGGCTGGTGGCGAAGAGGGCCCAGGCCATGCAGCGTGCTTGTGAGGTCAATCCTTCGACGATGGCAGCGATTGTTGGTTTGGAGGATAAAGTGGTCGAAGAGATTTGTGCCTCCATCAAAGACGAAGTGGTGGTAGCCGCGAACTATAATTGTCCAGGGCAGTTGGTGATCTCAGGTTCGATAAAAGGCATTGAGGTGGCTTGCGAGAAGTTAAAAGCTGCTGGGGCCAAGCGCGCGCTGCCACTGCAGGTGGGAGGAGCGTTCCATTCACCCTTGATGGAACCAGCCCGCGAAGAACTTGCAAAGGCAATCGATTCAACTCATTTTAATACTCCGATTTGTCCCATTTATCAAAATGTGAATGCCTTGCCTTCGAAAGACGTTTCAGTGATCAAAAGCAACCTCATATTGCAACTCACTTCACCGGTGCGTTGGACACAATCCGTACAGAACATGGTAGCGGATGGCATGACAGCGTTCATTGAGTGCGGCCCTGGTAAGGTGTTGCAGGGACTGGTAAAGAAAATTGCCCCAACGGTAGAAGCCAGAAGTTTGTAACCGGTCGAAATAAGTATCAAGTAGTAAGACATAAGACAATGCTTCGCAGCATTTCAACCCTCAACTTAATGTCTTAATAGTCTTTAGTGGATTTGTAAATGTTCACGGCCAAAGGATCCACACACGCAGACAAAAGTTCTACCATCGTCTTTCGTAACACCGGGTGGACAAAACCAGGGGCAACCTCGACGATTGGCATCAATGTAAATTTCCTTTGCGGAATGGCTGGGTGAGGAATGATCAGATCGGGTGTTTCAATTGTCTGACTGCCGTAAAAAAGGATATCGATATCAAGCGTACGGGGAGCCCACTTTTCAATGCGGTGGCGACCCAATGATGTTTCGATCTGTTGCACGACAGTGAGGAGTTGTTTAGGGATGAGGCTGGTTTCAATCGCTAAGACTTGGTTTAGAAAAAGGGCTTGAGAGAGTTGGCCCCAGGCTTCAGTCTCGTAGATAGAAGACGCAATCACAAGTTTTCCTGCATGTTCTATTATTTGATTCTTGGCCTTCTCAAGATACCCTTCGCGGTCACCTACATTTGAACCTAACAGGAGAAATGCCGTTACCATGCCTGTAATGATTTTATGTTCATCACGTAAAATTGATATTTTTGTCGTTTAAACCACATTTATGAATTTTTTTAAAGCATTTTTCGCTTCCTGTCTGGGAACCGTGGTTGGATTGGCACTATTGGTTCTCTTGTGCTTCGGAATGATCGCCGTTTTGTCAGGTGATGGTGAAGTAGCGATTGCAGATAATTCGGTGCTGCATCTTAAACTGGAAGTGCCGATTACGGAATTGGAGGTGGAAGACCCATTGGCGGAAATTTTTCCAGGGTCCGGCGATCAAAGTTTTGGACTGCTTCATTTAAAGCAAACCATAGAATACGCAAAAACCGATTCAAAAATAAAAGGGATTTTCCTCAACACGAACTCTGTTAGAACGGGCATGGCCTCCCTTCAGGAACTGAGGGATGCGCTGATTGATTTTAGAAAGTCGGGCAAGTGGGTGATTGCGTATGCAGATTATTATTCCGAAGGTGCCTACTACCTCGCTTCTGCTGCGGACAAAATTTATATGTATCCCGAAGGCGATTTAGAATTCAATGGCCTCACCGCAGATGTGACATTTTTTAAGAAGCTCTTTGATAAACTTGAAATCAAGCCTGAGATATTTCGTGTGGGGGACTTCAAGAGTGCGGTCGAGCCCTTTCTGCGTGAGGACCTTAGCGAAGAAAACAAACTGCAGTTAAATTCAATTTTAGGTTCTATCCATGGACAAATGCTCCATGATATTTCCGATGCGCGTAAAATTCCTTTTGAAAAGCTCAAAGAAATTTCTGATAAGATGGTGGTGAGAAGTGCAGCCTTGGCAGTCTCCAGCGGACTGGTGGATTCACTATACTATGATGATCAGATGAAGGATGTACTTCGCTCGCGTTTAGGACTAGATAAAAAGAAGTCCGTGCCGCTGGTTCGATACGGTAAATACAAGAAATCATTTACGGTCACGAGCTCATCCAAGAACGAGATCGCGGTGATCGTGGCTGATGGAGAGATTATCCCGGGCAAAGCCGACCAGGGGCAAGTGGGAGCAGTGACGATCGTTGAGCAAGTGAGAAGGGCACGAAACAATGATAAGGTCAAAGCCATTGTATTGCGCGTCAATTCTCCCGGTGGAGTTTTTCAGGCCGGAGACATGATGTGGAGAGAGATTGCCTTGGCGGCAAAGCAGAAGCCGGTCATCGCTTCCATGTCGGATTACGCGGCTTCGGGTGGATACTATCTTGCCATGGCCTGTGATACCATTGTGGCAAGGCCAACGACCATTACTGGTTCGATCGGAGTATTTGCTATACTCTTTGACTTGAGCAAATTTATGGACAACAAGCTTGGCCTTACTTCCGAAGAGGTGAAGACAGGAGAAATTGGCGAGCTGTTCACGGTCACCCGCTCATTGACAGAGGTAGAGAAAGGCATCCTGCAAAAGCAGACCGATGAGGTCTACGAGACTTTTACGCGCAAGGCAGCTGAAGGACGTTCCATGGACATCGCTGACTTGAAAAGAATTGCTTCCGGCAGAGTATGGACAGGAACGCAAGCCAAAGACAATGGACTGGCGGACGTGCTGGGTGGATTTGACGATGCAGTAAAGATTGCCGCCGCTAAAGCAGGCATCGGTGAAGATTACAAACTCCGCTATTACCCTCGTCCCCGTCCTTTGCTGGACAGGCTCATGGGCGACTGGGAAGAAAACACAAAAGTGAAGGCCTTGCAAAAGGAGTTGGGTGAGTACTATCCATGGTACCGCCAGTGGGATCAGCTGAAAAACTACCAGGGTGTTCAGGCGAGGATGGGAGTGGAGTTTGTGGTGAAGTAGCATAGGGCTGATTCACGTTTGTAATAATCCCCCATTGTATGAGTGTGCCTTCCCTTGGAGGTTCATGTTCCACTACCAACGTTCCAAATTCAAAGGATAGACAATTAAGGGTGCTATAATTCTGAATTGAAAAATTCAACGGTCACCAACAATCATCAGAACGACTGTTAATATCACCCCTGGTAATATGGAAAAAGATCCCAACGCTTTTCAGAAGCGTTTCTTTGCTGGTGCCTGCCATTATAGTTCGAATTCTTATTACATGTAGTCGAAAAGGGTAGAACACTTCAAAGGAGTAGTGTCAGTATTTTGAAAACGAACAACCCGATTTTATAGAAATATATGTATACAGGAAAGCATTTATCGTTCGGACTAATTTGGCATTTTGCCCGGAGAAATTTATTTGTCACCTTTTTTATCAGTCTTGGTGCTGGTCAGGATGGGTGCAAGCACTGAATTAACGATCACCAACACCACCACACAATTCAGCATGGTGCCCACTTAGTAACCGCTCGCCATTCGCTTTGAGGGCATTGTAGGCCACCATGGTTGCTGCCACCTGAGGAATGGACCGGCCCACAGCTGGCCAAGGGTTTGATGCTAATTGTCAGGAAAACAATACAAGTACATGGTAAGGAATCTCATAACCAGACCCTATTTTAGTAGGGCGTTGTAGGGATGGTGGCGGCGGCGGGCTTTTTAAAATTAAACCTGACACTATGGACCGAATCAACATCTTGCTGGTAGAGGATGAG
>JAYVQY010000038.1:0-2414 GCA_043776715.1 Cyclobacteriaceae bacterium | reverse complement strand
TTACTTATAACCTCATGAACTACGGTGAGTTCATAAGCGATCATTACGCTTCCCTTCAGTACAGACAATATTTTGAGGGATTCTTTTTTAATCGGATTCCGCTCATGAGGAAACTTAATTGGAGGCTATTGGCGACTGGCAACGTAATCCTGGGTGGCATGCGCGATGAAAACCGCAATCTTATTTCAAAATATACTTCGGATGGGCAGGAAACTCTTTCGGCAGGCTACTTTATGGGACAGCCCTACGTTGAACTTGGTTATGGTGTGGAAAACATCTTCAAATTCCTCCGGATTGATTTCATCCACAGGCTGTCCTACCTGGACAACCCCAACGTTCGTAATTTTGGAGTTTTCTTTACGGTACAGGTTCAACTTTGAGCTCAAAAGGATTCTGCGAGTACTATATAGTAATTCAAGGCTTCATTACCGCGTGCAACATCAAACCGGAGATTAAGATTTTCCTTCGGCAATACGGCAAACCTGACGCCCAGCCCCGCGGCCAGTTTAAATCCTGAAAAATTAATTTCTTGGATCTGATCAGCCACCTGACCAGCACTGGCAAAGGTCGCTCCTGAAAGTCTCTTATGAAGAGGGAACCGGTACTCAACCTGGCCGCCGATAAATTTCTTATCCCTGTAGCGACCCGCATAATAACCACGCATCATAGAATTGCCCCCCAATACTGCAAGATTGCGGTATGCGACGTCTCCAAAGGTAAAGATGCCCAGCCCTTGAATCGCCAGCACCTGCCTTGACTTGAGGTCTATGAATTTTCTGAAATCCGCTTCCAATCCGTGAAAGTTGAAATCACTGCCAATATTTTGATTGAAGTTCGAAAACTTGACGCGGAACAATGAGCCATTATTTGGAGTGTAGGTATGATTTCGGGAATCATGGGTAAAGAGAAAACTATATCCAACCACATGATAGTCGGAACGCTGATAGATTCCAGTTACTTTTTGCTTTTCAAAATTTCCAAGGGAGTCGTACCCGATATTGAAAACATCCTGGTACTCAACTCCAAGACCACCAAAAAAATTCTTTTTTATCTTCCTGCTTAATTGAGGGTTGATGTAAAACTGGGTGAAGGAGTAACTCTCTTTAGCACTTTCCGATGCGTTATTTCCGATGCCCCAAAATTTGTCTGGAAATTTGCTAAAAGAATTTTCAAAGCGGAGAATATACTTTTCCTTGGGCAGAAAAATATTGGCGCCAATGGCTATCAGAATCTGATCATTGAGCGTGTAGAGGAACCCAGATGGGATCGTGGAGGTGCGAAGGGTAGGATCTTTTTTGGACGTCTTGAAGATATAAGCATTCGCAAGGCCGAAAACCCAATTGGTTTCCGTTGAAAGTGATATCAAAGGAAATATCAGGAGCTTATTTTTGTACACAATCTCCATGTTGGTTGAGTCCCCTGACTGTGGAAAACTACCAGTTTCTCTATTTTGGACTTGGGCGATGAGCGTGAGGGTTGACAAATGGCAGAGAAGGATAAGTATCCAAACTTTCATAAAGCGACCAACATTAAATGGTTGTGATTTATTCCCCTCATGTCGCTATTGGTTTTTTCGATTAATCATATCATTATTACCCCAAATTAGGTTATAATAAGTTAGTTTTGGACGATTTGAACAATTTCTTACGAGTTAACATTTTACTTGTTTTGCTTCCTTTTTTGTCCATGGGGCAAGAAACAGTGGTGCGGGGTAAAGTAACAGATGCCGGCACTGGCGACCCAATCCCCTTTGCAAATGTGGTGTTTAAAGGAACCGGAACGGGTGCCACGACGGACTTTGATGGAAATTTCACCATCACTTCTATCAAGCCTGCAGACTCCGTCATTGCTACTTATGTCGGCTATAAGTCAAGAACAAAGGGTATTAAAAGAGGGGGAAAGCAAGTGATGGACTTCCAGTTGGTGGAAGAGGTAACTCACTTGCAGGAGGTGGTGGTCAAAGCAGGAGAAAATCCGGCCTTTGAAATTCTGCGCAGTGTTGTACAAAATAAAAATCGAAATGATAAACGAAACCTCTCTGCTTATGAATATGATTCCTATACCAAGAGCGAGGTAGACATTGACAATATTTCTGACAAGCTCAGGCAAAAGAAGGTCATGAAGAAGATTGCAGCAGTGTTGGATAGCATTGACCGCGTTGTTGGTGAAGATGGGAAACCGATCTTGCCATTGTTTATCACCGAAAGTGTTTCAAAACTTTATTATCGGGATAACCCTTCCGTCAGGACAGAGGAAATCCTGAAGACAAAAATAAACGGTGTAGGCCTGGAGGATGGATCGATGGTGACTCAATTGGTAGGGTCCACATTTCAAGAATATAACTTCTATCAAAACTGGATTACTTTCATCAATAAAAATTTTGTTTCTCCCATCGCCGATGGATGGCGATTGTA
>JAYVQY010000037.1:0-2420 GCA_043776715.1 Cyclobacteriaceae bacterium | reverse complement strand
CTATGGAACTCAAATGTACTGCCTCAGTTGGAACGTGCCGTCAACTTGTCTCAGGATTCTTATGGCACGGGCGATGTCTCTTACCTACCCGTACTGGAAGCTACCCGTCAAATGCTGGATGCGAAGTTGCGCAAAGCCGAAGTAGAAGCTGAGTTGCGCCGGTCCGTCAGTCAGTTGAATTTCAGAATTGGTAAACAAGTTCTTAATCAGTAATCCGATGAAAAACTTCAAATATTTATTTCTCATTGGGGTCACCACTTCAGTTATTATGATGGGTTGCTCGTCGAAAGACACAAAGAAAGTACCGCCATCGGTGATTGAAAATCCTGTCAAAGAATCTGACCTGACCACGATCAAACTTACAGAGAAGGCAGTCGAACGATTGGGGATTAAGTCAAAAGGAATTGAAGAGCGGCCATCGAACCTGGTACGGTTATATAGTGGCGAGTTGATGGCTGTACCCGGACAATCCATGACCTTGACAGCGCCAGTAGCAGGAACGATACTCGGTTTGAAAAATGGTAGTCTTCCCGTTGCCGGAACCGCTGTGCGAAAGGGACAGGCACTCTATCGGTTGCTCATCCTTCCTTCGGAGAAAGATTTGATCAGCGCGCAGGAAGATGTGAAGCTGAAGAAAGTACAGTATGATGTTGCTGTCGAGAAATTAAAGCGGGCCGAACAACTCTTAAAGGACAAGGCTGGAAGTGTGCGGGTAAAGCAAGACGCCGAAGCTGAACTGGCAAATATTACGGCCGGGTTGAGGGTGTCAGAAGCAAGGGTTGAATTAATGAAAGGAAATTCAAGCGAAACCATATCTGATAAATTATCAACGCTTGATATTGAATCTTCCATCGATGGATTCATTCAGAGAGTATATACTTCACCGTCACAAGTTGTTTCTGCAAATGCTCCGGTGATGGACCTTGCATCTGTAACTCCTTTGTGGGTAAGGGTACCGGTATACGCTGGTGACCTGAACCTGGTGAACAGTAAATCATCTGCATCCGTGAGGGCACTTTCCGATTTTGATGGATCTACTGGGGATGTAGTTGGGAAGTCCATCAACGGACCGCACACAGCTGATCCATTGAATAGTTCTGCGGATCTGTTTTATGAAATTGGCAATAAAGACGGACAATTCCGACCCGGGCAAAAGGTGAGTGTATCATTGCAGCTCCAACAGTCTCAGACTGCTTTGGTGATTCCTTTTTCTGGAATACTTTATGACATTCAAGGTGGTACCTGGGTCTATGAAAATTCTACTCCGATGATATTCATTCGGAGACGCGTTGAATTATCCAATGTCGAAAATGGAATCGCGGTTTTGAGACGTGGTCCACCCGCAGGCACTATGATCGTCATAGAAGGAGCGGCAGAATTGTTTGGTACTGAATTCGGAGGTGCCAAATGATGCGCTGGATTGTTTCTACTTCGCTGAGACTCCGTGTGGTCGTCGTCATCCTCATGGCGTTGTTGGTCATTGTAGGTGCGCAGATTTTACAAAACAGTGCCTTTGATGTATTCCCGGAATTTGCACCGCCATATGTTGAAATTCAGGTAGAAGCTCCGGGTCTTTCTACATCGGAAGTGGAGGCACTCATTGCAGTTCCCATCGAGAATGCACTGAACGGAACTCCTTTTACGACACGACTGAGGTCGAAGTCGGTATTGGGTTTGGCCTCGGTAGTATTGCATTTTGAAAGTGGTACTGACATTATTAAAGCGCGCCAGCTTGTACAAGAACGCATTGCCAGGGTAGCGCCACAGTTGCCCACCGTGGCAAGAGCTCCCGTGATGCTCACACCTCTTTCATCCACAAGTCGTGTGATGAAGATCGGGGTGACCTCAAACAAACTCTCGCAGATGGAAATGACCACGCTGGTACGGTGGACTGCCCGTCCGCGCATGATGGCGGTGCCTGGTGTGGCGAACGTTGCCATCTGGGGGCAGCGAGACCGGCAGCTTCAGGTGCGCGTCAATCCCGAAAGACTTTTCGCCAACAATTTAAAACTCAGCCAGGTCCTCACAGCAGTCCGCGATGCAACCATCTTATTAGGGGGCGGATTTATAGATATGCCGAACCAACGAATGGCGATATCGAACGTGCCGGATATTTACAAAGCAGAAGATCTCGCCAATGTCACCATAAAAATTCTGAATGGTGTTCCCATCCGGTTGGGTGACCTTGCGGAAGTAACGGAAGGGTTTCCGGCTCCAATTGGTGATGCCATCATCAATGATGGTCCAGGTCTTTTGTTGATTGTCGAAAAGCAACCGCAGGCCAATACGCTTGAAGTCACACGCAATGTTGAAAAAGTACTTGCAGAACTGAAGCCAGGGATGAAAGAGCTGGATTTTGACTCTACCATTTTTCGCCCTGCTACTTTCATAGAGATGTCCATTCACAACCTGAACAAAGC
>JAYVQY010000036.1:0-9458 GCA_043776715.1 Cyclobacteriaceae bacterium | reverse complement strand
AAACAACCCGGCCACACTATCATGGGCTACATGGATAATCGCAAGGTTAGGAGGATGGAAAAATTATAACAGCAAACGTCCACCCGGCCCAATTATCGTAAAACGAGGCTTAGACAAGTTCGCATCCATCTATGAAGGATGGAAACTTGCATTATCAACGTAAAGATGTGTCCTAACGGTAGGCCTTAAGGCTAGGGTTAATGCATCCAGTTCCACATGGGACTTTAGTCCTAAACTGAGACACCGAATCCGTGCCCTTTTTGCAGACTAAATTAATCCCTTAAATTTGCACATTGATTTTTGAAATAATCTCAAAAAGGGGCCTGTAGCTTAACTGAATAAAGCATCTGACTACGGATCAGAAGAGTCGGGGTTTGAATCCCTGCAGGCTCACCATCGAAAAAGCCTAGCAAACTGACACCCAGAATGCTAGGCTTTTTTTCGTAGAATTAATTACTATTAATAATCAGCCAATGAAAAGACTCATCCTTTGCATGTTGTTTCAGACAGCAATTCTTATCGCTCAGGCACAGGCAAGTGGCGAAGAACGAACCCTACTCGGTCTTGAAAGCCAACTCACGGAGGCCATCGCTCAGCATAATAATGTGTTTCTTAGCAATGTTTATGATGACCGCTATCATGGAGTCACGCCCGCGGGTGTTGAGGTGGATAAAGCGAAGTGGCTGGAACTTCTAAAAGCAAATAATCCATTTGTGGTATTCAACATTGAAGGCGTCAAGGTCACCATTTTAGGAAGTAGTTCTGTCGTTACTGGCAAGCTGGTAGGCAAAAGTAAGGCCGGAAGTATCATTGGACAATCACGGTTTTTGCATGTCATGGTTAAGCATGGCGACCATTGGAAAATCATCGAAGAACAGGGTACGCTGATTGTTCAACAATAGGCCCGACATCCCCTCCACAAGAAACACGGGGCAGCGGAAAAACTTCAGAATTAATACAGAATATCTCTGTTGATTTGGGTCGTTCACCCAATCTCGCCAAATCATCTTAACATCCATGTAAATGATTTTTTGCGGGGGTTAAGAATACAAATGAGAAATCTTAAAATTGTTCAAAATTTCCTCCTTCCCTTATTGACCATTTCCACGCTGATTTCTTTAGCCCAGGAGAAACAGGATTCGACGAAATTGCCCTTTGCCATTGCTGATGAGAAACGCTTGTCGGATGAAGACATTCGGAATAAAAAGGAAGGCACTTATTTTACCTTCATCCCCGATATAAGCTCTGATCCCGTGAACGGATTTGGCTATGGAGGCGAAGGTTCTGTTTATTTCAACGGAAAAAGGAACGATCCCTTTTTCAATTATACCGCCTACCGAACAAAAATTGATTTTGTCATTTTTAATACCACGAACAATCAACGGGAGTTCTTCGTGAAACTCGACGTTCCCTACATCTTAAATACTAAATGGCGTCTTCGGGTAGAAGGAGGTTTCGAAACCAATCCCAATCTTCTATACTTTGGACTCACACCGGAGCAATCACTGCCAGGTCTTCAGTATTATCCCAACAATGATAGTTCACAGGCTCCGATCACCAATGCACGGTACAACGACTATGAAAAGAATGCATTGGTAGGTGAAAATGAATTTTATCACACCTACACCAAGAAAGAAGCTGTCATCAACATTAGTATGGAGCGATCCTTCTTCGGCGATAAAATGAGTTCTCTGATTGGCTTTGAATTGGCCCAACTTGACTATTCAACTTTCAAAGGAAATTCTTTGCTTCAGAATGACTACCAGGCTGGACTTGTGAAAGGCGTAAAAAATAACTTTATCACCATTGCTCAATTTGGACTGGCCTACGATACCCGAGACCTAGAACCCGATCCCAGCAGCGGTACGTTCCTCGAATTGACCGATGAGGTGTCACTGAAGTCACTCGGGTCTTCCTACGACTTCAACAAAATTTATTTCCATGCGAATTATTACAAAAATTTATTTCCGTCGATATTCCCCAAAGTGATTTTTGCAGGAAGGGTGGGAATGGGATACGTCAGTGGTGACGCCCCCTTCTTTGAATTTCAGGACCAGTGGAGCCAGGAAGGTGACATTGAAGGATTGGGTGGGCCTCGTACTTTGAGAGGTTATAAAATCAGTCGTTTTGTGGGGAGGCTCATGGGGTTCAGCAACCTCGAACTTCGCTGGCGTTTTGCGACGACAACTGTGTTCAATCAGCACCTGGCATTCAGCGGTGTGCCATTTTTTGATATCAAAGATTGCACATTAACAATGTTTTTGGGGCCTTAGAAGATTTAGAAACAAACATGGGTGCGTTACAATTAAGATTAAACGAAATTGAGACACAAGCTTATTACCTCTCAGGAGCGGAGGCTTATCCAATATTAGCGGCAGTATCAGTAGCGAGAAACTCTTCGTATTACTGGGATGCCAATATTGAGCTTTGGAATAACACAGTTAATGATCCCTCAAACCACATTGCATTGCCGAGAGCAAACGGCAAAATTTCTTGGGGAGGTGAGGCCAAGGCGGACGTTGCGGGAGCTGTGGTTATGGCTATCTCCCAATTGGTTTTTGCAGGGATCCCGGTAGTTGGGTGGGGATACTTCGCTGCAGCAGTGGTGGGTGGTGCTGTGGTAGGGTCAGGATTAATGGCAGTAGTTTATGTTATAAGTAACTCAACATCCTCAAATACTGGCTTACTCGTAGGGGATAGATTACGTATCTTGGAGCCGTAATAAAATGCAATAGTATGAAAAGGAAATATAAAGTCTACATGCTAATTATTGACTGGAGTCTCATTGGCATTTTCACAGTCGCTTATGCTTTATATATCATAAAACACCCGGAGGCTGAGAATTTGGCTGGGGTGTTAGCATTTTTATCGGCCTTAATAGCAGTATGTTTTGCCACCTGGAGAATTAAAAAAATAGCAGCTAAGGATTCACCAGAACAAGTTCGATAAACACGCCTTCACGCTAAGGTATAAGACCCGGAGCCTCTCCCGTTCGGGTTTTTGTATTTAGTCTGTCCGTAAATGTTCAGATTGGATCTAATATGAATCTGTCGGTCAACAAACAACAGGGCAGTATTGTCAGTCTCAACATTAAATCTTAACTTTTCTTTAAAATCGGCAGGTATATGAATAGGCTGTTTCCAATCCTTGTTTTCCTGTTCTTCTCATTCTCCCGAACGCTGCGCCGGATTTGCAATCCGGCACCTCAATGACACAGCTACTCAAGGGTTTGATGATTTGCAATCCTTCACTGCCCTTTCCTTAAACTCGCTTTGCATTCTCAGCTCTACTATTCAATATAACAAATCCTGACCAACCCCTTCCTTTTTAAATAATAATCTGCTGCCGAACTAAGTAAATAATCCTCTGGCTCCCTTACAATCCAGGCCACCACTGGATTATTATGGATGTAATCCCTGCCTTCATGAAACATTTCGGCAGGCAGGCATTTTCTGATTTGTGAATCTTCTGCTAAACAATTCAATAGGCCTCATGCCTTCCTGCCAGAACTGATAAAAATCAGAACCGGTTTGAAAATGATTCATCATCCATTCCTTGCGACTTTCACCAATTTCAGAAATCTGCTCAATGATCGTTTTTGAAGTGAATTTCTTGAAGTCCCTCATAATGCTCGACAAGTCATTTTCCGATGAAGATGACTTGGCATCAGACACCAGAAGTAAACTTCCAGACCTTTTTTTTCGATGCGATAATTCAAAGAATTTACAATTTGATCGGCCAGTTCGCGGCGCGTAAAGACATCAATCCAATCGACTACCGTAAGTGTAAGAAAATGAAGCTTATCGCTACGGATCGCATATTTTGAATCCCATGAAACAAGTCTATGGGAAACAAGGAAGAATGTAAATCCTGTTTTCCTGATGTTGTTGGGATTATCGAATGCTGTTTCAGGATGTGTATTAGATGAGGAAGGATTCTAAATCCAACTTTCAAATTGAAAATAATCCTTCGATTCGGTCGACATTGCAAATGTCAGCCTGCGTTCGCCAACTTATTATTCAGGATTTAATTCTCTATGGCGTTGTAATAAATGCCGAAAGGCAGGGTTTATATGGTAGGCAGACAAAAATGGCAATTTTGCCCCTCGTGCAAAAAAGCTAATTTTGAGGCTTTTAAATTTTGAAATCTTATGATGTCTCGATGGGTAATGTTTCTGGCGTTCGTTTTGGTGTCGTTGGCAGGGTATTCACAGGAACAAGCGAAGGAGAAGGTGCTGGAGCCTGAAAAAGTGGCGAAGAAAAAGACCAAACGCCCGGACGTCCCAGGGTCTATTGTAGTAGAACTGGGCATAAATATAAAATCAGGAATAACTCCTGCGGACTTTCAAAAAGGCCTTTGGGGATCGCGTACGCTCAATGTGTACTATCAATATCCCATCCGCCTATTTAAAACAAAGTTTAGTTTCCAGCCAGGAATTGGGTTAAGTCTTGAAAGGTGGAAATTTACTAACAATTATACCCTTCCAACAGTGCCTATTGCAGATGGCTCGTATCCGTTAGTGCCAGCCGTTAATCTTTACCCGGGAGGTTCAATCCAGAGAAGCCAGCTTATCAATAACTACATAGAAGTTCCCATCGAATTCCGTTTTGATACAACCCCTGAAGACATCGCCCGCAGCTTCAATATTTCCGTCGGAGCAAGGTTCGGCGTTTTATATGACACCTTCACCAAAGTCGACTACCGCGATAACGCCGAAAACAAGAGTACAAAAGATAAACAGACCCATGGCGTGAATGCATTCCGTTATGGACTTACCGGCCGTATGGGCGTCGCAGGTTTTTGTCTCTTTTATTATTGGAACCTAACTCCCATGTTTGATGCAGGCCTTGGACCCAATCAAACAACCATGAGCTCCGCGACCGTGGGAATCTCCATCAGCGGGTTCTGAGCTTACTTTCCTGAGAACTCAGGCTTTCTTTTCTCAAGGAAAGCCTTCACGCCTTCCTGATGGTCTTGGGTTGCACCTGCAATCTCCTGGCAGTATGCCTCGTATTCCAACATTTCATCCAGGCTTGCCGTGGCAGACTTATTAAGCATTTTCTTTATGATGCCAATGGCCCCGGTAGGAGCTTTCGCGAAATAATCCGTGCACTCCTGAACGACGAGATCTAATTGGTTTCCAGGTACTACTTTATTTACCAATCCCAAAGTCAACGCTTCGGAAGCCTTTATCTTGTGGCCCATGGCACATAATTCAAAGGCTTTTACCAAGCCTACTGAGCGGGGTAAGAAGTAGGATGCACCCGAATCGGGAACAAGACCAATGTTGATGAATATTTGCACCAAGGTGGCTTCTTCTGAAGCGATGATCATATCACAAGCCAACGCCAACGAACACCCCGCGCCCGCCGCAACGCCATTGAGCCGACAGATAATAGGCTTTGGCAAAGTTCGCATCGCTCGGATAATGGGGTTATATCGTTTATGAAGAGAATCCATGAAGGATCTTTTCCTGGTGGACGGCTCTGCTTTCAAATCTTGTCCCGAACAAAAAGCTTTTCCCGCGCCCGTGAGCACTACTACCCTCACATTTTCATCCTTTCCCACCAGTTTAAAAGCATCTTGTAGCTCAAACGTGATTTGATCATTCAAAGCATTGTAAACCTCTGGCCGGTTAAGTGTGATGGTGGCGACGCCTTGATTGACTTCGAATGTTAAAAACTGGAATGCCATGGCGAATAGAATTTAAGTTGCTTAAAACAGATAGACCATACCGAAGAATCCGATCGAAAAACCAACGATCGCGCCATACATCACTTCGCGTGGTGTGTGGGCATTGAGATACAACCGCGCGGTCATGACCAAGCCTGCAAGTGTCAGCGCTACCGTGGTTGGCACAAGGAGCGCATCATTTACAATAATCTTGTTGAGTGGCATCATAATTCCAACTGCTCCGCAAATGGCAATGCTATGAACACTGATCTTTTCAAAAAAAGTCACCGCTGTTCCCGCAAAAACTAAAAGCATAATGATGAGCATCACTTTGTTGAAGTTCACATTGGCACTCACTTTATAAAAGAACATCGCAGTCACTACCGCATAGATAATTGTGATCAAAATGAAAGGAAGCAGTCGCTCCCGTCGTGTTTCCATAAGAAGCGATGGAAGGGTGCCAAACGCTTTGAACATGACCAGATTGACGACAGGCAACACGAATGTCATGACAAAAACCAGCCCGGCAAACGTCAGTACCGCAGAAGAGGGTATGGACAAAAAGTGGGGCATGAACCATCCGAGCACCAGCACGAGATAGGTTGTCAAAAGCAAGGGATGAAAAACATATGAAATGACTTTTGCTGTAATTCTCACGTCACATCTCTTTTCGTAATCTCGCCACCGGGATATTCAGCTGCTCCCGGTATTTTGCTACGGTCCGCCGGGCTATGTTATAACCTTTTTGATTCAGGATTTCTTCAATCTTCTCGTCTGAAAATGGTTTGATTTTATCTTCTCCATCGATCAACTCCTTGATGATTTGTTTTACCTCGCGGCTGCTGACCTCCTCACCAGAGTCTGTGGAAATGCCTTCAGAGAAAAAATACTTTAATGGAAAAATTCCAAAGTCCGTTTGAATGGCTTTACTGCTGGCTACCCGGCTCACGGTGGAGATATCCATATTGATACGCTCTGCGATGTCTTTCAGGATCATTGGGTGCAACTTGGTTTCATCGCCTTCAAGAAAATAGTCATATTGAAAATCAATGATTGCCTGCATCGTCCTCATCAGGGTATGCTGACGTTGTTTGATCGCATCAATAAACCATTTGGCAGAGTCCAACTTCTGCTTAACAAACGTTACGGCCTCTTTTAGCTTTTTGTCCTTCTTGTCGCTCTTGTCATACGCTTTAAACATGTCGGTGTACGAACGGCTGATGCGAAGTTCGGGAGCATTTCTTGAGTTGAGGGACAAATCCAATTTGCCATTTGTATTGGTTAAAATAAAATCAGGAATGACATATTGGTTTTTTACAAGTCCTGATGTAATCTCTCCTCCTGGCTTAGGATTTAGTTTAATAATCAGGTCGATAGCATCTTTAATGTATTCCTCATCATCGAGGTCCAACCTCTTGAGAATTTTCGGAAAGTGCTTTTTAGTAAACTCCTCATAACATTCGGAGATGATGCGCCGGGCGACGATCACATCCACATTCTGGCCATCGTCCATGCGCTCCAATTGCAGGAGAAGGCATTCCTGCAGATTGCGTGCGGCAATTCCAGGTGGATCGAAAGCCTGAATTTTCTTTAGGATCCCCTCTACTTCTGCCTGATTGGTTTCAATATTTTGAGAGAACGCCAGGTCATTCACAATAGACTCCAGGTCACGACGAATGTATCCATCACTCTCAATGCTGCCCACCAGTTGTTTGCCAATGGTGTAGTGGCGATCGTTCAGACCTAAGAAGCCAAGCTGCGAGCTGAGGTTCTCATGCAATGAAGAGGACGTCGGAATGGGAAACTCTCGTTCTTCATCCTCACCGTCGCTTTGGGACTTATAGCCGCCGTAATCGTCATCCTGTAAATAGTCTTTGATGTCAACTTCACTTTCTTTCTCAGTAGATTCCGTAACCTCTGCCGGCTCTGCTTGTTCGGTGTCGTCTTCAGAATTATCCTCTTCATTCACCTCTTCAGTAGGACCTTCCTCGAGGGCAGGGTTAATCTCCATCTCTTCCTCGATCCGGTTTTCAAGTTCGGCTGTGGGCACCTGCAACAATTTGATGAATTGTATTTGCTGAGGCGACAGCTTCTGCTGAAGGTTTTGACTAAGTCCGAGGCGTTGCATTTAATGAGTTCTGAATGTTCCAAAACTACCATTTCAAATTCAGATTCAGGCAATGCCTAAAGAGAACAAATTGTATTGATTAGAATTACTTCACCTCAGAGGCGCAAAGGCGCAAAAAAGAAGTGATTCATTTTTCCGGAGATTAAGAAGGTTATAATAAATCCATCCTCTGCGTCTTCGCGCCTCCAATGTCAAACTGCATTTTGCAATGCGACCCAAAATCGCGTTTTTTGCAGCCCAATTAATAAATATGAAGCGCTCGAAGATTAAGGAACTTCTTTCCTCACAGCCATCCGGTCAAACAGTACTGATCAAAGGCTGGGTACGCACCTTCCGAAATAACCAGTTTATCGCACTCAACGACGGATCTACCATACATAACCTGCAGGCGGTGGCAGAACTAAACTCATTGCATGAGGATGTTCTCAAGCGTATTACCACTGGTGCATGCCTTTCCATCGTTGGGATTCTCATCGCCTCGCCCGCCAAGGGACAAGCCGTAGAAGTGAAAGTAACTTCGCTGGAAATTCTAGGAGACTCCGATGCAGAAAAGTTTCCATTGCAACCCAAGCGGCACTCCCTGGAATTTTTGCGGGAGATCGCCCATCTGCGCTCGCGCACCAATACGTTCGGAGCGGTGATGCGGGTACGCCATGCGATGGCTTTTGCCGTCCATAAGTTCTTTAACGATCGTGGATTTTTTTATATCCACACACCCATCATCACCGGCTCTGATGCCGAAGGTGCAGGCGCCATGTTCAGGGTCTCTACGCTTGACCCCAAAAAACCACCGCTTGATGAACAAGGGCACATCAACTACAAAGAGGACTTCTTTGGACGCGAAACGAACCTGACGGTTTCTGGCCAGCTCGAAGGTGAGACGTATGCATTGGCACTTTCGGATATCTACACATTCGGCCCAACCTTCCGTGCTGAAAATTCCAATACTACGCGTCACCTTGCCGAGTTCTGGATGATCGAGCCGGAGATGGCGTTCTACGACATCAACGACAACATGCAGCTGGCGCAGGACTTTCTTCAATACCTGATGAAGTATGCGCTGGAGCATTGCAAAGATGATCTTGAATTCTTAGACAAACGTGCTGCGGAAGAAGAAGCAGCGAAGCCTCAGGAGCAGCGCAGTGAATTGAGCCTCATCGATCGGCTTAAGTTTGTGGTGGAAAATGATTTCCAAAGACTGACCTACACTGAGGCGATAGACATCCTGAAGAATTCCAATCCGAACAAAAAGAAAAAGTTCCAATACCTCATTGAAGAATGGGGTGTTGATTTGCAAAGTGAGCACGAGCGCTTCCTGGTGGAAAAACACTTTAAGAAGCCAGTGATCCTATACAACTACCCTGCCGCCATCAAAGCTTTCTACATGCGTCAGAATGAAGACAACAAAACCGTGGCAGCAATGGATGTGCTATTCCCAGGGATTGGTGAAATCATTGGAGGCTCACAGCGTGAAGAACGTTATGATCGATTACTGAACAGGATCCGCGAATTAAACCTCCCCGAGAAAGAACTTTGGTGGTATCTGGAATTGCGCAAGTTTGGATCAGCCCCTCACAGCGGGTTTGGTCTAGGTTTCGAGCGACTGATGCTATTTGTTTCAGGGATGACAAACATCCGGGATGTAATTCCTTATCCA
>JAYVQY010000035.1:0-9593 GCA_043776715.1 Cyclobacteriaceae bacterium | reverse complement strand
TCCGGAGAGTTCACTCAACGATCCTAATGGATTGTGTTTCTGGCAGGGCAACTGGCATATGTTTTATCAAGGCTATCCACCTGAGGACCGGCGCCAGCATTGGGGACATGCAGTCAGCAAGGATCTCATTCACTGGCGCGACCTTCCCTATGCAATTTATCCAAGTCCGGAGCGCGCCGTATTTTCTGGAGCAACCCTTGTGGAAGACAATCGTGTGATCGCAATTTATCATGGAACTGCGATGGGAAATATGGTCGCTGTTGCGACCGATCCGTTGCTTTTAAATTGGGAGAAGACTACAGGTCAGGTTGTAATTCCTTCGAAGAGCGCCACGGGGTTTTCACAGCCCTACAGTGTTTTTGACCCTTCGATATGGAAGCGAGATGGGGTTTACTATTCTCTTTCTGCAGGCAGACGAGTAAGAAGAGACGGAGGAAGTTTCGGCTCATCATCACTTTTTAAATCCAAGGACCTTGCTAACTGGGAATACGTCCATGAATTTGTTGAAGGCGACCGCTTTACGGTCAAAGGCGACGATTATGCGTGCCCTTATTTCTGGCCCATCGGTGATCGGTACATCATGCCATTCTTCAGCCACATGAGCGGTGGTCAATATATGCTCGGCGATTACAATAAGGAAGAAAACAAATTTCTGGTGAGCAGTCATGGTAAATTCAATTTTGGTGCAACCGGCCCTGCGGGAGTTCATGCGCCTTCTGCAACACCTGATGGTAATGGAGGAGTAATCATCATTTTCAATATGAATCCCGGCAAACCTACTGGCGAATGGAATCAGATTATGTCTCTGCCGAGGAAATTAACACTTGTGGGCAAGGACGATTTACGCCAGGAGCCCACTGGAGATATCGAATCACTGCGCTTAAACAAGCAGGTCGTCGGTGCCACGAAGCTTTCCGGCAATAAGGAAGTCGTGTTGCCGAACATCAAAGGCAATGCGATGGAAATTTCAGCAGAGATCAGTTTCAAAGGGGCCCAGGTAATCGAATTAAATGTCCTGCGTTCACCGAATAAGGAAGAATACACGCGCATCATTCTTTATAGAGACAAGGGCTTCTCAAAAGGATTGGAATATAAGTCGGGTGAAGGAACGGTGATGATGCCTGCTGACCTGGTTAGCCTGGTGACAGGTGAAAAACCTGGGCCACGCCCACCCAATCCCAGATTAAGTTTGATTTCCATTGAATCTTCTTTTTCATCCACTCTCCCCGATGTGCAGGTACGTCCCGCTGAAACAGCACCCTTCCAATTGAATCCAGACGAGCCGGTGAAGCTGAGAATTTTTATTGATAAGAGTGTAGTAGAGGTTTTTGTAAATGGGAAACAGTGTGTGGCAATGCGTGTATATCCCGGAAGAGAAGATAGTACGGGGGTATCCATCTTATCTCATGGGCAGGATGCAGAACTCTCTTCATTGGAAGCCTGGCAAATGAAAAGCATTTATTAAAAGAGTTTACGTGTGAAAAAAATAATAGAAAGTGTCGCCGTAATTAGTCTGGTTCTGGTTACATGCCTTCATTCGGAAGGACAACCGGATAAACCTCCCTATATTTCAGCCGTTCCAAAAGCAACTTTTGCAACAATCCTCGAAGAACAGGAGAAACAACTTAAATCAGATCCACTGGTCCTGCGTTTTGCTGAATCCAGGAAGAGTCAATCAAAAGATCCTTATCGGCCGCTTTATCATTTTGTAAGTCCCGAAAGTACACTCAACGATCCGAATGGATTGTGTTTCTGGCAGGGTAACTGGCATATGTTTTATCAGGCATATCCACCTGAAGACAGGCGCCAGCATTGGGGGCATGCAGTCAGCAAGGATCTCATTCACTGGCGCGACCTTCCCTATGCCATTTATCCAAGTCCGGAGCGCGCGGTCTTTTCAGGTGCTACCCTGGTGGAAGACAATCGCGTGATTGCTATGTATCATGGAACCACTGTTGGAAACATGGTTGCCTTGTCTAACGATCCCCTTCTTTTGAATTGGGAAAAAGTAACAGGGAAAGCTGTCATATCTTCACAGAGTACCACAGGATTCCCGCTTCCATACAGGGTGTTCGATCCTTGCATATGGAAAAAAGACAGTATCTATTATGCGCTCTCCGGAGGACGAACTGCCACTGGTCCGGGTGGAAAACAAATACGGGCTAATTTTCTTTTCAGGTCCAAAGACCTGGCGAAATGGGAATATATGCACGAGTTTACCCAGGATGAAAGATTCACCGAGATAGGAGACGATGGCGCTTGTCCTTATTTCTGGCCCATTGGCAATCGTTATATTCTCCCATTCTTCAGTCACATGAGCGGTGGGCAGTATTTGTTGGGTGACTATGACACCAGGAATAATAAATTTATGGTGACCAACCACGGCAAGTTCAATTTTGGTGCATGGGGACCATCCGGTGTCCACGCTCCGTCGGCAACGCCTGACGGTAAGGGTGGAGTTATCATCATATTTAATATGAATCCGGGCAAACCAACCGGGACGTGGGATCAGATTATGACGCTACCCAGGAGGTTGACACTTACCGGCAAGGAGGACCTGGGTATCGAACCGGCAGGAGATACAGAGTCACTGCGGTTCAATCCTCAATCTGTCAAAAACATGAAACTGCCGGCAAACAAGGAGATTGTGCTCAATAATATAAAGGGTAATACGATGGAGCTCAATGTAGAGATCGATCCGAAAATGTCTCCCATGATCGAATTGAATGTGCTTCGTTCTACCAATAAAGAGGAGTTTACACGCGTAGTCTTCTTCAGGGGCCGTGGTTTCAATGCTATTCGACAGGGAACAAAGGACCTCCAACCTGCAGGCACGCCCCAGTCAAACTTCAATGGTAGTTTGATTTCCATAGAAACATCTTACGCATCACTTCATCCAGACGTCAATCCCCGAGCTCCAGAAACGGCGCCGGTTTATTTGGATATGAATGAACCGCTTAAACTCCGCGTATTTATTGACAAAAGTGTGGTGGAGGTATTCGTGAATGGAAAACAAGCCCTTGCCGTGAGAGTATATCCCAGTCTGAGCACCAGTGTGGGAGTATCGTTACGATCGCAGGGACAGGATATTGAATTGAAATCGTTAGAAGCATGGCAGATGAAAAGCATCTATTAAAGTTTCCCCGATCATGCATTTGGCATCGACGACAACTGTAACCTCCATATTTCTTGTTGGGAAGTTTACTCTCTGCCGGTCATGCTGATAAGCCGCCCTACCTTTCGCCCGTTTTAACCGGTAGTATCAATTAAGAAAATCTAAAAAATATGAAGAGCCTTGTACTTTTATTTGCCATCAACATATGTTTACCTACGTGGGTAAAATCTCAGGTTGATACAATTAAAAATGCCAATAATTCAAAGGCTCTTTGGATATTAAACCAACCTGTTCCGAAAGCAGTTATTCAGTCAACCCGTGCTTTCAGAGAACGGCTGCTTGCTGATCCATACCGCCCAGCTTACCATTTTTGCGTGCCGGAAGATGATGGAAGGCCGGGTGATCCAAATGGCGCTTTTTATTTTAATGGAAGGTATCATCTGATGTATCTATATAAGAGAGAAGGAAGCGGATTTTCATGGGGCCATATTTCCAGCAAGGATTTGCTTCACTGGCGGCACCACCCGGATGCCATTGGCCCTGGAAACGGTGATGATGGTGTTTTCAGCGGAGGTGCTTTTGTTGATCAGCAAGGAAAGGCTGCAGTAACCTACTGGCAATATGATAAGGACCGGCTGATTGATAAAGGACAAGCGAACGGGATCGGTATTGCCGAAAGCGCCGACAAATACTTTGATATGTGGACAAAAAGCGGTTCAAACCCCGTGATCAAATCCACAGAATGGGGACTCACCGCAGTAAAAGATAAAAATGGTAAAGACATTATTTATGGTTCTGCAGATCCGTCAAACATTTGGACTAAAGACGGGAAATATTATATGTTGACTGGGAATCTTTTAGTTCTCAGAAAATACGGATCTCGTGGGTCTGGCTTACCCGCGAATATCAAACAAGGGCAGGGACCGGATCTCCCTCCTGATTCCGTTCAGTATCAAGGTGACCATTTGTATCTGTTTGTTTCCGATGATTTGAAGGAATGGACATATCTGCATGAATTTTATCAGTCCTATCGTAAATGGACGGAAAAGACGGAAGATAACATGTGCCCCAGTTTTATGCCGCTGCCATCAGACCCTGAAGGCGGTAAATCAAGCGGAAAGCATTTGTTACTTTTTATCAGTCATAATAAAGGCTGTCAGTACTATGTTGGCAGTTACAAGGACGATAAATTTTTCCCGGATAATCATGGAAGAATGAGCTGGGAAGACAATGCCTACTTCGCGCCAGAGGCACTCATTGATGGAAAGGGAAGGCAAATAATGTGGTCGTGGATCTTTGATGATCGGCCGAACAATGAAAAAAATTTCTACGGATGGACAGGTACTTACGGTCTGCCCCGATCACTTTGGCTGGGAGCGGATGAGACATTGCGCATGCGGCCCATCAAGGAGCTTGAAAACCTTCGACAAAATGAGCGCGTGAAGAATAATTTTATTGTCAAAGACGGCACGGAACTAAAGCTGAATGATTTCGGCGGTGAATTACTTGAACTTGAAATTACGATGCAGCCTGGCACCGCCAAACAATTGGGCGTGAAGGTAGCCTGTTCGGACGATGACCGCGAGCAAACCGCACTATTTTACGATGCTTCAGATAAAAAACTAAAATGTGATGCAACGCAATCAAGCATTGGCTTCGGGCGTAAAAAAATTGAAGGCGGACCATTTGAATTAAGGAAAGATGAACTCCTGGTATTACGTGTTTTTATTGACAAATCCATTGTGGAAGTATATGCCAACGACCGGCAGGCAATTGGCAGGAGTATTTACCCAACGCTGAGTGGGTCAGGGATAAAGCTTTTTGCCAAAGGGGGTGATGTAAAAGTGGTGTCGATCAAAGCCTGGGACATGATGCCGACAAACCCTTATTAATTGAAAAATTGGAATCCATTAAAAGAAAATGTGGATTCAAACTTGAAAAACTACGCGTAATAAATGTCTTTTAAACCCAACGTTTTAGTCATTGCATTGATTGCTTCCACGGGAGGCTTGCTCTTTGGATTTGACACAGGAGTGATCTCCGGGGCGCTTCCATTTTTAAAAGATCATTGGAAGTTGACCGATGGCAATGTGGAATTACTGACCACGTCGGTTTTGGTGGGAGCAGTCGTTGGCGCTATTGCAAGCGGCCGGCTTTCGGATGTTTTAGGGAGGAAGAGAATGATTATAATCAACGCAGTCATCTTTGCTCTGGGTGCTGTTGGGTGTGCTTTTTCTACTGACTTTGTCATGCTGATCAGCATGCGTTTAATAGTTGGATTTGCCATTGGCATTACATCCTTCGTGGTTCCAATGTATATAGCTGAAATTTCTCCTTCAGCTAAACGTGGCTCGCTGGTTACTTTAAATCAATTAATGATTACCATCGGCCTCCTCGTCTCGTATGTCACGGATTATGGGCTGTCCAATGATAACGATGTTGAGTCATGGCGATGGATGTTTTTAGTTGGTTTTTATCCCTCCATCATATTGCTGGTAGGCATGTTTTTTTTGCCGGAAACACCGCGCTGGCTTATGAGCAAGAACCGATGGGACGAAGGAAAAAAAGTATTAATAGCCGTTGAAGATCCAGCACTTATCGAGCAAACTTTGACAGACCTGAAAGAGGAGATTGAGTTTTCTTCAAAAAATTCTATTAAGGCAGGGGAAATTCTTAAGCCCTGGCTGCGCCCTGCTTTAATTATCACAATAGGCATATTCTTTTTTCAACAATTCTCAGGAGTCAATACAATTATTTACTATTCGCCAATCATTTTTGAGATGACGGGCATTGTAAGCAACACGCAATCCATCCTGCCTTCAATATTAATTGGTAGTGTAAATGTTTTGGCCTGTTTTGTCTCGGTTATTTTGCTGGATAGGCTAGGAAGAAGAAAATTGTACTTAATAGGCATTAGTGGGATGATTCCTTCGTTGATATTGACCGGTTGTTGCTTTTTCTTTAAAGATCAACTGGGTGCAAGTCTTCCTTATTTTGCTGTAACCACCATTGCATCTTTTATCATCTTTATCAACATCAGTCTTTCACCTCTTGGCTGGTTGCTTATTTCTGAAATTTTTCCACTTTCTGTCAGAGGTATAGGTATGAGTATTGGATCATTGTCGCACTGGGGATTCAATGCAATTATATCATTTACATTTTTAACGCTCACGAATGGTATTGGCATCGGTTCAACTTTTTTGCTCTATGCTGCAGTGTGCGTTTTTGGTCTGGTGTGGGGTTATTATTACATCCCTGAAACAAAAGGTAAATCACTTGAACTCATCGAAAAACACTGGCGCGAAAGAAAAAGTCCAAGGGATTTATAAATAGAAGTTTGGGTGTATGGGTATTTGAAATTTATTATTCTAAATAAAATATAATGGATAGCAGAAATTTAACTGTTTTTAAATGGTCAATCATTCTGGCCTTGGGGGGTTTCCTGTTTGGTTTTGACACGGCAGTTATCTCAGGGGTGGAAAAAACGATTCAGAAGGAATTTAATCTCTCATCCTTCTGGCATGCCTTCACCATCTCATCGGCTTTAATAGGGACGATTGTGGGTGCTTTAGCGGCAGGAGGACCTTCAGATAAATATGGAAGAAAGCCTATTTTATTCATCATTACGTTTCTCTTCGCGATTTCGGCGATAGGAAGTGCGTTCGCAGATAGTATGATTTCTTTCATCGCCTATCGTTTTATGGGCGGTCTTGCCGTGGGCGCTTCCTCCGTAGTAGCACCTATGTATATTTCCGAAATTTCTCCGGCCAAAATAAGGGGAAGGATGACGGCACTTTTCCAATTCAATGTGATTTTTGGAATATTGATGGCATATATTTCAAACTATTTGCTGAATGATCTGGGCAATGACGGGTGGCGTTGGATGCTCGGTGTTGGTGGTGCTCCGGCCGTCGCCTATTTTTTCCTGTTGTTTATTGTACCCGAAAGCCCACGCTTCTTAATCAAGAAGGGCAAGGTTGCTGAAGCAAAGAAAATCCTGGAAAAAATTGAGGCACAGGATATTGAAGAAGAAATTATTGATATCCAGTCTAGCATGAGCCTAAAAAAGGAAAACCTGTTTTCCGGTCGTTATGGCAAACCGATTGCCGTGGCTTTCCTGGTGGCCATGTTCAACCAGTTTTCTGGCATCAATGCTATACTGTATTATGCTCCTCGCATATTCGAGCTGTCCGGGCTTTCATCCACCGATTCAATGTTTCAACCCGTTTTAATAGGCGTAACCAATGGCATATTTACCATCCTCGGGCTTTTAATTATTGATAAAGTAGGACGAAAAAAATTACTCATCGTCGGTTCTTTAGGAATGGCTATCTGCTTAGGTCTTGTATCGAAGGCTTTTTACTTACAAAGTTTTGGTGGCTACGAGTTGTTAATTCTTCTCGTAGGCTATATCATGTTCTTTGCCTTCTCTACCGGTGCGGTGATCTGGGTATTAATTTCTGAGGTTTTTCCAAACAGCGTCCGCGGACAAGGCCAATCGCTTGGTAGTTTTACCCATTGGTTTTTTGCGGCCGTAATCACTTTCTTATTTCCAGTAGTGGCCGGGGAATATCAACTGGGAAGCGGTCACGCATTTGCCTTTTTTGCTATCATGATGGTAATCCAGGCAATTGTTGTTTGGAATTATTTTCCCGAAACCAAGGATAAGACACTGGAAAAACTGGGTGACGAACTTTCAAAAGATATTCCTTCAATTGCCGTAGTTTAAAAATTAACAGACTCTAAAAAAGCCAGCTGAAATCTATTTGGAATAAGTAGAAAAACTTGTATCCGATACTTAATAATAGGGATGATTTAAAAGCAACATTGGACGATAATTAAAATGGAGAAAAGTATTTCTATAAAGATTAGTTTAATGGTTTCTTTAATAATGATCAATAGTTGGGTTGTTATAGCTCAAAAAATTCAATTAGAGGCGATTGATTCTTTTCGGATAGATTATAAAGATGTTTCTAACAATACGCATTATAATCAGCCCCTTCGACCCCAGGTTCATTATACTCCGCTATCGGGTCAAATTGGAGATCCTACCGGCTTAATCAGGTATAGGGGCAAGTACCATTTATTTTATATGTTCGATGAGTGGTCTCGCAAACGAAGGGATAATAAAAATTGGGGTCATGCCATTAGTGATGATTGTATCCATTGGCAACAGGAGCCGTCGGTTACAAATTCAATTATTGACAATCGTCCGGGTAGCGGCAGCGGTATAATTGATTGGAATAATACATTAAAGCTAAGAACCGGTGTCGAGCAAACGTTGGTTATTTTTTATACGGATTATGTGCGGGGAATTTCATTGGCATTTAGCAGGGATGCTGGTAAAACATGGACACGTCATCAACGCAATCCAGTTTTGCCCATGCATAAGGGTTTTAGAGACCCTAATGTTTTTTGGTATAAACCTGACCAATCCTGGCGAATGATAATTTATGACGAACCGGGCTTTACATTTTACAAGTCGGATAACCTTTTAGATTGGCAATTGCTAAGTAAAATATATGGTTTTTATGAATGTCCGGATATCCTTCAAATGCCTGTTGACGGCAAGGTAGAGGAAAAGAAATGGGTGGTAATCGATGGCAATGGTGCTTATGTGATAGGCGAATTTAATGGCGAGGCATTCAATGCTGAAAGCGAGAAACAGTACCTGGGCGAGCGAGTCTTGTCGGGTAAAATTGCCGGTGTTGATAATTTTTATACTCCCGATCTTTATGCCACACAATCCTGGAAGGAAACGTATGAAGGAGATGGACCCTTTTATCAATTGGCTTCCCTGGTTATCAAAGGTTCGCCCCGCCACAATAGAATATGGAGTCAACAACTGACTTTTCCCGTTGAATTAACCTTAAAAAGAATTAATGGTAAAATACAACTATGCCGCAATCCAATAGATGGTATAAAATCCCTGCGCTATGACGCTCAGTTTTGGAGAAACAGCGTGGTTAAGCCAGCGGAAAACCCCTTATCGCAAATTCATGGTGATGTATTTGAAATACTTTCAACAATTGATTTAGCTCAATCGAGTCAATTCACTTTTAATTGCAGAGGAGAGAAAGCGGTCTATAAAATTGCCGAACAGCAATTGTATTTCATGGGGTACAAGTTAAGAATTGCCCCAGTAAATAATAAAATAAAATTGCGGTTTATAATGGATAGAAATTCAATTGAAATTTATGCTAACGAAGGTGAGCAAACATTTTCCAGACTTTTTTATCCAGAACCTAAGAATATGAATTTAAGCTTTGAAACAGAGGGGGGTAATGTTGTTATAGAAAGTATGGAAATATATAGGCTTGAATCAATTTGGTTGAAGTTTGAAAACAATTTAGGATATAGAAGAGATTAGCTAACATTTTTGGCCATGAAGAAACTTTTTTTGTTTTGCTTTGTAATTTTCCAGGGCGGAATTTCTGAAGCTCAGTTAAGTGTAAAGTACAATCCGGCTCTTCAGCCC
>JAYVQY010000034.1:0-2474 GCA_043776715.1 Cyclobacteriaceae bacterium | reverse complement strand
CTGGTACCGGTGGAGGAAATCATATTACCATTGGTGGAATTACACCTGCCGACAGTCCGTTACTTCGAAGACCGGATCTATTGCGCAGTCTGATTACGTACTGGCAGCATCATCCGGGCTTGTCGTATCTGTTCTCCTCACAATTCATTGGGCCCACAAGCCAGGCTCCACGCGTGGACGAAGGCCGGCAAGAGATGCTTTATGAATTGGAGATTGCGTTTAATCAAATCCCTGAAGGCAAAGAGGTTCCGTTCTGGATGGTAGACCGGATCTTTAGAAATCTATTGATTGATATCACCGGCAATACGCACCGTGCAGAATTTTGCATCGATAAGCTTTATTCTCCTGATAGTTCTACAGGAAGGTTAGGATTGTTGGAGTTCAGAGCGTTTGATATGCCGCCCAACAAGCAAATGTGTATCGTCCAATTGCTTTTATTGCGTTGCCTTGTTGCATGGTTTTGGGATAAACCCTATAAAAGAAAATTAGTGCGCTGGGGAACGACGCTGTACGATAAGTACATGCTTCCGCATTATGTCGAACAGGATTTGCAAGAAGTAATGAGCGACTTGCAATCTGCAGGGTATCCGTTTCAACTTCAATGGTTAGAGCCATTTTTTGAATTCAGGTTTCCATTGTATGGAAAGATCAGGGTTGAAAACATTGAATTGGAACTGCGCATGGGAATGGAGCCATGGCACGTCCTGGGTGAAGAATCTTCCAGTGCCGGTACTGCGCGCTTTGTGGATTCTTCCATGGAAAGGGTAGAAGTGAAAGTAAAAAACTTCAATCACGAAAGGTATATGGTTACATGCCACGGAGTTCCTGTTCCATTGACTGCTACGGGTGTGAGGGGCGAGTATGTTGCCGGTGTGCGCTATCGCGCGTGGAGTCCTCCTTCGGCATTGCATCCAACACTCGGCAAGGATGTCCCTTTGGTATTTGATATTGTGGACACATGGAACAGCCACTCAATCGGAGGGTGCACCTATCACGTGTCGCATCCGGGTGGACGGAATTATGATAGTTTCCCTGTCAATTCATTTGAGGCAGAGGGGCGAAGGATCAGTCGGTTCTGGAAGGATGGACATACGCAAGGGGCAGTTACTGGTTCAGCAGTCTATACCGGCATCTCACGTTATTTGGAAAAGAATGAGATACCCAAGAAATTTGATTTGCCACCATTAAAAATAAGTCCTGAGTATCCAAACACCCTGGACCTACGACAATTCTGATTCTTGCATGGAGAACGATCTAAACCCTATTGGAACGATCACTGCAGATTATTTTGCAAACCAGTCTGCATTGGATGAGTGCTTTGGTTTGGGTGGGGAAGCAAAAGAACATTGGAAGCGTCTGCTGAAAAATGTAGAAGCGCTGGGGCCCGCGGAATTGAAGAACCGGGAAGTCGAATTGCTCAAGCTGCTACAGGAAAATGGCGTTACCTACAATGTATACGGCGATCCGGCTGGGCTTAATCGTCCATGGGAATTGGATTCTATTCCGTTGTTGATCTCTCCCGTTGAATGGCGCGTGATGGAAAGGGGCATGAAACAGAGGGCATTTGTGCTCAACAAACTGCTTGAAGATTTGTATGGCGAAAGAAAACTATTGAAGCAAGGCATCATCCCGCCAGAGTTGATTTATGCTCATTCCGGTTTTCTGAGGGCGTGTGACAAAGTGAGATTGCCTGGCCAGAATCAATTGATTTTTTATGCTGCGGATCTCTCAAGAGGCCCCGATGAGAAAGTATGGATATTAAAAGATAGAACACAGGCGCCTTCCGGGATGGGTTATGCCCTCGAAAACCGAAGTGCCCTGGGCCGGGTGTTGCCTGAGCTATTTAAAGATTATAACGTAACCAAGCTCGGGGGTTTCTTTAACCATATGATGCAATCTTTCCGGGACATCGCTCCTATGAGGAAGGAACAGCCTCGGATTGTATTGCTGACGCCTGGCCCACGCAATGAAACTTATTTCGAACATGCGTTCTTGTCATCCTACCTGGGCTTTACGCTGGTACAGGGGGAGGATCTTGTGGTTCGCAATGGCTTTGTATGGATAAAGACAGTCGAAGGATTAGAGAAGGTAGATGTCATTTTAAGAAGGCTCGATGATAGCTATTGTGATCCGTTGGAATTAAGAGAGGAATCTCAGCTGGGTGTTCCCGGCCTTTTGGAGGCCATTCGAAAAGGAAATGTGGCAGTCGCCAATCCGCTTGGCAGTAGCGTATTGGAGAATGCTGGACTCATGGCTTTTCTTCATAATGTCTGCCGTTATTTTTTGAATGAAGACCCGATCTTTAAAATGCAAGCCACCTGGTGGTGTGGCCAAAAAAAGGAGATGGATTATGTGATCGGGAATATCAATAATCTGATAGTAAAAAAGATTGATCGCGCTCAAGGGTCAGATACGGTAATCGGCAACCAACTTTCCAAGACTCAGCGCGAAACGGTCATTAATAAAATTAGAAC
>JAYVQY010000033.1:0-2483 GCA_043776715.1 Cyclobacteriaceae bacterium | reverse complement strand
TGGGATGGATGCATGGAGTTTTATTTATCCTGTACATCCTCGCCGTGTTGCTTGCAATTCGAATCATGCGCTGGAATTGGTTTGCCGTGCTCGTGGCGTTGGGTGCATCGCTCATTCCTTTTGGGACCTTCTTGCTTGATAAATCATGGAAGCGAAGAGAAAGAGAAATTCAAAGTGGGGTGATTAATAAGTCTATCGTTAAATAACTGATTTCACTTCGAAATCTGGTACTCTCCAGTTATAAAGGTGACGGCAATATCTCACGCAAAGGCGCAAAGAATGTGGTCGCATTTTACTTTGCGTTCCTGGCGGCTTTGCGTGACATGCATTTCATCTTTTCCCCAACGCAAGCTGGTGCGGTTCATTTCTGTTATATAGTTTGAAGTAGCCGAATACGACCTGATGTTAGAATTATTCTAAAGAATTTTATATTTTTCATTGTTGTACCATGGAGCTTAGAAACAGATACTTATCGCTGGATGTTTTTCGGGGTATAGACGTGGCCCTGATGATCATGGTCAATACGCCAGGTGACCATTCTACCACTTTTTCGCCCCTGCTTCATGCAAGATGGAATGGGTTCACGCTCACAGATCTTGTTTTCCCAACCTTTCTTTTTCTGGTTGGCACATCCCTTAGTTTTTCCTTAAGAAATTATGAGACCATTGGCTCGCCAGCGGTATTGAAAAAAGTCTTCAAGAGAACGATCCTTATTTTTCTGCTGGGCTACCTTATGTATTGGTTTCCTTTTGTGGAGCAAAATGAAATGGGAGGCTGGTTGATGAAACCCATTGCTGAAACCCGGATTTTTGGTGTGCTTCAACGCATCGCACTTTGTTATGGTCTGGGAGCTATCATTATTCATTTTTTCAAAATCAGAGGTGCACTTATCTTCAGTGCAGTGTTCCTCCTTTCATATTGGATCGTGTTGATTGCCTTCGGCGACCTCACACTTACCGGAAATACTGTTCTTAAATTTGACACCTGGCTCATTGGGGCAAATCATCTTTACAGAGGTGAGGGACTTCCATTTGATCCGGAAGGATTCCTGAGCACGTTTCCGGCGGTCGTCAATGTCATGGCAGGATATTGTGTTGGCATTTACGTTGGAAGGAAGGGACCATCCTATGAAACGATTGCAAGAATAATGGTGATTGGTGCGTTGATGATCTTTATCGCCCTTGGCTGGGATCTTGCTTTTCCGATTAATAAAAAGCTTTGGACAAGTTCCTTTGTGCTGTACACCTCTGGCATTGATTTGATGGTACTGGCCATTCTTATTTATATAATTGACCTCAGGCAGTGGAAAGGGTGGACCTACTTCTTTGAGATCCTTGGAAAGAATACCCTTTTTCTCTATTTGCTTTCTGAAGTGGTGGCCATATTGCTCGTCACGTTCTCCATTCAAGGCGAAACTTTCCATCGTTGGATTTTTCTAAACTTATTAAAATCCTGGGCGGGTGGTTATTTTGGTTCCCTGTTTTTTGCTATAATCTTTATGTTGCTCTGCTGGGTAGTGGGATTTTGGATGGATCGGAGAAAGATCTATGTGAAGATTTAAATGAGGTGGGCGATGGACTATATTCTAGCCTTGGGTTAAAACCCATATGATGGTGTATCATCTATAACCACGGGCTTAAGCCGGCTTAAGCCCGTGGTTATTCGGAACCAAACACTCTATGGACTTTAGTCCAAAATGGCGCACAGTGAACGATTCACTTAGATCAATGATAACTTTTCTCTCCAGCCTTTATCTCAATTTTTAAGATATTTTCGGTGGGAGGGAAGGGACAGGAATAACTGTCTGAGTAAGCACAATATGGATTATATGCCTTATTGAAATCAAGAATGAATGAACTTGCACCGAAAATCTTTTTTACATCCAGATAACGTCCAGCACCATATGTTTCCTTTGCGCTGGTTTCATCCGCAAACGCAAGGAACAGGGTGCCGCGGGTAGGGCCCATCGCCATCACTTCCAGCAAAAGAAGACGGTTTTTTATTCCGCCTAACTCAAATTCAGCCCAGGCATATTCAAGGAACCTGTTCTGTTCCCCGGAACTTGTTGGCAAATTCACCACCTTTTTGTTCTCCACTGGAACGAGGGTTGCCCTGATCCGATATTTTACATCTGGCTCAAAATACTTCAATCCGTCAAATGGTTTAAAGGTTTCTCTTCCCACAGAATCTTTTGAGGCAAACGGCGATTCAGATGAAGTTTTCAAGAAGGTGCCCTTCTGTTCTCTTTCACTAAGAACCGCAGCGATGTATTCCTCGTCCGATGATCCTGACGTCATCGAATAGAAACCTATTCCCACCAGAACGATGACAATCACCACCATTAATATTCCCGAAAATTTCATTCTATAATTTGAGCCTTAACCCTTTCTACTTCCTACTTTCCACTTCCTACTTTCCACTTCCTACTTTCCACTTCCTACTTTCCACTTTCCACTTCCTACTTTCCACTTTCCACTTCCTAC
>JAYVQY010000032.1:0-9710 GCA_043776715.1 Cyclobacteriaceae bacterium | reverse complement strand
TTCGGTTCGTGGTATCAGTTGCCAAACAATATCAAAACAATGGATTGACCCTCGGCGACCTGATCAATGAAGGTAACGTGGGGCTGATCAAAGCCGCTAAGAGATTTGATGAGAAGCGTGGCTTTAAATTCATTTCTTACGCTGTATGGTGGATTCGTCAGTCGATCATGCAGGCACTTGCCGAGCAATCAAGGATCGTAAGACTTCCATTGAACCGGGTAGGCTCATTGAACAAGATCACGAAGACTTTTTCCGATCTGGAGCAAAAGTTTCAACGCGAACCTGCACCGGAAGAGTTGGCAGAAGTTCTGAACGTTACCACTGCAGAAGTAGTAGATACCCTTAAGATTGGCGGCCGTCATGTATCGATGAATGCTCCCTTCGTTCAGGGAGAAGAAAATAGTCTATTGGATGTTCTTGAAAATGACAGCGAGGAAAAACCTGATTCAGGTTTGATGATTGACTCTTTGAGAAGGGAAGTACAACGGACGTTGTCTACTTTGACACAAAGGGAGTCAGATGTTCTTGCTTTCTACTTTGGCCTCAACGGGGAGCATGCTATGACACTGGAAGAAATAGGAGAGAAGTTCAACCTCACCCGTGAACGCGTGAGGCAGATAAAGGAAAAAGCTACACGCCGACTGAGACATAGTTCGAGGAGTAAGACTCTAAAGTCGTACCTCGGATAAGGCATAAAATCAGCTACAAAGTTAGTGAGCAGGATTTATCTCCTGCTCATTTTTTTTGATGTCTCAGCATAAATGCCGTGACCCACGAGCTCAATCTGCGCCGGCAGTCGAGTTTTCTTTGAATTCATCGATGACAATGGGTTTTGAATTTCTTTAACAGATTAAAAGCTCGCGGCACCTGAAACAGGGCCACGAAGACATTCTCCGTCCATAGGAAAAAGTAAATGAATAATACTCCGAATTTTAATTCGAAGTTCTTTTTGGTATTTTTCAACAAAACGCCACGAATATGGATTTTTCAAAATACAGCAAGGGCACATCATCAGTTTGGGCAGGAGAGTCTGAAAGATTCTTTGAAGGTGCTACTACTTCACCCATCGTAAACAGTGTAACATTTGCCTACAGTGACCTCGACGAGTGGCACAATGTTGCTACGGGGAAGGCTGAAGGTTATATCTATAGCCGAAACACCAACCCTACGGTGAGAGTATTGGAAGAAAAGATAAGAGTACTGGAGAACGCTGAAGCTGCCATTGCATTCGCGACGGGTATGGGAGCCATCAGCAATACTTTATTTGCACTGTTAGGTCCCGGAAAACGGGTCGTCTCAATCAAAGACACCTATGGAGGGACGAGTAAGATATTCCTTGAATTTCTTCCGCACTACAAAGTGAATGTTACCCTTTGTCAAACCATGGACCATGAAGAAATTGAACGGGAGATAGCGAAAGGGTGTGAGCTTCTTTATTTAGAAACGCCTACCAATCCAACACTTAAAGTAGTCGACATAAAAAGACTTGCAATGGCTGCAAAGAAAGTAGGTGCTGTAGTGGTGGTTGACAATACATTTGCCACTCCCATCAATCAGAATCCTTTATTGTTGGGGGCTGACCTGGTGGTTCACAGCGCGACAAAATTCCTTTGCGGGCATTCCGATGCGATGGGTGGACTGCTGTGCGGTAAAAAAGAACTCGTCGAGAAAGTTTTTCGGTTTCGTGAAATAAACGGCGCTAGCCTTCAACCCGATGCAGCTTATTTGATCGCCCGAGGCATGAAGACCCTGGAACTTAGAATTGAACGGCAGAATACATCAGCAATGAAAATTGCAAGGTTCCTTAAAGGCCATGCTAAGGTGGAAAATGTTTTTTACCCAGGACTTGAAAGTCACGTGGGTCATGAGATTGCCAAATCACAGATGTCTGGATATGGTGGGATGATGAGTTTCGCATTGAAAGGAAATTATGATCAGGTGAAAAAGTTTTTACCGAAGCTTAAGCTGGTGCACCTGGCTGCAAGCCTTGGATCTGTCAATACCCTGGCAGGCCCCCCAAGAACCACCAGTCACGTTGAGCTGACGGAAGAACAGAGGAGGTTGTTGGGAATCCCAGAAAGTCTTATTCGCTATTCGGTAGGGATTGAAAATGTGGATGATCTCATCAATGATCTTGATGGCGCTTTGGCATCTTTGTGAACTTGTTTGTGCTTTGCTTGACACTGCAGGTGCCACCCTGTTGGCAGGTCTTCGCGGTTTTTGATGCCTCATCAAAATACTGCGATCTACAAGTGCCATTCATCGATCGGACGTTTGAATTCCAAATCGATTTGTTTAAAGGCAACATGATTTTTCATTTCATGAGCTGATGCAAAAAATCGCGGCACCCGAGACGGGACTGCGAAGACCAATCCTTGCATAGAGGCTCTGTGTTATTATGACTCAATTCATTTTCGTACCTTTCTGCAAACAAGAAAAGCCTCAATTTGCATTGCCTTGTATGGCAAGCGGAAATTGAGTCGTAACACAAACAAAACAATATGCCAAAATCGCAGGAAACCTGGAATAAGAAAGAAAAGGAGAAGAAGAAGCAGAAGAAGAAGGAAGAAAAGGCTCAACGTAAAGAGGAGCGGAAGGCTAATCCCAAGGATAGTAGCCTTGAAGGAATGATGGCCTATGTCGATGAATATGGTAACATTTCGTCGACACCACCAGATCCCATGAAAAAGAAAAGAATCATTGCAGACCAGATTGTTGTTGGTGTGCCCAGGCGCCTCGCATCTGAAGAAGTGGTCGTAGACCGGAAGGGTATCGTGACGTTTTTCAATGAAGCCAAGGGCTTTGGGTTTATAAAAGACCTCGATTCGCAGGAAAGTATTTTTACACATATCAACAGCCATATCGACGCCATCAAGGAAAACGATCGGGTTACCTTCAGGGTGGAGCAAGGGCAAAAAGGGTTGAATGCAGTGAATGTGAAGTTGGTGAGTTAGTACACATTGCCGCCCCACAGAAACTCCCTGAATCCCCCATCTGGCGGGTATAACCCGACTAAGTATTTTTTCTTTAAGCCAATTGATTTTGCGCGTGCGTCAAGCGAAGCAGCGTCACTTTTAGATGGTGTGGTTTTGATTTCAATCGCTGTGTTTTCTTTCCAAATCAAGTCGATTTCCTGGCCTGTCTTCTTTTGATAATAATTGACCTTTTTGTCCAACCTGAGAAATTGGTTAACAACCGCATTTTCAAAAACCTTTCCAATGGCGGAGGCTTCCATCTGATTCAGCATGCCCGAGTCTGAAAAATAATATTTGGGTTGTTGGCTGATTTCCTTGTTCGCGTTTTTTGTGAAGGGAGAAAGGCGGACGAGGAAATAAGTTTGCTCGAAGAGATTGAGATAGTTGGCCACTTTGTTCCGGTTAATACCACCTATGGAACCAAGCTTGGCCATGTCCATTTTGCTCCCGACCCTTGAGCTCAACAGGCGTATGAGCTTATACAGTTCGTCATTGAGCGTGAAGTCCGCGAGCAACTTTACATCTAGATCAATGTAGGCATTGAGAACATCGAGGAGCAATGCTTTTTTTGAAGCAACCTTATTGATAAGAACTACCTCGGGGAAGCCGCCATACTTTACAAATTCTTCATAAAGTGCCTTGTATTGATTGTAGAATCCTGGTGTAAAAGGCTGAAAGGAAAACTTCCTGAACTTGTTTGTGTCCACACCCTTAAACAACAGGAACTCGTCGAAGGAAAGAGGATGAAGCTCAAAAATCCGCTTCCGACCTGCGAGGCTTTCTGAGAAACGGTTCTTTAGATAGAAGGAGCTTGAACCCGTGACAATAAACTTCACGCCGTACGTATCATACCAGTATTTTATTGCACTCACTATGTCAGGCATCAGTTGTATTTCATCCAGCGCAATGGTGCAATCGGATTGGATGTCTATTCCCAGGTTTTCCAGAAACACCTCCGTGTCCCGGTAGGTAGGTTGACGGAAAATATGGCGGTTTTCTATTTTTTCAAGATCGAGGTATATTTTATTGATGCCTTTTATTTTTTCCAAAAGTGCTTTTACCAGGGTGGACTTCCCAACCCTACGCATGCCAGTGATAACGGTTATTTGCCGTTCATTCAGGTGCCTACTTAATTCTCCGAACAGGTTTCTTGAAAACATTTTATTTACTATATGCACAAATATAGTGCTTATAGTTATACTTTATGCAATTATTATCGATAGCGAACTTGAAAGGTTACGGCGGTAAAAACATGGATTATCAGGGTATTCAATCCGGAGTGAAGGCGCCTGGCAGTTCATACACCCTCTTGTCGGCTGTCGTGCTGCGACATCAATTACCGTGAAGACCTCTACATAACATCTTAATTTCTTATATTTGAGTATTCTAATAGAGCTTAAAGATGAAACATTTTCTAATAGCGTTCGATGAAAAGGCTAGCGAACTAGTACCCGAAACCGTGCTTCGCGCGCTGAAGGGAGTAACCGATGTTGAACTTGTTTCCGGTGATGAATTTGACTTCTCAAAAATCTCTCTTCCCGGCCCTCCCTTAACCGGCCGTGCGGTAGAGAAACTTGCAGCCGAGATCGAATCCGATGTTGACTTCTTGAGCGAAAATGAAGCACCCGCTTACCTTGCTCAATTGAAATCAGAATGGAGCAAGTCATCCGAATAAGATATTCACGAAGAAGTCTTCTGGATATTGACTGCATTGAGCGCTACATCGCATCCAAAGGATATCCAGAGACTGCCGTTTCTTATGGCATAAGAATTCTAACTCATATACAAACCCTCCGTCAGTTTCCGTTAAGAAACAACCGTTGCAAATATCCGGCTTTCTACAAAAGAGGATTTTATTGCGCGATTTTTGAAAAGACGTATGTGGTCGTTTATCGAATGACCCCAGAGACAGTACAAGTTATGCGCGTGATTCATGGTAGGAGACTGAATTATTGACCTCATTTATTGCCTATCGGCGCCTTTCGCTTACGGGAATTCACATGGCGTCATCAACCTAGTATTTTCGTTTTTATTCTAACTTGCAATAAAAACCCGCTAGCAAATATCCTATCAATGACTTCGAAAGATCAAAACGGTAGGGGCCCTGAATTACATTCATTTAAAAGGAATGAAGGTATGCCGCTGGATGTTAGTTTGCTCAAAAGCATTCGTGTGAACCGCAGCGCTGTAGAGCGAAGGACAGCAACTATGACCCAACGTCGTTCCATTAAAAAAGAGTGGCAGGCTGCATGGCTGTTGAAGGCCGTGGCTTGTATTGACCTTACCACCCTCGCCGGTGATGACACACCCGGTAACGTGGCGCGTCTGTGCGCCAAAGCAAGAAACCCAATTCGAATGGATTTGTTGCAAGCACTTGGAATGGAAGATGCTAACATCCAGGTCGCTGCTGTATGTGTGTATCACAACATGATCAAACCTGCACTCGAAGCATTGAACGGATCTGGCATTCCAGTTGCAGCCGTGTCCACGGGGTTTCCTGCCGGACAAATCACCTTGGATCAAAAGATAAATGAGATTGAATTGTCGGTGAAGGCAGGTGCCAAGGAGATTGACATCGTGATAAGCCGTGCTCATGTACTCACCAGCAATTGGAAAGCATTGTATGATGAAGTTTCTCTGTTTAGAAAGTCATGCGGTGAAGCTCACATGAAGGCCATTCTAGAGACAGGAGATTTGGCAACTTTAACAAATACTGCAAAGGCCAGCGTGGTGTGCATGATGGCTGGTTCTGATTTCATTAAGACCAGTACAGGCAAAGCATCGGTGAATGCTACACTCCCCGTGAGCCTTGTGATGACACGCGCGATCCGCGAATATCATGAGGCGACTGGCATCCAGGTGGGATTCAAGCCTGCCGGTGGTATTCAAAAAGCAAAGCAGGCCCTTGACTGGTTAATTCTCATGAAAGAAGAACTTGGTGATGATTGGCTGTCGCCTCATTTATTCAGGTTTGGAGCCAGCAGTTTGTTGTCTGACATCGAAAGACAGCTTGAACATTTTACCACCGGCCGATATTCTGCATCCTACCGCCATCCGATGGCATAACTTATTTACTACACCATGAAAGTGAAAGCGATATACGAAAGCATGGAATATGGACCCGCACCCGAGAGTCCAGGACCTGCCTACGACTGGTTGGCAAAACATGATAAGAAGTTAAATCTTTTTATTGATGGCAAATGGCAGCAACCCTCATCGGGAAAATATTTTGACAGCATCAATCCGTCCGACAAGAAATTTTTATCTAAAATCGCTGAAGGCAGCAAAAAGGATGTGGATAAGGCGGTCGGGGCGGCAAAAAAAGCATTGCCTGCCTGGGTTAAATCCGGCCCACACGTCAGGGCTCGTTACCTCTACGCTTTGGCCCGACAAATTCAAAAGCATTCCCGCTTATTTGCCGTGCTTGAATCGCTGGATAATGGTAAACCGATTCGTGAAACAAGGGACATCGATGTTCCATTGGTGATACGACATTTCTATCATCATGCCGGGTGGGCACAACTGCGGGATACCGAACTGAAGGACTATAAAGAAGTGGGTGTGATCGGACAGATCATTCCCTGGAATTTTCCTTTGCTGATGTTGTCATGGAAGATAGCACCAGCCCTTGCCATGGGAAATACGGTCATTCTAAAACCTGCTGAATTTACATCCCTCACGGCATTGTTATTTGCAGAAATATGTGAGCAAGTGGGATTGCCTGCAGGGGTTGTTAACATTGTGACCGGTGCAGGTGAAACAGGTGCTGCACTGGTTGAACATCCTCAAATTGATAAGATTGCTTTCACTGGCTCCACCGATGTCGGTCGTATCATCAGGAGGGCTACGGCAGGCACAGGTAAGAAATTGTCGCTCGAACTGGGAGGCAAATCTCCATTCATTGTATTTGAAGATGCCGACCTCGACAGCGTCGTGGAAGGAGTTGTTGATGCGATCTGGTTTAACCAAGGTCAGGTCTGCTGCGCAGGCTCACGGTTACTCGTTCAGGAAAGCATCGCTGATCGGCTTTATAAGAAAATTAAATCGCGAATGGAAAAACTGATCGTCGGCAATGCCCTTGACAAAGGTGTGGATATCGGCGCGATCGTGGCTCCTGTCCAACTTACAGCAATTGAAAAACTTGTCAAGCAAGGCGTCGATGAAGGAGGTGTGATGTGGCAGCCCAGCTGGTCGTGTCCGAAAGATGGATATTTTTATCCTCCCACATTGTTTACAGAGGTATCGCCTTCCGCTACGATTGCCCAGGTTGAAATTTTTGGCCCTGTTCTTATCGCGATGACATTCAGGACGCATCAGGAAGCCCTAAAGCTCGCCAACAATACAAGATATGGTCTTGCTTCAAGTCTATGGACGGAGAACATCAATCTTGCACTTGAGATGGCTCCCAAAATAAAGGCCGGCACGGTGTGGATCAATTGCACGAATGTGTTTGATGCGGCTGCTGGCTTTGGCGGCTATCGCGAATCCGGTTTCGGAAGGGAAGGAGGAAAGGAAGGGCTTTTTGAATATGTGAAGCTAAGATCTGATGAGCACCTTTCTGCTAAGGTTCAGGTAATTACCAAACCTCTTCAAAGGAAAAAGGCCGTAACGATTTCCATTCCTGAGATTGACCGCACAGCAAAACTTTATGTTGGAGGCAAGCAAGCCCGGCCCGACAGTGGATACAGCATGAAGGTTGTGGATGCATATGGAGTGCCAATAGCAGAGGTGGGAGCGGGAAGCCGAAAAGATATCAGGAATGCTGTTGAAGCTGCGCATGCGGCCGAAGGATGGACGGCGATGACGGGGCACGCCCGGGCACAAATATTGTTTTACCTGGCGGAAAATTTGTTCGCGAGAAAAAGTGAGTTCGCGTCTCGTCTCTCACAGCAGCTTGGCGCTTCATCCAGGGAGGCAGAGACAGAGGTGAATCTTTCGATCGAAAGAATATATCGCTATGCTGCCCTCGCAGACAAATACGATGGCAAAGTTCATCATACGACCATACGAAATGTGACACTTGCCATGCCTGAAGCTCTTGGGGTGATGGGTGTTGTCTGTCCGGAACAGTCACCACTTCTTGGTTTTATTTCCACTGTGATACCCGCATTAAGCATGGGAAACAGAGTGATCGCGATTCCTTCAGAAGCAGCACCGCTGTCTGCTACTGACTTCTATCAAGTATTGGATACGTCGGATGTTCCTGGTGGTACTTTGAACATTATCACAGGAAAAAAAGATGAGTTATCATCTGTTCTTGCCAACCATGACGATGTAGATGGGTTATGGTATTTCGGAACGGCAGCTGGCAGCAAGTCAATCGAACACGCAGCCGCCGAAAATATGAAACGCACCTGGGTGAATTTTGGCAAGCACAGGAACTGGTTCGATACACAGCAAGGTGAAGGTGAAGCATTCCTGAGAAATGCGACCCAGATTAAGAATATCTGGATTCCTTATGGGGAGTAATCATTGCTGACTTCATGCATATCGCCTTCGACTCCGTTCAGGCTGACCGGCTTGATAAGTCTCCTTCGAAGGCGGTCAGGCTGAGCGGAGTAGAAGCCTAAGAATAGTCTAGGTATTAAGGATATTACCCCTCGAGGTTATAAGTCAATAAGTAAGATTAGCTGTGAAGCCTTTCCAGCACTGTTTTAATTAATAGATTGATGTCTTCTGTGTGGTTGTCTTTGAATTCCTTGCGAATTCTATTGGCAATGATCAAACAGCATGTACAGCAGTCGTGTTGCAACAGTTTTCCCAATCCGTAAAGCGCTGACGTTTCCATTTCAAAATTTGTCACCCTGTATTTCTGATAGGCGAATGAAGTCAGGCGGTCATTGATTTCTGGATCTTTTGGTGCCAGTGTCAGCTTTCTTCCCTGTGGGCCATAAAATCCAGTGGCGGTCGCAGTAATGCCTTTCACCATGCCCTTTTCCAGAATTTGGATCAGCCTATCAGACCCTTTCGTGATATAGGGCCGCGAGAGATCAGGGTTCCATTTCAGGTGATCGTTAATTTTTTCTGTGAGTTCCTTTTCAAGTTTATCAAACTCATAGTGATAATAGTAGATGAGTCCATCGAGTCCAAGCCCGAATTCAGAAATCACCTGAGAGCCTACTGGAATATCAGCCTGCAAAGCACCCGAGGTTCCAATGCGAACAATCGATAACTTTCTTTTGGTTAGCTTTGGCAATCGGGTAGAAGCGTCAATGTTTACTGCGGCATCCAGCTCGTTTACGACAATGTCGATGTTGTCGGTACCGATGCCGGTGGACAAGGCCGTGATCTTTTTGCCTTTATATTTTCCGGTGTGTGTAAGGAACTCCCGGTTTTGAATTTTGAAGTCAACTGTATCAAAATACTTACTTACCTGCTGCACACGTTGCTGATCTCCAACAATGATCACCGTGTCAGCAATGTGTTCGTCTTTCAGATGAAGGTGATAGACACTGCCATCCTTGTTTAGGACTAGTTCCGACTCTGGTAAACCATTGTTTTGCATAGATGCTTGCTAGAGAGCCAAATCTATTATAATTTGACTGTCATTTCAAATTATGATATGAGCCTTCATATAGGAGCAAACGTCGGGGATATTGCAGAGACTGTGCTGATATCCGGGGACCCCCTTCGCGCTAAACATGTCGCCAATACCATGCTTGAGAAGGCATCATGTTACAATGAGGTGCGCGGAATGTATGGTTATACCGGTTTCTACAAAGGAAAACGCGTCTC
>JAYVQY010000031.1:0-34088 GCA_043776715.1 Cyclobacteriaceae bacterium | reverse complement strand
CCCCATGTAAAGTTCCTTTTGGCTGATTGACCCCATAGTTACTTCGAGTTTTTCAAAATTAACCAACTTAATCCCTAAACTTGTGTCCTAACGGTAGGCCTTAAGGCCAGGGTTAATGCACTAAGCTTCGCAAGGGACTTTAGTCCTGCACTGAGACACTACCAAGATTTTTCAAAAATTCATAAGATTAAGCCCCGTGCTATATACTTACAAGTGAGTATTGATATAACCACAATTAATCCTGTGCTTTCCATATTGATTCAGAAATGATCCGAAGGATAGGTTTGATAATAACGACTTTCTTGCTCCCCGAATTACTGTGGGGTCAGGTGGATACTTTGGAAATCGGGCGTGACTTTAAGGAATTGCAGATAAATCCACATTTCAATTATTTTAATACGGATAAAGAAATCGCAGCTACGAATGCCTGGAAGGTTTTTCAAGAGCATTCTGTAGAAGTAAAAAAGATAGACAGGGTTAATTTTGGACCCATCAATGGATATTATTGGCTGGCCCTTACCATAAAGAACACAACGACAAAAGACCTTGATTTGTATCTGCAAATAAGACAGCCCCACATATTTGAAATGATTTTTTACCATGTGCGCGGAGATTCAATTTTACCGTTGTCCAAAACCGGAATCCATTACAATTTTTATCAGCGACCATCGCCGCACCGCTATTTTGATTTTCCAATTCATTGTGATGGGGAAGCATCATTTACAGTTTTGCTTATGGTGCATCAGATCAATAGCCTTACGCTTCCAATCTATCTATCTTCACAGGAGGCGGTACAGCGAGACATCTACAACCAAAATCTTATTTGGGGTTATTGGTTTGGGTTTCTTTCCTTCTGTGCGCTCTTTGCTTTCATCGCGTCCATCATTTTGCGGAAGAGTGTTTTTCTCTGGTACTTCCTCTACATTTTCTCCGCCGCATTGTACGGATTTACAGCAGAAGGATATAGTTTTCAATTTTTCTTTCCCGGATGGGCAGATGTGGAGGCTACAGTCATTGTCCAATTGGGGGCGTATGTATTTATTTTCTTGATTAAGTTTTCGCAAGGGTTGTTGGATACGCAGAAGCACCTGCCAAGGGTTCACCGGATTTTGAACGGCCTTTTCTATCTTGTCCTGGCGCTGATTCTGGCAGCCTATGCGATGCCGGGCATCATGTTTACCTACAGCACAATTGTGTTGCCTGTTGTTAACCTTGTTATGCTCTCAGGGTTGATGTTGTTGGCCTTCAGTGGGGTAAAGACTTTTTTCACCAACAGAATCATCGCTGTTTTTTACCTGATCGCCTACACAACCCTGGTGGCAGCAGCCACTTTCAGCATTCTGAATTATGGTTTTGGCACAATTCAATACGCTGGTCCCAACCCCATACTTATTGCATATTTCTTTGAAGCCATGCTTCTTTCTGTAGCGTTGGTCATTCTCTTTCGACAGATCCAGATGGAGCGCACTAAACTAGTCGTCGAGTTGGCCGAACAACAAAAAAATATGTACCAGCAATACATCGACGGCATCGAAAAGGAGCGTAGCAGAATCGCAGGCGAACTCCATGATGATGTGGGCAGCAGACTAAGTCATCTAAAAAGGCTATTGGAGACCCACAGTGAAGAAAGCCTCAAAACGGCTGATCAGGTAGATCAGCTGATCAAAGATGTGCGACAATTGTCACACGATTTGTCTCCGCCGCTGGCCCTGGTAACCGGGCTTGAGCCATTGTTGGAAAATCTCATCGCGGACACCCGACATGCCAGTGGGCTGAATATTAAATTTCAAGTCTACAACCTGAAGAATGGCCTGACGCCATCCCAAATACAACAGGCATACCGCATTGTTCAGGAAGCACTTAATAATATTATCAAGCATGCTGAGGCAACACGTGTGGACATCCAGCTGTTTGAACATCCAACCGAGATTGACATCATCATTGAGGACAATGGTAAAGGCTTTGATGTGACGAATACAAAGGACAGATTTGGTTTAGACCAGATGCGTATACGTACCGAAAGTCTCGGAGGCAGGATTGAAATCAACAGCCATCCGGGAAAAGGAACGCATATTCTGGTGCAGATTCCGGTTAAAAAGTAGTTTATATTTTGCTACTTACCCTTCTCCTCAATCATCTTCTGTAATGCCAGGTACTCATCGCGAAGTTGGGCCGCTTTCATGAAGTCTAATTCTTTGGCTGCTGTTTCCATCGCTTTTTTGGTCTGGTCGGAAATCTTTGTGATTTCGTCCTTGCTTAGATAAGCCATGACCGGGTCTGCTGCCATTGATTTCTCCTCATTCTCAACATAATATTTTCTGCCGGCCTTTTTCGAATCCGCCACTTTTGTCTGACTGAGAATAGAACCCATTGATCGGACGATCGTCTGAGGAGTAATGCCATTGGCGATGTTATAGTCCTGCTGTATTTTCCTCCTTCGATTCGTTTCATCAATAGCCTCCCGCATGGATTCAGTAGTCTTGTCGGCGTACATAATCACGCGGCCGTTGACATTGCGGGCCGCACGTCCTATTGTTTGTACCAGAGACCTTTGATTGCGGAGAAAACCTTCTTTATCAGCATCCAGGATGGCTACCAGAGAGACTTCAGGTAAGTCCAGACCTTCGCGAAGCAGATTGACGCCTACGAGTACATCAAAAATGCCAAGACGAAGTTCCCGTAAAATCTCCACACGATCCAGTGTCGTAACTTCAGAATGGATGTAGCGGCACTTGACCGAAGCCCGTTGTAAAAATTTTGTCAATTCTTCGGCCATGCGCTTGGTGAGCGTGGTCACCAACACACGTTCTTTCTTCTTCACGCGTTCATCAATTTCTTCCAGCAGGTCATCAATCTGGTTCTTGCTGGGTCGCACGTCAATGATTGGGTCCAGCAAGCCCGTGGGTCGAATGATTTGTTCCACCACGACTCCTTCGGATTTGCGCAATTCGTACTCACTGGGTGTGGCGCTTACATAGACCACCTGGTTCACCATCGTCTCAAATTCATTGAATGTCAATGGCCTGTTGTCTAATGCGGAAGGCAATCGGAAGCCATAGTCTACGAGGTTTGCTTTTCTGGAGCGATCGCCTCCCCACATGGCCCTGACCTGAGGAATGGTGACGTGACTTTCGTCTACGACCAGGAGATAATCATCCGGAAAATAATCCATGAGGCAGAAGGGGCGATCGCCAGCTTTTCTCCGATCGAAGTAGCGAGAATAGTTTTCAATGCCACTGCAATAGCCCAGCTCCCGCATCATTTCGAGGTCAAATTCGGTTCGTTCTTTAAGCCGTTTTGCCTCGAGGTGACGTCTCTCTCCCTCGAACATTTGCACCTGCAGCACCATGTCATCCTGAATTTCACGAATGGCTTGATTCAACCCCTCTTTGCCCGTGACAAAAAGATTGGCGGGAAAAATGGTCACGACCTTTTCATCCGATATTTTTTTACCCGTCTTTGGGTCAATGCGCTGAAGGGATTCAATTTCGTCACCGAAAAAATATATTCTTACAGCATAGTCTGCATACGCCAAAAAAACGTCAACCGTATCACCCTTCACACGGAACGTACTTCTCTTAAAATCAACCTCCGTACGACTATACAAGATGTCTACGAGCGAAAATAGAAGTCGGTTTCGGGGTATCGCCTCACCCACTTTGAGCTGGATCCTGTTCTTACCAAATTCTTCCGGGTTTCCGATGCCATAAATGCAGGAAACGGACGCGACGACAATCACATCGCGACGTCCTGTGAGCAGCGAGGCAGTTGCACTTAGCCGAAGCTTTTCAATTTCTTCGTTGATTGATAAATCTTTTTCAATGTAAAGATTAGAAGAGGGAATGTAAGCTTCTGGCTGATAGTAATCGTAGTAAGAGATGAAATATTCTACGGCATTATCAGGGAAGAACTGTTTGAACTCGCCATAAAGTTGCGCGGCCAGCGTTTTGTTGTGACTGAGGACAAGAGTAGGCTTATTTACCTGGGCCATTACGTTTGCGATCGTAAATGTCTTGCCCGAACCCGTCACCCCAAGAAGGGTTTGGTGTGCTTCTCCTTCGTCAAGGCCCAACACCAATTTCTTGATTGCCTCGGGTTGATCCCCGCTAGGCTCGTATTCGCTGCTGAGTGTGAATTCCATGAGACGAAATATAACAAAGTTTCAATTCTTGGCCCGAGGTTTTGAATCCACGTTCAAGCGGTTTGCTTTTTATCACATAGGCCACATAGGTTCGTTTATTCAATCAGAGCACTTCTATGTGTTGTATTGGCTATGTGTGCGATGTGTTTTGAACCCATATTCAACCGGTTTGCTTTTTTTAACACGTAAGCCACATAGAAGTAAAAATTTCTGACTCCCATCACAAAGGACACACAATCCCTCGCACTCGTTACGAAAATAATTGACACATAGATTTCTAGAGGCTAGAAATTCGAATTAATTATTCCAGATCGCCCACGCTTTCTCAGCCTGAATGTGGAGCATCTCCAAACCATTCTTGATCGTTGCTCCACGCATCTCTGCTTTCTGGAGAAACTTAGTACGAGCAGGATTGTAGATCAGATCATACACAAAATGGTTAGCTCCAAGCAATTCATAATCAATGGGCGGCATCGCATTATTGTTGGGACTCATTCCAAGAGGTGTAGTATTAATCACCAAATTTGAGGTTGAGATAATAGAAGGCTTCTTTTTAATATCTTCATAAGTATATTCGCCAAGTGTTTTGTCTCTTGACACGAGCTTGAAAGGAATATTAAGTTTCTTAAGGGCTACCTGGGCAGCCTTGGATGAACCCCCAGTGCCAAGGACAAGAGCCAGTGATCCTTCGGCATTTGGAAACCATTTCTCGAGTGACTCTAGAAATGCGTCGCTGTCAGTGTTAAATCCCTTCAATTTTCCTCCCTGAATTTTAATCACGTTTACGGCACCAATCTTTTTTGCAAACGGATCTATATCGGTAAGAAACTTTAGTACTTGTTCTTTATAGGGGATGGTCACATTCAATCCGCACAGTTCAGGATTTTCTTTCAGCAGCGGTTTTAATTCGTCGATGTTGTTGAGAGGGTAAAGATCATAATGATAGTCGCGGAGCCCATCCGTAAAAAACTTCTCATCAAAATATGCTTTTGAAAAAGAGTGACTGACTGCGGCACCGATTAATCCGAATTTTTTTTCCATGTACTTAGTTTTTTGATCTTAAGAAGGTAGCGGTCTTTTCAATTGCCACCACCAGAAAAACTCCTACGGCTGCAAAAAGAATGGCGTGAAAAAGCTGGGGGTCCAGCCCTGTAACTTCTAAATACCGGCCGGGCCATACACTTTTGTCAAAGGCGGGTACCTGTATTCCCTCATGGTTCAATCTAAAGGCCATTACTTCCTTCCATGGCCACACCTTGTTAAGAGATCCAATCATGAATCCTGCCAGGAGGGCCAACGTCGGAAATCGATAATGCTTCAGAATCCAGCTTAGAACGTGAGAAAAGCCCAGGAGGCCAAGGAAGCAACCCAGCACAAATACGATGATCACAGGGATATTGAACTGTATGAGTGCGGTGATCATGTACTCGTATTTACCGATGAGCAGGAGGATAAACGCACCGGAAATTCCCGGCAAAATCATTGCACAGATGGCGAGCGCTCCGCAAAAGAATATAAAAAATAAATTGGTGGGAGTTTCTGTCGGGGCGAGCACCGTGATGAGGTATGCCAAAATGATTCCCAATATAAAAGCGATCACTGTGAACAGGCTCCATTTCTTGATGTCACGTAGAATCAGCGGCGACGACACCAGGATCAATCCAAAAAAGAACGACCAGATAGATATCGGATGATGTTCCAGCAAATACGTCATCAATTTGGAGAGTGACAGGAGGCTGGTCACGATTCCAGCCAGCACACAAATCAAAAAGTTCCCATTAACCTTTTTCCAAAAATCGACGATGCGAAATGAAAATAGGAGACGAAATGCATCAAGGTCGATTGCTTTGATGGAGTTAATGAGTTCCTCGTAAATTCCTGTGATGAAGGCAACCGTGCCACCAGATACTCCCGGTATCACATCGGCAGCGCCCATACTTATGCCTTTAAAATATAATAGCAAATAATCTTTCGGTTTTCTCAAAGCATTTCTATTTAACAACATGATATTCAGAAAAAACGCACGAGTCAGAATTAATCATTGTGAAAGGCAGGTGGCGCGTTATTATCACGTTTTCTCTCGAGGCCCAGAAAGTGAAGGAAGGTATCTCCCCGAAGTCCGAGCCGAATCGTTTCCAGTGGCACCACTTCTTCGGGGGCAATGTTTCCAAGGTTCACGTTTGCACCCAATAGCTTAATGAACCACACTTGCTGTGCCTTTTGAGGAGCTTCCCATATTATTTTTTCGAAGGGGATTTTTGTAAGAATCTCTTGTACGAGTCCGGACCGGACTTCTCCCGAAGACCTGAAGAGTCCCACATTGCCCCCTTCTCGTGCTTCGCCGATCACCTTCCATGCCCCAGCCTCCAGCTCTTTTCCCATCAGCTCAATCCATTGATAAGGTGGAATGATCTTGTCAGCATCCTTTGATCCCACTTCTGAGAGGACAGTTACCTGAGGCGTAAGTTTCCTGATGTAATCGCATTTCTTGTCATGGTCCAGATCGATGGAGCCGTCAGAAACCTCAGCGAATTGCACACCATATTTGTCGAGCAATTTTCGGTAATCGTCAAATTGATCGCGTATGATGAAAGCTTCAAATAAGGTTCCTCCGAAGTAGCAAGGAATGCCAGCATCTTTGTAAACTTTTATCTTCTCTTTTAAGTTTGGTGTCACATAAGAAGTGGCCCAGCCCAATTTCACAATGTCAACATGATCAGCGCAAGTCGCAACAAAATCTTCGGCCTGACGAACACTCAGGCCCTTGTCCATCGCCATAGTATATCCGATTTGCCTGGGCTTGACGGTGCGCTCAGGGAGATTCTTCAAAGTGTAGTTCATGAGGGATTATCTTTTCTAAATTGGTCGATGATCTTGTAGAGAGCCTTTTGTGTTTCGGGCTTTTGAAAGAAATCAAAAAGAACCGTATGGCCTTCAAAGTCTAATATTAACCCATTTTCTAAGTAGTTGAAGGCGTCCTTGAATTTACCCGCTTCAATGAGATAGACAGCCAGTCGATAGAAAAATTCTGGTTCATCGGGAATCTCCGACATCCCCTGAAGCATGACCTCAACTGCCTTTTCATATTCGCCGCGATCGTAATAAATAAAAGACCAGTTAAGCCAAATCTCCTTGTCATCGGGGCCCAGTTGACTTGCTTCTTCGTAAGCGCTTATGCTTGAAATGGTATTGCCGATCTTGAATTCAGCATGAGCAGCGGCTTTCCAATAGTCAGCATTTTGAGCATTGAGTTTTACCGCCTTGTTGAAAAAGTGTAGTGCCTGATACCATTTCTCCTGTTTTTCAAGGCAGTTGCCGGCACCAAACCACGCCTCATCATACATCGAATCGAGTTTGGTGGATTTCTGAAAGTATTTAAGTCCTAAGTCGTATTGTTCAAGTCCTTCGTGGGCGGCGCCCATACAGCAATATACTTCCGGGCTTGGCCCTTCGATTTCGATTGTTTTGCGAAATGCATCCAGCGCCTTTGTAAACTCCTGCTTATTCATGAAAGAGTTACCCATGTTAAACCAGGCGGAGGCAAAAGTTTCGTCGAGTGCAAGTGCGAATTCATAAGCCTCGATGGCCTCCTCATAGAGCTCAAGTTTATTGCACACAATGCCCAGGTTATACCAGGCCGGTGCTGAGAATGGGTCTTCATCGATGAACTTCCTATAGTAGGATAAACTGTTTTCAAGTTGTCCGACCACATCAAGGCAGTAAGCCAACTCATACAATGAACCTTCATGCGCAAGATTTTCCTCTATTGATTTCTTGTAGCATTCAATGGCTGCGTCATAGTCTTCTTTACTCTGGTAGGCAAGGCCGAGGCTGTAATAAATTTCATCCTTTTCGTCTTCGGTTACAGTAAGAGCCTGTTCATAGAGTTCGATGGCTTTTTCAAGGTTGCCCTGTAGAGAAAAAATCGAGCCCATCGATAGTAAGATATCTAAATCTGTTGGATGCAGATTGAATGCTTGCTCCAACAGTTCGAGTGCTTCATCATATCGTTGAAGGTTTGAAAATATCTGAGCCTTGACAGCAATCAATTCAGTAGAAAAAGGATATTGCTCCATGGCCATCGTTACCGCCACCAGGGCTTTTTTATGCTTGGCGCGATCCAGATAATAATAGACAATGGTTTCGTAGGCCTCAAGATCAAAAAAGCCGCTGGATTTCTTCTTGAGAATATCTTCAAAACTTCTGATCAACGCCTCTTCTTCTTCCCGTTTCCTGAATTCCTGCGCCATGCGTAAAGGGTTTGACCAAAATACAAAACTGGTCACGAATATTAAAAAATGAGACTTTAAATAGTTTTCAGCCTTATTTCACACCAAAAATGTGGTAATAATACACCAACTGCAACTTGGATATTTTATTTGTTAGGCTTAACATTTACCAAATAGTGGTCACAGCACCAATTAAGCGTCTCTTCAAGCGACCTGAAACGAATGCCTAAGTCAACTTGAGCCTTATTATTGTTATAGTGAAATGATTGTATGGCCATCCTGGCTGACTGACGCGTCACCAGCGGCTCATGTCGTGTGAGCAAACATCTCATTTCTTCGGCCCATCCTAACCACGAAGAAAGAAAAGGAGATATCTTTATCGAAGGAGCTCTTTTGCTGAATCGCCTTGCTACTTCATGAAAGAAGTCGCGATACAGGATTGCGTCTGAGTTGAGAATAAATTTCTCACCCTCCCTTGGATTTTTGTAAAGTTGAAAGGCGGCTTCAGCGACATCGCGCGCATCTACGTAGTTCAACATGCCTCCTGTATAGAAGGGCATTTCGTTCCAGCAATAATTAAATAAGGTGCCACTGCTTCGATCCGGTTGGGAAGCGGAAAGTATGGTCGAAGGATTTAATACGCTCACCGTCAGTCCTTCTTCCGCTGCACGAAACACTTCCAGTTCTGCAAGGTATTTGGATTCGCCATAATCAGTAGAATACCCACCGGTTGATTTACTCTCTTCAGATATTTCTTCTCCTTGCTTACGCCCCAATGCTGAAACGGAACTAATATGGATAAGATTTTTTATTCCCAATTGAAGGCAAGTGTCAACGACATTGCGTGTGCCTGTCACATTCACTTCAAATATTTTTTTTCGTCGTCGCGGATTAAAGGAAACAAAGGCAGCGGCATGAATCACGGTGGTAGCGCCTTCAAATGCTTCCTTTAAGGATACCTGGTCCAGAATATCTCCCGTGCGTTTTTGTATTCCTTCTGGCAATGAAAAATCTTGTCCCGGTCTGCAAAGAGCAATTGGGCTTACTCCCTCAGCCAATAACTTATTAAGAATGTGAGTGCCCAAAAGTCCGGTTGCGCCAGTGATTGCTACCATGGCTTATAGGGAATAGTTTAGTAAAGGCAGGTTGAGCGCTTTCCTGTAAGCTCTTGAGTTTTGTGCTTTTTGGAGAAAAGGAAGTTGATCAAGATTATGACAGTCTGTGCCTAACATATCAACCCAACCGCGATCAATTAATTTTTCTGCCAACTTATGCATAGGAGGTCCGTAATACCCAGTCAGTGAAAGCAAATTTATCTGAAGGAGTACTCCTCGGTTTCTTAGGTCTTCCGCTTTTTCCAATGTCATATATTGATAACGCTCAGGGTGGGCCAGCACGGGTCGATAACCTTGTGAGGTGAGGGAAAAGATGAATTCCTTAAGTTGAAGCGGTTCACTGATGGCATTTGTCTCAAAGAGCAGATAGCGGTCACCAAACGTCAGTAATTTTTCCTTTCCAGCCGCAAGTTCATACAACCTTTCATCCAGGTAATATTCCGCGGCGCAATGAAATGGAATCGAATATCCTTTTTCTTTAAGGATAGGAAGGAATTGTTGAAATGCCGCCGCAATGGATTCAGAGGTGTTTCCATAATAGTCGGTCATGATGTGGGGCGTCGTGATGATTTTCTGATACCCCATTTCCATGAGACGATCGATGACCGCGAACGATTCGGCATTTGTTTTTACCCCATCGTCTACCCCGGGCAACAAGTGAGAATGCATGTCTGACGGCAGGGCATTGGGTAGCTGGGGGCGCTTGGAGAAGAAGAAGGAGAACACGCTAGGTGCGAAAAATTTGTTTTACCCAATTCTTTTTGGCCTTGTCTTCCTGGTAGTAACCGTACCCATAGGTTTTCCCTGTGCTGGGTAGAGCATTTAGCACGACCGCTACATTGGAAAGTTTATTAATAGAAATAACCCGTTCGAGGTTCTTTAAGAAATCCTTTTTCGAATAATTAGCGCGTACCACATAGATGGATAAATCAGCCTTCTTCATTGCCATGATACCATCTGTGACAAGGCCCACCGGAGGAGTATCAATAACGATGTAATCATATTTATCCCGTAACTGTTTCAACAAGTTCTCAAATTCGCCGTTGAGTAATAATTCTGAAGGATTGGGTGGATGAGGCCCTGAAGGAATGAAGTCAAGTCCTTCGATCGAAGTCTTTGTGATCGATTCATCCAGAGTATTTCGATTGATCAGGATGGTACTAATGCCTTTCAGTGAATTGCCGACATGCCCATTGCTGTTGTCTTTCGCTTTTCGCATGTCAAGGTCGAGAAGGATTACTCGTTTCTTTGACATAGCAAGAATGCCGCCTAGGTTCCTTGCCAGGAACGATTTCCCCTCACCAGAAACAGTAGAGGAGATGACAATCACTTTCATTGATGTGTTGGCCGTGAAAAAATCAAGATTGGTGCGAAGGGTTCTGATCGCTTCGCTCACAATCGATCTTGGATTTTCTATGATGTAAAATGGGGTCACGGAATTATTGCGCATTTCTGGAATGACTCCCAACACAGGAGCATGGGTTGCGCGCTCAATTTCATGAAGGCCTATTATTTTATTGTTGGCAAGGTAGATGATGCCTATAAAGAAGAAATTAAAAACCAGTCCAGCCACCAATCCAATGCCTAGAATGACATACCGGTTTGGTGCCACTGGCTCAGAGGGTAGTGTTGCTGAGGAAAGAATCTTAAAATCGGGCGTACTGCCTGCATTTGCAATTTCAAATTCTGCTTTCGCTTGCATCATCGTCAGATAAAACTCTTCATAAAGTTTATAGAAGCGTTGATTTTTGGAGTATTGAGTGCTTTTGTCAGGCATCGTAACAAAATCCTTTTCCATCTTAACTTTCTTCTCATTTAGTTCAACCATGAAACTCATCCAGTTTTTTTTAATTTCTGTCAATTGGTTGAAAAGTGCATCCTTAAGGTTTTTGACTTCTTGTTCTTTTTGCTGGTAAGCATAAGTATTGTCCTTATAGGAGAGTGTTAACCTGTTTTGATCCATCGTAATTCTCTGAAACTCTTCAATTCTGGTATTGATATATGGCGGCAGGAAGGATTTTGGCATCATGGAATTGCTTAATCGCCCCGCGGCAAGGTCGTCCATCAGAGCATTAATATCGGAAAGCTTCTTATTAAGCACGAATCGCTGTGAATCGATTTGATTGATTATGAAAATGGTCTTTCGCAAGTCGGCGTCTGCACTGCTGCTTTTGTTCTTAAGAATAAAATCCTCGAAGTAGTTTTCAAAATTCTCCATTTTAACTTCTACCTGACCCAGTTCATTGTTAAGCCATTCAATCTTTTGCTTGTTGGCCATGTTTTTCTGTTCATTGCTATATTGCAGATAAACAGAATCGATCTTATTTACAATTGAATATACTTTCAATGCATTATAATCACGGAAAGAGACACGAATCGTATTGGCATCAAAATTAATTGGATCAATTTTCAAGTTCTGGCCCAGAAAATTAAATAGTGTTTCCCTGCTATTAATGACAAAGAAAAAATGATTGCTAAAGTCAGGTTTGGATCGGGGAGACAGTTGAATCCTGATCGTGCCGCCAGGAAGGGATATGGGTTCTCCAAGTGAGGCTTCTTTCAGATCACCCTCTTCTCCAATCTTTATTTGATATTTGTTTCCTTCTATAAAATCGAAAAAAATTGACTGATTCATGTATCGACCGTCATCGAATGAATAGTCCACCTTGAAGGGAGACCTTCGATACATTTCAAACTCCAACACATTGCCAATGCTGTAGTAACTCACCCATAAGTCAAGTGAATCAATTACCCGGCTGAAGAATAGCTTGGATTTCATCTGTTCGATTTCACCCGCAATAATATTCCTGTTTTGATCTTCAACGATTTGCTTAATGCCTAATGCGGCAGCGTCCTGTTTGATTTCTAGCTTAAGTTCGGAGCTCGATTCATAAACATCTTTGGTCCATCGGAGGGTAAGGTAGGCGGCAAGGTTTGTGGAAAGAAAGAATATGATAATGAGCCAAATATTTTTCCGCACCAGCACCTTTAGCTTGTCAAAGTCAAGCCCATCGATGGCATCTGAATACTGGGGAGGCGTAAGATTACTCACTTTTTTAGGCTATTGATCACAATGATGAGTGAAAGGGAACTGATGAACAGGCTGTACAGGCCTGCATAGTCACGAAGCCCTTCGGCAAACGGCCTTCTGATGGGCTCCACGTAAATGATGTCTCCGGGCTCTATAATCATGTTGCCGCTCTGAAACCCCGCGACGGTTGTGAGGTCTATCATAAATACTTTTTCTTTCCGTACCACCTTAATGCTGCCAGCCCTCGCATCGTTGGGAAGACCTTTTCCCAGTGCCAATAATTCTGCCAAGGTCATATTTTGATTTAAGAGTGGTATCACTTGACCGCCAACCGCCCCTAATAAAATAGCCCTCTTATTTTCAAACGTAACCACCACGTATGAATCCTTAAAATATTTTTCATATTCAGTTTGCAGAATTTCTTCTGCCTGCCGCAACGTGAATCCTTCTAATTTTAAGTCGCCAATTACAGGGAATTTAACAATGCCATTCAGATCCACAAGGTATTTGACTTGCGGTCTCTCCTCATTTGTATTTGTGCCTGCCGAATGTGATACCTCCGGATTGGGGTCTATGATCCGCTCACCTTTGTTGGTGTATACTTCGAGTTTAAGTAAATCATTTTGCTGGATGACATAGTTTCGTTCTGCCTGCAGTATTTCTTTTGAAATCTGGGCGGACTTGAAGTCTTCCGGTGCTTTTAAAATGATATTCGCTTTATAGGAGGCGCAAGACCAGGAAAGGAATGCTACAGCTCCTACTAATAAGGAATGGAAACGAAAAAATTTCACTTTTGAGGAAGTAATCTGAAACAAAAATACCCAATTCCAATCAACTCCTGTGAGAGCACTGGTTTGGAAGGTTAAGACGCTTTCTGTAGTTCAATTAAGGTTTCAAGATACTTATTAATGACAAACGCCTCATCAAACTCCTTTTCCATTTTCTTTCTTCCGTTTTCCCCGAACTGTTTGAGGGTATTATCATCCATGCTTGCCATTTTCGACATCTTGTTGGCAAGGTCATCAGCATCCTTAACCCGACATAAAAAGCCATTGTGGTTGTTTTTCACAACCTGATGACAACCAGGTACATCGGTTGTTATGATAGGCTTAGCACAGCTTGCGGCTTCAAGCAAAGTGTGAGGCGTTCCTTCCCGATAAGATGGGAGCACGATGCAGTCAGCAGACTTAATAAATGGTCGCACATCCCGCGTTGTACCCAGATATTCAATGGTATTGCTATCAATCCAATTGTCAATAACGTCAAGGGCAATACCCCGTTGGTGCTTTGGGTCCTTTGCGCCAAGAATTTGAAAGTGGGCCTTTACCCCTTGAGCTTTTAGTTTCTTAACGGCATCCACATATTCCATGATTCCCTTATCCGTAATCAAACGGGAGATCAGTAGAAATGTAAACTTCTCATTTCGTTTGAAAGGACTTGGGACAAATTTTTCCAAATCGATGCCAGACCCAGGTAAAAGATCTGCCGATTGAGCAGAAACTAATTTTCGTGAAATGAATAAGTCCCGGTCGTCTGGATTCTGGAAAAATACCTTCTTTGGATAACGGAATGTCCACCGATAAAGTATGAGCGCTACCGCTGACAAGAAGTTCTTTTTAAGGAAAACTGTCCCCAAGCCACACACGTTGTTGACCGTTGGGATTTTTAAGATTGAGGCCGCCAATGATCCGTACACATTAGGTTTGATGGTATAATGCAAAATCATATCGGGTTTTATCTTCCGATAGATAAACCAAAGCTCAATGATCAATGCCAAATCCTTTAAAGGGTTGATTCCCCTGCTGTCCATTTTGACTGAATGATGGTGACATCCCGCTTCCGTCAGATAGTGGGTAAAATCATCCAGTGGCGCCACCGCATGCACTTCGTATCCTTTCGCCAGAAGAGTATTTACAAAATTCATCCTGAAATTATAGATGTTCCAGGAGGTGTTGAGTACGATTGCTACTTTCATTGACGCTGAGATGCTTTTTATTTAGCCTTGCAAACCGGCTATTTTGCTAATAAATCCATCAAAATTAGATAAAAGTAACCGTCCTAAAAACTGTGGGTTGTATGTTTGAGGCTCGATTCTATGGAAAAAGGTACAATGGTAGGACGCACAGCGGTTTTGGTAGCAGTTGTCCCAAATCAAGAGCTTCCTGAACTTGTCGAAGAGCATCTCGATGAACTGGCATTTTTGGCCGAAACGGCAGGAATCTCAACGCAACGAAGGTTTGTGCAGCACTTACCTCATCCGGATAACCGTTCTTTTGTCGGTAAAGGCAAGCTTGCAGAGATAAAAGATTTCGTCACTAGCCTCCAAATATCGAACATCATTTTTGACGATGACCTTACTCCGAGCCAGCTGCGGAACCTGGAGAAGGAATTTAATTCCGGCGAAGAACAGGAGGCCCGCGTAAGAATCTATGATCGAAGCCTATTAATTCTTGATATTTTTCTGATGAGGGCTCAGACATCCCAGGCCAGGACTCAGGTTGAGCTTGCCATGAATCAATACCTGTTGCCAAGACTTACCAGGATGTGGACTCACCTTGAAAGGCAGCGGGGTGGTACCGGCACACGTGGTGGTGCGGGTGAACGCGAAATTGAAACGGACCGAAGAAATATCCGCTATCGGATTTCGCTTTTGAAGGATGAACTTGAGAAGATAGAAAAGCAAAAGCTCACGCAGCGAAAATCAAGGACCAACATTGTGAGGGTTGCGTTGGTAGGTTACACCAATGTGGGCAAGTCTACTTTGATGAACCTCTTGGCCAAGTCGGACGTCAAGGCCGAGAATAAACTTTTTGCGACAGTAGATGCGACGGTTAGAAAAGTAGTCATTGGTGACATCCCTTTTTTATTGTCCGATACGGTTGGGTTCATTCGTAAGCTGCCGCATCATTTAATCGAGTCATTTAAATCCACCCTGGATGAAGTGCGTGAGGCCGACTTACTATTGCATGTCGTAGATATGGCGCATCCTTTTCACGACAACCAGATCGAAGTCGTGAGTAAGACGCTGGCCGAGATTGGTGCAGGAAATATTCCTATTGTACTGGTGTTAAACAAGATTGATTTATTGAAAGGACAGCCAGGTCCTGAATTTTTTGAAAATGTAAGAGGTCGTTATCGGGAACTGGGTTTTGAACACATGGTCTTTATCTCAGCAACTAGCAAACAGAATTTAGCAGAACTAAAAAAGGATCTCTATGAGGAGGTGAAGAAAAAGCATATGAAGATTTTTCCGAATTATGTGCCCATACCGATCTACTCCTGATTGTCGGGCATCTCAATTTTTCTACCTTTGACGCTCCAAAAATTTTGGTCCCGTAGTTCAATGGATAGAATAGAAGTTTCCTAAACTTTTGATGCAAGTTCCCTGCCTGCCGGCAGGCAGGGATTCTTGGAGATCTAGTATGAGTGAAGGTGTTATTATATTGTACATAATTAAGAGTTTAGTGAATGGTGAGTTGTATGTGGGCATTTGTAAGGATTTGACAAATAGGTTGCGCGAACATGAACAAGGGAAGAACAGATACACGAAGGGTTTACGACCTTGGAAATTGGTTCACCGTGAAGAATATCCTGATTGGCAAACCGCAAGAACTCAGGAGAAATATTATAAAAGCGGAATTGGTAAAGAACAACTGAAAGGAATTTTGGTCCCGTAGTTCAATGGATAGAATAGAAGTTTCCTAAACTTTTGATGCAAGTTCGATTCTTGTCGGGACTACTAAATGTTTTACTCCTACGTTATTAGGAGTCTTCACCATTTTCTTTTCAATGGTGTATGATCAATAATAGCCACGCCTCTATTAAGATCAGTAACCACGGATTCTTATCGGGACTACTAAGTGTTTTGTAAAACATTTGGATTAATTTTGTGTTCCCTTAGTAATTGATTGATCTAATATTGAAGGCATGAAGCGAAATTCTAAACTTATCAGTTCGGGAATCATCCTTGCGCTGGCTTTCCTTTGCATGCCTCTGATCCAATAAGCACAAAAGAATGACACTGCATCTATCAAATCCGGATATGATATAAAGACTGGGAGCTGAAGACCTTTGTTGATTCTACCAGTATGAAATACGTCTGGCTCGATATAAAAGGAAATGAAGGAGTCTTCAAATATTTAGAGCCGGTAGTACGAGATGCCTATTCAAACGCCGCCGCACAAGGCAGAGATATTGTGATTCTTACAGGCCTGCCAAATGCAGATGTAATTACTGAATTCAATACACAACCAAGCTATAAAAGTGGTGACCCATCCTATTCCTATAAGTATAAAACAGGAGACCCGCCATATATCAAGTGACCTCCCACCAGTAATTACAAAGGAGCATTGCCGACATTGTGCGAGGAAACCATTGATAAGGCCGTCGACAACGGAAGCATATTCTTTGGTCCCCGTTATTCTTTAGGCTTGTTGCTGGAGGATGTTGCAAAAGGACACAGCCGTAGTCCAAGAATAAATGCAGTAAGCTGGACCCTGAATGCGAAGAGTCTCATTTTCAACTATCTTGATGAGGGTCAGTTTGATGGCTTTATTACTGACTATCCAGCCTATGCCGTATATCATTTTTATACAACGAAGTAAAACCGCTTATGACTTGGCATAAAATTTTAATCGGTATTTTATTTTGTGGAGTTGCGCGGATCGGAAACGCGCAAAGCACCGATTCACCCTCATTAACGAAGAATCATCAATGGGTTTTGTATGCCGGTGTTGGACCCAATTATTATTTTAATAACCTGGTGGTCGCCAAGGGCAAAGTAAATGAAATTAATTACGCTTTTATGGGCCGACTCATGTGGGAGCCTGAATATTTTCTAAACGTTGGGCTTGAGATTGGGTACAATCATCTTTATTCATTGGAAGGTACACTTCCTAACAACAATGGGACTATCATAATCACCAATGTATCTGTACCCTTTCAGTTTGTCGTGTCAATGAAATTCCTAAAATCTTTCTATGGCAATTTTAATGTGGGTTATGCCATTTTAACGAATAATGTTTCCTCATCAAAATTTGGAGATTCCTCAGGATTGATACTCTCCACGGCAGATTTTGCTGCATCCATAGGTTATAGACACCCGATCAGCGACCGGTTTTTAGTGGGTGTTGAATTAAGGGGTTACTATTCCACTAAATTGGATGATAGGACTTTATCCCCTCCTGTTCATGGGTGGCTATCGGCTCTGGTAATATCTATTGCTCTGGAATCTTTTTCTAACAATTTGATCCGATACTAGTTGCCTCTCATAGTAAGACATACTTACAAATCATCCAGGATTGAGGTGCACTTCTATTTTAAAACCCCAATCTTCAGATAGCTGGCGGCCGTGGCATGATGGTATAGTTTGTGAAAGGCCTTTTGATACTCCGATTCATTGGCTTTGAAGATATTAGTAAAAACTTGTGGATTGCGGTCGGCCCATGGGAAGCAGGAACTCTGAACCTGGACCATGATCCGGTGTCCTTTTTTGAATGTATGTAGCACATCCTGTAATTCCAGCGTAACATCGGTCACCTGGTTGGGAATAAAAGGCTCCGGTTTCTCAGGATTATTTCGATACTTGCCACGAATGATTTCACTTCTGATTAATTGCTGAAAACCGCCGAACACAACACCAGGTTTTTTTGGATCAGCAGGAGTGTTGCTTGGGTAGACGTCAATCACTTTCACGACCCAGTCTGCATCCGTTCCCGTGGTAGAAACTTTCAGCATGGCCATGATATTGCCAGCGAAAGTGATGTCTTCTGTCAGTGTGTCGGTTTGAAAACTTAACACATCCGGGCGCTGAAAGGCAAACCTTTGATCTTCAACCATAAACGATTGTAAAGGCTCATCGGTAATTTTTGATGTGAAGGGTACAGGGTGAGCCGGGTCAGATAGAAACTCGGAAGAAGAATTGTCAGAAATGGGTCGATCAAAACTTAGCGTGCCATTGCGGTGAAAGAACAACTGTTTCTCTTGTAAGTTCTTTGGAGGGTAGGCATCAAAATTGCGCCATCGATTTGTTCCTGTTTCAAAAAGGGTGGCTTCAGATAAATTCAATGCCTGCGAAGGATCTATCAAATGATGCCTGAAGAATTTGGCTTCGATGCTCTCCTGGAAGAAGAGCGAGGTCTTCGCTCCAAAATTCATGTCACCTAAAGATTCACCACTGGCACGGGCCCATCCACCATGGACCCAAGGCCCCACCACAAATATATTTTCGGTGCCAGGATTTTGTTTCTCTATGGCTTGATATGTTTTGAAGGTTCCGTACAAATCTTCAGCATCATACCAACCCCCTACAATCATGACAGCATGTTTAATATTTTTCAGGTGGGGAAGAATGTTCCTGATTTTCCAATGTTCATCGTAGTCCGGGTGATCGAAGTTTTCATGGAAGTATGGGCTTCTATTCTTGTAATAAACTTCTTCAGCATTCTTCAGGGGTCCCATGCGCAAGTAAAACTCATAACCGTCCGGTGTATCCATTTCAAAAAGGGGAGGGCCGTATGCTTTGACTGGCTGGGTGTGTTCCTGAAAGATTGTATAGAATCCAAAATTGGCCGTGAGCATAAACGCTCCGTTATGAAAAGCATCATCCCTACGCAAATCTGCCATCGGAGCTTGAGGTGAAGAAGCTTTCAATGCCGGGTGTTGAGAGAGTGTGCCCGCCGAAGCAAAAAAGCCGGGATAGGAAATTCCCCACTGTCCTACGTTTCCATTGTTATTTTTGATATTCTTGATAAGCCAGTCGATGGTATCAAAAGTATCGGTTGATTCGTCAACGTCGGTTTTCTTTTTCTTCACATCGAGATGAGGAGTCATCTCCTGAAATTTTCCTTCCGAGGCCCAACGTCCACGCACATCCTGATGTACAACAATATAACCTTCCCTCAGCATGAACGGATTAGGAGAAATCCGTTTTCTGAATTTGTCAAGACCATACGGCAGGCAACTGTAGGGTGTTCGTTGCATAATGATGGGATGTTTTACTGAATTGCCTTTCGGGGCATAGACCTGAGTGAAAAGTTTTACACCATCACGCATCGGAACCATGTATTCTGACTTTTCATAGTGCTCCAGGACATAGGCGGAGTCTTGTGAAAGAGTGAAAGGATAAGAGGATGGGTTTTGTGCCAGGCCCAGCAGGGGACACAAGAGAAGGAGCAGCAGTATTTTTTTCATGGCTGTCAGGTTTTATTCAATTGAAGGTAGCCAGATTTCTCCAAAAATACCTTTTCTTTAAATGGATCAGGTTTTCCAGATGGCTTGAAGGATTTTTTTTCTCTCCAAACTACCATGTTTGAATTAATGCTTTATGTAATTCTGCTTTTGTGTTCTATTAAAAGAGAAGTAAATTCAACCAAACAAAATTGAATTGGTTGAATTTAGAACATTGAATTTCCTCAACTCAAAAAAGTCAATCGTGGACTCGTTGGTCTACTTGACGGAGATTAGTGACAAAGGAGTTGATGACTAAACGAATCGACAGATGCGAATGAAGGAAAACAACGGCTTTAACATATAGAGACAGTTAGGCGAATCGTCCAAATCGTCTGGATTCGACCATTCCAGAACCCCTATCGGAATTGCGCCTTCTTGAGAGTTTCCAGGTTAAGAAACAAATCTTTAATATCAATCGTGAACAGGTCTACATTGTGAATGCTCACTTGCTTGGCAAAAACAGCGTGCTTTCCACAATGGGAGATGCTGAAGAACTGATCGTCAAGGCTTCCATTCACGGCCGGGCCGAGATTCTCGGGTATGGTCCATTTTGTCCACGTTTCATCCAGGCGACGTGAGACAAAGATGTCATGCCCACCATATCCGTTATGGCCTTTCGAAGCAAAGTAAAGCGTCTTATTGTCAGAGTCAAGGTGGGGTGAGGATTCTTCAAGTTGTGAGTTGATCACGCCACCCATATTTATAGGCTCAGTGGCATGCTTGCCATCCCAGAATGCAACATAGAGGTCACGATCTCCTTTTGTCCCGAGGCGTTCGATTGCCAAAATGATCACACCGCTTTTGATGGCAACGAAGGCGTGTCCCTGATCAGAGAAATTGTAGTCGTTTTTGATGTGAATGGGTGTTGGGAAAGACCAATGCCCCTGTTGGTTTACACTGTATGAAAGGCCTGCACGCATTTTTCCCTTTTTAAGATATTGGTTGCCAAGGATAATGGTATCACCGGTCATACTTACATTATTAATAAAGTTGGGGCCTTCATTGTTGAGGTGCCCATACAGCAGTACTGGGTCTTTCCATGATTCCGATTGTGTGTCAAAGTCGGAGTACCAAATATCTTCTTGATCATCTTGCTGCAAGGTATTGCCAGGATGCAAATGCCTGCTGAAGTAAAGGCGTTTGCCGTTAGGCGAGATGACAGGCTTTAGCTCAATGTATGGACTGTTGATCGATTCATGCAGGGCCTCTGCCTTTATTTCATGATTCACATTTTCACGATGAAGGATTGCATTGGGGTCGACCCTGGCCAGATTCAACGGCTGATCAGGATCTGACTGTTGCGCAAAAACGAGTGCTGGAGAAAGTGCCAGTAGTGAAAGCAAGTAGATGATCAATGCTATGTTGATCCCTTTTTGTTTGTCTTTAGTTTGGTGTATCATAATATAATTGTTTTGTTGTTAGGTCAAAGGTGCGGATGCATTCGTCGTAGAAAATCAGATCAAGCCTGATTTTGTAGAATCAGGTTAATCCTGACTTTTTCAAGTCGAGGACTACGGGAACTACTGAATGTACTTTGAATAGGAAACAGCGAGAATAATACTTGAATGGCGAGCGGAATCACTATTTCCCTGGAAATGATGAAAGAGTTCTTCCTGGCAGACACTTTCGATCTTTTCATAATAGAATGGTTCATGACAGCAGTATTTTATAGCTCAAAATTCGCAAAGGAATGCCTGTGAGACATCAGACAGAAACTGATTTTTAAAAAATCCGATAGATGCTGAGATGATCAGGTATTTGCTGATTGTCAAGGACAATGGAATTGGATTTGATAGGCAAGACATTAATAAAATTTTTAGACTTGTTCCAGCGATTACCTAAAACCAAAGACGTTAATAGTACGAGTGTGGGATTGACCATTGCCCAACGTATTATTGAAAAGCAAGGAGTCAGGCTTTGAGCAGCGGGGGAAACCGGAAAAGGAACAACGTTTTTTTTTGTGAATATCTACCTAAACCAAAAACAATCCGGACATCTTATAAACAAAGAGCAAGCTTCTTGTTGAAAGACTATGTTTTAAGATTTATGATGTTTAAGCTTCTCCGAAAGGTGTCTCAAATTGAATTTTATCCAACCTTTTTCAAAGAAGGTCGAAAACCATTAGTTTGCTATCCCTTTACATTTCGTTTTCTACAACTTTGTAAATGTTCATAAGAGCAACCCCATTGAGGGTATTTGTGCAACTGACGTATCCCTGTTTTCATTCGGGGATTGACAACGACCAGAATCCCTCCTTAACTTCACCGATATCAAATATTTTATGACAAATGGTAAGTAATTTTATCAAGATTCAAAATCTAATTCAAACTGAGACACCGAAAGGCCTTCAATTGGAGTTTCGCGAGAAGTTGACTAAATTCATGAGTGAAAACCGTCGCCTACATGGAAAAACCCAAGAAAAAAGAGGGGAATCTTGAAAGTCAAAAGCGCAGGAGTGGAATACTTAAAAATGAAATATTAGGCTACAAATCTGCCCTCGATAGAGCATTCATAGTGGCCATCACGGATACAAAAGGAATTATCAGATATGCCAACAATAATTTCTGCAAAATTTCAAAGTACAGCAGATCGGAATTGATCGGTCAGGACCACCGCATTGTAAGTTCCGGATATCATTCCAAAGAGTTTATCCGCAATTTATGGGTGACCATTGCTAACGGGAAAATCTGGCGGGGAGAACTGAGAAACAAGGCGAAAGACGGAACGATCTATTGGGTTGACACCCATATTATTCCCTTCCTGGACGAACAAGGGAAACCCCATCAATATCTTGCGCTCAGGGCTGATATTACCAAACACAAAGAGGCAGAAGCACAGCTGCTGTTACTGGCGTCGATAGTCTCCACATCGGAGGATGCGATTTTTAGCAGTAACCTGAATTCAAAGATTATTAGTTGGAATGCGGGGGCCAAAGGCATCTTTGGATATTCTTCTGATGAAGTAATTGACCAACCAATCTCAATGCTGATTCCGGAAGAGCGCATGGATGAGGATAATCAAATCATGAGGAAGATCAGGCAGGGTCAAAGTGTTGATCATTTTGAAACTGTAAGAAAAAGGAAAGATGGAAGTATTATCCCTGTTTCCGTAAGCGTATCTCCGATTAAGGACTCGGTCGGTAACATCATAGGCGCCTCTAGGATGGCAAGAGATATTACGAATAAAAAACTTTTGGAAATCAGACGGGCAGAGGAAGATAGGGCAAAAGCAAATATAAGGTTTCGCAACACACTTGATAATATGCTTGAGGGTGTGCAGATTATCGGGTTCGACTGGCGGTATATCTATGTTAATGATTCTTTGGTAATGCATGCTAAGTACTCCAAAGAAGAATTGTTGGGTTCCACAGTCATGGAAAAATATCCAGGGATTGAGAAAACCGAAATATTCAAAGTCTATCAACGCTGTTTCAATGAGCGCACTTCGATCCACTTGGAGAATGAATTCATCTTTCCTGATGGTTCGAAAGGGTGGTTTAAATTTAGCTTTGAACCAGTGCCTGAGGGAATTTTTATTCTCTCTATGGACATTACCGAACAAAAAAAAGCAGAACAACAAATTGGCGAATTGAATGCCAGCCTGGAACAAAAGGTGAAGGAGCGTACTGCTCAGTTTGATGCAGTGAGCAGAGAACTTGAGGCCTTTTCCTATTCTATTTCTCATGAATTGCGCGCCCCCCTTAGGGCGATTAACGGATATGCCAAAATACTGGAAGAGGATTATCATTCCCTTTTTGATGAAAATGCCAAACGTCTGCTCGGAGTCGTGCAGGAAAATTCGCAGCGAATGGGTCAATTGATTGATGATCTTCTTGCATTCTCCCGCTTGGGGCGCAAAGAAATTCAAATGGTGGTTGTTAATATGACCAAGTTGGTTAAATCCGTGGTTGAGGATATCAAAATCATCGAACCATCGGCAAGAATAAGAATCCAAGAGCTCCATCCCGGCTGGGGCGATGTTGCCCTGCTGAAGCAAGTTCTTGTTAATTTCATTTCAAATGCAGTAAAGTACTCTTCCAAAGAAAAGGCTTCATTGGTTGAAATTAAATCAAAAATAGTGGGTGAGGATGTTGTCTATTCCATTAGTGACAATGGTGCCGGCTTTGATATGGCTTATGTGGATAAGCTCTTCAAGGTATTTCAAAGGCTTCATACCCTTGAGGAATTTGAAGGTACTGGTGTTGGCCTTGCGATAGTACAGCGAATTATTGCCAAACATGGCGGCAAGGTGTGGGCAGAGGGGGAAATTGGAAAAGGCGCCACTTTCTATTTTAGCCTGCCGTTGAAGCCTCCCCTAAGACTGCCTAGGCTCGTGGACCTGATATGATTGGCTAAAATCTTTAAAAAATGCAGAGTTTGGAACAGAGACAAATTGAAATTCTATTGGTCGAAGACAACATGAGTGATGCGGAATTAACCATACGTTCCCTTAAGGTGAACAATGTTGCCAACAAAATCCTTCATTTGAAAGATGGGACTCAAGCCATGCACTATCTTTTTGGCACAGGACAATTCTCCAAACGGAACCTTCATGACAAACCCAAAGTCATTTTGCTTGATTTGAAGATGCCGAAAATGGATGGTTTCGAGGTTTTGGAAAAGATAAAATCAAATGAGATGACCAAGAGGATTCCCGCAGTAATATTCACGTCCTCCAAAGAGGACCCGGATATTGAAAAATGTTATTTGCTCGGGGCCAACAGCTACATCGTCAAGCCGGTTGATTTCGAAGGGTTTCGTAAAGTAGTGGCCGAGCTCGGATTATATTGGGTGGTTATCAATCAGCCGGTCACTTAACTGAGGGGAATTACCCCAATGACAACATCACAGCGGAATTTGAAAATACTTCACCTTGAAGACTTGGCTACGGATGCTGATCTGGTAGCAAGAGAATTGCGAAAGGGAGGTATCCAATTCGATTCGGTGGTAGTTGACAATAAGACGGATTTCATAAGGGTACTGACTGAGTTTTCTCCGGACTTAATACTTTCAGACCACGATATGCCTTCCTTCAGTTCTCTGGACGCATTAAGAATATTGAAGGGACTTCAAATCAATATTCCTTTTATCCTCGTTACCGCAATGACATCCGAAGAAATAGCCGTGAATGTAATGAAAGAAGGTGCATGGGATTACGTCCTGAAAGACCGGATGCAGCGCTTACCCTCGGCTATTACTCAGGCGTTTGAGAAATTCACATCTCTGCAAAGTCAAAGAAAAGCAGAAGAAAAGTTGAGCCAGGAGCGTTTTCTGCTTCGTCTCATCATCGACAATCTACCCGAAGCCATTACTGTGAAGGACATCAACCTTAGATATCTTATCGCCAACAGCCTGGCCGTTCAATATTTGGGCGCGCCATCGGAAAAGGAAATCTTTGGAAAAGTACTTTTCGATTTTGTTGCCCCTCCTTTGGCTGTATCAATTCAGGATGTCGATAGGCTGGTAATTCAGTCTGGAAAAGCCATCATTAAGCAGGAGATGGAAGTACGAACACCTGACGGAGAAAATCGGTGGATGCTCATCTCAAAACTGCCCCTAAAAGTCAACAATGAGGTTCTTGGAGTCGTAGAGGTGGGGTACGATATTACTGACCAAAAGAATAATCAATTGCATTTGCAGAAACTCAACGAATCATTGGAGGCCCATGCACGTGAGCTGGCAGATTCGAATGCAGAGCTTGAGCATTTTGCTTTCGTCGCTTCACACGATCTGCAAGAACCCTTGCGCATGGTCACCAGCTTTTTACAACTCCTAAAGATAAAGTATTCCGCCCAGCTTGATGCGACGGCCCTGGAATACATCGGGTTTGCTGTCGATGGGTCAGAACGAATGAAGCGGCTCATTCAGGACTTGTTAGAATATTCCGGGATAGGTACTGCTACCCTTGTGCACGAAAATGTAAATGTAAGGGAGGCAATCAATGATGTCCTCGCCATGATGGAAAGCATTATTTTGGAGAAACAGGCGATAGTTAAGATAGATGCACTGCCCGACAGCATTGGTACGCAAAAATCAATGATCACTCAACTTTTTCAAAATCTTATTAGTAATGCTCTGAAATACAGTGGTGGCAAAGTGCTTGAAATTACTATCAGCGGAGAGGACAAGGGAGCACAATGGCTTTTTTCTGTCCGCGATAACGGCATCGGCATTGACCCAAAATATTTTGACAAGATATTTGTCATCTTCCAGCGTCTTCATACAAAGTCAAAATATGCAGGTACAGGGGTAGGGCTTGCCATCTGCAAGAAAATAGTGGAACGACATGGCGGTAGGATTTGGGTAGAATCAAAACCTGGTGAGGGATCTGTCTTTTATTTTACGCTCAAGAAGTAGTTCTCATACTCTAACCTGTTTCTATTGTGACGGATTTTTTACACGTGTAATAAAATAGTTGTTATTGATTATTAAATTTGAATTGGCTTTTGCATATTGTTTGTTGTCGTGAAAGAAATTATTTATTATTATGAGGAAGAGCAATATTCTTTTGGTGGAGGACAATGAAGGGGATGTGGTCCTCCTCAAGGAGGTATTCAGTAGCAATGGTAATCACTATAATATTTCGGTAGTCTTCGATGGTGAAGAGGCGCTTAAGTATCTTCGCAAAAAAGATAAGTATGAAAATGCTGAAACTCCAGATCTGATTCTTCTGGATATTAATTTGCCGAAGGTTAGTGGGACTGAAGTACTTGAGCAAATCAAGAATGACCCAAAACTTCGATCAATCCCTGTGGTTGTCCTCACTACTTCATCCGCACAAACTGACATCTCAAAAGCGTATGTCAATCATGCGAACTGTTTTATTACCAAACCTCCGAACCTTGATCAATTCGTGCAGTGCATCCAAAATATTGAACTGTACTGGTTTTCAGAATGCTTAAAACTGCCTAACGCTTAATGAAAGAGCTTTGTATTCTCCTTGTAGAAGACAATCCACTGGACGCACTTCTTGTCAGAGAATATCTGAAAAAGACTAACCTTGCCCCGCTTCGACTGATTAATTCAGAAAGCCTTGCAGAGGGGCTGGCAGTTATCAAAAGCCAGCAGATAGACATCATTTTGCTTGACCTCTTTCTACCCGACTGTAGCGGAGCAGAGACATTTGTGCGAATGGCTCCGTTGAGTCTTGCATCGCCTGTGGTGGTGCTGACTGCCTTGAACGATCAGGCGGTGGCGCTTGAAGCACTCAAATACGGGGCCCAGGACTTTGTGATAAAAGGTGAATATGATGAAAAGTCGCTGGAAAAGACTATCCGTTATGCAATAGAAAGAAAGAATAATCAGGAATTGTTAAAAATATCGGAAGCAAAATACAAGGTAATGTTTGAAAGCAACCCTGTGCCGATGTGGACATATGACATCGATTCCCTAAGAATCCTGACAGTCAATGAAGCAGCGATAAGTCACTACGGTTACTCAAAAGAGGAATTCTTAATTACCTCGATGATGGACATATGTGTGATGGAAGGCTCTGAACTTGCAGAAGAACTGTCCATTAGAGCAAGGGGAGAGAATGGACATACATTTTTGTGCCTCAAAAAGAAGGACGATGTCATCATTGATGTTGAGATGATTTCTCATAGCATCGTAACGGATAGCGCTAATGCTCAACTTGTCGTGGCCTATGATATCACTGTGCGAAAAAAGGCGGAGGCGCACCTGCATCTTTTGGAATCAGTCATCATCAATGCGCAGGATGCCGTGATGATTACGGATGCAAAACTTACAGAGGGTGGGCCTGAGATAATTTATGGTAATGCGGCCTTTGCCAAAATGACCGGATACCCGATGGAAGATATGGTTGGTAAAAACCCGCTATTTCTGCAAGGATCTAAGACAGACCGCTCTGAGTTGGATAAAATCAGGGAAGCGATAGCCCGTAAGGTACCCATCTCAACTGAGCTTATCAATTATCAGCGAGATGGGACAGAGTTTTGGATTAGTCTCTCCATCGTTCCAGTGATGGATAGTAACGGTCACTGCACCCACTATATTTCTATACAACGGGATATCACTGAGAGGAAACTTGGCGATGAACTTATCAAAAGAAGGCTTGAGACTCTGGTGGAAGAACGGACACGGGATCTAAATATGGCACTGGCAAAGGAGCATGAACTGGTGGAACTGAAAAATCGCTTTGTATCCATTGCCTCCCATGAGTTTCGGACCCCTCTTTCAACCATCATTTTTATTACGGATTACTTGCTAGAACATTATGATACCCTGGAACCAAAAGAGATCAAAACTAAGCTAAAACGGGTGCAGAAGCAGGTGAATCATATGACGTTCATGCTTGAAGACCTGCTGACCGTGGGCCGTCAGCAGATGGAGATACCGGTCTCGAAATCGAAAGTTGACTTGCGTACTTTTCTTGATAAACTCATCGAAGAAGTAGAGTTTAGTACAAAAAAGACGCATCGCATTGAAATGGATTATCTTTGCAATTCAATCAATACGGTGGAAACGGACGAAAAATTGCTCCGCAATATTCTGATAAACCTGCTTAGCAATGGCATTAAGTTTTCACCCTCAAAGTCTCGAATATACTTTATGGTTGAGGAAAGTAAGGACAATATCTTGTTTGAAATCAGGGACGAAGGTGTTGGGATACCGCCTGGCGATATGACAAATATGTTCACGGCCTTTTACAGGGGCAGCAATACCGAAATGATTCAGGGTACAGGTTTAGGGTTATCCATCGTAAAAAAAGCCGTGGAATTATTGAGTGGAATAATTGAAGTGAAAAGTGAATTGGGTCATGGCACTCTTTTTAAAGTTGTGATACCGAAACATGTATGAGCTCGAAAATCTTACTTATTGACGATGCAACGGACTTGAGTGAGATTGTCTCCGATATCCTTGTAAAGGAGGGGTTTGAAGTGGCACTGGCCAATAATGGAAACAAGGGACTGGAGCTTTTCTATAAATTCAAACCGCACCTTGTCATAAGCGATATGGTGATGCCTGGTCTAAACGGACTGGAACTGGTGCGAAGAATACGTACGGACAATGCGAATAATAGTGTCAAAATAATCATCTTTTCCGCCAAGGCCTCAAAGGAGACCGAAGATACCTCTCTCGAAGCGGGTGCAAATCTGTACCTGGCAAAACCCTGTGAAATGTCCGTCCTGCTTGACTATATAAGGGCTCTTTTGTATCGCTCATGAAAAAAGATATCACAGTCTTATTGGTAGATGATCATACTTTGGTGAGGGAAGGCTTTTCTTCGATCCTTTCTCATACGGAGGGCATCAGAATATGTGGCTCTTGTGCCTCGGGTGAGGAAGCCATTGGCCTGACCCGCACCCTCCATCCTGATGTAGTGCTGATGGATATTGTAATGTCTGGTATGACGGGCATAGAAGCAACCCGATGGATAAAAGAGCAAGACAGCAAAATCAAGGTCATATTGCTTTCTATGGAAGTAAGAAAAGACTTTGTTTCGGCCGGTATCAAAGCCGGCATAGACGGATTTTTACCCAAAGACTCGTCAAAAGATATGTTGGTAGAAGCTATTCAAACCATATATCAGGGTGAACGATATTTTACTGAGGCTATTACAAAATTAATCTTCGAGGACTTCTACCTTCAGGAAAAGAGCGGAAAGAAGAGAAGCCGGCAACTCAGCGAGGGGCTCACCGCACGCGAAAATGAAGTACTCGAATTCATAGCCCTGGGAATATCAAATAAAGATACTGCGGATAAACTTTTTATCAGTGTCAAAACTGTGGAGACTCACAAAATGCACATCCTGGATAAGCTTGGGTTGAAAAATAAGTCTGAATTGACCATCTACGCCATCAAGCACAATATTATTTCTATTGAGTAACAAAATATAGTGAGGCTTTCTTCGCCTTAAAAACCTACCTGATTGCATTCCATCATCCGGTTCATCGGGAAATCCCTGATAAATGACGCAAATCCTGATTTGAGCAATTCCGTTCCCTCCTGATGCCAGACACCACCGGTTGCATGATCTTTGATTCATCAATTAAAGCAAACAACTATGGGAACGACACGATTAAAAATCAACAAAATGGTGGGGACTTTTTACTCCCTGATGTTCACGGTACTACTTATTATGCCACAATTGGTCGAAGCAAAACCAGACCATAAGCCAAGGTTTGATAAACCTAAATACCGAGTGGTCGTACACCGGGGCTCCAATAAAGCCTGTTTCGTTCTTTTTAAGAAAAGAACATCAATGCCCAAGAATTCGGTGTTTGCCTCCAACAGACGCTTCAAGTATGCGCCTATGGCAGAAACTGAAGGTCTTGTCAGAGTAGCTTCCTGGAAGTAAGAAGCAATCGATTTTTCATGCCTCAAAATAATATGAGCGCAACAAGGATTTAAACTCATGATGATATGATCAAAAGGCCACTCCTAATCAACTTCAACCTCCACACTGATGGTGATCTTGACTTTCAAAATCAACTGATCGGATTGATGATCAGTAACTTGGAGGAATTGCAGCAGGCCCTTAAACTCTCGCTTCGGGAATGCGACTTAACGCAATACCGGCAGACCTGCCATAAAGTGAATTCCACGTTGAAGATTCTGGAAGACAAGGAATTCGATTTGATTGTAGAAGAAATAAAGACACAAAGTGAGGATCAGGACAAAATATCTTTGTTCGACAGACTATGCTCTCAATTAATTGAGAGCTTGGATTCAATGCAGACGCGTACACCTCAGTCAAGCTACTAAAAATATCAAACCACTATTGTCATGTTTTCCTTCCATCCTTCATTCGCCAGCGTAAAAAGAATGCTCACGAGAACGCTTTCTTTTGCGACCCTCGCATTCACCATTTTATCCTGTGGGCTGTTGGAATCTGATCGTGGACACGGATATTCATTTCACGAGGCAATCGATCAATCAGACCGCATCGGCTTTGTTTCGCTTCATGGTTTTTCCGCTTTAGCAAAGGCCTACGCAAAACAACAGAATATGCAAAAACTAGTTTATGTGGATGTCGCGACAGATGAGTTTGATCTGGATGCCAAATCGCAGCAGGAGCCTGGGCCGGTAAAACTCATTATAACTTACCCATTTTGGCAAACCAAATCGTTTTTGATCCTATCGACAATTTTGGGGATCGTAGGTGTCGCTTCCTTTTCCTTCATGCAAGTCAGAATTAGGGACGCATACAAATTGAAGACTCAAGTTGAAGTAGTTGTGCAAGAAAGGAATGCTATGATCGAGACCCTTACGAAAAGTTTAGATATGAGGAATAAAAGCCTTCAAAGTGTTGAAAAAGATTGTGCTGCCCTGGAGAAAGATTTGGTCTTGCATCGTGAAAAAATCAAGTTGGCGGTCGGAGCAAAGGATAGTTTCCTTTCGACCCTGAGTCGCGGAGTACGGACACCCTTGAATGGATTATTGGGTTCACTAGTGCTGCTTCGCGAAACCCAACTTAATGATGAACAGCGAGAATACATTGAGACCGTCCGGAAATGTGGGGACCAACTGTTGTCGGTAACCACCGACATTATTGATTTTTCAATAATCGAGTCAGGCAAAATTGAATTGGCGGTGGAAGCATTTGCCTTGCAAACTTCAATTGAAGACGTTCTGGATGTATTTGGAAGCATGGCTGCCGAAAATGATGTGGACTTGGTTTACTCAATAGGCAGTGATGTACCCCTCCAAATTATAAGCGACAATTTAAGACTCAAACAAGTGTTGATAACCCTGGTCGGTACAGCCATGAAGTTCGTGAAGGAACGAGAAGACATACTGGTTGACGTGCGCCATCTTGAGACTGCTGGAGACGAGTGTGTTCTTGGTTTTGAAATACGCGACACCGGCATTGGAATTCCTTATGAAGACGCTATTGCATTGTTGGAATCCTTTTCAAAAATAGATTACTCTATCACGACCAAATATGGAGGTACTGGCCTGGGCTTTTCCAATTGCGAAAACCTTGTCAAATTAATGGGAGGTTCCATTTTGATGGAAAGCAACAGGGGAAAAGGAACTACTTTTTCCTTCACCATCAAAGTTAAGCAGGCTCAATCCGGGTCACGGGTTCAGGAGACCAGCGAACTGGACGGTCTGGAAGGGAAAAGAGTGCTTGTAGTAGACAACAACGCCAACTGCCGAAAGATGCTCAAAAGTCAGATAGCGTTGTGGAAGCTTGTCCCTGCTATGGCGAGTTCTGGTCTTGCAGCGCTTAAGATATTATCGGGGACCCAGGAATTTGATATCGTTATGGTCGACTTGCAAATGCCAGAATTCGATGGTATTCAATTTGCCCAAGCCGTTCGTAAATCTCATCCTCTATTACCCATTATCCTGTTGGGACCACATGGTAGTCAATATGGAAAAAGCAATGCGAATTTATTTTCATCGGTGATCACCAAACCATTGAAGAGGGAGCTGCTATACAAACACCTTCAGAACGGCCTTCGCAAGCAAAATACTCCACTTCCAGTGGAAGAAAATGAGAAAGAAAAACTGTCAAATGATTTTTCCCGGGAATATCCGCTGCGTATCCTCATTGCAGAAGACAACCTTATCAACCAAAAACTAAGCGAAAGGGTCTTGGGTAAGCTGGGATACAAGCCAGAGATTGTGCCCAACGGTGCTGAGGCCCTGGAGGGAATTAAACAAAAACAGTATGACCTCATACTGATGGATGTGGAAATGCCCGTAATGAATGGCCTTGAGGCAACCATGCTTGTCCGTCAGCGAGGAAATTTTCAACCCATCATAGTAGCCATGACCGCAAACGTTATGGAGGGCGATCGTAATCAGTGCTTAGCCTCGGGTATGGATGATTATATCAGCAAACCAGTTCAAATCACGGAACTAGTAAATATTTTGAAGAAATGCTCAACTCGTAGTGTTAGTTACCCTGCGCGAAAGTCTCCGGTGATGAGTTTTGAAAAACCTAAAACAGTATGAGAACGATCATTATTGTATCATGGCTGGTTCTCCTGTTCCTGGCAATGGGCTGCATATTTTGGCGCAATGAATGGATCTATAGCTTGCCAACTCCCATTCCTGAAAAATACAAAGTGGTCAATACAGGTGGAACAATTTCTCTCCCCAGTGGATTGGAATTCAATAATTCGAAACCCATTTTTCTTCATTTTTTTAACCTTGATTGTCCGTGCTCACGGTTTAATGTTCCGCATTTTAGATCACTGGTACAACAGTATGGAAGCAAGGTAAATTTTGTAATCATTCCAATGAGTCAGAGAGCTGTAAGCATAGAAGAGATACAAAGCAGATTTAAGTTAAACATTCCTGTTTTGATTGATCCTCAAATTGCTGCTTCCAGCGGGGTGTACTCTACTCCTCAGGCCGCAATCATTGATGTCAATCATACGCTGAACTTCAGAGGCAATTATAACAGGAGTCGGTACTGTTCTGACCCAAGAACTGAATACGCAAAGATTGCCCTTGAGGCACTATTAAATAATGAACATAAAATAATTTTCGATCCGATCGCCTTGAGGGCGTATGGATGTCAAATACCATTATGTAAAATTTAAATTATGAAGACACTAATACCAAATCAAGACGAACAATTTCAGGTTGCAACCTTCAGCCTTAGAGTAAAAAGACGGTCAGATTCGTTAATGAAGTACTTTTTATTCGGCTTCTTTTTGGCTGGCCTTCTGTTCGCATTTTTCTACGAAACATGGATCATCGCGGTGGGGGTAGGGGGGTTGTCCCTTGTTGCTTACTACAGCGCCAAAATAGCCCTGCCCAATTCAGATTTTTATCAGTATGTTCTGAGTGTCATATTGGCCATCTTCATGGCCCAATTCATCTACCAAATGCATGGATTGCCTGAAATGCACTTCTTCGCATTTATCGCCAGTGTTCTACTGATCACGTACCAGAATTGGAAATTGCAAATACCGCTCGTTATAATCGTGGTGCTTCACCACTGTATTCTTGGTTATCTTCAGAATATCGGCATGGATGAAATTTATTTCACACGATTCAACTATTTTGACATTCAATCATTCGTCATCCACATCGTGCTGGCGGCAATAATTTTTTTTATTTCCGGCCTATGGGCCTACCAACTAAAAAAATATAATGAAATACAGATTCGACAAGGCATTGAAATGGAAAGGATGCAAAAAGATGCCCTTCTTCACACGGAACGGAAGCAAAACGAAGAGGCTCTAAAGAAAGCTTATTTAAATACTGAACTTGCCCGGCAAGAAGCTGAGCACGCGAACAAAGCGAAGAGCACATTCTTGGCTACGATGAGCCATGAAATCCGCACTCCTATGAACGGCGTGATCGGCATGGCTTCTCTGCTGTCGGAAACTTCCCTCAATGATGAACAGCGTGAAT
>JAYVQY010000030.1:0-2585 GCA_043776715.1 Cyclobacteriaceae bacterium | reverse complement strand
TCTTGAAAACCGTTAAAAAAGTAATCCTCTACTCTCTTCTGACCTTCATTGTGGTGGTCGTTGGCTTGTTGGCCTCTGTCTTCCTCTTCAAAGACCGGATCATCCAGCAGTTTATACGGGAGGCCAACAAAAACCTGGGGACGCCCGTCAAGATCGGGAAGATCGAAGTGTCGGCCTTCCTGGATTTTCCTAACCTCTCCATCGTGCTTTACGATGTGTATGTAGAAGACAGCCACCCCGGCGAGAATGCGCTGTTGACAGCTAAGAAAGTCTCCTTTGTGCTGAACGCCATCGAGGTATGGCGTGGCCGCTATACCATCCGCGGCCTGCAAATACGCGACAGCGAAACAAACCTACTCATCAACAAAGCCGGGAAAAATAACTATACAATCGTCAAATCGGGCGGCGGCGGTGGGTCCGTGTCGTTTGATCTGAGGAATGTAAGACTTAATAATACGCTCGTCACCTACATGGACCTGTCGGAAGGCTTGCATCACGAATTTTCGAGCTCCGACCTCGCCGCGAATATTGTTGCAAATAATAACATCTATCACATCGAGGCTAAAGGCGATATCGTCAGCGAGCAAATTGGGATTGGAAAATCGATCTGGTTCCGAAAAAAACTTTTTGATGTGAAGGCTGTGGTGGATTATGATGACCTCGCCCGTTCACTCAAAATACTTCCATCACAGCTGCTGCTGGACAAGGCCCGCTTTGAGGTTAGCGGTGATTATTTATTCAAAGACAAAGATCTGATTAATCTATATACCGTCGGCAAAGACACCGATATTCAACTTCTCTTGTCCTTTCTACCCGCCTCCACGCGCGAAGGTTTCAAAAAATATCAAAGCAATGGTGATGTATACTTTGACATGAAATTGAATGGCGAGATCAGTGAGAAGAAAAGTCCATTGCTTTCGGTTTCTTTCGGGTTGAAAAACGCGACACTCTTTCATCCAGATTTCAAGTCGCGGATAGAGAACGCCAACCTGGAGGGGTCCTTTGCTTCTCCTTCCCTGTCGAAACTGAATGACGCTGAGCTTTTCCTGAAAAATATTTCCGCCACCCTCAACGGAGATCCATTCACTGGAAATTTTGTGTTGCGTGATTTTGATAACCCTTATGTCACCGCCGATTTTCATGGTGAAGTCAACGCGGCCGATGTGCTGAACTTTTATCCCATTGCTGAAATCCAGGAATTGTCTGGAAGGGTAAAGGCAAATGTGTCGCTGGCTGGTGAGGTGGCCCTCCTAAAAAAGAAAACCACTGCTCAGCAAGTACATACAGAAGGAACGATCGACGTATCTGATTTGAGCTTCCTGCTGGGTCGTGACAAACTTCACTTCTCCGGCCTGAACGGTGCCATGCAGTTTACAAACAATGACCTCGCGATGAGTGACCTGAGGGGTAGGTTTGAAAACAGTGATTTTGAACTCAATGGTTTCTTCAAAAACATTGTGACGTTCCTCATCTTCGAAGACCAACCCATCGGCATTGAAGCGGATTTAAAGTCAACCTTCCTTGACGTAGACCAATTGTTTGCCATTGGCTTTGGTACTCATGAGCAAGGGCCCTACAAATTCAGCATCTCCAATAATCTCAATCTAAATTTCAACTACCACATAAAATCAATGAAGTATAAGCGCTTTCATCCTGTTTCAGTGAAGGGCGATCTTCTCGTGAAGGGACAAGTGGCGGTAGCTCGCAACATTCACTTTCAGGTCATGAGTGGCTCCATCGATCTTTCAGGAATCCTGGATGCTAAAAATCCGAAAGCCATTGAACTCATCAGCTCGGCCAAGCTCAATGGGGTACAGGTTGATTCTATCTTTTATGTGTTCAACAACTTTAAACAGGATTTCATTGGTTATCATCATCTCAAGGGACAAGCCGATGCCGATATCAACCTTGAGACCAAAATGGATGAAACGTTGCACATTTTTCCTGAAACATTCATCGCGGACGCCAGCGTCACCATCAAAGGCGGAGAACTCAATGACTTCCAGCCCATGCAAAAACTTAATAAGTACCTCGACGACGAAGGGGTCAGCAAACTTCGCTTTGGTGATTTAAAGAACGACATCCACATTGAAAACAAAACGATCTACATTCCGCCGATGGAAATCCGAACCAATCTCACCACCATTCAGCTGAGCGGAACCCATACGTTCGATCAGAGAATTGACTATCGGGTGGTGACCCCGCTTCGCAACAAAAAGAAAATAGATCCCGATGCTGCCTTCGGGGCCATCGAACAAGATACCAAAGGCCAATCAAAACTTTTTTTGAAAATTACAGGCACTACCAACAATTACGATGTCGCCTACGACAAGGAAGCTGTAAAAAAGAAAATCAGCAGCGACATAAAGAGAGAAATTCAGGAACTGAAGGAAGCTTTCAAACTAAAAGGAAAAAAGAAGAAGAAAGAACTGGTATTGGAGAAGGATAACTATTTTGATTGGGATAACAAAAATTAATGCATTCACCGCTGAGTAGGCAAGAGGGAATTTCACCCTCAAGCCTCTCACAGAACCGTACGTGAAACTCTCGCTTCATACGGCTCGTGTCATTTCTTTTACGTTGTA
>JAYVQY010000029.1:0-10102 GCA_043776715.1 Cyclobacteriaceae bacterium | reverse complement strand
GCGGAAAAACATGGGAAAATATTTCCAATACGCATGGCGATTATCACAACCTGTGGATCAACCCGAATAATCCAAAGAACATGATCATCTCAGATGATGGTGGTTCACCCATCACCGTGAACGGTGGGAAGACCTGGTCCACCCAAAATAATATGCCCACCGCCCAATTTTATCGCATCAATGTAGACAATGCTTTTCCTTATCGCATCTATGGGGGGCAGCAGGACAACTCTTCTGTATCCATTGCGAGCCGTCAATTTGCGAGCAGCGGAATTACGAATGTCAGTTGGACATCTTCTGCCGGAGGCGAAAGTGCTTTTCTGGCATTTAACCCTGATGATCCTCGTTACGTCATGGGGGGCAGTTATCAGGGCACCATTGAATTGCTGGATGCCAAGGCAGATGCAGGAACCCAAATCATGGCGGCACCCATCGAATACCTGGGCCGCGATGCCAAAGACATCAAATACAGGTACAATTGGAACGCACCGATCATTTGGTCGAAGCATGAGCCCAATACTTTCTATCACGGTGCTCAACTGTTACTTCGTACCCGCGATATGGGCATTACCTGGACCGAGGCATCTCCCGATCTTACACGCAATGAAAAATCAAAGCAAGGAAAGCCAGGAGGTCCGTATACGAATGAAGCAGTAGGGGCGGAGAATTACGGAACCTTGAGTTATGTCATAGAGGCACCAAATGAAAAAGGTGTGATATGGACCGGTAGTGATGATGGCTTTGTTTATGTGACCAAAGATGGAGGAGCAACCTGGCAGAATGTGACCCCTCCCGGCTTACAAGAGTGTTTGATCAATGCCATTGAAGTTTCTCCTCACGATAAGGCGACAGCTTACATTGCGACTACGCGATATAAATTTAACGACCACACGCCTGGACTTTACAAAACATCAGACTACGGCAAGACCTGGATTAAAATAAATAATGGTATTCCCAACAACGCCTTCACCCGCGTGGTGAGGGAAGATGACAAGCGGAAGGATTTACTTTTTGCAGGAACAGAGCTCGGCGTCTTTGTTTCATGGAATGGTGGTAAAGACTGGTCGCCCTTCCAACTAAACCTCCCGATCACACCCATTACAGATTTGAGAGTGCATCAGGGTGATCTCATCGCCTCCACCTCAGGGAGATCGTTTTGGATCCTGGATGACCTTGGATTGGTGCGTCAATATAAAGAAGGGGAAACTACGCTTGCATTATTTGAGCCAGAGCCGGTGGTATTGGTGAATGGCTCAAGCGAACTGGATAAAAACGATCCTGATTTTGACGGTACCAATCCTTACCGGGGAGTCAACCCAGCCAGTGGAGCGGTACTCTACTATCAGCTGCCTGAGTTAAAAGATAATGAACATATCGTTTTAGAAATAAAAGATAGTCAAGGCAACCTGGCGCGAACTTTTTCTTCACGGAAGGATACCACTTTTCAGGAGCAAAGCGGCGGACCAAAAGCTGATCCGGTCTTAACAAAGACAAAAGGGCTCAACCGTTTTGTATGGGACCTCCGTTACACCACCATGACTGGAGCACCCGGTGTTTTCATGGAAATGTCTTTTTACGGCCATAAGGCATCGCCCGGGAAATATTCAGTAGCATTGCGCTTCAATGATAAAATTGTTGCTTCATTGTTGGAGATTGTGCCCAATCCATTATACGCGATAGATGCAAAAAACTATCAGGAATACCATGAGATGAGGAGTAAAATGGAGACAGAATTGAGCACGATGCACAAACTGGTGGGCAAAATGTATAGCAAGAAGGAGCAATTGAATCAATTGCTGGCCAATCTTTCGTCCGATGCCCTGAAGAAGGACGGTCAGGCCTTGGCGCTGCGAATGAAACAGTGGGATGAAGACATGGTGCAACGGAAGTCCAAAGCGTATGATGATGTGGAGAACTTCCCGAACAAGTTCACCACCAACTATATGTTTATGATAGGTCATGCGGAAAGTGATATCCCGAAGGTCACTAAATCTACCCTTGACCGACTTCAAGAACTCAATACCGAATGGGCCTTACTTCAGGCGCGTGCAAAGGATATCCTTGATAAAGATCTTCCGGCCTACAACAAGCAACTTTGGGCAGCTGGCATTGGAGCAATCTGGAAGGAATAATCGAGGTGTTGATTGATTTCTTTTAGTGTATGATATAAATCATCCCTTTATCACCTGCAGCCATGACAAGGGATCCTTTTCTTGCTTTCCGAACGACATGCAATCCTCTTTCATCTGACAAGGTTTTCCAATTGATTCCATTGTCGTAAGAGATATCAGTACCTGAAGGTCCTGTTGCGATCAGTATGTCCTTCGCAACAAGTTCAACGCATTCACGATAACCGCGGGTGGCAACGGCAGGTGCAAGCCAGTGGCCTCCTCCGTCCGTGGAGTAAAGATGATGGTCCCTCTCCATTGTTTCATTCTTAAAATCGCCACCTACAACAATCCATGTTTTGCCTGTTTTGACAAATGAAAAAATTCCTGAAGTGCTTTGACCTTGTACAATGGGTACACTGATCGCGGCCCAATGATCCCCTCCGTCAGTAGACCTCCAAAGCCGGGATACAAGTCCTCCAGTAGCAATGGTAACCTCTTGCTTGCCTGTGCATCGAATGCCGGTTCCACTGGCAGCGAAAGATGCCTCTCCGGTTTTCAGGAGAGGAGCAGACGCAATGGCAGCCCACGTCAAGCCACCGTCTTTCGTGCGCAACAGCAACATCTTCCCATCGATCGGATCGCCATACATAATACCATCTGTGTCATTCCAGAAATCAACGCCGTCAATGAAGGCATCCTTTTGTGTGTTGGTATAAACGGTTTTCCATGTTTTGCCGCCATCATCGGTCATCAGAATGCTGGCAGGAGAGCCCACATTGGCAATGACGGCGTGCTGTGCGTCAAAGGCATAGAGCGAACGAAAGTCCGCAGTTTCAAACCCACTCACTTGATGGAATATCCATGTACTACCCCCGTCTTTCGTGATTCCTACCGAGCCCTTGGTGCCGCTGATCCAGGCAACCTCATGATCAACAATTGACAATCCTCGGAACGTCGCCGTAGTGTTTGCTTCTACTTGTTTTACTTGATACTCTTGACCAAAGAGAGCAAAAGTGCTTGTGAGAAAAAGTATAAGAAATAAATGTTGCATGGTATGGTTTGAACAGTGAACTGTCAAGTTCTGAAATTAATGATTAATAAGGATTGAATTAGCGTAAGAAATTTTCTGATTACCGAAGGGCCTCCTTACAAGTACGTGCTGCCAATCAATTATTTGAAGATGAAGTGCGCAGCGAATGGAATAGACTTCACCTTTACGTCGGCAGGGAACCAGGCGTCAAGGGCTGCATGATTTCCTTCATTTTCACACAAAGCACAGACCCGAAATCTGAGAAAACCTTTGCTTCTTGTGCATTGGCCATGTCGGCCTGACAGCTTAGGATAGCACCATGCTCAGAAAATAGGAGCCCAAACTGATCTACGTTGCCTTCGCGGGTAAAACCTTGCTTCTGTTTTTTCCAACTCGGGATCACATTCCCCTGGAATCGTCCAGGAATTTCTGCGTTAAAGACTCTATGTTGATGAGAATCAAAAAATCCTGTAAGGCGGGTCGTTCAATCTTTATGCTATCGCCCACATTGATCATGGATTTGAATTGACTTCCAAAATAGCCCTCTACATAAATGTCCAGTGCAAAATCGGCAGCTATGTTGACGAGTTTGTTCAAGAAGCCACCTTGCTTCAGAGAATGTTGAGAACTATTATATCCGGGGGTCGACATCAACATCAGAAATTTTCCGACCGGTAGCTTAACGGTATCTGTCTCCATGAGGAGGTTCGCTTCCAAACCTGCTTGCCGATATCCCGGCTGCTAATGCGTACCTCTGATTTTAACTTCCAATCGATGCCACCCGTTTGACCAGAATATTCGGTAGCACTACCACTTCTACCCGTTTCGTCGGTCGTGATGCCCATCCCAATAGCCTCGGCCTCTTTCTTAGTTTGTTGTTGATGAACCGTCTGAGTTTGTTTTTTCTTCCGCAGGAAAAAGAAATAGAAAAGAAACCCGACAATAAGAATACTCAGGAAATTGTAGGTGATCGAATTGTAAAGCTGATTCATATCGCCTGACCTAAACCGCAAACCTATTTTTTCTTTCTGAAAGTATATTCCGTGTGATATTTCAATTTCAGCTGATCAGCCTTTTCATATCCACGTTCGGACATAAATGCCATGAACTCCTCGAGGCCTTTAAATGTAGCCTGACTGCCATCTTGCTGAACCACTTCGTAAAATGACGCCTGGTTTTTAGCGAAAAAAGTTCCTGGTTTGTTTTCGTTTTGGAAAAGACCAACTTCAAAATAGTATGCGCTAACTTTGTTCAGTGTGCCATTCGTGAACTGTTGCACACTTGCGTTTTGTGGGATCACTGTTTTAGTGAACAGTTGCGGAGCCTCAGTTGATACCTCATTCTTTGGGTTGCTACAGAAAGTCATGACGAGCGTCGTACAAATCGCCATCCAGAATAGTTTTTTTTCCATAAACTCTGTGGGTTTTAATATGTTGAAGAACGGAGAACATCGATTTCCAGCACGATCACTAAAATCACTTCTGAAAGCCACCAGTGACGCTTTATATTCTTGCTGGATTGCCCGCAAATGATCAAGAAAATGGTCAATTTCCTATGATGTAAGTCATGATTCGAAAAAAGCATTCGGGGTGATGGCCAAATTGAACACACTTGGACCATATTGTGAACAGCAAACCGATTAATTAGTCCTTATAATTTGGCTTTCGCTTTTCAATAGCGGCTTTAAAAGATTCTGTCAGATCATCCGACAAAAGTTTACCAGCATTCCATTGGGCTATGAACTCCAGCCCGTCCGGTACGGAATGATCCCGTGCATTTCGCAAGACAGCTTTGGTTCCTCTTACTGAAAGGGGAGACTTCGCCGCGATAAGCCTCGCGAGATTGTAAACATTTTCTAATAGTTCTTCTTTTGTGGCAAACCTTGCGTTGACGAGCCCAACTTCCTGAGCTTCCGCAGCTTTTACTTCACGTCCGGTAAAGGCCATCTCCGTCACGACTGCCGGTTTCATAAACTTGGGAAGGCGTTGTAAGGTGCCAAGGTCCGCCACCATTCCCATGTCAATTTCCTTAATTGTAAAGTAAGCATCCTCGCTGCAATACCGTAGGTCGCAGGCGGCAATGATATCGACACCGCCACCAATGCAACCACCATGAATGGCGGCAAGCACGGGCTTGCTGCACAATTCGATCGAGGATACAGAATGTTGAAGTTCTTTAACCATGGAATATAGCAACTCGTTCCGATCACCCACGGAGGTTATTTTTTCAAATTCTTTTACAGACATCAACAAAGCAAGATCGATGCCTGCGCAGAAAAGCCGACCCTCTCCGGATAAAATGATCGCCCTGACTTCTTTGTCAATGCTAAGGCCTTCAAAGATGCTTTTCATTTCAATCCAGGCTTGGTGATGCAGTGCATTTGCTTTTTCTGGCCGGTTGATGGAAACGTGGGCAATCTTTTCTTGCATGGAAACTTTGAAAAAGGAGTAGTTCATAAGGATTGAATTTGCTTGACGAATGTAGACTTCCGTCGATTATGGCGCAAGTGATGGGTGTACGACACTTTTGCAAAGCCATTGCAGGGCTAAAGCCCATGAAGCTTGTAGCTGAAATAACCCCGTGCTTAAGCGCGGGGTTATTGGGTAGCTTTCGAAAAAGGGCTTTAGCCCAAGATGCAAAACTGTCGTACACCGCAAGTGATCGGACATACCACTTGCATCATTGGTGTCTTGCAATTCGGGGGAATCATTGTAATTTGTTCTTGGAATGCGTTCACGTAGAAATATTATAGTCAACTCAACGATTTTGTTTGTCGTTGCGGCCATTGTGGAGATGACGTTGCATGAGTTCTCTCATTTCTTTGAGGCCATTCTTGTGCAGGCACGGGAAGTCTCCATTCACCACAACTATGTCTCTCACTCAGATGAGGGGTTGTCCCTGGCAAGCAGGGTATGGATCAGCGCGGCAGGCCCATTGGTGAGTTTGTTCATCGGTATGTCGTATCAGTTTGTCTGCTCAAGGCAAGAAAACCGAAACATGTTATTTCTATTCAACCTGTATATGTCAGCCTTTGGATATATTGGCTGCTTCGGCTACCCGATGATCGCCCCGGTGTCTAACGTTGGTGATATGGAAATGGAAAGTACCGCCTGATGACCCCTGATGACCCGGAGCTTGTTTCAAAATATACTAACTTCATTAAAAATACCCTTTCAATGAAAAATCAAATTAAGAAGTGCACTTTAGTTTCAATGTGTTTCCTGGCTTATGCATTGCAAGCCCAGGAACTGCACAGTCGCTGGGATGAACTTACGGCCAGTGAGTGGTCTCTGGCGCTAAAGAAGTCCAGTAACACTTGCATTTTACCGATCGGCATTCTTGAAAAACATGGACCTCATGTTCCTATCGGCTCTGATTTGATTCAGGTGCGTGAATGGTCTGCTCGTGCCACGAAGAAGGAATACGCGGTGGTGTTCCCGGATTATTTCTATGGCCAGATCAACGAAGCAAAACATCAGCCTGGAATTTTTGCTTTGCCGGAACGGGTGGTATGGGATTTATTGGAAGCCACCTGCGATGAGATCGCCAGAAATGGATTTAACAAAATCGTGATCATCAACGGGCACGGCGGCAACCCTCAGATGATCCGGTATTTTATGCAAACAAGGCTTGAGAAGCAGCGAAACTATGCCGTGTATTTTTTTGAGCCCCCTTCCGATCCTGAATATTCGAAAAAGGTGACCGCCATGCGCAAGTCAGATCCTGCGACCGATCAGCATGCCGGGGAAAGAGAGACCTCAGCGCTTTTGTACTTGCGTCCGGATCTCGTAAAGATGGACAGTGCAGCCACTGAATCCGGTGCGAATCAGAAGCGATGGAATATACCCAATGTCTATACTCCCATCTGGTGGTATGCGAGTTATCCGAATCACTATGCCGGAGAAGGAGCGAAGGCAACCCGTGAGTTAGGACAATTGGTTACCGAGCACTACATCGATACGTTTGTCACGGCGTTGAAGGCCATAAAGACAGACACGAAGACGATAGAGTTGCAGAATGAGTTTTTTGAACGAGTGAGGAAATAGCATTCAGATTAAAGGGGAATTTACCAGAATTGGCAAAGAAGAAACATTCTCAATTCTCTTTTGGCTTAAGAGAGCCAAGATGAACAAAAATGAAATCTTCACGATCAGGTAAGTCCAAATTACAACGGGTCTGATTCGCTTTCGTTTCTGGCTTTCTTAAGTAGCGTCCCTATTTAGGCGATCAAAATCATATTATTGAATTGGGAAATCAATGTGAGTTGAATAACTTATAGCATGAAATGGACACTGCATAGGCTCTTGGAAATCTGCATTTTGATGCTTGTCTTTTGCTGTGGAAGTAATGTTCCAGAAAAGAAATTCAAAATCGGCTTCTCTCAATGTACCGGCGGAGATGCATGGAGGAGGCAAATGTTGTCATCTATGGAACGCGAGTTGGCATTTCATCCCGAGATGGAGCTTGAATATCGAGATGCTGCAAATAGCAATATCAAGCAAATCAAGGATATTGAAGAACTACTTCGAAGTGGAATTGACCTCCTGATTGTATCCCCCAATGAATCAGATCCTATTACCCCAGTGATCGAAGAAGTCTTTAAAAAAGGCATTCCTGTGATTGTAGTCGACCGGAGGACAAGTTCAAATCTTTACTCTTCTTTCATTGGAGCAGACAACTATGAGATTGGCAAGCTGGCTGGAAGCTACATTGCCCGCCTGCTCAACGGGCGTGGGAAAATTGTGGAAATATGGGGACTACGAGGTTCTTCCCCGGCCATTGACCGGCACAAAGGATTTATAGAAGTTATTCAAAACTATCCTAATATTTCAGTAGTAAAAGAAATAGATGGTAGTTGGGAACTTGACTCAGTAAAAGTGCAGATGGGTCAGGCCATTCGTACACTCGAGCCAGTTGACCTGGTTTTTGCACATAATGATATCATGGCCTATGGAGCTCATCTTGTTTGCAATGCGTACGATGCCAATACACAAATTAGGTTTGTCGGCATAGATGGTCTTCCAGGTCCCGGGGCCGGCATCCAATTTGTTAACGATCATATTCTCGATGCAACTTTTTTATACCCAACGGGTGGAGAAGAAGCTATTCTGTTGGCTGCCCGAATCATGAATCGGCAAAACTTCGAAAAAGAGAATATTCTTTACAGCGTAACAATTGACCAAAAGAATGTTCGGGTTATGAAAGCACAAACTGAAATCATTCTCAGTCAGCAAAAGGACATACAATTGCAGTATGGAAAAATTAATGAACAAATCAGGATATACCAGAATCAACGGAACCTGATCTATTTGCTTTTGTTCAGTTTAATGATTGCGATTGTAGCAGGAAGCAGGGCATTTTTTGCGTGGCGCGAAAAGAAAGAAATGAATTTACGGCTTAACAAGAAAAAAGATGAAATTCAGATACAACGAGATAGAATTCAGGAAATGGCTTCCAGAGCTGAGGCTGAAACACAGCAAAAATTAAAGTTCTTCACGGACATTTCTCATGAACTGCGAACACCACTTACTTTAATTCTTGATCCCATTGAAGAATTATTGCAAGCTGAGAAAAACACCCCGCCCAAGAAGGAAAATTTAAAATTGGCTAAAAAAAATGCACTGCGATTATTGAATCTCGTGAACCAGTTGATGGATTTTAGAAAAATTGACGACCGAAAAATGCTCGTCCAGGTTTCTGAAAATGATATTGTACTATTTATCAGAGAAATAATGTCTGACTTTGAGAAAATTGCAAAAAAGAGAAGAATCGATTTTCGTTTGATTACTGAACTAAAAAAGCTGAACATCTGGTTCGATCGTGATAAGATTGACAAAGTGATTTTCAATTTACTATCCAATGCTTTCAAATTTACCAACGACGATGGGTATATATATATTAAATTATCATCCTTTGGTGCAGAAGGCTATGCGGTGCTTTCCATTGAAGACAATGGAAAAGGAATGTCGGAAGATAATGTGAAACATCTTTTTGAGCGGTTCTTTAGCGGAGATGGATTTGCAAATACGGGAACTGGGTTGGGCCTTGCACTTTGTAAGGAGTATCTTGAATTACATCATAGCAATATTTCAGTCAGTAGTGAACCATTCAAGGGTACTCGTTTTCACATTATGCTAAAGCTCGGAGCTTCCCATTTTAAAGATGCGGAATTAGCTGAAGCAAAAATGGAATTCCAAGAGCACACGGATCATTCACTATTATTGGATGAATCTGAAATCCAATCTGATTTTGAGCGCGAAGAAATTGATGAGCAGAAAGAATTTAGCATCCTGCTAATTGATGATAGCAAAGAGCTACGGGATCACCTTGGACATCGATTGAAGAGAAGTTATCAAATTATTGAAGCTGCAGATGGTCTAATAGGCCTTCAGAAAGCTTTTGATAATGTTCCAGATCTAATTATTTGTGATGTTATTCTGCCCGGTAAAGGAGGATTTGAAGTGGCCCGGATGCTGAGGAATGATCTTCGGACTTCGCACATTCCTATCATCATGCTAACGGCCAAGACCTCTTTTGATCAAAGGATTGAAGGATTACATTCCGGAGTTGATGCGTATGTAACAAAACCTTTTGTTTTCAATTACTTGAATGAGCGAATAAAAACGTTAATCCAGAATCGCATTCTTCTAAGACAGCATTATATTCATGATCTTGGTGGAGAAACGGGCCCAAAAACACGTGGTGGTTTAGACAAAAAATTCATAAACAGTTTTATCTCCATTGTTGAAGCGAATCTTTCGAATTCAGATTTCAATATGGATGATATCGCAAAAGGCCTTGGGATGTCAAGGGTTCAGGTATATCGTAAAGCAAAAGCATTATTGGGTAATAGTGTTAATGATTACATAATTAACGTAAGGTTAAAGACCGCTAAATACCTGTTGACAAACACGGATAAATCGATATCTGAAATTGGATATGAGGTTGGCTTTTCTTCACC
>JAYVQY010000028.1:0-10116 GCA_043776715.1 Cyclobacteriaceae bacterium | reverse complement strand
TGATCATCGGTTGTTTGTTGGTCATACTGATTTTATTTTTCTTTTTGAATGACTGGCGCACGGCGCTCATCAGTGTGTTGGCCATTCCAATTTCCCTGATCGTTGCAGCCCTTGTTTTACATTACCGTGGAGGCACACTGGACACGATGGTGCTGGCAGGGCTGGTGATTGCACTCGGTGAGGTGGTGGATGATGCCATCATTGATGTTGAAAACATTGTACGAAGGCTTCGGCTGAATAGTTTGCTGCCGGAACCTAAGAAACCATTTAAGGTGGTGTTGAAGGCGTCGATGGAGGTAAGGAGTGCCGTAGTTTATGGAAGCATTATTGTTGCATTAGTGCTAATGCCGGTATTTTTTCTGCCGGGGCTTTCCGGTTCGTTCTTCAGACCGTTGGCCCTGTCCTACATTCTCGCCATCATCGCTTCCCTGTTTGTAGCCTTGACGTTGACGCCGGCATTGTCGTTAATGATCTTACCAAAGCGTTATTCCAAAAACGATTCCGAGAAAATAAGTCATGATACCCCGTTGGTTCATTGGTTAAAAATTCGTTATGAAAAACTCCTTGTTTCCATTCTTGAGAAACCAAAGCAAGCACTTAGAATTCCGATTGCTGTTTTAGCAATATCGGTTGTCATGATTCCTTTTTTGGGAGAAGAATTCTTACCACACTTTAAAGAGTATGATTTTCTTATGCATTGGGTTGAGAAGCCAGGTACTTCATTGGAAGCCATGGATCGCATTACGCTCCGGGCCAGCAAAGAACTACGTGCCATTCCAGGTGTAAGAAATTTTGGATCCCACATTGGAAGGGCAGAGGTAGCCGACGAAGTGGTCGGTCCTAATTTTACTGAGCTGTGGATCAGCCTGGATCCTGAAGTCAATTATGAAGAAACCGTAGCAAAGATTCAGGAAGTCGTGGATGGCTACCCGGGACTGTATCGTGATTTGCTTACATATCTCCGGGAACGTGTCAAAGAAGTATTGACTGGAACCAGTGCCAGTATTGTGGTACGGATTTATGGATCTGACCTGGCTGTCCTTCAGAAGAAAGCCAAACAAGTGGGTGATTCGCTGGCCCATGTTGCAGGCGTCGCTGATCTTAAAGTGCAGCCTCAAATACTGGTCCCACAGTTAGAAGTAAAGTTCCGCGCCGACGCTGCTTCGCAGTTTGGCTTGAGCGCGGGCGACGTTCGTCGGACACTCAATACCATTGTGAATGGAACGAAAGTGGGAGAGATTTATGAAGATCAGAAAATCTTTGATGTGGTGGTGTGGGGAACGTTGGAGCAACGCAGCAATGTCGAAACCATTCGCAATATGTTGATTGATATTCCTTCCGGCGGTAGGGTTCCTCTGAAGGATGTTGCGGATGTTCGCATCGCTCCAACACCGAATGAAATTACCCGTGAGTCATCTTCAAGGAGGATCGATGTAACCTGCAATACGAAAGGGAAAGATTTGGGGACAGTGGCGAGGAATATCGAAGAGAAGTTGAAAAGCATTTCGTTTGATGAAGGCTACCATCCGGAGATTTTGGGAGAATATGCGGAGCGGCAGCAATCACAGTCCCGTTTGTATAGTTTAGCATTGTTGTCGGTGTTGGGAATTTTCCTTATACTCTATGCGGATTTCCTTTCTTACCGGATTTCCTTGCTGATACTCCTGAGTTTGCCGTTCGCATTGACAGGTTGTGTATTGAGCGCGGCCCTCAATGGGGGAGTCCTTTCCCTCGGTTCATTGGTTGGATTTGTAACGGTGCTGGGCATCGCGGCCCGCAATGGCATTATGCTCATCAGTCATTATCGCCATTTGGAAAAGGAGGAGGAAGAATTATTTGGAAAATCCATGATTGTGAGAGGAGCGCTGGAGCGAATGGCTCCGATATTAATGACTGCTTCGGCGGCAATCCTCGCCTTGTTGCCAATTATTGTCACCGGCAACCAACCCGGTCAGGAAATTGAATTCCCTATGTCCATTGTAATTGTCGGTGGCCTCATCACCTCCACACTCCTCAACCTGTTTTTCCTTCCTGCGATGTACCTTCGCTATGGAAGATCGGATGACAGGGACTAAGACTTATTTTGAATGAGTTGACAGTTGACAACGAAAAAACAATTGACAAAATTTGAGGCCAGGTAGAATTTATCCTCCCTTTGGACATACCTTGTCAATTGCACGTTTGCCAACTGTCAACTTCGTCATTAGTAGCACACACTTGGTCAATTGTCCAACAGATTTCCGATGAAAAATACCCTCGTCCCGTGGAATAATCCGTCCACCTACATTGTCTAACAGTCAAAACCAGGTAAAAACGATCACTCCCGGCATGGAACACAGCGATGAAGACTTGGTAGAAAGATCCCGAAAGGGTGATGAAATGGCCTTCAAAGCATTGGTCAATCGCCACGAGGGAAAAGTAGCAGGTGTGGTTCACTCTATGTTGGGGACGACACCTGAGGCGGAAGATGTAGGCCAGGAAGTATTTGTTCGTTTTTATCAGGCCCTTGACAAGTTTAAGGGAGAGTCGTTGGTGAGCACATATTTAATCAGAATCGCCATCAACCTTTCATTGAACGAGATCAAGCGGAGAAAAAGAAAGAACAGCATCTTCGGTAAGGAAGAAGAAGGACGGTGGGCGAAGGGACCTGAAGACAAAAGCGATGTGAAGGAGATTGTGACCTATGAACTTAATAAACTCGATACTGACTTTCAGGAAGTGGTGACGTTGAGAATGATTGAAGGGTATACCACAGAGGAGACGGCAGAAATACTGGGCATTCCGTTGGGAACCGTTTTATCACGACTCTCACGGGCACAGAAAAAATTGAAATTGGTTTTAGCAAAACACTTGGTATGATGAATACAAACGAAATCGAAGACTTGTTCCTCCGGTCCCTGGACCAGACGCTCTCTGATGCTGAGAAAGAACAGCTTGTCAATGCATTAAGAACCAATTCAGGGCTGGCCAAAGATGTATCCCAATACAAGAGTATTCGCGAAAGCATCTTAAGAAGTAAGCCCGCGACCTTTGGGCCATACTTTGCTCATAAGGTGATTACCAGGATACAAGGCCTCCGGGTCGAAATCGATAAGCAGATCGTTTTCTTTTTCAAGAAGTATCAATTGGCAGCTTTGGGTGTGTTTATCGCATTACTCGCAGTCAATGTGATTTTCTCTGATCAGCTGGACGTTCCTTCTGTTCTGGGTATCAAAGAGGAGGCAGCGGCCATTGACGACGAAATTATAGATGCATTTGATTTTCAAAGTAACCTAACGAATAATTGATTATGACAACGGACAGAAAAAAAGCAATACTCTACCTATCCATCACGTTGATCATAGGGATATTCATTGGGTCCTTGATTCCCGCCTTCTATGGGAGATTTAGACACCGTGAGTGGAAAGATACACGTGATGGAAAAGAAATGCACGGAGGAAAGGATAACAAACAATTTGGCAACAAACAGGAATGGTTAACGAAGACCATTATCAAAGTTGTGCAACCAGATTCGGCGCAGGCAAAAGAGATCAGGCCACTCACTGCTCAGGCAGCTGCGGAGCTAGGCGAGTTGGAAAAAGGCTCCAATGAAAGAATGAGTGCGATCATGGATTCATTGAAGTTGAAACTGAGGCCCATTCTGACTGAAGAACAAAATAAAAACCTGGAGGAATTTTCTTCCAAAGCCAGGCAGCGTCTAAAGAAACCTTATTGAGATAAAAAAACGCCCCAAGAAATTCGGGGCGTTTATCTTTTCAGGAATTGTACACGTGGGCAAATTGTTTAGCAAACTCTTCCAGTTTCACTTTGCCCAGCACAGGACGGTTCTTCCAATAGTCACCTTGCATTTTACCTTCCCTCATGCTGATACCAAGGTCAACATAACCTTCTGCAATGGTCTGTGGGAGTCCATTTCCCAACATTCCCTTAAGTGCATCGGCATCTTTGAATTCAATCCAGGGAGTGCCGGGCTTCCCGACTGCCTTGCTTAATATTTCAGCAACTTCTTTTGTGCTACGTTCATCGCTGGCGATGTAGCGAACGGTGTGTCCTTTGAACTTCAGCGATATAAGGGCCTCCGCCACCACATCAGCAATGTCGCCCGTATCAGTAAGCACAAGTTTTTCTTCTCCGCTTCCAAAATTAGCGCCCATGATATTCATGTTCTTGATCATAGGCACCATCCCCATAAGATTGTAGAAGAAATAAGAAGGACGCAGCATTAATACATTGACATCTTTCAATTCGGAAAGTTTCTCCTCTGCATAGCCCAGCCCATCAACAGGACCAGTGCCTTTGCGAAGGTGAGCACCGACACTGCTCAGCAGCACCACCGAGCGAATGTGATTGGCTTTCAGCGCGTCTATATAATAATGAGTTACCTTCTTTTGGTAGTCCAGCCATCCACCCTTGAGCTTCCAATTGGGAGGGATCATCAGATAAGCAGCATCGGCACCGGAAAATGCTTTTGTTAAAAAGGCCCCATCTTCGACAGAACCCCTTGCCGCTTTCGCTCCGAGTGACTCTATTTCTTTCACGCGATCAGCGTTACTTGTGATCACGGTCACCCCATGGCCAGCCTGCTTTAGTTTCTGGACCACAGGTTTGCTGATGTTCCCGATGGAACCTGTAATAATATAATTCATAGTTGTTGTTGTTGTTGTTTGGTTAATAAAAACACTAACAAGGAAGCCCTATGAAAAAGTTTGATGTTTGAAAGATATTTTTCTTTCTATCAATCGCTGCTAGCGTTTCAAATTCCTTACCCATTCCCTTGCATTCACGAACGCTTCCATCCATGGACCGATTTCATCGACTTGTTTAGACCTTGTATAATAGGGCCAGTTCCACGGGAATAACGATCTTTCGATGTGTGGCATGATGGCGAGGTGCCGACCGTCTTTTGAGCATAAGGAGGCAACGGCAAAATCTGAATCATTGGGATTCCCAGGATATTCAGGATAGGAGTACGTGGCCGCTATGCTATATTGTGATGCGTCTGATGGAAGTTTGAACTTACCCTCTCCATGGGCCAGCCAGACCCCCAATCTTGCCCCCTCATAACTTTTCAACATCACCGAATTATTTTTTGGAATGGTGACGTTGATGAAAGTTGACTCAAATTTCCCCGAGCTATTGTGATGCATCTTTGGATGATCACTCATTTTCATCTCGCGATATACCAACCCAAGTTCCATCATCAGCTGGCAGCCATTGCAAACCCCAAGGCTGAGCGTATCGGTGCGAGCATAGAAATTATCAAGTGCGGCTTTTGCTTTAGGATTGTATAAAAAAGCGCCAGCCCAACCTTTCGCTGAACCCAACACATCGGAGTTGGAGAATCCGCCCACAAATACAATCATGTTCACTTCCGTCAAATCTTCACGGCCAGCAGCAAGATCAGTCATGTGTACATCTTTCACATCAAACCCGGCAAGGTACAGGGCGTAGGCCATCTCGCGATCGCCATTCACTCCTTTTTCCCGGATGATGGCTGCTTTGACTCCCGTTGACTTCCTTCGCTTCGGATCTATTCCATAAGTTGAAAACTTCCCATCGAAGGAAGCTTGGAATTTGTAATCTAAAAGCTGCTTGACATAGTTCTCTGCTCTCTTCTCCGCATGTCCCTTTGGTCTTTGGATCTTATCAAGGAGGAAGGAGGTCTTAAACCAAGTGGTTCTTAATTGTTCAATGTTCAATGTTAAATATTGAGTGTTAAATTGAATCTCAATGTTTGGAGAAGCTGTTACTGCTCCGAGTAGTTTATAGTTGATCTTGTTTTGACGAAGATGATCAAGAAGATTTTCATCTTTTACCTGAATCACGATGCCTGGGTTTTCACTGAAAAGTATTTTGACCAGGTCGGTTCCGAGTCCCGAAAGATTTAATTTCAATCCAGTATTGGGAAGCGGAAAACACATTTCTAACAAGGTTGTAATAAGTCCACCCGAAGAAATATCATGGCCTGCCAATACAAGGCCTTCCTGGATGAGTTGCTGAACGGCATTAAATGCTTTGATAAAATAGCCATCATCCTGAATGGTTGGAGTCTCATTTCCAAGTTGATTCACAACCTGGCCAAAACTGCTTCCGCCTAACTTCAATTTATCTTTTGAGAAATCGATGTAAATAACATTTGAGCCCGCGAGCGGCTTGAGGTCAGGGGAGATCGTTTTTCGAATGTCTTCCACCTCGGCCACAGCAGAAATGATGACGGTACCTGGTGCATAGACAATCGCTCCACTCGGGTACTTCTGGGTCATTGAAAGCGAGTCTTTGCCTGTGGGGATGTTGATGCCAAGGTTGCAAGCAAAATCGCTTACCGCTTCAACCGCTTGATAGAGTCGCGCATCTTCACCTTCATTCTTTGCCGGCCACATCCAGTTGGCACTTAAGGAAACACCTCGCAATCCATGGGTGAGGGGTGCCCACATAATATTAAGCAGCGACTCAGAAATGGCAAGTTTACTTCCGGCAGCAGGATCAATCATCGCCGCCGCAGGTGCATGGCCAATGCCAGTGGCGACGCCTTTATTGCCAATGAAGTCAAGGGCGATCACCGAAACATTATTTAATGGAAGTTGGATAGGCCCGCAGGTTTGTTGTGTTGCCACTTTTCCAGAAACAGACCGATCCACCTTGTTGGTTAACCAATCTTTACAAGCTACTGCCTCGAGTTGCAGCACTTGATCCAGATACTCGCCCAATTTCTTTTCATCATAAGTGATTGATTTGAAATTGATCGGGAGGGTTTTGTCCAGAAGGATTGTTTTTGGGGATGAACCAAAGAGATGATCGACCTGCAGATCAACAGGTTTGGGCCCCGATTTTGACGATTGGAAAATCAGTTTATGATCGCCCGTTGCTTCGCCGGCTACATACATCGGTGCACGCTCCCGCTCTGCTACTCGATGAAGCGTTTCCACATCTTTTGCATGGAGCGCCAGGCCCATTCGTTCCTGCGATTCATTGCTGATAATTTCTTTGGCAGAAAGTGTAGGGTCTCCGATTGGCAACTTGTCGATTTCTATTTTTCCACCAGTTTCCTCGAGCAGCTCACTTAAACAATTGAGGTGCCCACCAGCGCCGTGATCGTGAATGGAGACAATCAAGTTTTCATCGGCTTCTACCATGGCGCGAATGGCATTCATCACGCGTTTTTGCATTTCAGGATTGGATCTTTGAATGGCATTTAGTTCAATGGCGTTTCCAAACTCGCCGGTAGCCACCGATGACACCGCTCCACCACCCATGCCGATCCGATAATTATCACCACCAAGGATCACGATTTTATCGCCCGCCTGCAGGAGCTCTTTCTTGCTGTCTTTTTTCTTACCAAAACCAACGCCTCCGGCAAGCATAATCACTTTGTCGAAGCCAAACTCTTTTTCGTTTTCTGAATGCTCAAAGGTGAGCACACTTCCGCCAATCAACGGCTGACCAAATTTGTTACCGAAGTCACTCGCCCCATCGGATGCCTTGATGAGAATTTCTGCCGGCGTCTGATACAGCCACTTCCTTTCAACATATTTTTTTTCCCATGGCCTTCCATGATCCAAACGCGGATATGCAGTCATGTAAACAGCCGTCCCGGCAAGGGGCAGCGATCCTTTTCCCCCCGCAAGCCGGTCACGAATCTCACCACCGGAGCCCGTGGCGGCACCATTAAATGGTTCAACTGTAGTCGGAAAATTGTGAGTCTCTGCTTTTAGAGAGATGACAGAATCGAAGTCTTCAACTTTGAAATAGTCTGGCTTGTCCTGGGAAGCGGGAGCAAACTGCTCTATCCTCGGGCCCTCAATGAAGGCTACATTGTCTTTATAAGCTGAAACAATAAAGTTGGGATGCCGCTGAGATGTCTTTTTGATCAGTTGAAAGAGGGTAAACTCCTTTTCTTTTCCATCAATGATGAACGTTCCATTGAAAATCTTGTGACGACAATGCTCTGAGTTTACCTGTGAGAAGCCAAAGACTTCGCTGTCGGTAAGTTTGCGTCCAAGTTTTAAGCTTACGTTGTTTAGATAATCAATCTCTTCACCATTCAGGGCAAGTCCTTGCTTCTGGCTATAGGTGGCCACATCTCCAACTTCATAAATCGCCTCCGGCAAGTGTTGTATGGTAAAGAGATCCTGGCCCAGTTTCAAATATTGAACCTGAAGCATGGGATCATGCATTGCATCCGCATTATCGCTCGCCATGAATTCCTCAATCCGCTCGATGCCTTTTATCCCCATCGTAGAGGTGATCTCTACCGCATTGGTACTCCATGGAGTGATCATCTCTTTGCGGGGCCCGATAAAATAACCAGATAAAGATTCTTCTTTTAGTGGGAGGGCCCCGCCAAAGAGCCATGTCAGTTTCTGGATATCAGCTTGAGAAAAAGGGTGACCGTGCCCAACCGCATAGATTGGGCTGAACTGGAACCTAAAAAATAAAATCATTGAGGTAGAAATGAGCCCAAAAATACAGGACTGCCAACTAATTTTTCAACTTTACTTAAAATAATAGAAAGCCATTGCCCGTCTCTGTACTTGTATGGAGCGAGCAGTGGCAATTGACATCACGCTGATGCAGGAAATCAAGCAAGAGACATTCCGAAAGGAGAAGGGCAAACTGCTAAGTTTTATCCGTGGCAAGGTAGCTTCTGTCGAGGAGGCTGAGGATATCCTTCAGGACGTATTCTACCAGTTTGTTGCTGGCTTTGAGTCAATTGACTCCCTGGACCGGATCACATCTTGGTTGTACAGTGTTGCCCGCAATAAAATTATTGACCGTTACCGACGTGATGCAGCCCGACCTAAGAAAGCGGATTTTGAGGGAATTGTTGGTAAAGATGATGAGCCGCTCACCCTTCAGGATATTTTACCTGATCTGGACAATACGCCGGAGTCAACTTTGTTGAGGGAAGCCATATGGGATGAGATCTCACTTGCTCTCGATGAACTTCCAGCGGATCAGCGGGAGATATTCATCCAGAATGAGATGGAGGAGCGAAGCTTTCGGGAAATCTCCGAGGAAACGGGAGTGTCGATCAACACACTGCTTTCGCGAAAGCGGTATGCGATCCTTGCTCTAAGAAAGAGACTACAACGATTCTACAATGATGTGATAGGAGCGTGATGAAAAGAAATCGAAACATTTAAAAAATTGAGTTATGAAAAGAGGATGGTGGATTTTGAAATTCCTGGTGTTTGGAATTGTGATGTTGGTGTTGATAGGCCTGGTGACACAGATGTTGTGGAACTGGTTGGTGCCGGAGTTGTTTGCCGGGCCTATCCTCACTTTCTGGCAGGCGTTAGGCTTGCTGGCCCTTACCAAGATTTTGTTCTGGAGCTTTGGGAAAGGTGGCGGCCACTGGCGCTCTCACCAGTCCGGCCCATGGGGCCCCTACTGGGCGCAAAAGTGGAAAGGCATGTCTCCCGAAGACCGTGAACGGTTTAAAGAAAAGATGAAAGAGAAATGGTGCTATACAGACAAAAGCACTTCAGCAGAGAAATCTGACATTGCAAACGGTTGAGGACCGGATTCGCAAAAACTTAACAAAGATTTTTGCAGAAACCTTAAACCAATTCTAAAAACAGGCGTTGAAGGAAACTATGGAAACTTTGGCAATCCCAATAGTTTCCATAGTTTTGTGCCCATTATGGAAGAACAAGATATAAAAGACAGGATTTTGCGAGGAGCCGAGGAGCTTTTTCTTCGTTACGGTGTACGAAGCGTGTCTATGGATGACGTGGCCCGGCACCTATCAGTTTCCAAGAAGACGCTCTACCAATACTTTGCCGACAAGGATGAGATAGTCACCATGGTGGCATCTTATCACATGGAGAAGGACCAGAAGCAATACGAGGGGTTCCGGCTCACAGCAAAGAATGCAATTGATGAGTTGGTGAAAATCTCAGGCTGCCTGAAAAAGGATTTTCAGAAAATGAACCCGTCTTTACTTTTTGATTTGCAGAAGTACCATGCCAAAGCATGGGCCGCCTGGTTGAGTCACAAGCAGAAATACATCCGTGATTCTGTCGTAAGAAACCTGAAGCAGGGAATTGAGGAAGGGTTCTTCCGGCCAGAGATTAACACGGATGTGCTGGCCAAGGCCCGGCTGGAACTTATTCA
>JAYVQY010000027.1:0-10169 GCA_043776715.1 Cyclobacteriaceae bacterium | reverse complement strand
TATTTGGGGGTGCACTATCCGGGAGATATTATTGTTGGGATGGTGGTGGGATTGGGAAGTGGTTATGCCGGATACAAGTTTTATAAGTGGCTTTCAATCAAGCTGTAATACTTTGAGATCTATGTGTTTTCAAACCCCATGGCTTGTTCAATATCCATGATCACATCCTGAATATTTTCCAATCCTACTGATACCCTGATCAACCCTGGGGTAATTCCCACCGCAACACGTTCAGCCTCCGAGAGTTTTGAATGTGTGGTTGAGGCGGGGTGGGTTGCAATGGTGCGCGTGTCTCCCAGGTTGGCAGAGTGTGAGATCATTTTCAAAGAGTTAAGAAACTTCCTTCCTCTTTCAATTCCGCCCTTAATTTCAAATGTCACCACACCTCCACCCAGTTTCATTTGCTTCTTCGCCAAAATGTGCTGAGGGTGTGAAGGTAGAAAAGGATATTTTACAAGTGGGACTTGAGGGTGCGCTTCCAAATGCTTTGCAAGCGTAAGGGCATTCTCGCAATGCCTGTCCATCCGTACGGCAAGGGTCTCCAGGCTCTTTGACAATATCCATGCATTGAAGGGCGACATGGATGGACCTGTATGACGCGCAAAGAATCTCACTTCTTTAATGAGTTCTTTGTTTCCAAGCACCGCCCCTCCGATCACCCGCCCCTGCCCATCGATGAATTTCGTAGCCGAGTGTGTCACCAGATGAGCGCCCCATTTAGCTGGATTTTGGAGGTAAGGAGTTGTAAAGCAGTTATCCACATTGAGAATAACATTTCTTCTCTTCGCAAGACTGCCAAGCCACTCCAGATCTATGATGTCAAGGGCTGGGTTAGACGGTGTTTCCACAAAAATCATTTTGGTATTGGGCATGATTTTACGCTCCCATTGCTCAGGGGTGTCGGTAATGTCTGCATAACTATGAGTAATTCCGAAACGAGGAAAAATAATAGTGAGAATCTGATGCGTAGATCCAAATACGGAGCGTGAAGCAAGCACGTGATCTCCGGACTTCAGCAATGCGGCCATGCTGATAAACATGGCTGCCATCCCAGAGGCAGTGGCGATACCATCTTCGGTTCCTTCCAGGAGGCAGAGCTTATTGATAAACTCCGTGGTGTTGGGGTTGGAAAACCGAGTATAGATATTGCCAGGCTCTTCATCCGCAAACAACGCCCTGGCTTGCTCAGCATCATCAAAGACAAAACTCGAGGTAAGATAAAGTGGCACGGAATGCTCCCGGTGTTGCGAACGTTCATGTTGAGTTCGGATCGCATCTGTTTCAAAGTTCCCTGATTCACTCATAGATTTAAAAGTTCGGTTTTTCTAACGATGCAGACTCAAAACTACTGCTTTCTTTCAATGATGGGTTGATTTTTGTTTACCCAAAGGAAACTCCCTGCCACTAAAGCGAATATGCTGACGAGCGCTCCAGGCACAAGGCTTGGAATGTCTGTTTCATAAAGGAATTCAAAAAAAAGCCAGGTGATAAATCCGCTGAGCATTGACAAGATTGCTCCGGTACTGCTCGCACGCTTCCAATACAAACCAAAGACAAGCGCGGCGAACAGTGTCACTAAACTTAGCACCGAGGACTCCCCCACCAATTCGTATATATTTGATCGAAGGCATGCCACCACGGTGGCGACGAAACTGAAAAATAAAACGGAACCGCGGGTAAGCAACAACATCTGCTTGTCTGATAATTTGTCTTTCCAAAGTGGCCGAACCAAATTCTCAGAAAAGATCGCGGCAGGTGCCAGCATGGCCGAACTTGTTGTACTCATGATGGCAGAAAGCAGGGAGCCAAAGAACAATACCTGAATCACGATCCCTGTATGTTCCATCACCATCCTCGGCAATGCAAGCTGGCTGTCACCATATAATTGATTTGGGTAAAGATGTTTGGTGCAAAGGCTGATGAACAAGGGAAGCATGGCAACCGTGAGGTACAGTAAGGCTGCATAGTAACAGGAGCGCACGGCAGTATTGGCTGAGTTTGAAGACATGGAACGTTGAAAAACATCCTGTGAGGGGATCGAACCAAGACCCAACACAGACCATGCCGCGAGGTAGGCCGTGATTTCTTTCCATTCCGCCTTTGGGAGAAACCTAAAATTTTCAGGATGCACCTCCTTCAGGACTGTGGCTACGCCTCCTGCTTCTTTGGTCAATATAATCGCTAGTGCCAGCAGGCCAATGATGATGATGATGCTTTGAATGAAATCTGTTAAGGAAATTGCCCACATGCCACCGATGTAGGTATAAAAGGTAACGACACACGCACAAATAATTACGCCTTGCCAAATTGCCAAACCAGTGACAACGTTTAGAATAAGTCCCATGGCGACAAGCTGGGCTGCGATATAGCCAATATATGGTGGCGCGAGGAAAGCACTGGCCACCAATTCTGTCCGCTTGCCATACCTCGCTTCAAAATAATCTCCAAGTGTAAGCAAGTTCATGTTGTACAACTTACGGGCAAAAAACATCCCAAAAAGTACGAGGCAAAGGGCAGCACCGAACGGGTCCTCGATCACAGCATATAACCCTCCTTGCAGGAATTGAGAGGAAGCGCCAAAGACGGTCTCAGAACCAAACCAGGTAGCAAACAAAGCGGATGAGCTTAGCAACAGCGGCAGGCTCCTTCCTGCCAGCATGAAATCACCAGAGGTCTTTACTCTTCGCGAAGCCCAGTAGCCGATGAGTACAGTGAGCGTAAGATAGGCGATGATGCAAAAGAGGAGCAACTAGGATCGTTTCAAACAAAAATAAAAGAATCAAGCAACCTTTAGTTCTTGGAGGATGCTATTTCGGTTTTTTAATCTGAAAAGTCCTTGTGATGTTGAAGCCAAGGTGTATGTCTCCATTGAAGAAATTACCTGAAGTTTCCGTCAGATAGGCGCGTTCGGTAAGCCCCCTCGAGTTTGTCATCACCAACTGGAATACGTGACCGCCCGTTTCGATATCAATACCAAAACCAAGGGGATTGTAATAGGGGTTGCCAGCCGGGACATTAAATCGGTAGTAATACTCCGTCGTCAAGGCAATGCTCTTTGAAACTTTCAAGCGCCCACCGGCACCCATGGCCACTTGATCATTTTTTTCAATCGTTTTATCAACTGTGTTTTTGTGAACGAAACTCGGCATGAGTTGAAGGGAAAGAATTGAATTGAATTTCCTTGCAATCAGCAACTGAGCGGTGTATGACATCCGATCTTTTAACTGAATATCGTACGTGGCATCCTGAGTTTTAGGGGACGTCTTTACCGCCGCAATCCCAAAGGCAGATACAGTGACGGGCATATTGACGAGGCCGGAACTTTGCCTTAGCACTTTGTACCGTAGGTAACTGTCTATTGTCTTATCCACTGAGTTGCGGCCAATGCCTACGCCAAGCCTGTCAGTAAGTCCATATTCAAGACCCAGACGAACATAAGCCTGGTCTAATCCAAAGAGTTCATAAACTCCACCGTTAACAGCGCCAAAGCGATGCGCGAAAATAAATTCCAACGCTCCTTTGCCCTTTGTCTCAACCGTCTGACCATTGACTAAACGTGTTCCTTTAAAAGTAGAAGTTGTGTACTCGGTCGTGGGCTTCGCCTCTTTGTCCAATTCACTGAGGAGATCCTGAGCACTCCCCATGAACGGCAAAAGGATAAAAAAAAAGATTGAGCTATTTCTTTTCATAAGGCTTAAATGTAAAGTCAATGGACACTTCAACTTCTTCAGCAATGTTCTGCCATAATAATTGAGGGCGCTCGATGGAATAGTCTACGAGCTTAACCATGAATTTGGACAGCAACATCACATTATTATTCTTGGTTTCTACGGTGCCAGCCATCTCCATTTCTTTTGTAATTCCATGAATCGTAAGCTTGCCGGACGCTTTCGCCGGCTGAGGTCCGCTAACCTTCATGTCATAACCGGTTATTTTACCTTGAAAAGTAGATTTTTGAAATTTCTCCGTTTCCATATACTTCTCATTGAAATGCTCCTGCATCAGAGACTTGGCGAATTTGAATTCCTTGTTAGGAATGGAAAAGGCAATTTCACCGGTAGAGGTATCGAAAATACTGGCGCTACTTTCATTGCTGGCCGTGATGTCTTCTATGGCAGCTTTTGAAAAGAAGATAATGGTTGACTTTTCCGCAATATACTTTTGCCCAAAGATGGCAATGGGGCAAAAGATAAGAATTAGTAGGAAGTATTTTTTCATAGTCTATTAATTAGCAATTGCACCATCATCTACCCAGCAGGCTATTTGTTGTATCTGCAGTGATGTTAAAACTGATCCACCGATCGGCATACTCTTGTTGCCTGTACGTGACTTGATATCGGCTGCTTTACTTTTTACGTCAGAAAATTTAGTCCAGTCTCTTCCTGTCGATCCTGCGCCATGGCATCCGCTGAAGTTGCAGGCTGCAACAAAAATCGGAGAAATATCGTTTGAATAACTCACTCCAGTGCTTCCATGTTCAACGGTCACATTAAAAGTCTTCTGACAATCCTCGCCATCTTTTAAAATAATGGAATGGGCTCCGTCGCCTAAATTGGAGAATGTTGTCGCGGTTCCAAATACTCCATTGTCGAGCTTCAGCACATAGGGTGCTGACCCACCAGAAGGAGTAACAGAAATCGAGCCATTGTTGCCAGAACACTGGGTATCCGGTGAAGTACTAACGGCTGCCGTCAAATTTGAATTGGCTGAAGCTATTTCAACTCGAAGTGAATTTTTACACCCTTTGATATCCTTTACGGTAATATTGTAGGAACCAGGGGCGAGCTTCTCAAAAACTGGATTGGTTTGGTAGACCCCATCACCGAGGCTAAAATCATAAGGGCCGGAGCCACCTGAAGCAGACATCGTTATCTGCCCATTGATAGATTTACAACTGGTAGCATCAGCTTTACTAACCAGACCCGCTTTCAGATCCGAAAGGCTACAGTCGAACGTCCTGGGGATATCATCATAGCTACAAGAACTCTCGCAGCATGCTGCCGCAACAATGGCAAGGCAACTGAGGAGGGTCGTTTTCATAAGGAGGCTAAGTTAGAGTTTGCAAACCCGACACAAATAGCCTTGAAAATAGGAAAAGGAATTGAAAACGAAACCCTTTATAAAGGAAAATCCCCCAAGGTCCTTGACCCCGGGGGAAATTCTTGTCTATAGTTGGCTTTAATCTGTTTCGAATGTATAGACCTCTTTACTTTTCCTCAATCCAATTCCGACCGATCGGATTTAGGGCTGGTGAGTTGCTGATTTTGGCGACAAATTGCTTTTAGATGTGTCCCCTACATCAGAAGGTTTTGCCACCTGGTTCTCATTCAACTTCGATTTGGACCCTGGAAATGTGGTCTTCCGACTGATATCGTACATCATCAGGATGAGACCGAAAAAGAACAATAGCATCACTCCTAAAAAGACTTTCTTTGATCGAGTCATATGGTCACGTCAATTCATTTGGAGTAGCATCGAAGTCAATATGAATTAAAAAAGGGGCTTTCGCCCCTCAAAATTACTTTACTTTATTCACGATTTCTGTGAATGCTTCGGCATGATTCATCGCGAGATCTGCGAGAACTTTTCTGTTTAGATCGATGCCTGCTTTTTTCAATTTTCCCATCAGTTCGGAATATGACATTCCATGAAGTCTGGCGCCTGCATTGATCCGCTGGATCCAAAGGCCGCGGAAGTCGCGCTTTTTGGCTTTCCGATCACGGTAGGCATACACGAGACCCTTTTCAATCGCATTCTTCGCGACGGTCCATACATTTTTCTTTCTCCCAAAGAAACCTTTGGCGAGTTTGAGCACCCTCTTGCGCTTGGCGCGGGATGCTACATGGTTCACTGAACGTGGCATTTTTTTTAATTTTTTGGTGTTGGCGCCCCGTCCCGATAACTATCGGGATCAGAATCTTTTCAGGCCAAGAACCGGGTTAAACATTTGAAAAACCATCCTCTCCTCCTCCCGATCTCTATCGGGACTATCGGGAATATCGGGATTACACTGCATAAGGGAGCATGGGTCTTACGTTGCCTTCGTCTACTTTCTTTACGATGGTAGCGTGACTCAGTCTTCTCTTTTGCTTTGTTCCTTTTTTAGTCAGAATATGTCTCTTGTAAGCACGCTTGCGCTTGATCTTACCGCTTCCTGTTACTTTGAAGCGTTTCTTCGCTCCTGACTTCGTTTTTAATTTCGGCATTGTAGTTATATCTATTCGTTCTTACTATTTCTTGGCTATGCCCGGCTTTGGGGCCACCATCATATACATTCTTTTTCCTTCCAACTTCGGCATCTGTTCTACCTTCCCAATTTCTTCCAATGCCTGCGCGAATTTCAACAACAAAATCTCTCCCCGTTCCTTATAAACAATCGACCTCCCCGCAAAATGAACATAAGACTTTACCTTTGCTCCTTCTTTCAGGAAGTTGACGGCGTGCTTCACCTTGAAGTTGAAGTCATGCTCATCAGTATTGGGCCCAAATCGAATCTCTTTAACGACGGTCTTCTGGGCATTCGACTTAATCTCTTTCTGTTTCTTCTTTTGTTCGTACTTAAACTTGGAGTAATCGATCACCTTGCATACGGGCGGATCGGCGTTTGGAGAAATCTCTACTAAATCCAAGCCTTGATCCTGCGCCAATTTAATGGCCACCTGAATGGGGTAAACATCCACTTTGATGTTTTCCCCTACAACCCTCACACGCGGTGAGGTAATGCGTTCGTTGACGCGGTAAGGTTCTTCTACTACTCTCGGACGAATGCCCCTGGAATAAGGGCGCGGACGATTACTACCAGGAATAAATGCCACTCGTTGGGTTTAAGTTTAACATCAAATAAGGCCTTTTTTTTATAAACAGGCCGCAAATATCACCAAATTTTCAATTTTTCCACGTGAAATAGACCGAAATTTTAGGCTTTTGTTCACACCGGCATTGAGAATTCCTTCAAAAACTGAGAGACAAAATCTGCCAGTAGAACCGATCCCTGGTCCCCAGCGCCATGCTTTCGGACTGCAACCATCTTTTCAGTTGCCTCTTTTTCACCCACAATGAGCATATACGGTACTTTCTTAACCTCTGCGTCCCTTATTTTACGACCGATTTTCTCATCCCGATCATCCAGAAAGCCCCGGATATCCTGATTCTTTAGCTCAAGTATAACTTCCTCAGCATATGCGTTAAACCGTTCTGAGATGGGGAGAACAGCCACCTGTTCTGGGGACAACCAGATTGGAAAATTCCCAGCGCAATGCTCGATAAGCACGGCAATAAACCTTTCAAGGGACCCAAACGGAGCCCGATGTATCATCACCGGCCGATGCTTCTGATTGTCGGAGCCTACGTATTCAAGCTCAAAACGCTGAGGTAATTGGTAGTCCACCTGGATCGTGCCAAGCTGCCAGCTTCTGCCAAGGGCATCCTTTACCATAAAGTCAAGCTTGGGACCGTAAAAAGCGGCCTCCCCTTTCACCGCAACGGTTTTTAGTCCACGCTCATCGGCGGCTTCCTGAATTTCACGCTCTGCCCGATCCCACAACGCGTCTTCTCCAATATATTTCACCTTGTCTGCCGGATCTCGCAAGGATACCTGGGCAGTATAGTTTTCAAAACCTAATGAGTTGAATACATGAAAAACCAGGTCTATTACTTTTATGAATTCCTCCTTCACCTGATCCGGACGGCAGAAGATGTGGGCATCGTCTTGTGTGAAGCCACGAACGCGGGTGAGTCCGTGAAGTTCTCCACTTTGCTCATAACGGTATACAGTACCAAATTCTGCCAAGCGTATTGGCAAATCTTTATATGACCGGGGCTTTACCTTATAGATCTCGCAATGATGCGGACAGTTCATGGGCTTTAACAAAAACTCCTCCCCCGCATCCGGTGTGAGGATTGGTTGAAAAGAATCCTTTCCATACTTTTCATAATGCCCTGAAGTAACGTACAAGGCTTTGCTGCCAATGTGGGGCGTTACTACCGGATCATATCCAGCCTTGATCTGCGCTTTGCGCATGAACTGCTCCAATCGTTCTCTCAATACAGTGCCCTTTGGCAACCAGAGCGGAAGGCCCATTCCAACTTTTTCTGAAAAGGCAAATAGCTCAAGTTCCTTCCCCAACTTACGATGATCGCGCTTCTTAGCTTCCTCCAACATGTGGAGGTACTCTTCCAACTCCTTTTGTTTTGGAAATGTAATGCCATAGATCCGCGTTAGCATCTTGTTCTTCTCGTCGCCACGCCAATAGGCCCCCGCAACGTTGAGCAGTTTGATCGCTTTGATAAAGCTGGTATTTGGAATGTGTGGCCCACGACAGAGATCGGTAAAATTACCCTGCTCATAAAATGTGATGGACCCATCCGCCAGGTCCTTCAGTAATTCTACTTTATAAGGATCACCTTTCTTATGGAAGAACTCCAATGCCTCTGATTTAGAAACATCCTTGCGAGTGAACTTGCAGTTCTTCCTCGCCAACTCCAACATCTTGGCCTCAACTTTTGCAAGGGCATCTTCGCCAAACGTCTTATCACCAAGATCTACGTCGTAGTAAAAACCATTTTCTATTGGCGGTCCGATTCCAAACTTCACGCCTGGATATAATGCTTCGAGGGCTTCCGCCAGCAAGTGTGCCGACGAATGCCAAAAAGTATTTTTGCCACCCTTGTCGCTCCATGTAAATATTTTAATGGCTGAGTCTTTTTCAATGGCTCGGCTGAGGTCCCAGATCTCGCCATTTACTTCAATTGATAATGCATTGCGGGCAAGGCCTTCGCTGATACTCTGGGCAATGGCCATACCAGTAACTCCGATGGGGTAGTTCCTGAAGGAGCCATCCGGCAGGGTAATCTTTACTTCACTCATTTAAAATCAAAATTTGAGGCAGCAAATATGCAACTTTTGCCGGTTTGAACGGTTAACTCCTCCGAAAAGACTATAGCTTGAACTGGATGGTAAACAGGATACCAAAATTTCTTGCACCTGGATTGTTCAGGTAGGTAAGGCGATGGACAAAGTCCACTCTAAAAAATTTAAAAATATTCTCTACCCCGTAGCCCAGTTCAACATAGGGCTTTCCTGTAAAATATCCGGCATACGCCGTGGCATTGCCCTCATCAGTCACCGATGAATTCAAATCCCGGTTAGGCTGGCTTAGGCTTCCCATGATTACGTTCGCAGTTCCTACGAGCCGCCATTGAAGCCTGTTGAGGAGTGGAATGCGGTTCAAAAACAATCCTTCAAAATACTGCCGATACCGTACGCTGACATATTTATCACTTACAAACTCACCAAAATTCATCAGGTTATAGGTGAATTGAGAATAGATGGGTGATTGGTTTCCCAAATGAACTGCCAACAAAGGGTACGGCAGGGTGTCAAATATGTACTCACCGGTGGCATTAATAAATCCTACCCCCAATGGTCCCAATCGAATTCTCTTATCTATGCTCAATCGGACCTTATCAAAAGTAAAATCGCTCCCAAAAACATTCTTGAAGCCATGGGTATATCGGAAGGTAATGGCGGGCCATTTTTTAAGTCCCAGGCTTACCCTTTCGTTTCCGTTTTGAATAAAAGTCTCATCACGGACATAGTGCGATTCCAAAGAAACTTCGGAAGTGGTGATTGTTTCTAATATCGCAGAGTTGATGTCTGTTGGATCCTCTTTATAACCAAAGCTATAGGTAGGGTTAAATGTCCAGCACTTGAAAGAGATCTTTTGAGAAAAGCCCCTAAACAACTCTCGCTGCAAGCCGATATAGGCTTCATCAAAATAATACGCTCTCCTGAAATTACCCCAACGAGCGGCTGTTAAAAACAAGGGGTTGGCATTTAATGCGTCTTCATCAATGCCAAGGCGAACCATGTCAGTCCCGATGCGTCCAGTAAGAGTTGTCCATCGCTTTCTGGAGAGAATTCGAGTTGCTGAAGTGGAGAATTTAAGTCTGTTGTCATTGAATCCATAGGCAAGAAAGCCCCTGTAGGACATTTTCTTACTGAATTGTTGGTTGGTCTTAAATCCACCTTGGAGCCGAATACCTTCAATTGAATTATAAGCAACAGTCCGTAAATAAGGCCCTACTTCAATTTTCCCAAGATCATAATATCCGTCTACCAGCGCCTTAACCACCTCGGTGTAGGTTTTAACCACAGGGATATTCTTCAA
>JAYVQY010000026.1:0-10212 GCA_043776715.1 Cyclobacteriaceae bacterium | reverse complement strand
GGTATGGAAACGGATCGACAATGATCACTTCACAGTTACCGGTAGACAGCTGGTATAACTTTATTGATGAACCTACCATAGCCGATGCGATTATGGACAGATTGGCAGCATCGGCACACCGAATCTCACTTGCAGGTAAATCATTGAGAAAGAAAAAAAATCATTAAGTTTGAAAAACACTGCTTTTGCTTAGTTGTTGATCAGCGAATCCAACTGGCGACCTTTGCTCCGGAATAAGTGGGGAACTTTAGAGCGGAATCGTGGCGACCTTTGGTCGGAATATCTAGTCAAGGATTGAATTCCTTAATATAGTCAAAAACAATTCCCTCTTTTGCTTGCTTAGGCATCGCGCTGGAAGGTGCGTTAAGCAAAAGTGCCAATGTTCGAAGCACGGAATCTGTTCCGTGGCATTCTGACTAACGTTTCACAAGTTGTTGATATTCAGTTGCAATCCAAGGTCGTCAGGGGTTTTGACAAACTTATGAATTAGCTTTTTCACGACCACCTCATTGTTCAAGTGACTCAACAAGCCGATTAAGCCTTTGCATTGCGGAGAAACTTTAGGCCGCAGGAAGAAATTGTGTTGAGGGCTGAGTAGGCCTTTAACGGCTGGTCATCGAGCAAAAAAAATCTTGAATTTCCAACCCTGAATACCCAATATCGAAGTCGGCAACTTCGACATTAGATATTCGGCGTTGGTCATTCCAGATTCATTTTAAAATCTCATTTCATTTTAGGATTCGCCCTATATCCTCGCCTGATACGTATACAACTCAAAGTACCTCCCCTTCTTTGCAATCAACTCTTCGTGTCTGCCACGTTCGACAATATTGCCACCTTCCACTACCAGGATTTGGTCTGCCTGGCGAATGGTGCTCAAGCGGTGAGCAATCACAAACGTTGTCCTTCCGTGCATCAGCCCGCGCAAACTTTCCTGGATGAGGGATTCACTCTCAGTGTCCAGGTTAGAAGTGGCTTCGTCAAGAATGAGGATGCGGGGGTCAGCTAAGATTGCACGCGCAATGGCAATCCTTTGACGCTGCCCTCCGGAAAGTTTTACGCCACGCTCGCCAATCACCGTATCCAGGCCTTGTTCAAAGCGATCTGTAAATTCATTAACATGGGCCGCTTTCACTGCGTTCAACAATTGTTGTTCGGTGGCCTTCGGGCGGGGGAATAAAATATTCTCCCGGATCGTTCCTTCAAATAAGAAGTCATCCTGTAGCACGACACCCAACTGACTTCGATAGCTGTCAAGCGATACTTTGGCAAGATCAACGCCGTCCACAGTGATCATGCCACTTTGCGGTGTCAAAAAGGATGCGGCCAATCCGGCAATGGTTGTCTTACCCGATCCTGACGTTCCCACCAAAGCAGTCACAGATCCTGATGGCGCACTGAAGATGATATTCCTGACTACTTCTTTACCTTCTTCATAGGCAAACGATACGTCCTTGAATTCAATGTCGCCCTTGATGGCACCGATCTTAGTGGTACGCACCGTGCCATCGTCTTCGGGAGTCATGTTCATCAGTTCTTCCGTCCGATCCAATCCGGCGAAAGCCTCGGTTAATTGACTGCCGATGTTGCTCATTTGAACAATGGGTGCAATCATGAAACCGAGGTAAAGTGTAAAGGCAAGAAATTCGCCAAAAGTCAACTCACCATTAATAATCATATAACCTCCAATCCCCATAATGCCTGTTGAAGCAAGGCCCAACAGGAATGTCGCGGAACTTGTGATGAGGCTTGTAGACGTGAGGCTCGCCTTGACATTGAGAAATAGTTTTTCTACGCCCAGTTCAAAGGATTTGATTTCCTGTTGCTCAGCATTGAAGCCTTTGATGACCCGAACACCATTTAAAGTTTCAGTGAGCCGGCCGGTGACATCCGCATTGATTTTACCACGTTCACGAAAGATGGGTCTGATTTTAGAAAATGCCTTGAGCGATATCAATCCAAAAATAATAACCGGCACCAGCACATATAATGTCATCATGGGACTGATCTTAATCAAGAGCACCATGCAGATCACAGAAGTAAGAACGCCTCCCACCAGTTGAACCAGTCCGGTACCCACCAAATTCCGGACACCCTCCACGTCATTCATGATCCTGCTGACCAGCGCACCGGATTTATTATTATCAAAAAATCGGATGGGCAAGCGGAGTACCTGCCTCTGGACTTTCGACCGAAGTATGGAGATCAGCCGCTGCGCCTCCACACTTAAAATTTGCGTAAGGATGTAGGAAGTGACGGCCTGTATGAGGACCGACCCTGCAACAGCCCATAGCACCATTTTGAGCATCTCCACATTGCCTTTGGCAATGACGTCGTCCATCAGGTATTTGCTCGCGCCAGGCAACACAAGGCCTGCAAGCCGGCTAATGACAATTAGAAGCAAACCAACGAGCAGAATATTCTTTCTGGGCCAGATGATGGTCTTAAAAACCTGAACTAGGGTAACTTTCGATTTAGCCATGCGGTAAGAGATTGAAAAATTAAAAATTGGACGATTGGAGGATGTTAAAAATTTAGAGAACGGTTAAGATTGGGGAAAATTTAGGGCAGAAGACCGCCAAAGGTAAGGACGTTTGGTTGTTAATTTTAGTCTAAACAGTCACCATATTTAATTTGAATTCCTGCCCGCATTGTGGAAAGTGCTAACATCCTCATTCCCAACACGGGCTAAGTATATTTCACCGCAAATGTGCGGAGGCGCGAAGAAAAGAACTTGTGCAAGAAAGCACTTAAAAAAGTTTTCTGATATTCTGGCATTAAAAACAAAAGTATTCCTTAGCGATTCCTTGGGCCTCTGCGGTCACATCATTATAAATCCACATGATACACATCGGTCTCATTCCGCTGGATACTCTTCACAAAAAATCCTCCGGCCTCGGCAATCTGTTCCAATAAATCAAATTGAGTGCATGACTTGGGAAGGCCTGGAAAAATTAATAAAAAACTATAGGGATGGCGATCCGGAATCAGCGTCCATTGAGGAGCGTACGAAATATTTTCTGCGTGAATAAGTTGAGACCTGGAACTGCCAGTGCGGTCAATGAGAAAGGTTGTTTTCCAAATGCGGATCAACATGTCTTGCCAGAGATTCTCAAAATGACAATGCACATAAATATAAGAGTCATCCATGAGCTCGGGATGAATGGAAGCAAGCACATCGATGTCGACCGATGGTTTTGCTTTTATCGGTGGTTCCTGGATGGAGGGTAATGGCATTAACGCAGATTGAGAACGCGGATTATAGAACGCGGATTATATGGATTGCACGGATTGCATAGGTTTCTTCGGGCTAACCCGCCAATTCATTCACGATCGCAATGGCTATGTCAATCTCTTCTGGGCTGTTAAAAATATGTGTGCAATGTCGTACGCCAAACTGATCTCCTTGTGAACGGGGACGCATTTTTGCTTTGGCCCAATAAGCATCCTGAATTTTAGTACCAGTAAGACCCTCAATATTGTACACCGTAATGCCCGCACACATCGCCTCATCGATGGGTGAAAAAATTTTTACTTTATTATTTTTCCGCAAACCAGTTCTCAGCCTTTCTCCGAGAAATTTGATGCGTGCATACACTTTGTCCGGCCCAATTTCATTGTGAAAGTCCAGCGATGCCTCCAGACCTTTCAGCACCGGAAAGTTACCTGTGCCGCGTTGTGTAAAACGAAATCCTTCATCTTCATGGTTATCCCATCGGCCACTCGCTACCGTGGACCAGATGTCTTTCATGCGATTGGCTTTTACATACATGAAACCGGTACCAGCAGGCGCACCGATCCATTTGTGAAAACAGCCAAGATAAATATCACAGTCAATGTCTTTTACGTCTACTTTAATCTGACCAATCGTTTGAGCACCATCGAGCACCGTCAAAATTCCGCGCCTCGCTGCTTCCTTGCAAATTTCTTTCACAGGAAGAATGGCGCCACTGCCAGTAATCATGTGCGACAACATCAACACTTTCGTGCGGGGAGTCAATGCCTTGATAATAATTTCAAATACCTCGGATGAACTCTTAGCCGGCTTGGGAACAGCCGCCGTCTTGAACACAATTCCATACCGCTTTTCTCTCACGAGCCATCCTCCCCTTCCACCCGTGTGTTCCTGATCTGTAGTGAGTACTTCATCACCGGGTTGCAGGGTTATGCCATTGGCCACATAGCTCATCCCGTTTGTAACATTATCGGTCATCGCAATCTCCGCAGCAGTAGCATTAATCAGAGACGCTACTTTCGTGCGAATCCCCATCAGGTTGTTATAGCCGCTGATAAATTCCTCCTTGTTGTCATCTTTGTAAGCCCATTCCGCTACGTTTTCTGCCAAATAGCGAGTATGCTCATTCATTTTATCGACCACCACACGCGGCATGGCACCCACAGTGCCAGTGTTAAAGAAGACCGTATCTTTTGACAATAGAAACTGATCGCGGATCTTCTTCCAATATTTAGGATCGTCTTCGGCTGGAAGCGCGGGTGTAGCAAAGGACGCTGCTCTTCCAACAAATGGAATCGCCGTAAACGCCATCGTGCTTAGCCCTAGACTCTTTAAGATGCTCCTTCGTGTGATATTCATATTTTTACAGTTATAGTCAATCCGCTAAAGACATGAAGTTACTTGAATTATTGAAATGAACATTTCCAGAAAACATCTATTCGTAAGAAAGTCCCAGCTGCCAAAGGCAGGCAAAGGACTGTTTACCAGGGTAGAAATTCTAAAAGGCGACAGGATTGTAGAATACAAGGGACGGCGCCAACCGTGGAAAGAGGTAAAAGATCAGGATGGATACAACGGCTATTTACTACGACTCAATCACAGCACCGCCATCAATGGTCTGCCTTCCACAAGTGCTTTAGGGAGGTTTGCCAATGATGCTGCCGGAAATTCGAAAGTAAAGGGTCTTCGAAACAATGCTGAATATTTGATCTATGGAAAACGATGTTTCATTGAAGCCACAAGAATCATCGGGAAGGGTGAAGAAGTATTTGTGAGTTATGGAAAGGAATATTGGGCGTTGGTGAGAAGGATTGAGAGGTTAAGATTGGAAGATTGAAGATTGGAAGATTAGGGATTTGTCCACCGTTAGCTTGGTGTTTTCATTCTCTGTATTTTTGAAATAGTAAGCTCTCCTAGTCCTTATTTTCAGAAATAAATGAGCCAGGCAATCACTTCAGCAGAAAAATCCGAAAAGAAGAATCTTGCGGGGCATGAGGCACCGCAACCTTACGTTCCAAAAAATAAAGTTCGTATTGTCACTGCAGCAAGTCTTTTTGACGGGCACGACGCTGCCATCAATATTATGCGGCGGATCATCCAGTCCACCGGCTGTGAGGTCATCCACCTTGGCCATGATCGTAGTGTAGATGAAGTGGTGAACACCGCCATTCAGGAAGATGCACAAGCCATTGCCATGACGAGTTATCAGGGAGGGCACAATGAGTATTTCAAATACATGTATGACTCGCTCAAAGAAAAAGGAGCTGGCCATATCAAGATCTTTGCCGGTGGCGGAGGCGTGATCCTTCCGGAAGAAATCAAGGAGTTAATGGATTATGGCATCACCCGGATTTACTCACCCGATGATGGCCGCTCGATGGGATTGCAAGGCATGATCAATGACCTGGTCAGACAATGCGATTACCCCCTCGGCGATACATTGATTAAAGCAACAGAACCCCTCTCTACAAAAAATCCTCTGGCTATTGCCCGACTTATTTCCGCTGCAGAGAATTATTATGATCAGCATAAAGATGTCTTTGCCAGGATCAATGGGCTTGCCGAAAAATCTGAAATACCCGTGCTGGGGATCACCGGAACAGGCGGAGCAGGAAAATCTTCCATGGTCGATGAAATAGTAAGGAGATTTCTCGTTGACTTTAAAGATAAAACCATCGGTCTGATTTCTGTGGATCCATCCAAAAGGAAAACAGGAGGTGCGCTGTTGGGGGACAGGATCAGGATGAATGCAATCAACAATCCTCGCGTCTTCATGCGCTCCCTTGCCACGAGACAATCCAATTTGGCGCTTTCGGCATATGTGAAGGAGGCCATTCAAATATTGAAGACAGCACGTTATGATTTGATCATCCTGGAAACCTCAGGCATTGGCCAAAGTGATACGGAGATTGTTGACCACAGCGATGTGTCTCTATATGTAATGACTCCTGAGTATGGTGCCGCCACCCAATTGGAAAAAATAGACATGCTTGATTTCGCAGACGTGATTGCCCTCAACAAGTTTGACAAGCGCGGAGCACTGGATGCGCTGCGTGACGTAAAAAAGCAATACCAGCGAAATCATAAATTGTGGGAAATGAACGTGGAAGATATGCCAGTCTTTGGCACCATCGCATCACAATTTAATGACCCTGGCACCAATCAGCTGTACCGGCAGGTCATCGATAAGATTCAAGAGAAGACCAGTGGAGACCTGAAGTCAACTTTTAAGATTACACCTCAGATGTCTGAAAAGATCTTTGTGATTCCCCCCAACCGCACGCGATACCTCAGTGAGATTTCCGAAAGCAACCGTGCCTACGATCAATGGGTTGAAGGGCAGAGCGAAATTGCCCAGAAGCTTTATGCGCTTCAAAAAGTATCAGACCTCTTAAAATCAAGCACCGCTGCTGCCTCCTTGGGCAATGGACTTGAGGAAGAAAAGCAAAAACTAAAACTAAACCTTGATCCCAAAAACTGGAAGTTGCTGGAGGAGTGGCCAAAGAAAGTACAACGGTACAAGGGTCCAGTATTCAAGTTTAAAGTGCGTGATAAGGAGATCGGCATCAATACCCATTCAGAATCCCTTTCACATTTGCAAATACCAAAGATTGCCTTGCCAAAATATGAAGCGTGGGGCGACTTATTAAAATGGATTCTTCAGGAAAATGTTCCCGGTGAATTTCCATACACAGCAGGCATCTATCCCTTCAAGCGGGAAGGTGAAGATCCCGGAAGGATGTTTGCCGGCGAAGGAGGTCCCGAACGTACGAACCGAAGATTTCACTATGTGAGTTTCGCGACAACTGCCAAACGGCTCTCCACTGCCTTTGACTCTGTCACCCTCTATGGCAATGACCCGGATTATCGCCCGGACATTTATGGAAAGATCGGCAACTCAGGGGTAAGTGTCTGTTGCCTCGACGACGCGAAGAAATTGTACAGCGGTTTTAATCTCACCGATCCAAAGACGTCGGTGTCTATGACCATCAATGGCCCAGCACCGATGTTGCTCGGCTATTTTATGAACGCTGCCATCGATCAACAGTGCGAACTATATATCCGCAAAAACGGATTGACAGAAACGGTTGAAGCTAAAATAGAAAAGATTTATAAAGACAAAACTGGAGATAGACCTCGTTACCAGGGAGCGCTACCAAAAGGCAACGACGGGCTTGGTCTTATGCTGCTTGGCATCACTGGCGATCAGGTACTCCCAAAAGACGTTTACGACAAGATAAAAACAGAGACTCTTACTCAAGTCCGAGGGACCGTCCAGGCTGACATCCTGAAGGAAGACCAGGCTCAAAACACGTGCATTTTCTCCACAGAGTTTGCGCTGCGACTCATGGGCGACGTACAACAATACTTTATAGATAAGAATGTCCGCAATTTTTACTCTGTCTCGATTTCAGGTTATCACATCGCAGAAGCGGGGGCCAATCCAATTTCCCAACTGGCGTTTACGCTTGCAAACGGCTTTACGTATGTAGAATACTACTTGAGCCGGGGAATGAGCATCAACGAATTTGCTCCTAACCTTTCTTTCTTCTTCAGCAATGGCATCGATCCGGAATATTCTGTCATTGGTCGGGTGGCAAGAAAACTGTGGGCGAAGGCGATGAAGAATAAATATGGTGCCAATGCCAGGTGCCAGATGCTTAAATATCATATTCAGACCTCCGGCCGCTCGCTGCATGCCCAGGAAATTGATTTTAATGACATTCGAACCACGCTTCAGGCGTTGTACGCGATTTATGATAACTGCAATTCCCTCCATACAAATGCTTATGATGAGGCGATCACCACACCGACCGAAGAATCTGTGCGCCGGGCGATGGCCATTCAATTGATCATCAACAAAGAATTAGGCCTGACAAAGAACGAAAATCCGATCCAGGGTTCATTTATTATTGAGGAACTCACGGACCTGGTAGAGGAGGCCGTACTGACCGAATTTGACCGGATCACAGAACGTGGTGGCGTTTTGGGAGCTATGGAAACCATGTACCAGCGAGGCAAGATTCAGGAAGAAAGTCTCTACTATGAAACTTTAAAGCATACAGGGGAATTTCCGATCATCGGAGTAAATACATTCTTGAGTTCTAAAGGCTCACCGACGATCATCCCACAAGAGGTCATCCGGGCCACTACTGAAGAGAAGGAATATCAGATCAAAATACATCAGTCATTGCACAAACTACATGAGCCAGAGGCTGCTGCCCAATTAAGAGTACTCCAGGAGGCAGCGGTGATGAATAAGAATATTTTCGATGCCCTGATGGAAGCCTGCAAAGTTTGTTCTCTTGGTCAAATTACGAAAGCTCTGTTCGAGGTGGGAGGCCAATATCGCCGGAACATGTAAACACAAGTTGATTTTCATTAAGTCAACTTTACCTCTAATATAAAACAAAAAGGCTTCTCCATTTGGAAAAGCCTTTTTACTTTAACTGTTTTTCCGAATCAATACTTTACCGTGTGGATGACGCCTGTCTTGTCACTGATTTCGAATGTAGGAACCCCTTCAACAGCCTTGAGGTTGTACACCAAACCATAATTTCCGTTGATCGTAGTGCTCTCGTTGTGCACCAGGTTGTTGGTGCCATCGAAGATTTGCACATTAATCCGATTTGTGCCGCTGTTGGTGACAGAGAGAAGATACTTACCTTCTTCCGAAATCTTTGAGACATGCACATTTTGGATGGGTGCGATTTCACCATACACCACTCGCTGGATCTGTTTTCCAGATTTGTCGGCAACCTCGACCGTATATTCACCTGGATCCATTTGGGTGAAGTTAAGCGACCGGATAAAACCATCTACATTTTTAGTGGTTTCAGTGAAAACAATTTCGTTCTCATGATTGAGAATGGTCATTCTCACATTGCTGATCACACCATTTTTTTCGTAGATGATCTTAAACATGCCAGGATTGGTTTGGCTGATCACTGCCAAACGAGGACTGCCAGGTCCGTTTGCAAAAGCCGATGTACCCACCAGTACAAGGGCCGCCAGAAATAAATTTGCTTTCATAATGTTAGTTGTTTTGTTTTTCGTGTTTAACATGACACAAATGTACAGTCATGAAACACGGTGAGACGGACTGCTGTAAGGAAACTTGATTCTTAATCTGAAAAATCGTTTGCGGAGTACGAAGGTTAAATCCAGAAGCCTGATAGACTTAATAAGGCCTCGAATCCCATCAGCAATAGATGATGCTTAAAGCCAGAACCGTAATCGATTGCAATTTCAATATCAAAACAAGTCGCCCCAATCGGTCTGGGCGATTTTATTAAATGTGCTACTTGATTTTCCTACCTGTTATCAAGCACCTTCGTAGCGCCATTCTTATCAGTGATTTCAAAAGAAAATGAACCTGCCATCAACCTTAGATCATAGACTTGAGCAAAATCTCCATATACCGGTTCTGATTGGTTAAGAACCAACTCTCCCCTTTCATTGAAGATTCGAATGGACAAGCGGTCTTCCCCTTTCCCTGCCACGCTTAACAAATACTTTCCATCCTTCATATGAGTCAAATGAGCGAGCTTGGTTTTTTCTGCAGTAGTGAATTCCAACTTCTGACTCAAGCTGTTAGAACCATTGTCCAGTTTAATGGTGTACTCACCGACGGAAAGATTTTCAAAATTGTAAGGACGCGCGAACCCATTTGACTTTCTGATGGTTTCAGAAAAGACTAAAATGTTTTGCTCATTGAAAATCTTAACCTTTACATCCGAAGCCTCCTCAGATTTGTAGATTAATTTGAAGGAAGTTGAAGTGGTCTTAACCACCGCCATGCCTGAAGTGGTCTTAGGACTTTCAATCCGATGACCTGCAGATGAGAGTGAGCTAACCAGCACACCCGCAACAATAAGTAGACTAATTTTTTTCATAACCTAAACCTTTAGTTGTGTTTGGTAATGAGACGCAACCATATGAATAAAAGTTGCAAAGAGTTTGTTAATTATTGTTAA
>JAYVQY010000025.1:0-2627 GCA_043776715.1 Cyclobacteriaceae bacterium | reverse complement strand
AATTGAAATAGATATACTTACCATCCGGCGTATATTCGGGGCCGTCATCCAGACCTGTCGCATTCGTTAAACGAACTTCTTCACCTCCTGCTGCAGGCACTTTGTAAACGTCATACTCATTGTTGCGCGAACCGCAGAACACCAAACTCTTGCCATCAGGTGACCATCCATGCAGGTAAGAAGGCCCTTTGGGAGTAATCTGTTTTGGGGTCCCTCCCTTTAGGGGTACGGTGTAGATAATGGAACCGCCCAATTCCTTTACGCCGCTGCTAAGCCCTAACATTTTACCATTAAATGAAATGACATGATCATTATTATTATTATTTACTTCGCCGGTGTTCACGACTTCAGGTTGTCGGGAAGCCAAATCAAATTTGAATATCTTTCCTTCACTGTTATATATTAAGGATTTCCCATCAAGAGTATAGTTCGGAGCTTGAATCGAATTTGGAACTGTGTAAATAATCTCCCGCTTCCCCGATTCTACATCCAGTATTTCAAGGTTACTTCCTAAATACATTCGATTAGGAGTGTCGCTATCTTTGGCTGGAACTGAAATTCGCACGTCGCTGTAGACACCTTTTTCCACTACATCCATGTTGTGCGAACCAGTAAATACGCCAACATATAATTCTTCCCCCAGGTTGAGATCAGTGACCTGCTCGGTAACAAACGGTTCGCCATACTTTGCTACCCGCATCGTATAGGTATTCCCTTTTCTTTCTAGTTGAATGACATCGGCACTTGTAAGTTTTGATCGTATTTCCTCGGTTTTATTTCCTGAGGTTTTTCTGAACTGCAAGGAGGTAAGTCCATCACCATGTACACAGGCGTTTATATGTTGTGAATTTCCATCCAGGGTTGTGCGTGCCATCCAACCAACTTTCCTGTGCTGTTCGACACCTTTACCAATAAGTCTTGCCCGTGTGTAGACTATGAAATCGCCTTTGATCCGCTTCCAAAGGAAATGGAATTCATCATGATCGGCCCAGATATTGTAGCCTGCTCCCGAAACTTCGTATTCCTGGGTTTTCGGATCGTACAGCGCAGCACCAGGCTTTACATCCGTACCCACATCGCTATGACCATCGAAAACGCCAACTGACTGATTCTGTGAAAAGCAGACATGAAATGAAAGCATTAATAGGCCAACCATAAATGAGATAGCCGGTGTTTCTTTTTTCATACAGGGTAAGTTTTATATTTTAATTCCATTTTGTAACATTCAAATTGTGCGCTATTAAATTTTCTCTGCTCAATCAAAATTTTTACATCAGTTAAACTTTTTATCCACCCAGATCAGAATCTTTGCTATGTTCCTTGCAGAGATGACGCTGATCAGGCCATTTGTCGGCAGAGCTTTCTGTAATTCGAAAGCAAAGAAACGGTACTAGGTAAAGTAAATCAATACTTTATAACTGGACTTACGCAATCTCAACGATCGACTCCATTGCGTAAGTCCAGTTCATAACTCAGTAACCCGGGTTTTGTTGATACAAACCTTTGGAAAAGTTGATCTCCCTAAATGGGATAGGATAGTATTCATCTCTTCCCTTTGTGAATGACGCAGCACTTAGAAAAGTTTTCCTGGTTTTTTCAACTGCGAGATAGTTGTTCAGTACTTGATCGGCAATGCCCCACCGCACAAGGTCAAACCAGCGGGGACCTTCCATAGCAAACTCCATTCTTCTTTCATACTGCAGTGCTTTCAAAGCATTTGCGTTATTCCAGGTTATATTGCTTGCGCTATATTGGGCTATTTTATAATTGGAAGGATTGGTGCCATCTGCCTTTTTTGTACGCGATGTACTGTTCGCAGCCCTTGCCCTTACTTGATTAATAAGAGGCATAGCGAGGGCCTCCTGGCCTAACTGAATATAGGCTTCGGCTTGCCATAGTAAAACATCAGCATACCGTATGAAGTCCAAGTTCTTCGCGGAACCATAGAAGGGTCCGATTTTTTTGAAACAAGGACAATCTGCGGCCTGTTGTTCTTTCATATTTCCAAAGCCGATATAAAGAGCAGGAACGCGTTCCCAGCTATGGGCATAAAGCACTTTGGGCTGGTACTTAAAAGGATGCCCGACGATCCCAACCGTATGGTCAATCCGGGGATCAACAGTAGCGCCAGTGACAACAAGATCCGCGTCGGTCAATGACACATTATTAAAGGTGTCAAACTGGGGAAGTCCGGCTGCATCTGTTTTAAATGCATTGACCATATTTTGGCTTGGGAGATGGAACCAGCAACAGCCATATTGTGGGGCCAGGCTGTAATTCAAACTGGTTGACATGCCGAGTCGCCCAATCGAAGTTCCATCATTTATCGAGTACTGTACTGACCAAATAGATTCAGGTCCATTATCATAGCCATAAAGGAAATTCTCCCCAAAATCGGGCTGTAAGGAATACTTTCCTGAAGAGATCACCGCCTGCGTCAAAGCGACCACTTCATTCAGTCGCGCTGAATTGATGCTCGTTACTCCATGGGCATCATTCTGTGCATAGGCCTGGTAAAGACGGACCTTTGCCAAATAAGCAGTTGCAGCAAGTTTATTTACCCTCCCTACTTCCGGTTGCGTAGCTGGCAGGTTGTCTATAGCGAATTGAAAGTCAGCAGCAATCTT
>JAYVQY010000024.1:0-10288 GCA_043776715.1 Cyclobacteriaceae bacterium | reverse complement strand
TTTCTCCGCCCCCAAAGATCAAAAGGCCGTTGGCTCTTTTAATTCAAAAGACTTAATAGTCACGTACCTCAATTCGGATACAGTGTTGAAGTACTATGATTACTTCAAAGTGAATAGAGACAGACTCGAGTCAAAGGGAAAACGACTTGATCAGGAATTGAAAAGCCGTGCTCAGGGTCTTCAGAACGAGATTGAGTCGTATCAGCGCAATGCAAGCAACCTAACGATGGGTCAGGCGCGCACGGTGGAGGAGGATTTGGGTAAGAAGAGACAGAATCTTCAGATGTACCAGGAAAGCCTTTCACAGGAAATGATTTCCGATCAGGATAGAATGACGAAAGACCTTTATGAGCGGGTCACTTCTTACTTAAAAAAATATGGACAGGAGCGAGGCCTTCAAGTTGTTTTAAAATTTGATGCATCAAGTGATTTGCTATTTGCAAATGATAGCCTCGACATCAGCAAAGATGTGATCAAGGGTCTAAATGAAATTTACAAGAACGAGCAAGCGCTGGTCCCAGCAAAGAAAGATTCCGCTTCCATCAAGCAGAAGTAAAGTATGGTGGCATTTTACAAGGAAATGTAGCCGGTCAGAAGCCGGCTTTTTTATTTCTCTTGGGTTCCTGTAACTTTCTGCCATGTTTAAGTCATTGCTTGATTTCTTAAATGTGCGTCCTGAAGAAAGGGTGCAAGTAATGTTAATGCTTGGGGCTGGTTTCTTCATGGGCATTTTCTTTGCCACCTACAGCGTCGTTGCTGAATCTCTCTTTTTGAATAACCTGGGAAATGAATTGAACAAGGCCTTTCTGGTATCAGGCTTCCTCGGAATAGTTGCAACCTTGTTTTTTTCTTTTGCCCAAAACAAGATCAAGTTTTCAAACCTGACGACATCAGCGATTCTATTTGTGGTGGCAATCACTGCCTTCTTTTACATTGGGTACCATTACGGGCCGGAGGATTATAGAAAGCCAATTATTTTCCTCATGTTTTGTATGACGGGTCCGATTACGGCCATTTTGCTCTTGAGCTATTGGGGGATTTTCGGACGGCTGTTCAACTTCAAACAATCGAAACGAATCATCGGATGGATTGATACCGGGCAGTTGATTGCCGTGATTCTTGCCAACTTCCTAATTCCTCTTACTGCTTTTATCTTCCCCACCACGGATAGCTACCTGATCGTCTCTGGCCTAAGCATCATTGTTTCTGCCATTCTCTTTATCATCATTTCTGTCAGATTCCCCTTGATCAAGAATGATCCAAAGGAGTTTGATATAACGGTCAAAAAAGAGACCAGCATGGGAAGAGTGTTGACAGATCCGTATACAAAGCTGTTGTCTTTGTTCTTGATCATTTCGATGGTAACCTTAATTTTTGGGCAGTTCACATTTCAAGAGTTGATTAAAGTGCAGTACCCTAATCAACGAGAGCTTACCAATTTCCTCGCGTACTTCAATGCCACGATCTATGGACTTAGTTTCATCATGCAGACATTTGTCAATGACAAGATTATAAGCAACTACGGAATAAGAATCGCGCTTATGTTGCTGCCCATTGTGATGGGGGTGTTTGCCTTAAGCGCGAGCTTTACAGGTCTTCTTTTTGGCTACACACCTGAAATGGCACCGAGTGCTTTTATCTATTTCTTTTTATTTGTTGCATTGATAAGGCTCTTTAATAACATGATCAGAGACTCGTTAGAAAACCCAATGTTTAAATTATTGTTCACCCCGATTGACAACCGCTATCGTTTTGGCATTCAATCAAAAATAGAGGGTGTGGTTAATGAAACGGGACGCTTTACGGCAGGTGCCCTGATATTTATTTTTGCCTCCATTCCTTTTTTTAAAATCGTATGGATACCTGTTTTATTAAGTATTCTCGCGGTTTTGTATTTATTGGTGATTCACAAGTTGTATGCTGGATACAAAACCAAGATCAGGTCAAAGCTTGAATCTGCTGAAATCTCACCAGACAAGTTGGAAATAGGATATGGCCAGATCACGCAAAAGTTAGAGAAACGACTCTCTAGTGAGAAGCCAGGAGTGGCTGTTTTTGCCTATAAACTTCTTGAGAAGATCAATCCAACAAATGTAAGTACGTGGATTAATGCCTTATTTCGAAACGAAGTAGAAGAAACCCGCGATTATGCCCAACGCAAAATAAACGAATTGAAAGGACTCTCGGTGTCAGATCGATATGTGATCAAGTTTGATAAAAGCAAATTGGATGTTTCAGACAAAAACCTCCTGACAAAGAACGAGTTGGACCTTATTATCAGCAACGGTGGTGATATTACTAAGTCAAGAATCTTGCGTCTTACACGCTCAACAGAGCCGGGTGATCGGCAATATGCTGCTGAGCTTTTATTACACACGTCAGCCGAAGAGAATACCTCATTCTTAATTGAACTCCTGAATGACTCAGAGCCGGTCGTAAGAAATACTGCAATCAAGACCTCAATTAAGAAGTACAATAATGAAGTGATTCTTGCATTGATAGAAAATCTGAACAATCCGATGTTCAGCAATCAAGCAATGAATGCGTTGGTCATGATTGGAGGCAAGGCGCTCGGCCTATTGGACAGCGCGTTCTACAGATCTGGTCAGAGCAGTCAGACCTTGATTCGCATTGTTCAGATCATTGGACGGATTGGGGGACAACGAGGGAAAGACCTTCTTTGGAATAAGATTGATTATCCTGACAAAGTAGTGGTATCAAAAGTTTTGTTGGCCATGGGGGATTCTGGGTTTAAGGCAGGGATATCTCAGATTTCCCGGATCAAATATGCCATTGAGAATGACATTGGCGATATCAGCTGGAACCTTTGTTCCATTGCAGAGATTGGCAATGAAGCTTCCGCAAAGCAAGTAAAGGATGCCCTCCGTAGTGAAATTGCCAGCGACATAGACCATGTATATATGTTGATGGCGATGTTGTATGATACTCGGTCAATTCAATTGGTGAAAGAGAATATCGAGAGCGGAACAGTGGAAGGTACTGCTTTCGCCATTGAACTGCTGGATGTCTTTTTGTCTGAACAATTAAAGCAACGCGTCATTCCTGTCCTGGATGATGTCTCTGAACAAGATCGGATAAGTAAATTGGAGATGTTCTATCCCAGGATAGAATTGGATGAGAAACTCGTTCTCAAGTTTTTAGTTAACCGAGATTTTACGCAAACCAACCGTTGGACGAAAGCCTGCGTGCTGCGTCAGATAGGGCTCCTGAAGATCGAGGAATTTACGCTTGATCTTATTGCGCAATTATTCAATCCTGATAAGTTGATTAGGGAAATGGCTGCATGGGCACTGAACGAAATTGATCCTTCGGCGTATGAAGTCAATGTCGAAAGATTAGGACCAGACGTTGAAAAAGAACTTAATGCAGTGATCAAAATGGAAGCTGGTTTTGTCAGGCTCATGCTTTTTGATAAGATCATTTTCCTGAGCTCGATGGAAATTTTTAAGGATGTATCGGGTCTTAGTCTATCCTTCCTGGCAAATATTGCTGAAGAAGAGTTACTTGTTGAGAACACTTCGCTTTCACTGGATGAGATGGTGAACAATAACTTTTACATTTTATACAAAGGTGAAATCGATTATTATAAGAGTGGGGAATTCAAGGCAAAGTTTACAGAGGGACAGTTTATTGCGGAGATGCTTTCTTTGCCTGGTTTTGCAAAATCAAATATTCTATTGGCCCGGAAGAGAGCCATCTTTCTTAGAATTACGAAAGACCAATTGTATGAGCTTCTGGCAGAAAATGTAAAGCTTGCCAATACGGTTTTGGAATATGTCTAAATTCTAGTATTTTTCAGTGATTTTTTTAACTAGACTGCCAAATACCCTCTATTACTGTGATTTTTTAAACATTTGGGTTGGCCGCTAAAGTTCCATGTAATTTTTGGTTAATTTTCTGATTGGACAATGTCAAAATGCTGAATTATTCCGTACAAGCGGGAGAATTGGTTGAGGAAAGCAATCAACAAGAAGAAGGATTGTCACCTTTGGGTGCGAATCCTTTTCCTGGATTGCGCCCTTTTAGCCTTGATGAATCTCACCTTTTCTTTGGTCGTGAAGGCCAGGTTGATGAGATTCTGTTGAAGCTTTCTCAGCATCGGTCGGTCACTGTGATGGGCTATTCCGGAAGCGGTAAATCCAGCTTGATGAATTGCGGTTTGGTCCCCGTGCTTTATGGAGGATTCATGACCGCAACGGGTCCAAATTGGCAAATCGTTGCTACACGTCCAGGGAGTTCCCCAATTTCAAATCTCGGCGATGCAATTGTTAATCAGCTCGAATCGAGTGGTAGAATTAAGCCTCAGGACAAACCAATTCAGCAGGCAATTATTAAGTCTGTTTTGCGGAGCGGCCCGGATGGATTGGTTGAAGTCTCCAGGTATTTACAGCGGACAACCCACGAAAATGTATTTTTTCTAGTCGATCAGTTTGAAGAATTACTTCGCTACAGAGAGACTAGCGAAGATGCAAATAATGAATCATTCCAGTTTGTTAATCTGATTCTCCATGCAGTCCAACAAACGGATACACCAACGTACGTTTCGTTGAACATGAGGTCGGATTTCATAGGTGAATGCTCCGTGTTTCCAGGACTCACCCAAATGATCAATGGAAGTAACTACCTCGTACCGCAGATGGGCAGGGCTCAAAAGAGATTAGCCATTGAAGGGCCAGTGGCTGTCGGCGGAGGGAAGATTAGCCCAAGGTTGGTGAAAAAGCTCCTAAGCGACATTGCTGACCATCAAGACCAATTGCCGATCATGCAGCATGCGCTGATGCGAACATGGGATTATTGGGTAGCCAATCGAGAGGTGGGAGAGCCCCTCGATTTGCGTCACTATAATGCAATAGGAAAGATAAGTCAGGCACTTTCGCTCCATGCCAATGAGGCTTATGATGAATTGAGTTCTGATGAGAAAGAAATAGCTGAAGTATTATTCAAAAGCATAACTGAAAAGAATCAGGAGAATCAAGGCCTTCGGAGGCCATCGAAGATAAAATTAGTATCGGAACTTGCGGGTGCCACAGAAGAAGAGGTAATAAAGGTGGTCGAATGCTTTCGAAGAACAGGCCGATCATTCTTGATGCCTGGCAGCCATGTAGAATTAACAGGAGCGACTTCGATCGAACTTTCTCATGAGAGTTTAATGCGCATTTGGACGCGCCTTTCAAACTGGGTGGAAGAAGAATTTGAGTCCGCGCAGTTATACAGAAGGATATCAAATGCTGCGGCTCTTTATCAGACTGGAAAGGCTGGCCTCTGGCGCCCTCCCGATTTGCAGCTCGCTCTCAATTGGCAGAAAAAACAAAAGCCAACCCGGATATGGGCCCAACGTTATGATGTTGCGTTTGAACGGGCGATTGTTTTCCTGGACACAAGTCGCATTACCTATGAAGCTGAACTTAAGAACCAGGAGATGTTGCAACGTAGAAGGTTGCGACGGGCCCGCGTTACTTCCATTGTATTGGGTACGGCTGCGATCATTGCTGTACTTTTTATGATTTATGGATTAACACAATCCATCGAAGCTGGAAAGCAACGAGATATTGCTGTGACGAATGAAAAAAATGCAATTGAGGCAAAAGTGGAAGCCGATCGGCAGCGGGACATTGCGGAGCGGCAAACGGCCTTAGCAATGCAGCGACAAAAAGAGGTTGAGAGCGCCAATGCTCAGCTTGCCGATGCCCTGGTAGCCGCGAAGAAAGCCCAGGCATATGCTGAAGAGCAATTTCAAGAGGCGCTCCGGCAGGAACGATTGGCCATTGCTGCTCAAGGAAAAGAAAGAGAAGCAAGAGAGGAGGCTGTGCAGCAAACAATCGTGGCAAGAAGTGAACGTGACCGTGCCAACAGGCTGCTTTACTTATCCGTCGCGCAATCAATGGAAGCCAAATCTGTTACCATGGATGACAAGGATTTGGCAGGGCTGCTTGCGATGCAGGGTTATCTTTATCATTCCCAGTATGGCGGCAATAAATACAATCCGTATGTCTTCAGGGGTCTTTACTATTCCATCGCTAAGCTTTCGGAAAACTTTAACTATAATCAGATCAGAATTCCGGGCAACCTGAAGAATAAGATGTTTGCCCTGGCGGTTTCAAAGACCGGAAGTACTTTCTATACCACTGGAAATGATGGAAGAATATTTAAAGGCGACTACCAAAAATTAACCGCAGACCAGCTTATTGATTTTAACCCATTTCCAAATCGCGTCCTGGCACTCAGTGTGGATGAAAAGTATCTGGTCAACGGCAGTGATTCATCATCCCTTCAAATTTTTAAACTGGACCAGCCTGGGGAGAAACCTGCTGTGGCTACGGGGCACAAGGGATTCGTGAATGATATAAAATTCCTGCCAGACAATTCAGGATTTATTTCTGTTGGCTTTGATCATACTGTGCGGTTCACCAATCATCTGACAGGCCAGGGAAGAATATTAGCCAAATTGCCATATCTTCTAAAATCAATTGATATTAGCCATGACGGAAACTGGATGGCAGGTGTTGCCACCTCGGGTCAATTGATCATGCTAAATTTAAATGACAACACTTATAGTTTGAAGTTTGATGAATCGGTCAACAAGATCAGAGTGCTTTCAATTGCTTTCCATCCAACGAGCCCAATACTTGCCTATGGCACAGAGTTCCTTGACAACAGCAACAAGGAAAAGCCCCAGGTGAAGGGTTCTGTAAAAACATTCAATTACCAAACCATGGAATCGCTGAAAGAACTTGGTGGCCATAGTGCTGGCGTGATGGATGTTGAATATAGTCCAGACGGCCTGTTGCTGGCCAGTGCAGGTCTTGACAGGAAGTTGCAGATGTGGGTGGTAGACCACGAAGAGGAGGACCTGCCAGTAGTAATGGACATTAACAATAGTAACATCTGGAAATTAACATTCACGAAAGGTTCGGATTACTTGCTGGCTTCTTGTAACAATGGTGAAATACGGGTTTGGCAAACGGATCCTAAAGTGCTTGCTGAGCAGATATGCCCTAAGTTGAAGCGCAATATGTCGAAAGAGGAGTGGGAGATTTATGTTGGAAACGGTATTGGATACGAATCGACATGCAAGACCTTATTGATAAGTGACTTTTAATGAAGCATACTTCTCGAAAAATAGTTACCGGGCTTTTCATCCTATTCAGCGCGCTTCAATTATTAGCTCAGAGTAATGACTGCGATCCCGATCAGACTTTGAGTCACGCGGAGGCAGAGTTTGTTGCCGGACATTTTTATTCCATTCCTTCCATTCTGCAGAAATGCTTGCAAAGCCAGGACTTTTCTCCTGAACAAAAGGTGCGTGCATACCTTCTCCTCTGTCAGGCATATTTGATCATTGATGACCCACTTGCAGCAGAGGATAGCTATTTGAAATTGCTAAAAGCTGATCCTGAATATGTCGCTGACGACAAGAGGGACCCGATTGACGTTGTCTATCTCAGTAAAAAATTTACAGCCACACCCATATTCACGCCGCATTTCAGGGTAGGAGCAAATACAAGCTTCTTCCACAGCATATATACTGTTTCTACTGAACCCTATGATGTTTCCACTCAACACCTGCTGCGGTTGGGCGTACAGGCGGGAGCGGGGATCGATTGGAACATAAACGATAACCTAAGCTTATGCACAGAAATCAATTTTTCAACACGTTCTTATAAACGCATGATTTCTGGAATTGCGGGAGGCGATGATGCAACGGTGACTGGAAAGCAATCCTGGTTTGATGTTCCCTTGTATGTAAAGTATGCGGATAATCGTGATAGAACGATTCGACCCTTTGGTTACGTTGGGTTTGCTATTAATTACATGACTTCTGCGAAGGATGTGTTATTATATGTTGATAAGAAACCAATATCCGCGGGGACGCAATTGGTTGCCGAGGGACCAAGTGATGAGGTAACTTATCAAAATAATTTGTTTAATCGATCCTGGATTGTAGGCGGAGGAATAAAATATAAGATCGGCAAAGACTTTTTATATGCTGACCTCAGATACATGGGTGGGCTCTCCAACATTGCGCTCACGAATAAGATCTATTACCAGAATCCGGATAATGTCGACAAAGGTCAAATTGGCAATCCTGACGCTTACCTATCTAACAACGTAACGAAATATCGCTTCGTAAGCGATATATATCGATTGGATAATCTATCGCTCTCATTTGGGTTTATCCATCCAATTTATGATCCTAGGAAAGTAAAAAAAGTGAAGACCAAAGGCGTTGCTCGTAAGATTATAAAAGAGGAAGGAGGGATCCAGAAATGAGGTGGAGGACAAAACTTGCCTTTTTATCTGTTGTATTTCAAATTGGTTTGATTGCATGTGATTCCACTTCTACCATAGTAGATCCGAATGAATCCTACTTTTTGAAGTTTTATGGAGGAGATGGCGACCAGACTGGGGAGGACATGGTGATACTGCCTGACGGATCATTCATATTATTTGGAACCACAACACCTTCAGGAACAGGAAAGACAAGCCAATGGTATCTGGTAAAAGCCGATTCTAAAGGTCACGTGATGTGGGAGAAGACATTTGGAGGTCCGAATAATGAGGAAGCAAGGGATATTGAGCTTACTAATGACAATCGCCTCGTGGCTGTGGGCAATTATTACAAAACCAGTACAGAAAGAGATGTTTTCATCATGACGCTTACATTGGATGGGATAAAGATTGACAGCGTTTTGCTGGGATTAAAATCTGTAGCCACGAATGCCGATACGGATGAGGACGCGCTTTCCGTAACCCAAACAAGTGATGGTTTTATTGTTGCTGGGTCCACAACAAATACTGACTTGAAGCCGAACTCAACCGCCAATGATCAACGTGATGCAATGCATCTTAGGTTTACCAATAATTTAAAGACCTACGCCAATTGGTCTCAAACTCATGGGCCTGGCACAATCGATGTTGGAGTAAAAATCCTAGCGAGCGGCTCGCCTTTATATCCTTTTTATTTGTTTGGGTATACTAATAAATTTGGTTTTAGCGGTCAGGTGAAGTCTGATTTTAACTTCTGGTATTTTGGATTGAATGATTTTGGAGGGAATTCAAATGATTTTTACGGTGGCGATTTTATTGATGAGCAAAAATTAGGTTCGGTTGCTGTCGCGCCTGTTCAATCAGGGGATGGCTTTTTTCTTGGAGGGATTACGACAAATTCGACGGGCGCATCGGATATCTATGTGGCGAAGCTAAGAAAGTCATTGGTGTACAATGCAACAGATTATCAATTTCAAAAGCCGCTTTCCATTAACATTGGAATTAATCTACCTTCACACACTTCTGTATTCGCTGCACAACAGAGTGGATTCTATATTTTGGTGAATGAGAATAGTTTTAATGCAAATCAAAATTGGCTCCTGACAAAGATCAATATAGATGGCTCGATCAATTGGAGCCTGCCCATTGTATATGGGGGCGATGGGAAAGACGCCATAGGTGCAATTCAAGAACTTCCTGATGGCCGTATCGTGCTGCTAGGCACCATGACGACCGGCAAACCTGACGTTGGGGAATTGAAGATGACTCTGATAAAAGTGAATCAGGATGGGAAGCTATTAAACTAGCTAAAAAGCGATTTTTTTGGGTTACTTTAAAGGTTTTAGTGATATTTATGGGTTGTTTGTAACTGACTTTATGCATAGATCTTTACTCCGAACGGGGAAGTTTGTTTTTTTGATATTTTCCCTTGTTGGAGTATTTCTTTCTTCTCGTTCTTTTTCTCAGACTTCCGTTACCCCTGCCACTGCCGCGAATTTATGTGTCAGTGGATCAACAGTTTCTCTGGCCGATATTACTGTTGCAGAAACTGCCGACAATGATTTTGGAGTGGGTGGTCAAACGGGGACTTTTATTCTTACTGCTCCAGTTAACTTTATTTTTGTTACAACTCCTGGCGTTACCCCTTCTGCCAATATTACTGTCAACTCCGTTGTATTGTCCTCTTCTTCTACTTTAACAATTGGTCTCACCCTTGCAGCTGGTCTTGCTCGAGACAATTTTGTGATTACTGGTCTTGGTGTGCAGGCAATTTCTGCCGCCGCCACAGGAGATATCTTGCGATTGGCTGGTGCGGGAGGAACCTTTTCTGTTTTTGGGCAAGCTGATGCAGGTTCTGGTGTTTCTTATGGTAATCTTACCAGTTTTCCATCGCCGGTGATTACAGCAGGACAGACGAAGACGATCTGCAGTGGAGCGGCTGTGAACAAGGAGATATTGTTAAGTCCATTGAATCTTCCTGCTGGGACTATATTCAACT
>JAYVQY010000023.1:0-2673 GCA_043776715.1 Cyclobacteriaceae bacterium | reverse complement strand
AATCGAAATAACTTTTAAAGTCCTTACCCGTTGCGTAATCATCCTTAAATCCGTTTGTCTGTTTGGTGAAATCAAGTGTGAGATAAACCTGGAGTGGTTTAATCAATTGGTATTGCTGAAATATGTGGAACGTTCTACGATAATCTTCGGTTTGCGCAGCTACCAGATTCGTCGTGGCATTTGGATCAAAATACTTAATATAAGGATCGTTCAACTTATGAACCACCCCACCTTCTTCGTTTACAGTATGCCTGAACCTTCTGAAATTAAATAGAAACAAATATTTTTCATCCTTCGTCTTATAAGTTGTGTAGAAATCATAGTACTGACTTACTGTTTGACGTACACCTTTCTTTCTCAGGATCTGTCGGTCAATCAGAAGCGGACGATAATTGAATCCAACATTCCAGCGTGGGTTAATGTTTCTGCTAAAGGCAACGTCGGTCATGGCCCTTCCGTTGCCACCCCATACGATGGCCATTCTGGTAAAGGGAGACCTAGTGTCAAAGTAGCGCGGCTCTTGCGTTGTGTAGTAAGGCTCATACGCTTGAAACCCGGAGCTTACGCCGGGTGCCGAAGGAACCATTGGAAAAATTGAACTTAAGGCTGTACCGTTTACTCCAAGGTCTTTATAAAGGTACCCAGAACGTTGCGTGTAGGTCCAGCGATGATAGTTATTTATTGCAGTGTCGAGCGGTCTATAATTGGCGCGATTCCTAAAAATATCTTGTTCTGTTGTCCAAAGGCAGGTTTTTGGGCCATAAACACTTTTGGTGGAGTCATCTAAAATGCTCTTTCCGCTTGTGGGAGCGGGAGCAGGTTCTGAAGGAAGCGCATTAGGATCCTGAGCATGCGCAAGGTGCGAAAAGGCCACAAAAAACGCCGGGAAACCAAATATTTTGGTCAAAAGCACACGCAAATGTAAAGCTCTCATTGAGTTCCGGCAGCGTTGAGTACTGACTTCAAAACGAGTTCATCAAATTTCAGTCCATTTTGTAAAAAAACATGCTTTATGGGCATATAAAACCATGGCGAGCGGTGCGTGTATGGTCTGAAAACGGGCTCAATCAGCTTTACCATATCTTTTTCGGTAGTAACGATTGAACAGGAGCATGATTGAGCTTTGCAGAAATTCTCAATCTCCAACAAGTCATTTTCAATATATCTATGATGGTCAGAAAAATCAAAATGCTTTAGGACTTTGAAGTTCAATGAGCAATACTCTTTCAAAGCTTGACCCTTCGCTATTCCGCTCACCAGCACGATGTTCCTTGAGAAAGGAAGTCCACTCCCGAAGGATTGAGGTTCACTGTATTGAATGGCAGAAAAGAACACCGGTTTAGGCCCGGCATATTTTTGAATTTCATGCGTCATTGCATTTTCAACATCGGCTGAAATGGGGACAGAACATTTTGTCACTACAATGATGTCGGAACGGTTGGCGCCCCTTCGTCCTTCCCTCAGGCGGCCAAAAGGCAAAACAAAATCTTTATAGAATGGATTTGAGTATTCTGTTAACAGAATGCTTAACTGTGGATTCACCGATCGATGCTGCAATGCATCATCAAGTATGATTACTGCTGTTTCCGGCGCCTCCTGTAAAATATGAGGGATCGCAAACACCCTATCCTCCCCCACCACAACCTTGATTTGCTTTCCAAATTTTAAGAAAAGCTGAAACGGCTCATCTCCGATCGTTCTTGCTGAGTCATCTTCCTGGGCAAGTCGGTACCCCTTTGTATCACGTTTGTATCCCCGGCTAAGGGTTGCAATACCATATTGATTTTTCAGAAGGTCAACCAGGTATTCTACCATCGGGGTCTTACCCGACCCTCCTACGCTCAAATTACCAACAGCAATAACGGGTGTCTCGAACTCAAAGGAGGGTTTTTGGCCAATGTCGTATAAATGATTTCTGACACTGGTGACCAGATTATAAAGTGCCGCGAAGGGATACAACAGGAGTTTTAATATTTTCATCAATCTCTTTACCCCAATTCGATAAATTTGACCAAAATCAACTGCATGCAAACTTCAAAGATAAAGGATGTTATCGCTTTTCTAGAATCACACGCTCCCAGGAGTTTTCAGGAATCATATGATAATAGTGGCCTTTTGACCGGCAATCAGGATGCAATCGTGACGGGAGTCCTGGTAACGCTGGATTGCACCGAGGGAGTTGTAGAAGAAGCGTTTGCTTTAAAGTGCAACCTTATCGTTGCCCATCATCCAATCATCTTTAAAGGCTTAAAGAAACTTACCGGTCAGACCTATGTCGAAAGAACTGTGATCGCGGCAGTTAAGAATGACATTGCCATTTATGCAGCACACACCAACCTCGACAATGTTCTACAGGGGGTAAATAAACAAATCGCAGAAAAGCTTGGGCTCAAAAACACAAAAGTATTGGTGCCAAAGAAAGGAACGCTTTCCAAATTGGTCACATTCGTGCCTAAGGAAAATCTTGATCAGGTCATGGCCGCCCTGCATGCAGCAGGCGCAGGGCAATTGGGTCTTTACAAAAATTGCAGCTTCCAAAGTTCAGGAACCGGAACGTTTCAACCAACCGCTGAAGCAAAACCAACCATCGGAAAAACCGGGCATCAGGAAACAGTGGATGAAATTCGGGTTGAGGTGCTTCTTCCCACTCATCAGGAAAAAACAATTCTTGAT
>JAYVQY010000022.1:0-35972 GCA_043776715.1 Cyclobacteriaceae bacterium | reverse complement strand
TTAGTCTTCGGGAGCAACGCTTGATTCCAAGCCTCACGCCCAAACCTTAGCAAGATGATTTACCCTGAAGATTTTGAAACCAGACTGGGTTTTGATCAGGTCCGTCAAGGGGTATCTCATTATTGTCTGGGCGACCTTGGAAGGAAAATGGTTGGCGGATTGGCTTTTATTTCGAAACTCAGCTCTATTGAACCATTGCTACTACAGAGTCTTGAGACCAAGCAAATTCTTGATCGGGGGGAGGACCTTCCACTTCGAGTCTATGATGATCCTGAGACATGGCTCCTAACAGCCTCCGTGGAAGGCAATTTTTTGGAAGGAGAAGACTTCCTCAAAATAGCTAATTCACTCGAAATCATTCAAGCCTCGAAAAATTTTCTTCAAAAAAATCAGTCCTCGTGTCCAAAGCTTTTCCAGTTAATGCCGGGGGGTACTCTGGCAAAGACAATGCTCGCAGACATCAACAAAAAAATTGATGTTGACGGTGTTGTAAAGGATAGTGCTTCCCCTGAACTATCAAGGCTTCGCAGGAGGTTGCGTGAAGAGGAATTGAAAGTACGAAGGGTGGCCGACCTCATTATGAGAAAGGCACTTGCCGAAGGCTGGACACCCGAAGGATCGCATCCTACGATTCGCGATGGGCGTTTGGTGATACCCGTATTTGCCGAACACAAACGAAAGATCAAAGGATACATCATTGATCAATCTTCTACTGGGCAGACCGTCTACCTGGAGCCTGGCGAAGTGATGGAAGCCAACAATGACTTGCGTGACCTGGAACTGGAGGAGAGAAAGGAGGTAATTAGAATTCTACAAGAACTTACTTCATTGTTGCGGGGTCATATTCCAGCTCTTGAAAAAGAGTATGAATTTCTTGGATTGATGGACTTCAATCGTGCCAAAGGAAAGTTTTCACAAGATATCGATGCAGGCCATCCGATGATTGAAAACGATCCTGCTTTGAATTGGAAGGACGCCAGACATCCACTTTTGTTCCTCTCCCTCAAAGGCAAAAGACCACTGGTGCCACTCAATATCGAATTAAATGAAGATCAATTTCTTCTGGTGTCTGGCCCCAATGCTGGTGGGAAGTCCGTCTGCCTTAAGACCATAGGCCTCATTCAATATATGTTTCAGTGTGGTCTCCTGGTACCGATGCGCGATGACTCGATCATGGGTATTTTTCAACAGATATTTCTTGATATTGGAGATCAGCAATCCATAGAGAATGACCTGAGCACCTACAGTTCTCATTTAAAAAACATGAATTTTTTCATTCGGCAATCCGATGAAGATACTCTTGTTCTGATGGATGAATTAGGCTCTGGTACGGATCCAAATTTTGGAGGAGGCATCGCGCAAGCTGTACTGGAGCAATTGGTTAAGAAAAAGGTGTGGGGGATGGCGACCACACATTACTATAACCTGAAAGTATTTGCTAGCAACTTTCTGGGTATCCGGAATGCTGCTATGCTTTTTGATACCGAGCATATGAAGCCGCTTTTTCAGTTGTCCACGGGCCAACCGGGAAGTTCATTTGCATTGGAGATTGCACGGAAGACAGGATTTTCCGATGAAACGCTTAGTGCGGCTGAACGAATCATTGGTAAAGAGTTGACCGGGCTGGAAACACTGATGAAACAGCTGGCAGAGGAAAAGCAAATGCTTCTTGAAAGAGATAAAAAGGTGCGTCTGCAGGAAGTAGAACTAGCCTCCACCCTTGGACATTATGAAGAGTTGACGGGTAAGTTGGAATCTCAGAAGAAGGAAATCCTAAATAATGCCAAGGCGGAAGCGTCCACTCTTTTGCAGGAGACCAATCGTGAGATTGAAAAGACGATACGGCACATCCGTGAAAATAAGGCAGAGAAGCAAGAGACTCGAAAAGTACGCCATAGCTTAAAGGAGCTTGAAAGAAAAGTGAAGCCTGCATTGGCGGTACTGGCAAAACAAACTGGACCTATATTGATCGGGGATAAAGTGAGAATGATTGGAGGTGAGGTAACGGGTACGATGCTCGCGCTGAAAGGTAAAACAGCGGTGGTGCAGTTTGGTGATCTCCGATCAATGGTTAAGATAGACCGTCTTGTTAAAAGTGCGGACTTGTTTATAAGCAAATCAGCCGCTCCAGTTACGAGGGGGGTGGAACTTCACCAACGGCAATCAGAATTTTCTGCAGTCCTGGATATTCGTGGAAAAAGGGTGGAGGAGGTGCTTCCATTGCTCATGCGTTTTATGGACGATTCGCTGCTATTGAATCAGTCTGAGGTGAAAGTTCTCCATGGCAAAGGGGAGGGTATTCTGCGGAAGGTTGTTCGCGAATACCTCAGTCGCTTAAAGAATGTCAAGGGCTTTCGCGATGAACATGCCGACCGCGGGGGGGATGGCATGACGATTATCACATTAAGATGATCAGCACAAAAAAACCCCGCTCACGCGAGGTCAATTAAAATACTTGTAAATCTTATAATCCAAAAGTATATACCCAATTACCTTTTACATTGTTAACCCTTCCAGGATTACCAGCCCCAGAATAATTAAAAGTGATTTGGAGTTTTGTATCGGTTACTGAATAGGTCACAGGCAACCCAGCATCGCCCACAATTTGAGTCGTAAAATCAGTTCCAAATGTAAAAGTTCCAGATGCGAGCCACGGGCTAAGTACCGGCCTTCCTGAAGTGGTATAGCCAAATGTGGTCTGCCCCTTGCTCCCTGAAATGGTTAATTTGAAGTTGTCATAACCGGGTTGGCTTACTCCATCTAACTTTGCCTCATTCTTTACCAATATCCATGTCTGGGAAAGCTTCTTGATCTGAGTGTCCTTAGGGTCTTCTACTACCGTATTTTTCTTGCACCCTGAATAACACAATAGAAGGCCTATGAGAGCGGCAGAAAGGACAAACTTAAAGCTTTTCATGTTTTTCGATATTAAATCAAACATACTAAAATAAGGGTTCTTTTGGAAAATAACTGCACCCAAAAAGTAAATTCGTTGAAGTTTAATGTGAAAACCGTCATTAAAGTAACCCTATTTGTAGTCCATCAAGTTAATTTTTGTGGCCTGTGGCGGATATTCATTTTCAAGATTAGAACCTATGAATATCAATGACTTGCCCGCCAATTCATTAAAATGTTTCCAGTACCACGCCACAGCCTGCCGGTCGAGGTTGGTGGTAGGTTCATCCAAAAAAAGCAGTTTCACATCAGAAAAGAAGGCCAGCCCAAGCTTTACTCTTTGCTTCATGCCAGAAGAAAAATGGCTTATTTTTTTATCCCTGGCATGTCCCAACTCAAGAAGATCAATGAGTTCATCGATGCTTTTGCCCTGTTTGGGTTTTTTAAATGAAAAGTGAAATTTTAGAATCTCCCGGAGTGTGAATTCCTCTATCAAGTCCATGTACGGAGTGGCAATGGCTAGTTGCTGGTAGATATCCTCTACTGCAATGTCTTCCTGGTCGTCTTTGTAATGAAGCGTCCCCATCGATTCCGGAAGTTGACCGCACAAGACCTGAAGCAAGGTTGACTTACCCGATCCATTGGGTCCGGTGATGGCATAGACTCCAGGGTGGAAAGTGTAATTAAAATTTCTAAAGATCCACTCACGATTAAACCGCTTGCCCAGGTTTGTGGTCGTGAAGATCATTCAAAGGAAGTAGTGCTGGTCGAAAATCCTTTCATGACGCCGCGGTCCGAACTGCGGATGAAGTTGATGATATAGTCACGCTCGACGCTTACTGGCATCTCTTTCTCAACAGCGTCAAGGGCTTTTGAGTTATTCATTCCTTTCAGAAAAATCAAACGGTAAATTTCCTGTATCTCAACAATTTTCTCAGGTGTAAATCCACGTCTTCTCATCCCGATGCTATTTACACCTGCATAGGTCAATGGTTCACGTGCTGCCTTTGTAAATGGCGGCACATCTTTTCGCACCAACGATCCTCCGGATAACATCACATGTGCTCCTATCTTTACAAATTGATGCAGCGCACTGGCTCCTCCAATAATGGCCCAGTCTTCAATCGCAACATGTCCCGCCACTTGTACCGCATTCGCAAAGATGCAATTGTTACCAACGATGCAGTCATGTGCGATGTGTACATATGCCATCAGTAGACAATTTTTTCCAATGACCGTTTTGTGTTTGTCTACGGTCCCCCTGCTGATGGTGACGCTTTCACGTATCACCGTGTTATCCCCAATAAAGGTTTCAGTTCTCTCACCAGCAAATTTCAGGTCCTGAGGAATTGAAGACACAGAAGCACCCGGATACACTTTGACATTTTTACCAAGTCTGGAGCCTTCCCAGATTACAGCGTTGGGACCGATCCAGCTGCCGTCGCCGATGGTAACATCCTTTTGAATGGTGGCAAAAGGTTCAATCACCACATTGTTGCCGATAACAGCTTCGGGATGTACGTTGGCCAGGGGGTGGTAACTCATGAATCTTTTCTTACGATGCTGGCGGTCATGGTTCCTTCACAGACAAGCGTGTTGCCAACATAGCCCCTTCCGTACATTTTTGCAATGCCTCGCTTGATCGGAGCCAACAGATCACATTGGATGACCAGTGTGTCTCCCGGCAATACCATTTTACGGAACCTGAACTCATCGATACCAAGAAAGTACGTCCAATAGTTTTCAGGATCGGGAACAGTATTTAATACAAGGATGCCTCCTATTTGCGCCATGGCCTCTACTTGCAATACGCCTGGCATCACGGGATTGCCTGGGAAATGACCTGAAAAGTATGGCTCATTGATGGTCACATTCTTTACACCTGCTACTGTTTCTTTATCGAGGTAGATGATTTTGTCAATCAGAAGGAAGGGATACCGATGGGGGAGGGTCTGCGCGATCTTGTTGATGTCCATTACCGGTGGAAGCGATGGATTGTAACGTGGCACTCCCTTTTTGTCGGATTCTGCCATTGCCTTCTTTAATTTCTTGGCAAAGGCTACGTTCGCAGCATGACCAGGTCGGGCCGCTAAAATTTGGGCCTTCAGCGGTCGACCTGCAAGTGCAAGGTCACCAATGATATCAAGAAGCTTATGACGTGCAGGTTCATTGTTGTAGCGAAGCTCCACGTTATTCAGAATACCCTCTCTCTTTACTTCAACGGTTGGTTTATTGAGCATCCGCGCGATATTTTCCAATTCATGCGGTTCAATGATGCGGTCAACGATAACGATGGCATTGTTAAGGTCACCGCCCTTGATGAGATTGTTTTTGTACAACATCTCAAGTTCGTGGAGAAAGCAAAATGTTCTACAGGATGCAATCTCTTTTTCAAATTGTTGAATGTTTGTGATCGAAGCATGTTGACTTCCCAGCACTGGGGAGTTGTAATCAATCATGACTGTTACCCTGTAATCGTCCAGCGGTAACGCGGCGATTTCTACGTGCCGTGCCGTTTCGCGATAAAAGATGCTATCCTGAACTTCAAAAAAATCCCGCAAGGCATTTTGATCCTCGGTCTCTGCTTCCTTCAGCACCTGTACGAATTGTATTGAGCTGCCATCCATGATGGGAGCTTCGGGGCCATCAATCTGAACCAATACATTGTCGATTTCCAGTCCTACGAGGGCCGCAAGGGTATGTTCGATGGTGCTGACGCGGGCCCCACTTTGTTCCAGCGTAGTTCCCCTGGACACATCTACAACCCGGTCGCAGTCGGCATCGATGATGGGTGATCCGGGAAGATCAACGCGTTGGAATTTTATTCCGTGGTTGGGCTTGGCCGGCAAAAACGTGAGCGTAGTCTGGACTCCGGTGTGGAGGCCGACGCCTGAAATCGTTACCGACTTCTTGATGGTCTGTTGCTTGTGATTAAGCATGAATTAAATAAGTGCGCAAATTTAATCGGATGGAGGCAGTATGCCAAAACTACATGCCAGGAAAGCCTAAGGTTGTCCGTTTTGGCCGTTATTAACGATTTTAGAAGAGCGGGAATTATGACCAGCCATCTTTTGTTCAAGTTCACGAAGCCGTTGATTTAACTCTGGCAGTTGCTTAAAGACAGCATAGGATCTAAAGTATTCTTTGATATCAAAGGCAGGAGATCCCAGGATGCGCGCTCCTTCTTTCACAATGGATTTTCCAATACCTGCTTGGGCGCCCATACTCGTATTGTTGGCCAGCACGATATGTCCGGCAATTCCAGCCTGTCCGCCGATCATGCAATTGGCACCAATTTTTGATGAGCCGGAAACACCCGCCTGAGCCGCAATCACCGTATTCTTTCCAACTTCAACGTTATGAGCAATCTGGATCAGGTTGTCAAGTTTTACGCCCTGTCGGATAATGGTTGAATCTCCAAAAAGGGTCGCGCAATCAATCACTGTATTTGCTCCGATGGTCACATTATCTTCTATGATCACATTGCCGAGTTGTGGAATTGCTTTGTAAGTGCCATCCTCCTGCGGGGCAAAGCCAAAGCCGTCGGAACCTATCACGGTACCTGAATGGATGACGCAATTGTTACCGATCTTGGTTCCGGAATAAAGTTTTACGTTTGGATGAAGGATTACATTGTTGCCAATCACCACATCATCGCCCACAAACACATGCGGATAAATCTTTGCGTTGTCACCCACCTTCACATTGGAGCCGATATACGAAAATGCTCCACGGTAGATACTCTTGCCTACGGTGGTTTCCTCTCCAATAAAACTTGGTTGCTCGACACCTGATTTTTGAAAACTGATCAGTTTATGATATTCTTCCAGCAGTACGGTGAAACTGGAGTAGGGATCATCCACCAACACCAGGGATGATTGAATTTCTTTTTTTGGTTGAAAATCTTTTTGAACGATGACAGCACTGGCATTCGTGGTATAGATATACTGCTCGTATTTAGGATTGGCCAGAAAGGAAATCTGGCCTTCTTTTGCATCCTGAATTTTAGCCAACATGTTGATTTTCTGGTTCCCGTCACCGAGCACCTTCCCTTCCAACATACCAGCAATTTGATTTAAAGTAAACTCCATAAAGTCAAGCACTGAGGCTCAATTCGCCGGATACCCTTGTTAAACAGGTATTTCCTGTTACAAAGATAAGTTTTTGGGCCAGCATAGGTAGTTTTTTTTCACGATTTTGCTCATGGCCTTAATGTTTGGAAGGTCGGAGGCTTGCGCCACATCCAGGAGTTCTCCGGATTTCATTAGAATCTGGATTGAATTACGCTCTGAAAGGTAGGCTTCGTTAGACACCGTACCATGAGAGAACATGTAAGCGACATCACTTTTGCGCAACTTCCACGCCTTGCCAATATCTTCTTTCACTTGCTCAACCTCTGTTTTCTGAATGGGTGTAGTCGATAATTTTATCTGAAACAATTTTCGTTGAAGCAACATCTTACACAGTTGTGACAGCACAGGATCGCGGTGCGACTGCCACTGTTTGATGGCTCCCCAGACATCATAATCATCAAGATTGCCAAAGAGGGTAAGGACCTTTTTATCTTCTGCGAAATCCTCCAGCGAAAGATGATGGTACAGGAAGAATGACAGTGATTCACTGCAGGGAAGTTGTTCTCCTGATCCGGCAATGTATTGCGCCCGCTTCATAATGTTAACCAGTAGTCTCTCTGCACTGACACATGTCTTATGCAAGTAAACTTGCCAGTACATCAGCCTCCTTGCATTCAAAAAATTTTCAATGTTATAAATTCCCTTTTCTTCAACCACCAACTGTCCCTTTATTACATTCAGCATGGCAATGATCCTGTCAGTGCCCACCGCTCCTTCACTGACTCCCGTAAAAAAGCTGTCACGATTCAAATAGTCAAGCCGGTCGATATCCAATTGGGAACTCACCAGTTGATGTAGGAATTTTTTTGGGTATGTGTTTTGAAAGATTTTTACAGCCAATCCAAGTTCTCCATTAAACTGATGATTGAGTTCCTTCATAAACAAGAACGAAAGGCTTTCATGTTTAATATTTTCAAAAAGCGTTTCTTCCAACGTATGAGAGAATGGCCCATGGCCCGTATCATGCAGCAGGGTGGCGATCTGGGCCGCCTCGATTTCATCATCCGACAGATCGACCCCTTTGGACCTGAGTATCTCTAAAGCTTGCTTCATCAGATGCAGGGCCCCCAGGGCATGATGAAAACGGGTATGAATGGCACCTGGGTAGACCATTTCGGCCAGACCTAACTGGCGAATGCGGCGCATCCTTTGAATGTATGGATGCTCTAACAGATCAAAGATCTTTTGACTTTTGATCGGGATAAACCCGTAAACGGGGTCGTTTATGATTTTATTCTTGTTCAAAAACAGTGTTGTTAAAGACCGTTACTGATTGCCGGGTATTAATTAACTTGTAGAAAAAACTCATGCAAAGATATTCGATTTTGTGGGCAGATGATGAGATTGACTTGTTAAAACCGCACATCCTGTTTTTGCAGCAGCGTGGATATGATATCACGCCGGTGAACAACGGCGCTGAAGCGGTGGAGCTTAATGAATCAAGGAACTTTGATATTGTTTTTTTAGATGAACATATGCCGGGCATGTCTGGTTTGGAGGCACTCGGACTGATCAAGGCCAATAAGCCGAATGTTCCTGTAGTCATGATTACAAAAAATGAGGAGGAGCAGATCATGGAGGAGGCGATTGGGTCAAAAATTGATGACTATCTGATCAAGCCCATCAATCCAAGCCAGATCTTATTGTCTGTAAAGAAGATATTGGACAAGAAAAGTTTGGTCATGGAAAAAACAAACTCCGGCTATCAACAGGAGTTTCAAAAAATCAGCATGGCTTTTTTGGACAACCTCAATCACGAAGAGTGGGCTGACATTTATAAGAAGCTGGTATTTTGGGAATTGCAAATGGATCAGTCCGATGCAAGCATGGGCGAAGTCCTCGATTCTCAAAAGGTAGAAGCCAATGTGAATTTTTGCCGCTTTATTAAAAGGCACTATGAGGGGTGGCTGAATGATCCTAAGGTGGCGAAGCCTCTGTTGTCGCATCAGATCATGAAGAAAAAGGTTTTTCCTGAAGTAAATACTTCACGTCCCACCTTCCTGATTTTGATTGACAACCTGAGGTATGACCAATGGAAGTCTATTGAGCCTGAGTTACTGGAATATTTTTCTGTCGATAAAGAAGAGACCTATTATTCTATACTTCCTACAACAACCGCCTATGCACGAAACGCTATTTTCTCCGGTATGCTTCCTTCTGAAATGGCAAGGGTCCATCCTGATCTTTGGGTGGGAGAAGACGTGGACGATGGAAAAAATAATTTTGAAAGTGAATTCCTCGAGCGTCAGATCAGGCGTAATAACCTTTCCATGAAATTTTCTTATCACAAGATTAAAAAGCTTGAAGAAGGAAGAGACCTGGCAGACACGATCTTTAATTTATTTACCAACGACCTTAATGTCATTGTTTATAATTTTGTTGACATGCTTTCGCATGCGCGTACTGACATGGCCATGGTTCGTGAATTGGCCCCGGATGAAGCTGCGTACCGATCCATTACAAAATCCTGGTTTATTCATTCTCCGTTGTTCGAGGTACTGAAGAAGATCTCTGAACGAAAGGCCCGGGTTATTATTACCACCGACCATGGCACAATTCGGGTAAAGAGGCCATTTAAAATAGTAGGAGATAAGACTGTTAATTCAAACCTGCGCTATAAGCAAGGGAAGAACCTTGGATACGAGGGCGACAAGATTATGTCGGTGTCTAAGCCAGAAAAGTTTTTTTTGCCCAGGAATAATGTTTCAACCAGTTACGTCTTCGCAATTGAAGATCAATTTTTCGCCTACCCGAATAATTATAATTATTATGTCAGCCTTTATAAGGACACCTTTCAGCACGGCGGCGTAAGCCTTGAAGAGATGATCATTCCGCTAATTTTGTTAACTTCGAAAAATGCCTGATGTTTGGCAAGTGGCGGCAGGAGGAGCTGAGGTTTCTCAGGATAAACTGGATCGTGTGGCCCTTGAACTTCTCAGTGCTGCAGGTGATACTAATGTTTGGCTATTCTTTGGCGAAATGGGCTCAGGCAAAACTACTTTGATTAAAGCTGTAGGAAATGCATTGGCGGTGACAGAGGGAATGAGCAGTCCAACGTTTTCGTTGGTCAATGAATACAAGGCTGGCGATGGAAGAAAAATTTACCATTTTGATTTATACCGCCTTAAGGACGAGAAGGAAGTGTTTGATATTGGAGCAGAAGAATATTTCTATTCGGACGGGTTGTGCCTCGTGGAGTGGCCAGAAAAATTGGGTGGTCTGACTCCTGCTAATTCCTTCAAGGTAAAAATAACTCCCACCGGACCCCAGCAAAGAAAAATTGAGTATCAGAGAGCATGACGGCAAAGAAAAAACCAGGGTTTGAGACTTTAGCGAAAGCGAGCCTCTATACTCAAGAGCAGCTGATGAAAGTGAAAAAGGATAACCGAACCTTTTTTATTGGACTCCCAAAAGAAATTTCACTGCAGGAAAATCGAATTAGTCTTACCCCGGATGCAGTAGCGATTCTTGTTGGTCGTGGCCATGAAATTTGGGTCGAGACCCAAGCTGGTTCCGGATCAAAATTTACCGATCGACAGTATAGTGAAGCGGGTGCCAAGATCGTCTATGCACCGCAAGAAGTTTACAAGGCGGACATTGTCTTAAAAATTGAGCCGCCTACGTTGGAGGAGATGGAATTTTTTAAGCCGGGTCAAACGCTCATCTGCGCTTTGCAATTAGGTCACCTTGAAAAAAGTTTTATTGACGCCCTCGTTCAAAAGCGGATCACCGCACTCGCATGGGAGTTTATTGAAGACAAGGTAGGAGGAATGCCGATTATCAGGGCCATGAGTGAAATTGCCGGGAGCACGGTGATGTTGATTGCGGCTGAGTATCTAAGTTCTGTACATGATGGAAAGGGAATTATTCTGGGTGGAATTACAGGAGTGCCTCCCACGAAGGTGGTAATCATTGGCGCCGGAACGGTGGCAGAGTATGCAGCTAGGGCGGCATTGAGCCTTGGAGCTGAAATACAAGTATTCGATAATCATTTGTATAAACTGCGACGGATCAAGCACACGTTGGGTCATCAGTTTTATACTTCTACCATTGATACGGTGACATTGGCAGAGAGCTTGAAATCAGCCGATGTGGTGATTGGAGCGCTTCGGGCTGAAAAGGGCAGGGCCCGCCACGTGGTGTCTGAGGAAATGGTGAGCCATATGAAGTCAAATTCATTGATTATTGATCTGAGCATCGATCAGGGTGGGTGCATCGCTACCGCGGAGATCACCACTCATTCAAAACCGATTTTTCGGAAGTATGACGTCATTCATTATTGTGTACCCAATGTGGCTTCTCGCGTTGCCCATACCGCCACCACGGCGTTGAGTAATATTTTTACACCGACCATTCTTCGGGCAGCAGAAGAAGGAGGCGTGGAGGAAATGATTTTCCTGCACAAGTGGTTTATGAAAGGCGTATACACCTACAAAGGGGGATTGACCAATGAGTCCGTCGCCCGTAAATTTGGAATGAAATACAGAAACATCGAATTGTTGTTGGCTGCCAGGGTCTAAAGAAAGTATAGAATGAAAGAGCTTTTGATCTTCTTCCTTTTCACAACACTATTCCATCCGACCTTCGCACAAACTGCTGCAGGCCAATGGTCAGCTGATCCAATTGTAATGGGTAATAGCAACCTGTATGGTAAAAGCCCCAATAAAACCGGAGTTGTAAATGGCACCACCTACCTCGACACAAAATGGAATGTTGCTGACATCACATTCTTTGATTCAGGAAAATTGTTGGAAAGTATTCCTGTGAAATATGATTTGAAAGAACATAGGCTGGAGTTGTTTGCGTCAAAAGAAGTGAGGATGGTCGAAGTGAAAAAAATCAAAAGCCTTGTCTGGCGGGATTCCCTTACCCATTTACCGAAGTACTTCATTAATGGCAATGAGTATAATGAAGACGGCGCACCGTTGACGGGTCTGCTGGAAGTGTTAGAGGATGGAAAACTTCCCTTGCTAAAGCGCAATTTTGTCTCCATCAGAAGGCCTGATTTTGTAGCTGAAATGGGCACCGGCAACATCGACACAGAAATCTCAAAGAGCGCCACGTATTATTATGCTGTTGGTCCCGTGGTGACAGAAATCACCAGTCGGAAAACCCTCCTTCAGGCTTTTGGAAGTGATGCTCCAGCGGTAAAAAAGTTTATGAACACTAACAATAGCTCAATCCGAAACGAGCAGGATCTCATCCGGGTGTTTAGGTATTACCATGAGAAGTTTAAATGAAAATGGATTATGTATGGCGCGGAGCTTTGCAGCGCGTGCCCGTGCGCCCATCATCGAAGGCTAGATTGCGATAATCTTTATTGCTTGATTTAGCCTTCATTATTCCATAGGAAGTAATCAGGTTTTCCTTTGGTATTTCTTTGTAGTCAAAATGTCTGAAATCGTTAACTTTGTTAAACTAATCAATAACGTCATGGGATCAGTACAAATCAGAGAGGAATTGCATCAGTTTATTAACCATGCGGATGAACGAATCCTAAACTTGCTTTATGATATTGTAAAAGCCGATCGTGACGGGCTTTTAACAGCAGCACAGCAAGAGGATCTGGATAAACGCATAACGCGTCACAAAAATGGAGAATCAAAATCCTACAGTTGGCCACAAGCTAGGGCCAAAATTGAAAAGGGTGCATGAAGTATCAATTGTTGATAAAGGCAGAAGCCATACGAGATATGGAGGAAGCCTTCATCTGGTACGAGAAAGAACGAACTGGATTAGGGCTAGAATTTTTGGATCAGGCGGAAGCAAGTTACGATAAGATTATCCAGCATCCCGAACATTACCAATCTCACCAAAATCAACGCGTAGCAGTAATGCATCGTTTTCCATTTAAGATTGTTTATGAGATTGAGAGAGAAACGATAGTCGTGTATGCAGTCTATCACGACAAACGTAATCCTGAAAAGTTGACGAAAAGAGAATAGTCCCTGCCCTTGAAGAATATTTCGGTGAGATTCGGATTGCAAATTTCAATGAGTCATTCGAACCCAAAGGAAAAAGCCCTGTGAGCATAAAATATGAGCATTATATCCTGAAAAAATAAGATCATTTGCCAAAAGCCAGGACCAATATAGAAAAAGGTGTGGGTCTGATTAAGCTTGAAGGGTACAATCGTGAATTGGATGAGGCGGAAAACATAACCTTAGCAGAGGTCAAGCCAATGGCGAATACCCAAAACCCAACGGCCTCCTACCCAATATTCCTCAAATTCTCCTCCAGCGATTTTATTTTCACCTCTGCGTCAGCCTTTTTTTTGCGCTCTGTTTCCACCACTTGAATAGGTGCAGTGGCGACAAACTTTTCATTCGATAGCTTTTTATCCACCGATATAAGGAATCCTTTCAGATACTCTAGCTCTTTCGATATCGATTCCCGTTCCTTAGCAACATCGGTTTTGCCAGCCATAGGAACAAAGCATTCTGTGGTACCCACCAAAAAGCCAGCAGCTTGTTCGACAGAAGTCTTTGTGAAGCTCAAGGCGCTCAGGTTAGAAAGTTTTTGAACAACGGCAACGAAAGGTTTATCAATCATCGACTCGGGCCCTTTTATCTGAAGTGTCAGTGATTCTTTGGGTGAAAGCCCTTTTATGTTTCGGAGGTTCCGGATTTCACTCACGAAGCTGAAGGTTAAGTTGGCTTGATTTAATATGGCTTTGTCATAACCTTTTTCCAGCGGCCAGGGAGCCATGATAATACAATCCCTTTCTTTGCGCTCATAGAATTCATGCCATAGTTCTTCGGTAATGAATGGCATAAATGGGTGGAGCAGTTTCAATATATTTTCAAAATGATGAATGGTTTTTCGATAAGTTTCTCCATCAAGGGGTTTGCCAAATTCAGGTTTAATGATCTCGAGATACCAGGCACAGAAATCATCCCACACAAGTTTATAGACAGCCTGTAGGGCATCGGAGATTCTGAACTTTGAAAAATGATCGTTGATTTCTTCCAGGGATTGATTCAACCTCGCATCGAACCATTGGATCGCAATTTGATTTTCTATGGGCACCTCCAAATCCTCAACTTGCCACCCCTTCACCAGTCGGAAAGCATTCCAGATTTTATTGGAAAAATTTCTTCCCTGCTCGCACAGTTTCTCATCGAAAGGCAAATCGTTTCCTGCAGGGGAACTGAACAGCATCCCTGTACGAACACCATCGGCGCCGTAGCGATTGATCAGGTCCAATGGATCAGGTGAATTGCCGAGGGACTTTGACATCTTTCGCCCCTGCTTATCCCGAACGATGCCGGTAAGATACACATCCTCGAAGGGCTTTTCGTCCATATACTCATATCCCGCAATGATCATCCTGGCTACCCAAAAGAAAAGGATTTCAGGAGCCGTGACAAGTACTTGGGTTGGGTAAAAATAATTCAGATCCTTATTTTTTGACCTGATAATTTTTCCGGTCGCCTTATCAAAGCATTGATCTTCAAATCCATTGAATACAGCCATCGGCCATAGCCACGAAGAGGCCCAGGTGTCAAGGACATCTGAATCCTGATGAAGATCTTTTTCGGTCAAGTGTCTTCCCGTCTTCTCGAAACATAATGCCAATGCCTCCTCCATCGTTTCTGCAACGACAAAGTCATCTTCACCCTTTCCATAAAAATAGGCGGGGATGCGATGCCCCCACCACAACTGACGTGAAATACACCAATCGCGTACATTCTCCATCCAATGGCGATAGGTGTTCTTGAATTTAGCAGGATGGAGTTTGATTTCGTCATCTTCTACCGCACGATAGGCGCGTTGAGAAATCTCTTTCATCTTCACAAACCATTGAAGGGAGAGCTTTGGCTCGACCACCGTATTTGTTCGCTCCGACCGACCGATGCGTGTGATAAATTCTTCTTCCTTTACCAGGTGACCTGCTTCGCGTAAATCTTTCACGATTTCTTTACGCACAGCAAAGCGGTCTTTACCTATAAACTTAGGAATCTCACATTTTTCGTTCAGGGTACCATCGTCGTTGATGGTATCGATGACTGGCAGTTGATGCCTCAATCCAATTTCATAATCGTTGACATCATGAGCAGGCGTCACCTTCAGACAGCCTGTTCCAAAGGCTTTATCTACATAATCATCTGCAATCACTGGAATCTCACGATTGATGAACGGAACGAGTACTTTCTTTCCGATGAGATTTTTATATCGTTCGTCGGTAGGGTTCACTGCGATGGCAACATCACCCATGATAGTCTCCGGGCGTTGCGTGGCGATCACAACCCATTCGTCTGAAGTGTCTTTTATTTTGTACCGAAAGGAGTAGAGTACCGATTTATCGCCATCCTCTTTGTAGAGAACCTCTTCATTTGATAATGCTGTCTTCGCCTCGCAGTCCCAGTTGATCATGCGAAGCCCACGATAGATGTATCCTTTTTTATGGAGGTCGACAAACACGCGAATCACAGCCTTATAGTATCCAGGGTCCATCGTGAAGCTCGTCCGCTCCCAGTCACAGGAGGCGCCGAGCTTCTTAAGTTGCTCGAGGATGATGCCGCCATATTTCTCTTTCCATTCCCAGGCGTACTTTAGAAACTCATCGCGCGTCAGGTCTGATTTCTTAATGCCCCTTTCGCGCAGCATGGCTACTACCCGAGCCTCTGTTGCAATGGACGCATGATCTGTTCCCGGTACCCAGCAGGCTTGCTTGCCTTGCATCCGTGCTTTCCTTACCAATATGTCCTGAATGGTATTGTTCAACATATGACCCATGTGCAACACACCCGTCACATTGGGAGGCGGGATCACGATACAAAAGGACTCCTTTCCTGGCTTTGGGTCAGCATGAAAGAATCCTTTCTCTTGCCAATAGGCATACCATTTTTTTTCTACCTCTGCCGGACTGTATTTGGTGGACAATGACATGAATTAATATTAAAAAGTGGGCAAAAATAGGGTATGATTTAGATGATTGGAAAGATTTGTTTGATTTTTAAACAGGCAGGGTCCAAAAGAGCCATAGGCTCGACCAATTTTGTAAAGATGGACTTCAGTCCCAGTCCGTCCACCAGAGTGAAGTTCGATGATGAGGGCCGTAGGCTCGGAACATATGTGCCGTTCCTCCGGAACTCGCTTTGATTTCATATCTCCGGCAACAGACTGAAGTCTGTTGTTACAATATGCATCGTTCCTCCGGAACTTTTAGTTGTTGAGTGTCATATTGCACCCGTTAACTCATTCTTATTCGCCACGATGCCGGGTATAAATTATTATAACGATTCTGAATGACGTTCACCCACCCAATTCCAAGTCCTTCAAATTCGATCAGGGTAAACCCCAATTTCTCCGATTCAAACTGCAGTGGATTTTTTCTCAGATATTCAAGGGCCTGTTCCTTGTTCAATCCAATGCGATGAAAATTTTCTTTTTGAATATGAATGGATAACGCCAGGGCATGGTCAGGAACAAATTTGTTTTTCATAATTTCCAATACGGCTGTTCCCGCCTGGAGTACATTCAAATGATTGAGTGCTAGCTGGAGTTCCATTTGTTTCCCTTTGGGAATCATCCGGACAATCTGGTGATGCAAGAAGAAGCTACGGGATGCTGAATCGATAATCCAGCGAGAGAACTCGCCGACCTGAAGTTTGGATGGATATTTCAAGTTATCCTTTGCTTTTAATGGATTGACCGATCCTTCTTGCTTCCTTATTGCTGATAAAAAGAAGCCTTCTCCTTTCACACGGTGAGGAAATAGTTGGTAGCCGACACAATTATTTTTTTCGATGGTATCGATTCCCCAGCTTTTTTCAAGAGAAAGTGGAATGAACTCAAGCTCTTGCTGGCTTTGTAGCCATTCAAGATTTTCCAAATTTTCTTTTTCGTTGTAGGTGCAAGTAGAATATATTAAAACTCCGCCGGGCTTTAATGAAGGCCATACATCGCCCACGACACGTCGTTGGCGGAGGGCGCACATCTCAAGATTTTTTGGTGACCATTCTTTTATTGCCTCAGGGTCCTTCCTAAAAAGGCCTTCGCCTGAACATGGGGCGTCGACAATAATCAGATCGAAGAAACCCGGAAGTCGCTGAAAGTTTGAAGGGTCGTTGTTGGTGACAATCACGTTGTCATGTCCCCACTTTAGGATATTTTCCGAAAGGACCGAGGCCCGACTCCGGATGACTTCATTTGCAATCAAGAGACTTTCTGTTGAAATCAAACTCAGGGCATGAGTAGATTTTCCGCCTGGGGCGGCACAGAGGTCAAGGACATTCAACTGTTTACTCAAGTCTACTGATTGTCGGATGGCTTGTTCGAGAAACATGGAACTTGCCTCCTGCACATAGTAGGCTCCACCATGCAAATGAGGATCGAGTGTGAAGACGGGGCGCTCAGGAAGGTAATGGCCAAATTGAGTCCATAGAACCTGAGGTCCCGACATCACGACCTCTTTTTTGGGATTATAACGTATGCTTACAGGTGGGACCTCATTCAATGATCGCTGGAAGTCAATAAACTGTGGACCCAGCCGCGCCATCATGTAATTTTCAAACTCTTCAGGAAGATGTAATGCCACATTCCAAATTAGACTATTTTTGAAGAGATAAGAAAACAATGATTCCTGCCAATGATCCTAAGTTAAAGAGTTGGTTAGAAGTGCCTTTGGGCTCGGACTTCCCCATTCAAAATCTCCCGTTTGGGATTTTTAAAACGAAATATCTTTCTCCGGTAGCGGGTGTGGCGATTGGGAACTTCGTTTTGGACCTGGTCTATCTTCACGAGCATGGTTTTTTGAAAAACCTTGATTTGGCCCCGGGTATTTTTAACCAAAAATATCTGAATGATTTTTTTTCGATGGGAAGGCTAAAAGTCGGAGCGGTAAGAGAAAGAATCTCTCAATTGCTTCGTCACGATAACCTTGAACTGAGAAGCAACGCAGAGGCACGAGAGATGGCGCTCATACCGATGGAGGAGACTCAAATGATGCTGCCTGTCAGCATTCCGAACTATACTGATTTTTATAGCAGTGAAGAGCATGCCACGAACGTTGGGTCAATGTTTCGCGATCCAAAGAATGCACTGTTACCCAACTGGAAACATTTGCCTGTCGGATATCACGGCCGAGCATCTTCCATCGTTATTTCGGGAACACCCATTGTGCGACCAAAGGGCCAGGTGAAACTTTCTGAGGATGAACGTCCTGCTTTTTGTCCTACTCGTAAACTTGATTTTGAGTTGGAAATGGCTTTTATCACATGCTCCAATACAACGCTCGGCAAACCCATTTCAATAAAAGCGGCTGAAGACCACATCATTGGCTTTGTGTTATTCAATGATTGGTCAGCGCGCGACATTCAGCAATGGGAGTATGTCCCATTGGGACCGTTCCTGGGAAAAAACTTTGGTTCTACGATCTCTCCATGGATTGTCACGCTCGATGCTCTGGAAGCGTTTCGCACTGAAGGACCTGAACAGATGCCCCATGTATTGCCTTACCTTGCGTTTGAAGGCAAGAAAAATTTTGACATTCAACTGGAGGTTTTGTTGGCTACGGAAAAAACGGATGCGGTCACGGTATGTCGCACAAATTTCAAATACATGTACTGGAATGCGGCGCAGCAGTTGGCCCATCACACAGTCAATGGTTGCAACATTGAGGTGGGGGATTTGTATGCATCGGGCACTATCAGCGGACCTTCGCCAGGCTCATACGGTTCTTTGTTGGAACTTGGTTGGAATGGACAACGACCGATTCACCTGCCTGATGGATCTCAACGGACATTTCTGGAAGATGGAGATACGGTAATCATGCGAGGTCATGCCGAGAGAGATGGTGTGAGGATTGGCTTTGGGGAGTGTAAAGGGAAGATTTTAGCGGCAAATTAAGATACCATAATGCACTTCACCACAGAGCGCACAGAGAAAATGCAGCACAGAGGACCACAGAGAATGCATTAATTCTGTGTGTTTTCTTTGTGTCGCCCATGGTGAAGGGCATTCCACTCCTCATTACAAAACAATAACATGATCATTAGCCCCAAAGATATTTCAGTTCACAAAATGCACGGCTATTTGCTGGGTGCTGTGATACCGCGTCCGATCGCTTTTGCGAGCACGATTGACAAGGAGGGACATGTGAACTTAAGTCCTTTTAGTTTTTTCAACTGTTTTAGTGCCAATCCACCGATCCTGGTTTTTTCTCCTTCCAGAAGGGGTCGTGACAACACCACCAAGCATACTTTTGAAAACGTGAGGTCCGTGCCTGAGGTGGTAATCAACCTTGTGAATTATAATATGGTGCAGCAGACTTCACTTACCAGTTGTGAATACCCAAAGAATGTGAACGAGTTTGTGAAGGCAGGACTCACAGAAGTCGCTTCCATCCTGATCAGGCCACCTCGTGTAAAAGAGTCACCAGTATCTATGGAATGCAAAGTGAATCAGGTGATTGAGTTGGGGCAGAATGGAGGCGCAGGGAACCTCGTGATTTGTGAAGTGTTGCTGATGCACATTAAAGACGAAATTCTGGATGAGCAGGGAAGGATTGATCCTCGCAAGATGGATACCGTCGCGCGCATGGGCGGAGATTACTACCTCAGGGCACAAGGGGAAAACATCTTTACAGTACCAAAGCCAAATGAAAAGTTGGGAATTGGATTTGATCAGATTCCCTCCGCGATCAGAAACAGCAGCATTTTAACGGGCAACGATTTGGGAAAGTTGGCAAATGTTGAGTGGCTGCCAGATCAAAGTGATGTTGATGAGGTGAAGAGAAATTCGGAATTCAATTCAGCAAGGACTGAGGGAGAAGTTGCTGTCCATATCCTTGCGCAAAATTATTTAAGGGTTGGTAGGGTTGAAGAGGCGTGGAAAGTCTTGTTGGCATTCTGACCACCCATCAAATTGAATTTATTTGTTGGCACTCAATATGACGTTATCCCAAATACTCAGATATAAATTTCTTTGAGCTAATAACTGGTAATTGTTGTGATACTTTTTGAAAGTCTTTCAGGTTGTTTGTAACAAAAAAATCAAGATTGTCATCTTCCAGTGCAGTGAAATATTGAAAGGCATCTTCAAGGTCGTTAAATTTAGCATCTAATGAGCTGCGCAAATGACTCTTTTGTGTAGGAAGAATGGAGATAAAACGCATATAATCACCTAATAACTTTCGTGTTTCAGCAATGGAGACAGTTTTTCGAACGACATAGGAAAGGGTATAGAATGATGCTGAGGAGGCATACCCATTCACAATACCCTCTTCACAAGCCTTTAACAACTTGGATGAATGAACGTCCCGGTCCAATAAGTGATCCAGGAAAATATTTGTATCCAGAAAGACTTTAAATGCCATGTTTTTGTTGATAGTGCTCTTCACGAATCTCCTTATCACTTAGAGACCTGTACTTGCCTTTGAGCAAGCCGCGGGAGGCATCTACTGAGGATTGCCTCATATTTTTTCCTGCCAGACTTCTCAAAAAATTCTCGATTACGGAAGAAAGACTCTCCGAAGACTTTGCGACATAAACCTTGGCCTTTTGAACCGTGTGCTGGTCGATGGTAAGCGTGAGTTTCGTTTTCATAGTATACGTGTGTTTTTGTAAAGATACGTATTCCTGATATATTTGAGAAATTGATAGTCTGAACTTTTGCCAATGATATAAATGATAAGTCAGTTTTTAAGCATCTTGATCCTTTTGACCACTATTCAGAGCTTGTTTTCTCAGGTGAAACAAATTCTCATTGACAAAGTAGCCATTGGAACCATGCAATTACAAGGCTATCCTGATAGGATTGAAATCGATAAATCGTCCGTCTGGATTTCAAATGATGGGTTGATGCAAAGGCTCAATCCTATAACCAGCGCCGTGGTAACTGAGGTGAAAATTAGCAAGCCCTGTGCTGCCTTTACCATCGGCTTTGGGTGTGGGTTGCGAGTTGCGGAGATAAAACAATCGTAAGAATCAGCCTTGAGAGCAATCGCGTTGTTGCCGCAATTCCCTTGCAAATTGCGGATGAAGAAGGAAGCATCGTGGCAGCTGAAAATGGGGTCTGGGTCTTATCGGATGCAAAAGGAGTTTTAACAAGAATTGATCCCGGTACTAACAAAGTGGTGGGAAACATTCGGGTGCAGCCAAATTCCGTTGCTGCGATGGGAGGGTATGGCTCCATTTGGGTCACGAGTACGGGTGAAGCGAAGACAGGTGTGAATGGATTTTTACAGCGCATTGATCCCCTCACAAACAAAATCATCAGCATCATTCAAGTTGGTAAGCAACCCAGGTTTTTAGCAGTAGGTGAAGGTGGAGTTTGGGTGTTCAACCAGGATGATGGTTCTGTTTCCAGGATTGATCCACAAACCAATAAAGTTATTGCGGTGATTCAATGTGAGGTGCCGGGCACTGGAGGTGATGTTGCCGCGGGGGAAGGTTACGTTTGGGTCCGTGCCACGAAAGAGCTTCTATTGGTAATCGACCCGCATTCCAACAAAGTGATCGCGACCTTTGGACCGCCTGCCGGAAGCGGAGCGGTTAGAGCAGGAGGGGGCCATGTTTGGGTCTCCGCCCATGATGTAAACAAGATTTGGAAATTGACTCCTGACATAATCAGGAAAATGAATTAGATCCAAGGTTCAGATACAAGAGTCTTAGCTTACTACTTTGTGCTGATGGCTAACTACTTCTACTTATACATCACCGCCTTCACCGCCCTCACCGTCTTTTCTACGTTTGGCAAAATCTCCTGAATCAACGTCGATGCGTATGGAAGTGGAGCATCCCAGTTGTTAATTCTATGGACCGGTGCATCGAGGTAATCAAAGGCGTGTTTTTGAATGTGATAGGTAATCTCGGTTGCAATTGAAGACAATGGCCATGCCTCTTCCACAATGACCAAACGATTGGTTTTCTTTACCGACTCCACCACCGTTGCATAGTCAATTGGGCGGACTGAGCGAAGATCAATCACCTCGCAAGAAATATTTTCTTTTTCTAATTCCTGTGCCGCACCCAATGCTACTTTCATAATCTTCCCAAAGGAAACAATCGTGACGTCTGTGCCGGCTCTTTTGATATCAGCCAATCCAATCGGGATGAGGTATTCTTCCAGAGGCACTTCGCCCTTTTCCCCATACATAACTTCCGACTCCATGTAAATAACAGGGTCATTATCCCGGATGGCGGACTTTAATAATCCCTTCGCATCGTAAGGATTAGAAGGCACCACCACTTTCAACCCTGGAGTATTGGCATACCAGTTCTCGAAGTTCTGGGAGTGCTGGGCCCCCAACTGGCCTGCGTTGCCCGTAGGGCCTCTGAAAACAATGGGACAGCTGTATTGTCCACCCGACATAGAATACAGCTTAGCGGCTGCATTGATAATTGTGTCGATGGCTACCAAGGAAAAATTAAAGGTCATGAATTCAACAATCGGACGAACGCCGTTGGCCGCGGCGCCAACGCCTATTCCTGCAAATCCTAGTTCAGAGATCGGAGTATCAATTACGCGGTCTGGTCCAAACTCTTCCAGCATACCTTGGCTCACTTTATAGGCGCCATTATATTCTGCCACTTCTTCTCCCATCAGAAACACACGCGGATCTCTGCGCATTTCTTCATTCATCGCCTCCCTCAGGGCCTCACGAAACTGGATTTCTCGCATACGATTGTTTGTAAAGAGCGTAAAAATAGTACGAGGATTCAAAGGATGAAAGGGAACGAGGATTTAAAACGCGGATTTGACGGATTTAAAACGCGGATTTGACGGATTTCGGGATTCCACGGATGAAGGGATTTCACCGATCAACGCACTTTGGCTTTTCTAATTCTCTTATTTCCATTTAGGTCCCAGATTGATATTGGAATGGATGGGTTAAAATAGAAAAAGCCCTGCCTCGCATGGAGACAGGGCTTTTAAATTAAATATTCGTTACTTATTTCAGTGCGTTGCGGAACGCTTCAGTTGTATTGAACTTGCTGAACTCGAGGTCGGTCAATGCCTTGTCTTTCAAGGTAGGATCTGACTTCACTGCACTAGACAGGCTGCTGACTACTTTATCAGCATTGCCTTGACGCGCTGCTGCTACTGCGGCACCATAATAAGCAATGGCCAGATTGCCGTTCTTGCTTGTGGCTTCGCTGAAAGAATTGGATGCGTTAGCATAGTCCTTAGAGAGCAGTTGCGCGAGGCCTTTATTGAAAAGGTTGATATCGGTAGTCAAAGCAGAAGATTCCGAGCGTACTGCGGCATCGTACTTAGCGATATAAATTTCAGAAGCACCTTTTACTCCATTCACGCCACGTGCCACATCATTGCTTGCACCATTGAGGGCTTTATTAGCATAGCTGGCTGCCTTATAAGGGTTTCCTTTCATCAAAGAAACCGTAGCGAGGTTGGCGCTAACTTCTGGGGTCTCACGGATTTTTGAGGCTAGTTCCAATTGAGCGGAGGCTTTGTCAGAAAGCTCTGCAGCACGTCCTGGATTTTCGATTGCCATTTGCAAATAGGTGGCGCCTAAGTTGTTGTGGGCATTCCAGAAAGAGCCTTTTTTAGTGGCGGCTTCGTAGATGGCAGCTTTCTCTTCCATCGAAGGAGTAAGTGTTGCGCCATACATCAGTTCCTCAAAATTCAATGCGTCCATTGCAGCGGAACCTTGAGTGATTTGTTTTGCCAAAACTGAAATTTCAGCATCAGTCTTCTTGTTCTTGATGGTAAGAATCTCAGTCTTGGCCGTACGCAGACCAGGATAGATATCCTTGAAGACCTTCTTGTAAGAGGCGAATTTCTTCATTTGTTTCTCTTGTTCTTCAAAAGAGCCACCTCCGTTAATGATGTTCAGGTATGCTGATTTTTCATCCGAAGAGATACTGCTATAAGAAGCCAAGGCTGCTTTGAAGGCATTCCAATCATCCACCACAGGCTTGAGGATAAATTTGATTCCGTCAGCCATGCCTTTGTAATCATACTTCTTCATCTGGGCGCGATAATATTTTTCAATTACTGCAGCACGTTCTTCAGACAGTTTGCTGTTGATGCGCTCGCGGCCTTCAGGTGAGTGAGTACCTGTGATGGAAACGGTTCGGGTGATGTTTTTCGCTGCAATAAATGCATCCAATTGCTTGGCTTTGTCGCTGCTGGTTTCCGATTTGCGAAGCACTGATTTTCCCTGTTCGAAAATGAAGTCAGGAATTACAACGGGAATAATCTCCTCACTGTTGTTATATCCATGTCCCGCGAAAGCGACATAGTATGAATTTTGAACCAGCTTGCTTGTGGTGATCATGCCAACGGCCACATCCAAACGGGCAGTTTTCTTAGATTTAGCACCTTTTGAGGCCACGCCTTCTATTGAAAGTGTTCCAGTCTTGTAAGCAGGCTGATATGGGAAGGTGAAGTTCTTGGTCAATTTTGGCTGTTCGACAGCAGAATTGGCATAGTCATCACCTTTGAAGGCCATCGGAGGGAGCGCCATTTCCTTATCGCCATACTTGTAAAAGGGGTTGAGGGTGTACGCTGTACCCTTTTTAAGCATTTTAACAGGTAAACTGGCTGCCATATCAAAAGCTACAGTGTCTTTATGCACTTCCAGTGGATTGGGAGTCACGGTGAGGTTTTGCTGCTTCGCAAGTTTGATCATTTGGGGAAGCGTGCATCCGGCTAGACTTAACATGCCGATAATAACAATCGAGTATACTACTTTTCTCATGGATGGTTTTTTTATGGGTTTCTAAAGCGAGTGGCAAAGTTAACGTTATACCGTTTTTTTGCAATAATACTCAAAAAAATAAGATGGAGGCTAACATAGGTCGAACCGAAAGACGTTATCTTTGCTGAAGTGCATTTTCAGTCGATAAGGCACATTTGAGTCAAATAAATGAAGGTTTTCGCATGGAGGAGCAAATGAAAAGATTGCAGCACTTTTTTCAGGAACACGCTTTTGGGGTCTGCTCAGCACTTGGGGAAAAGCTGGGAATTGCTTCGTCCAGCATCCGGCTCTTCTTCATATACGCCTCTTTTCTCACCTTGGGGTCACCTATTATCGTATATCTGGGGCTCGCTTTCATCCTGAACATGCGTAAGCACTTGCGCAGGAATAATAGCTCGGTATTCGATTTTTAGGACTTCAGCTGAGAATACCGCCGTTTGCCGGCAATAAAGAAATCCCACACGATTGATCCTATGTATTGGCTTGGAGACTTCTTGTAGCCAAATTTTGCAGCCTCTTTTCTCTTGCTTCTCTCTTTGTTTAAGGCCCCAAAGAAGTGTTGATGGGCTTTTATTACTGCCCGTCCATCCTGAAATGATCCAGAGAGTGTAAATTTCAAGGATGCAACCCAGTCGAGCAGAATTCGGATTGGCAATTTGACAATCAGTTCAGGTGTGGAGAGATTTTTGAAAAGCAGGCTCAATCCATTTCTAAAGTTCAAATAGGTTTTTCTTGGATTGGAAGCCGAAAGGGTTCCGCCACCCAGATGGTAGACAGCGCTTTCACCCGCATAGAATATTTTGTGATTTGCCCTTTGAAGGCGCCAGCACAAATCGATCTCTTCCATGTGAGCAAAAAAGTCCTCGTCAAGCCCGCCAATATCATTGAATAATTTTAGTCGCAACATCGTGCAAGCACCGGAGGCCCAAAATATCTCTATGGTGTCATTGTATTGACCTAAATCATTTTCAAGCGAGTAGAACAAGCGGCCGCGGCAGAATGGATAGCCCAACACATCGATGAACCCACCTCCGGCTCCGGCATATTCGAACGTCTTCTTGTTCCGATAAGAGAGAATTTTAGGCTGCACTGCTGCTGCCTCAGGATGCTCATCCAATACTCTTACCATAGGACTAAGCCAGTCTGCTGACACTTCGACGTCCGAGTTGAGCAAAACGCAGTAGTCAGCCTGAAGATTTTTCAGCGCATAATTGTATCCGCCACAAAAGCCCAAATTGGTTGCAAGCGCAATCAATTCAACACCTGGAAATTCCTGAGCAATGATTTCCTGTGACCCATCGATGGAGCCGTTGTCAACGACTACAATCTTTGCAGAGACACTGTGTTGCATGACAGAAGGAAGGAATTTTTGAAGCAGCTCCCGTCCATTATAATTAAGGATAACAACGGCAACTTTTGTCATCCCATCATGCTGGTAAGATCCAGCCCGGGAATATTTGGCAATATTCCTTCTGTACTTTTTTTGAGTTCTTCTTTAGCTCTTACTTCGGCCTCATCCAAAGCTTTATTGACAGCCGCTACCACCAAATCTTGAACAAGAATCTTTTCTGATGAAGCGAGTATGTTCAGATCAATGTCAATGGACATAAGTTTTTTCTTTCCGTTGACTGTGGCTTTTACCATGCCAGCTCCTGCCTCACCATGCGCAATGATTTTTTCGAGATTATCCTGCGCTTCCTTGAGGCGGGTTTGCATCTCCTTCACCTTGCCCATCATTTTCATCATATCCAGCATAGCAGACTTCTTTTTTTGATAATTAGGGCAAAGGTAATCGACTTGGAGGAAAATTAATTGCGGATCAATGCTACCGTCCCTTCTTGTGAGAAAGATCGCCCGGCCAGGTCAGTAATTTCAGCTTTCCAGACGTAAGTCGAAGCAGGGAAAGGCTTGCCATCGCGATGCCCGTCCCAAGGTTCATTCTTATCACTGGAAAAAAGCAGGGCCCCCCACCGGTCAAAAATTTTCAAATTCATTTTCACGATGAACTGGCCTGAAACGGTGAACGCGTCATTTAGATTATCACCATTGGGGGTAAACGCAGTAGGGTAATATAGGTTCGCATTTTTTATGAACTCAATTGCGTTGGAAGCGGAGGTGGAAAGCCCAGCATCGTTTGATTGAGCCTTGACATCATACTTTACATATTGATTGTTTGGATCGGACTGGTCATCTGTAAAAGTGGTGTCAGAAACAGTGAATGATTTAATGAGGGTCCCGGATAAATTATATTTTTCAACGATGTAATTCTTCACACCGTTCTTCCATCCGGTGGAGGGATTCCAAACAAGCGTGATGGCATTGCTTTTCGCGAGGGTGCCACTTAACCGCATGGGGCATGCTACTGTTCCCGGTGGAGTTACATTATCACATTTGTCGGTATAGTTTACCTGATAACAGTACTTCCCTTCAGTGAGATAACTATTGTCTTTGTATTTGGGCGTTGCAGCATCTGCAGAACCTATATAATTAAGAGGGCTGCCCGGAAAGGACCGCAAGACTAAATATTCCCGCGGCACAAACTTTGGATCTTGTTTCCAACTCAGTTCCACCCCTCCAGGGGAAACTACAGAAGTTACGTCGCTGATGGCGGTAGGAATTTTTGCCGAAAATGAATTCACACATTTTTCAAGAGAGATACTTTTGCCACCCCCACTATAATTGACGGTCAATTGATAACAATAAGCTGTTTTACAGATGATGTCAGTATCGTCAAAACTTTGCCCGGAGCCGTTATTTATTTTGTAAGGGTTCTTATTTCTGGAGATGCTGGTGCTTGTTACAAAGGTCGATGCCCCGGTGGGCCACCTCAATTGATTGATATCACTTATTGCGGTGGCTGTAAACTTCGTACTGCAGACGATCGATGAATAAGTGGATGCGTTATTACAAGGATCAAAGGCACCCAGGCGGAAGCAATAATAGTTTTCATCCAGCTTAAGGTTGGGTACCGAGGTGGTGTTCACTCCAAACAGCGTCTGCAACGGTTGGAATGCCGCAGAACTATTGACAGCAATCTCGAGTTTGTACTGAATATTTGCTGCAGTAGCAAAGTCCAGTTTAATATTGGCGTTGTCAACTGAAGTGAGCGTGTTAATCTTAGGCAACGGTATTGAAGTGATGGTCTGAAAGACTTGAGTATTGGCTGTGCAATTATCAGATGAGCTTAGACGGCGCCCACGAACAGCTGCAGTGTACTTTCCTTGTGGCGTGTAGGTATAGGCTGGCGTAAGGATGTTGTTTGAGAATGGCAAGGTGCTTTCAGGCACCCCATCATTATTGAAGTCAATGACATATTGATCATAATTATTGTCTACGACTTTGATGGCGGCTTTACCTCCGGCGCAAGCATACATTTCAAAGTTGGGTTGAATGTTTTGGTCGACCGTGATCGTAATGTCATCTTGCTGAACTGGAAGGCTTTGGTAAATAACAGTTAATTTATAGGTGCCATTTTTTCCATAGGTATGTGTCACGGGTGCGTTGATCTGCGGAGTACCGGTGTTTTCGTAATCGATGGCGCAAGGGGAAGTCCCCGGTATGCAAGTTCCTGCTAATAAATTGGTTAATGTGATGGTGAATGGAACACACCCCTTTTTTTGGTCCACCTGAAATCGACCTAGCCGACTTACGTAAGGCTGAGCATACGATGCAATACCGGCAAGGGTGAATAGAAATAATATGTAGCAGCGCTGTCTGATCACTTCATTATTTTCAAATAATTCTCAATAGTCTTTTGAAAAGTCTAGAAATAACAATGGTAAAAATCAAGTTACTCATTATCCAATTTAACTTCTTTCAAGAACTTCTCACCACTCACAAGATCGTTGTGAAGCAAGCGGTCTGTTTCCATAAACGGCACGACCGCCCGAAAAGTATTCACAAATTCCTCCAATCGGGGCGATGTGCGCAGGGGCCTTCTAAATTGCAACGCCTGTGCAGCTGTGATGAGCTCAATCGTAAGGATCGAGAATACATTGGTTACCACCCGGTACGCCTTCAGGGCAGCATTTGCCCCCATGCTTACGTGATCTTCCTGCCCGTTGGAGGACACAATCGAGTCCACCGAGGCAGGCGTACAAAGCTGTTTGTTCTGACTCACGAGTGAAGCGGCAGTGTATTGAGGGATCATCAATCCCGAATTAATACCCGGATTGGCTACTAAGTAATAGGGCAAGTCCCGTGCGCCGCTGATGAGCTGATAGGTCCTGCGCTCTGAAATGCTTCCCATCTCCGCGATGGCGATGCAAAGAAAATCCAGCGCCAATGCCAGGGGTTGACCATGAAAGTTCCCAGCAGAAATGATCAGGTCTTCCTCCGGGAAAATATTTGGATTGTCGGTGACACCATTGACCTCTGCCATGAATACTTCCTTGATATAGTCGAGGGCGTCCAGACTGGCACCATGGACTTGTGGAATGCATCGGAAGGAGTAGGGATCCTGTACATGTTTTTTAGGTTGCGCGATCAACTGACTTCCTTCCAACATTTTAAGAAAATTGATGGCGATCTTTCCTTGTCCTTTTTGTGGACGGATTTGGTGCACTTTTTCATTGAAGGGCTCAATGCGTCCATCGAATACATCCAATGAAAGGGCGCTAATGTGGTTGGCGAGTTTCATGATCCGGTGCGCCTGCAGTACACACCACACACCAAAGGCTCCCATGAACTGAGTGCCGTTGAGAAGGGCCAGCCCTTCTTTTGCCTTGAAGTGAAGCGGCCCCCAGTGAAACCGTTCTAAAATCTCTTTCGCACTCCATGATTTACCTTCAAAATTTACTTCGCCCAATCCAATCAATGGCAGTGACAGATGTGCCAACGGGGCGAGGTCGCCGGAAGCGCCCAGTGAACCCATCTCATAAACTTTCGGATAAACTTTTTGATTGAACAGATCTGCCAATCGCTGTACAGTATCCATTTGCACACCAGAGTAACCGTATGAAAGCGATTGTACTTTCAGAAAAAGCATGAGCCTCACGATGGCTTCCGGGATCTCTGGTCCGGTGCCGCATGCGTGCGACTTTACGAGGTTATTCTGAAGTTTTTCAAGATCATCCCTGGAAATATTTTTGTTGTAAAGGGAGCCGAAGCCGGTGTTGATTCCGTACAAAGGCTGCGAAGTATTATTGATTTTATTATCGAGGTATTCCCGGCAGCGGATTATTTTTGCTTTCGATTCTGGCGAGACCGTGAGCTGACAATCTTCCAGAAGGATTCTTTCGAGATCAGATAATAAGAGTACGCGGGAGGAAATAGTGTGTTGCAGTGCCACGCCGATCAGAATTTTGAGATGATTTCGTCCAAAGTAATCTGATGCTGCTCACCACTCTTCATGTTCTTAAATGTGAGCACGCCACTCTTCATTTCATCCGATCCGATGACAATCGTGAAAGGGACCTTTTTCCGGTCAGCGTACTCCAGTTGTTTTTTTAGTTTGGAAAGATCAGGATAGACTTCAGACGCGATTCCTTTATCACGAAGTTTTTGTATGATCTTTAACGCGAATCTTTGGCATTCTTCATCCAGGTGACATATCAATATCCTGGATGAGATCATTGTTTCTGCTGAGAAAAGCTGGAGTTCTTCCATGGCATCACACAGCCGGTCAACGCCAAATGAAAATCCAACGCCTGAGACACCGGGCATTCCGAATCCTCCCGTGAGGTTGTCATATCTTCCACCGCCGCCTACGCTGCCGATGGAGATGCCATTGATCTTTGTTTCGAAGATGCAGCCAGTGTAGTAGCTCAGTCCGCGTGCAAGGGCTATGTCAAATTCGATGTGCTGCTCGTTGACACCATAACTTGAGAAGAGGCTTAAAACTTCTTTGAAATCAGAAATTCCTTTTAGTCCATTCGAAGAAGCTGAAAATTTATTGGAAAGGAATTCAATTTTATTTTGCGTGCTTCCTTTGAAATTCAGGATTTCAAAAACATAGGCAAGGCCGGATTCTGAGAATCCTTTGCTTCTAAGTTCCTCCTTTACTTTTTCTTCACCAATTTTATCAAGCTTGTCTATGGCGACGAACAGCGAAGACTCATTCTCTGTTGCTCCTGCAAGCTCCGCGAGACCGGAAAGAATTGCCCTGTGATTGATCTTTATCGAATAATCCAAAATCCCCAGATTCCTGAACACTTCTTTGATCATGAGAATGATCTCTGCCTCACACATCAATGAGTTTGTGCCGATCACGTCTGCATCACACTGAAAAAATTCGCGATAGCGTCCTTTCTGCGGACGGTCGGCGCGCCAGACCGGTTGGATTTGATAACGCTTGAATGGAAACGTAATCTCGTGACGGTTCATCACCACAAAACGAGCGAAGGGAACGGTGAGATCGTACCGCAGGCCCTTTTCGGAGATATCAGCGGCAAGAGATTTTGAATCTCTATCATTTAGTTTCGTGACTTCAACATCCTTTAGATAATCCCCTGAGTTCAAAATCTTGAAGAGCAACTGATCACCTTCCTCGCCATACTTTCCCGTGAGTGTAGAAAGGTTCTCCATCGCGGGCGTCTCCAATGGCTGAAAGCCATACACCCCATACACCTTTCGAATAGTGTTTAAAATAAACTGACGCTTGGCCATTTGGGCCGGCCCAAAGTCGCGTGTGCCTTTCGGAAGAGAAGGTTTATCCATACAATAAGGGGTAAAACTAACACGATTGGCGCTTATTTGGCCTTATTTAAATGTTTTTATGACCTCAGGGGCAATGGAATTCAATAAAAATCAAGCAATTCTTTTTTATCCTGTCAATCAAAGTCTATTTTTGCGCCTCTTTAAAACGAACCTATTTATGGCAGTTACAAGACTCAAGCGCAAGAACCGCAAAGACAGAGCCAAATCAGCACGCAGAAGGCAAACATTGAAGATCCAAAATTTTCAACCAGTTGCGAAAGGTGTTGACATTGAAAAGATAAAAGAGGAGTTCAAAGCCAAGAAAGCAACGGCGAAGAAGTAGCGAATGGAAATTTGAAAGTTGAAATTTGGTTTGCGCTGAATTTCAATTTTTCACTCGTAGTTAACGGTACTCTTCATCTTTCAAATTGCACCTCGTTTCCCCAATTCAATTACTTCCATTTTTTTAACTTTTGACTGGACGATTTCCATGCGGATAATCGTCTTGATGGAATGTAAACCGTGATTTCCCGCGGCTCCCGGATTGATGTATAGCATATTCAGTATCTCATCTTTCTTCACCTGAAGAATGTGCGAATGACCGCAAATGAAGATGTCCGGAATTTTTTCTCTTAATCCTTTCTTCACCCTGGGATTGTAATTGGGTGGTTTGCCACCGATATGGGTCATCCAGATTTTCGTTCCCTCACAATCAAACCAGAGGTCCTCCGGAAAGCGTGCCTGCAAATTCTTATCGTCAATATTTCCAAACACGGCGCGGAGTGGTTTAAACTTTTCAAGACTGTCGACCACTGCTGGATCGCCGATATCGCCGGCATGCCAAATTTCATCACAGTCCTTGAAGTGATCAAATATTTTTGGATCAAGATGGCTATGGGTGTCAGAGAGGAGACCGATTTTCATTGGGAATTGAAATTTGAAACTTGTAAATCCTAAATCCTAAATCCTAAATCCTAAATCCTAAATCCTAAATCCTAAATCCTAAATTGAGCCTACACTCCAAATTTCAAATTTCACCTCTTAGAGTTCGAATCTAAAACGTCTAACGCCGAATCATAAACATTAAAGTGGCGCCAGCTTTGAAATTGGACATTCAGCCTTGGACCTTCAAGATTTGCATTTTTAGAACTATTTATGACCGACCATTGCTTCAATGACACCTTGTATCTCTCCAAACTTTTCAAAGGCATTGTTGCAAAGCATGATGACAGTCTTGTCTGCATCAATATATCGGATGATGATCGTCTTATAACCTGGATTATCTCCATTGTGCCACACTACTTTGCCCAAAACCGGGTGCGACCTGAGCGTCCATCCAAAGCCATAGTTAGAAATTGAATCGTTGCTGAGTACAGCTGGAGTAAAGGCTTGATCAAGGGATGATCTTTTGACGAGACGCTCGGAGTAAAGTGCCCGATCCCACTTTAATAAATCGGAAGAGGTTGAACTAATGCGGCCCGGACCTTTCCTGTTGCCCAGCCAGATGGTATAATTGGAGGATGGAAAAGAATCAGCCCGGACGTAACGTTTCTTTTCAGGGACATAGATATGGCCCAGCGCAAAGTTCGACAAGCCCGATTTCTCTTCGAGACTTCGGATGTCAGTGGAGGTCATATGGAGTGGTTGGAAGATTCGTTCACGGCACATTTGAATAAAATCCTGTCCGGCTGCTTTCTCAACGATAGTCCCAAGCAGCACATAGCCGGTGTTGCTATACTCATATTTTTCATTAGGTTCTGCATTTTTGGCTGGATGATATTGCTTCAGGTATTCAATGATCTCCTGGTTGCCGGCCACTTTGGTTTTGTCCCAGTGCGAGTTCATGATTTCCTGATAGTCGGGCAGGCCTGAGGTGTGATTCAACAGATGGCGGATGGTGATGTTGGGATAAGGCAGTCCGGGAATATATTTTTCAACCAGATCATCATAGGCAAGCTTCCCTTCCTCCTGTAGCATCATGATACACATAGAAGTGAATTGTTTGGAGACAGATGCCAATTCAAAAATGCTTGCCGTGTCCAGAGGCGCCCGGGTTTCGAAGTTGGTGAAGCCGAAAGCTTTATGATAGATGGGCCGGCCTTTGTCGGCGATCAGGACGACGCCATTGAAGTCTGGCATTGCCATGAAGAGTGAATCGAGTCTTGACGTCAGGGTCGATCCTGTCTCAGTCTTTGGCTGGCAGCCTGTATTAACAATGGCCAGCAGCAGCAAAAATCTGATAAGAGTTTTTAAGTGCATGATGACGAAAGTTAACAATTAATTGATTTTGGTTGAGGCCATGGCCATGCTTTCGCACCTATCGACAAGAGCTTAATAGAAAGTGGTCATAACTAAGAAGTCATGAAGGCGCTGGTAGTGATAGTTTTTTTATGGAATTCTGGTTCGGGCAGGACATTCTTAACCTTAAATATTATTAGATCAGAGGAACTCAATGTATTATCTTTCAGTTCGACACTAAATATTAACATCAAAAACAATGACAAAAAAAATTGGAATCATTGGATCAGGCCAGGTGGCTCAGGTTTTGGCCAGTGGATTTTTAAAGCATGGGCATGAGGTAATAATGGGGACCAGTGATGTTTCCAAGCTAACGGATTGGAAGAGTAAGAATGCGGGCGGACAGGTTGGAAGCTTTGAGGCAGCGGCGAAGTTTGGGGACATTCTTGTTCTTGCCGTGAAAGGCACGAGTGCAGAGTCGTTGGTGAAAACTTTCTCAACTTCGCTGACGAACAAAGTAGTGATCGACACCACCAACCCGATTGCAGCTGCACCACCATCGGCGGGTATCATTCAATATTTTACGTCTTTGAACGACTCGCTGATGGAACGTCTGCAAAAAATTGCACCTCAAGCAAAGTTCGTAAAGGCCTTCAACAGTGTTGGAAACCTATTCATGGTCAATCCTGCTTTTCCAGGAGGCAAGCCCACCATGTTTATTTGTGGCAACGACAAGGGTGCTAAGAAAGAAGTTACTGCCATTCTGGATCAATTTGGCTGGGAGACTGCCGACTTTGGCATGGTAGAGTCGGCACGTGCCATCGAGCCGCTTTGCATTCTCTGGTGTATCCCGGGCATGCTTAACAATGAATGGCAGCATGCATTTAAGTTATTGAAGATGTAGGATTCTTTTGAATAGGCCCGTTACGATTTAGAACATTTGTATTTTTTTACAATAGGCCAAATCTTCAGATGATGTACAACGAGAAACTGGCAGATCGTGCAAGAGAAATCATTTCGCTCACACACAAAAAGGTGATTGAGAAGAAAATGTTCGGCGGCTTGTGTTTCATGGTAAATGATAAAATGTTGGTGGGTGTAGAGCAAGAGCGCCTGATGGTGCGGCTTGACCCTGCTCGCTATGATGAAGTAATGGAAAAAGATGGGTGCAAACCCATGGACTTTACCGGGAAGGTAATGAAGGGCTTCGTGTTCGTTGATTTAGATGTGTTGAATACCGAGAAGCGATTGAAATACTGGATTGATCTGGCGTTGGAGTACAATAAGACTGCGAAGGTGTCAAAGAAAAGGCAGTTGAAATTTTAATTGAATACTTGAATTAAGTAGCTCCTCGAAATCTAAGGGACAATACCCGTGTTTAGAAATTGGATGAGAAGAGATTCAACTCAATTTTTTTCTGATTGCATCTTTTGTATTCCTATCATTATTTTCTTTTGCTCAGGTCAACCTCAGAGCAAGGGAAACCCTTTCCAAAGTGTTATAAAAAAAATCGTCTCAGACCAGACGATTTTTATTGGATAGGTATTTGGGATTAGGGTGAGGTTCTATTCTGAGTCTTTCTCTTTTCCATTTACATAATTGCACATTTTCGCAGCATGGGCCTTTAGCACATTGGCCATGCCATCGTACTGGCCGAAAATTCCTGTATCGTCTTTGAAAATTGCAGGAGAGCTGTAGTAAGTGCGTGTGCCGCAATAGAATTGTCCGAGGTTTTTGGCATCCGCATCCGTCGCTTCCGTACGGCCGGGGTTCGGGCCCAACATCATGGTTACGACGGCATTCACACCGAAGTTATCTTTCAGTTGTTTTTCCTTTTCTAGGATCATATAGGTAATAACTGATGAGGGCAACTTTTTTGGGTTTTGTTTTTAGCAAGTCCATGTTGGCACTGTAACCCGCGCCGTTCCCATTTCTTCCTTCCCTGGGGAAATCAAACTTTACTTTAATTTTCTCGACGTCAGCAGTTTCTTTTGCAAATTCTGTTGGTTCATTATTCAGCCCAGTTGCATTTATGTTTGCACCATTTTCAATCAGACCCATAACCACCTCTTCGTTGACTTTCGGTTGTAAGACAGCATTCATCAGTGGCGTTCTTTTATTGTTATCAAGGTTCTCGATGTCGGCACCTTTTTCCAGCAGGAGCTTTAGAATGTCATTAAAGTTTCCGTAGATAGAGATCTCCATCGTTTTATACCACTCCGGTACACCCATTCCTGCTTTCTCAAAGTATGGTATGTTTGCCTGGATTCCGGCAGCGCGTTGGCCTGTGGCGATCCAGGTGGACGCCAACTCATGCACGATGTTTTCACCAGAGATACCATTCTTAAAATCAGTTTTTGCTCCGGCATTTAACAATAGTTGAACACATTCTTTGCAGT